>NZ_CP055157.1:2125000-2725000 GCF_013367775.1 Microbulbifer sp. YPW1
AGTGGGAAACGATGTGGGAAGGCCCAGACAGCTAGGAAGTTGGCTTAGAAGCAGCCATCTTTTAAAGAAAGCGTAATAGCTCACTAGTCGAGTCGGCCCGCGCGGAAGATATACCGGGGCTCAAACTGATAACCGAAGCTGCGGATGCTCTTATGAGCATGGTAGAGGAGCGTTGTGTAAGCCGCTGAAGGTGAACTGTGAGGTTTGCTGGACGTATCAGAAGTGCGAATGCTGACATGAGTAACGATAAAGGGGGTGAAAAACCTCCTCGCCGGAAGACCAAGGGTTCCTGTCCAACGTTAATCGGGGCAGGGTAAGTCGACCCCTAAGGCGAGGCCGAAAGGCGTAGTCGATGGGAAACGGGTTAATATTCCCGTACTTCTTACAATTGCGATGGGGGGACGGAGAAGGCTAGGCCAGCACGGCGATTGGTTGTCCGTGTTTAAGGTAGTAGGCTGGGGACTTAGGCAAATCCGGGTCCCTAAGGCCGAGAGCTGATGACGAAGCTTACTTCGGTAAGTGAAGTGGTTGATGCCATGCTTCCAGGAAAAACTTCTAAGCTTCAGGCAATTGCGAACCGTACTCTAAACCGACACAGGTGGTCGGGTAGAGAATACCAAGGCGCTTGAGAGAACTCGGGTGAAGGAACTAGGCAAAATGGTACCGTAACTTCGGGAGAAGGTACGCCGGTTTTGGTGATGGGACTTGCTCCCTAAGCTGAGGCCGGTCGAAGTGACCAGGTGGCTGCGACTGTTTATTAAAAACATAGCACTCTGCAAACACGTAAGTGGACGTATAGGGTGTGACGCCTGCCCGGTGCCGGAAGGTTAATTGATGGGGTTAGCTTCGGCGAAGCTCTTGATCGAAGCCCCGGTAAACGGCGGCCGTAACTATAACGGTCCTAAGGTAGCGAAATTCCTTGTCGGGTAAGTTCCGACCTGCACGAATGGCGTAACGATGGCCACGCTGTCTCCACCAGAGACTCAGTGAAATTGAAATCGCTGTTAAGATGCAGTGTACCCGCGGCTAGACGGAAAGACCCCGTGAACCTTTACTACAGCTTTGCACTGAACTTTGAGCCTACTTGTGTAGGATAGGTGGGAGGCTTTGAAGCAGTGACGCTAGTCATTGTGGAGCCATCCTTGAAATACCACCCTGGTATGTTTGAGGTTCTAACTCTGGTCCGTTATCCGGATCGAGGACAGTGTATGGTGGGTAGTTTGACTGGGGCGGTCTCCTCCCAAAGAGTAACGGAGGAGTACGAAGGTGCACTCAGCATGGTCGGAAATCATGCAATGAGCATAATGGTATAAGTGCGCTTGACTGCGAGTCAGACATGACGAGCAGGTACGAAAGTAGGTCATAGTGATCCGGTGGTTCTGTATGGAAGGGCCATCGCTCAACGGATAAAAGGTACTCCGGGGATAACAGGCTGATACCGCCCAAGAGTTCACATCGACGGCGGTGTTTGGCACCTCGATGTCGGCTCATCACATCCTGGGGCTGAAGCCGGTCCCAAGGGTATGGCTGTTCGCCATTTAAAGTGGTACGCGAGCTGGGTTTAGAACGTCGTGAGACAGTTCGGTCCCTATCTGCCGTGGGCGTTGGAAATTTGAGAAGAGTTGCTCCTAGTACGAGAGGACCGGAGTGAACGAACCTCTGGTGTTCGGGTTGTCACGCCAGTGGCATTGCCCGGTAGCTATGTTCGGACGGGATAACCGCTGAAAGCATCTAAGCGGGAAGCCTCCTTCAAGATTAGATTTCCCTGACTCCTTGAGAGTCCTAAAGGGCCGTGGAAGACTACCACGTTGATAGGCTGGGTGTGGAAGCGTTGTGAGGCGTTGAGCTAACCAGTACTAATTGCCCGTGCGGCTTGACCATACAACAGAGATGGTTACTAACGATTACTGATCAGATGATCGATCAGTGGATTGTGCGCCAGACGAGACATACAGTTCTTGCGGTGTATTACTACAGAATGTTTTACCGACTTATTTGGGTTGACTGTTAACTGCGGAAGCAGTGGCAAACGGACAGTCAAGCGGCAGCGCAGAGCACAAGCTCATAAGACCAAGCCAACCCAAGCCAGTTTGCCTGACGACCATAGAACTGTGGAACCACCTGATCCCTTGCCGAACTCAGAAGTGAAACGCAGTATCGCCGATGGTAGTGTGGTGTTTCGCCATGTGAGAGTAGGTCATCGTCAGGCTTCTAAATAAAAGAAAGGGCCACCCATTTGGGTGGCCCTTTCTTTTATTTTGGATACGGTGAATTACTGCCACTACCACGCAGCGCCAAAGCGCTGCCATGTGAGCGGTCGTGCGCGACCCCGGCCGCACCGCAGGTGCAAAGGCACGGGCGCCAAAGGCGTCGCACCGCTCGCCACCCAGTGTAGGTCCGCGGACTACCAGCGACCCACACCACCAGACCGAACACAAAAATCGAACACAAAAAAGGCCCTGCTCGAACCAACGACCAGGGCCTTTTTTTATATCCACACACACCTACAAAACCAAACCCGCCCAAAAAAACACCGTCGCTTTTTTAAACGTTTTCCGCAACCCAACAACCACGCCACTCACACCCAATATCCCACACTTACCCACAGCTCTGTCCAGAGTTTCTGTGAGTAACGCGCCTGTGTATAACTCAAAAAAAGCTAAATAAAACAATCCACAAGTAAATTAAACGGCAGCCTTTATCCCATATTGATCTGGTTGAAAAATATACGGGCGCAGTTTGAAGGAGGTCAGTCCGAATATTGAACTGGTCTCAAGAAGGACTTACAAATCACACTAAACGGTGTACTCTTGAAAACTACTTTCAAGATATTTCGTCCGCCATTCTGGGAATAAAGATAAATAGAATGGCTTAATGCAACTAGTCGATTAAAAAGGCCTGGCGTTAGAAGCCTTCTGAAGGCCGAGCTCTGCTTATTTTTGCCTGTCATTAAGTGTTGTTGACGCAGTGTATAAGCGTGGCTTTTGGCTAAGAACATTGTTTATTAAGTTTTAAGAACTGCGTTGTCCGCAGGTTGCATAAATTAGGTACCGGAAAAGGACTTACGGTAATCCAATGCTGCGTATCGGATTTATTACTAGCCACAACCCGCTCGACAAAAATAGTTTCAGCGGAACTGTGTACTACATGTATCACAGTCTTCAAAAACTACAGAATGTGGACGTTGAAATTGTCTGTCAGTCTTTTCATTCAAAGCGCAACATGGTTGAAGAGCTGCTTTTCAAGTTGGGAAAAAGGCTGGCTAAAGGCGCTGGTTTCTCACCGCTCCATGACTTTTTAAATAGGCTTAAGGTGAGACGGTTTGAAGCCGTATTGAAACCCGAGATAGCGCAGCTTAAAGCGAGGTACGATATTCTCCTGGCGCCTGTCGCCTCTAATATTATTGGACGCCTAAAAGACTTTGAGAAACTTCCACCGATTGTATTCGTAACCGACGCAACCTATACATATCTCCACGAGAATTATGGCCAACCACTAAGACACGAGTATGTGGAGAATGAGCAGAAGACATATAGTAGTGCTGCCAGAATCGTATTTTCTTCCGAGTATATGCTGGGGTTGGCGAAGAAAACTTTTACCGAACAGATATTACTTCAACCTGAAAAATTTACACACTTTCCGTTTGGTTTGAATCTGGATTCATCCGTTTCATCGATCATAAAGCCGCCTTTAAGTGCGGGGGTCAATCTTGTTTTTATCGGGAAGGACTGGGAGCGTAAAGGTGGCCAAGAGGCGCTCGAAGCATTATCACTTCTTACAGAAATGGGAATTCAGGCACACTTGACGATCATCGGGGCATCCCCGGATAGTATTCGCGAAACTTCCCGCGTAACTATTCACCCATTTCTTGATAAAAATACCCAAGTAGGCCAGCAGCAGTTCTCCGAGGTCATGGCTAATAGCCACTTTCTACTATTGCCTACTAAAGCAGATTGCACGCCGATGGTGATTGCAGAAGCGAATGCATTCGGTATCCCGGCATTGGTGTCTAATGTGGGCGGAATCCCATCTTTGGTCGAACATGGTGTTAATGGTTTGTTATTTCAGCCCGATGCTTCGGGCTTGGAATATGCGGAAGTCATCCGTATATGGCTGGATGACCCTGAGGCATATCGTCGTTTTTCAGCGACTAGTAAAAGAGTTTTTGAGGAGCGACTTAACTGGGAGTCATGGGCAAAGAATATTGTTAGAAATGCCCACGAAATACTCGGCTGGGCGTAAGCCTATTGAATTGCATGTGATTTTTAAACTCTCTACATAATTTAATAGTCGCTATTTACAAGGATTGTTTATGACATTGATTGTTATTGGTCTGGACTCTGCGGAACCCTCGATGGTGGAAGAATTCATCGCGTCAGGCGATATGCCGGTACTAAAAGAATTAAGGGCGCGAGGGGCTTACGGCAGGCTCGAGAACTTTTCTGAGTTTACGGCTGAATTACCCTGGACAACCTTTGCTACTGGCGTTATGCCAGAAAAGACAGGCTACTGGACACCGATAAAATATACCGCGGATTATCAGGTTCGTACTCGTGCTGCCTATGAGTATGAAGAGTTCCCTGCATTTTTTGCATTGGGAGACAAATATCGGGTGTGTTGTTTCGATATTCCCCAAATTCGCTTGCAGAAAGGGCTAAATGGTATACAGGTCAATGCTTGGGGCTCCCATTCACCCCAGGTTAGCGCCGCTTCGAGCCCGCCTGAGCTATATCAAGAGATAACGGATAAGTATGGGGTGCACCCGGGGCTACATGCCGATTATGCCCATGCATTATCAATGGACGAAGTGAAACAGGTCTATGACCGCCTTATGGACGGTATTGATCGGCGCGCGTGTGTGGGTGTTGAACTATTAAAGCGTGAGCCCTGGGATCTATTTCTTACTGTCTTTGGTGAGACCCACGGCGCAGGGCATAATTTTTGGCAGTTTGAACCGGACCACCCGCTTTGCGATAGCAATATTCCTGGTAAGGAAGGTTTACCCGAGCGGCCGATGAAAGAGATTCTCATGGCGATAGACCGCGCTATCGGGAAGATCGTCGATTCGGCACCAGAGGGTGCGACAGTACTCGTTTTTTCCGCGCACGGGATGGGTGCCAATACTATGGATATTCCGTCTACGCTCTTTCTGCCAGAACTTATGTACCGCTGGCATTACGGTAGGCCTGCACTGGCAAGTGGCTTGCATTCGACAGAATTGTTACTGGAACAAGAATGGGGCACTTGGACGCGGCATATCTGGAATACCGTTGAGCCCGGCGGCTGGATTAGAAAACTGGCCAGAAAGAAACTACCATCGCGTTTGTATCGGTATTGGGCGCGATACTTCGAGATTGATCAGCCAGATTTCCCTATGTGCCCGGTTAAGGCGAGCGAGCGTTTTAGTGATATTCCCTCCTGGATGCCTTCAGTGTGGTACAGAAACTGTTGGCCCAATATGAAGGGATTCGCTTTGGGGAGTTTTTCGGAAGGTTACATTCGGGTCAATGTGAAAGGGCGTGAAGTCCACGGCGTGGTTGAACCGGGTGATTTCCAATCTGTCATTGACGAAATCCGCGAAGTTCTGGGGGAGCTGCGTTGTGTTCGAACCGGTGAACCAATGGTAGCGAAGACTCTGCAGATGCGGGAAGACCCGCTGGATTCGAATGAGAAACTATCGGATGCCGACCTGGTGGTAACGTGGCAGGAAAAGTTTGCGAGTGATTGCGTCGAGCATCCCAGGTTCGGAACTATAGGACCGGTTCCGCATTTTCGTGCCGGTAGTCACCGTCACACTGGATTCTACTTGGCCGCGGGTGATCAGATTGCGGCTGACGCGCAGGTGGGAGAAGGGCATGCTCTTGATCTGCCGCCTAGCATTTTGCAACTATTAGGCGCAGCAATCCCGGAGTATATGCAAGGCAAGGTAATCTCAGCGTTATTACAACGAAAGGCAGCTTCGGAAGCTTTATAGCGTAGCGGTTTTGTAGCGCCAATGGGCTTTATGCGCTTCTGTCCGCGGATTGGCGTGAGTATGTATCTGGCCCATCTCTGGGCCAGACCAGGCGACTGAACTGGCCGTCGTTTTTTTGTGCACGGCGTACAGCCTAGCAACCATACCGTCTAAGCCCAATATCCCCGGCTTATCCCCAGCTATGTCCAGCGTTTCTGTGAGTAACACGTCTGTGCATAACTTAGAAAACTTTCACAAAATCAATCCACAGCGTTACGGAGAATTATCAACAGATAGACAAAAAATACCCCGCAATGCGAGGTATCTCTGGATCAACGGGATTTTGTGCACAGTTCGGAATTTAGAAGTGCACACTCCAGCCGAGAGAGGCGGACTCAACCTGGTATTCGCCGGAAAGTTCATCGCTACCCACCTCGGGAAAGAGCTCCCACTCTGCACGCAGGCTCCAGCGGTCTTTTATACGGTAACTGATACCGGCACCGTAGCCCCAGTGAAAACCGCTCGTGTTCTGTGAGTAAGTTCCGTCAACAGGGATACCTACAGGCTGCAGGCTTCCGTCTTCCAGCTGGAGAATGGCAATGGCTTCGCCTGACTGGCGGGAGCGAAGCTGGCTCAGCCAGAAGCCGCCGCCGACTTTGCCGAAGAAGCTCAGGCCGGATCCGCCCACGGGAAAGTGTCCGACAAAGAATGCGTTCCCCATGCGGGTAGTGATTCTGTCTTTGACGTTGATATAGGAAAACTGCGGGTTACTCACACAGAAGCTGCTGGTGGCGGTCGCGGTCTGGCGCAGGTCGGCCTCTACGGCCATTAGCGGGCTCCAACGCCAGCCTGCGTAGAGTTTTACGCCTGTGCCGCTGTCCGAGCAGCCGATGAATTCTGCGGATTGCTGATCGCGATTCAGTCCTTCCACGAAGCCGCGGGAACTGGAACAAACGGGATCAAGGGCTGTGCTCTGTAGGCTCAGACCGCCGTAGCGATGTGAATAGAAGTCTGCACTGGCGAGGCTGCTGCCAAGCAGAGAAAGGGGTACCACAAGCAGAAGAAGGGGCCTGACCATGGCGATACCTGCTCTGGAGTCGATGAATTTTTGCGGCAGCCACTCCCGATAAAATCCGTTGGGAAGTGGCCGCAGGACCTTTATACGGCCCTGATATCACATCATATTTTGAGCTGTGCGCGCAATTCCGCCAACTTCTTGGCATTTTCAGCTTTTGATAATGGCTTGGCGGTCTGGTGTTCGAGCTGTACCTGCTGTGGTGCCGGCAGCGTTTCGCCGGCCATCAGGCGTTCACATATTTTCTTATAGTGCGCAGCAAATACCGGGTAAGCGGAAGATTCGGGATTGTTGGCGAGAAAGAACCAGTCCGCCGCGCGACCGGCGTGGTACACCGCCGGGTGACTCCAGTTATGGTTCGCCTTGGGGCTCGGTGCGTTGCACGCTTCGCGGTAGGCCGCACGGGCCTCGGGCAGGCCATTTTCGCCCTCGGCACACAACTGGAGCATACGGTGTACGTTAGGCAGGAACTCACACTGGCGGATGGCGCGCTTGGCGCCGGCAACCATCTGTTCCGGTGAAAAGCCGGAAAGGGACTCCAGCCACAGCCGCTTGGCGTGGTTCAGTGTCTGCACGTCGGGGAAGGCCGAGTTGAACTGATTGTGATAGCTGAGCTTGAGCAGTCCGAATACTTCGTTCAGTGCACGCTTGCGCGCGTCCAGTTCGGGATCACCAGTTTGTGTCTGTGACGATGTCCCAGACTGATGTGTCCCTTGTGCGCTGGTTACCTGAGTGCCCGGATTCTTGTGGCTTGCCATGATGTTGTCCTATCGCGAACTTGTTGCGCTCGGCCCACTGGTAGCGCGCGTGGCGCACGAAGACGGCGTCCCAGCTCTTGCGCGCTGCGCCCTGTTCCCGCCAGTAGAGACGGAATTCGGGGACCAGGCCGAGGGCAAATTCACGGTCGATTTCACATTGATTCAGTAGATGCCCGAGACAGTCGCTCGAAGGCTGCCAATTGCGGGAAATGGGCTTGGCGATCGGGTTCTTTTCGATCCCCTGACAGTAGTAGGCCCATTCGATCCGCGCGTATTCGATAAACTGTTCGCCCCAGCGCGCGCTGTGACCGCCGCGCTCGAGCCACTTGTAGATGAATTCCGGCAGTAATTCTGCGGCAAAACTGGGGTTGATGGCCAGTCGGCGCATCTGCTCCCAGGTGTGTTCGCTGGGTTGCCAGTCCCGGGTCATGGGTACCGGCTTGCGCTTCTCGATAAACGGGGTGTCCTGCTTCTCCCAGTCTTCGGTAACCCAGTCGTTAAACTCGAGATCCCAGGACACCGACTGCTTGCCGCTATTGCGATGGTACTCGACAAAGCGTTGCAGGCAGCGACGCACAAAGGTGCTGGGAACCCCCTCATCAGAGAGCTTGCTCAACGTACCCTCATCGGGATGCCAGGATTCCGGCAGTGGCTGCTTGCGTCCGTGGGTCGCGCGGAATGCCTCCCACTTGTTCTTTACCTGTTTGAGGAACAGGGAGCCGAAGGAGTGCCGGCTTTCGCCGCGATCACGCCAGTAGGTGACGAATTCAGGCACTTGCTCCCGGACGAAGTGCTCCGGAATGCCCAATTGGCTGATACGCGTCAGGGTCTCGTTGTCTGGTGTCCAGTTGGGGCCAATGGTATTCGCACTGCGCGCCCCGTATGTGTCGCCGGACGTGCCGCCGCCGGCTTGACGCGCCGAGGGTGGACGGGCAGTCCCCTGGGAGGCGGGCGCCGGGAAGGCGAACTTGAGCAGGCCGCTCTCCCCATAGGGCGCAGCGCCCAGCAGTAATGCCCCCTGATTACGCAAGCTGGTGGCGACACGCTGCACGTCGGCAGGCTGCCAGAACGGTAGCAACTGCTGAAGCTGATCACCATTGATCGTATACCAGTCCCGTCCGGGATGGGCTTCCACACCCAGGAACGGCAGTAGGTCCCCCAATGCGGTAAGCAGCACCGCCTCCTCCAGGCCGAGGGTCGCGGCCAGAGTCGGGGAGAAGTGGAGCGGTCTTTCCGAGAGCAGGGGATGTTTCATGGCGCGATTCTACCACTGCCGGGGCCGGGTTACAGGGTACAACGTCAGGTGACTGGTGGTTCCGGTCTGGTTTCGCCGGTGGCGACTGCTAGAGTGTCAGAGAGCTATCTATTAACCGCCATACGTCGTCATTTGCGCCTTGTACTCAACCTCGATAACCCGAGCGCCATGCAAACCTTCCTCTCCCAGTGGCACCAGTCCGCACTCACCACCCTCGGCCTCTTCTGGATGGCATTCTGGGCTTTTGCCCTGGGCTACCTGATCAGCAGTATGGTGCAGGTATTTGTCACCCGCCGGCGAATGCGTGAAAACCTGGGCAAGGCTGACGCGCGCAGTGTCGGCCTCGCTTCTTTTTTCGGGTTCATTTCCAGTTCCTGTTCTTTCGCTGCATTGGCCACCACGCGCGCGCTGTTTGCCAAGGGCGCCTCACTGATTCCTTCGCTCGCATTTCTGCTCGCATCCACCAATCTTGTTATCGAGCTGGGTATCGTGATTGCGATATTTCTCGGTTGGCAATTTGTGGTGGCGGAATATCTGGGCGGTATTCTGCTGATCCTGTTGATGTGGGCGCTGGTGGCCGTCAGTTTACCGAAGCATCTGGAAAAACAGGCGCGAGAGCATGCGCGTGAGGCGGAAGACAGCGATGACGGAAACGAGGATTCCCCCAACTGGAAAAAACTCCTTTTCTCACGTAAAGGTTGGGCGCGAGTTGCGAATCGTTATGTCATGGAATGGCATATGGTATGGCGGGATGTCACGGTCGGGTTTACGGTGGCCGGGATCATTGCCGTATTTGTGCCAAAAACTTTTTTCCAGACACTTTTTATCGGAGCCGGTGATGCCGACCCGGCGTTCTGGCAGGTGTTAATGCAATGTATCGTGGGGCCTGTCGCCGCGTTTTTTACCTTTATTGGCTCGATGGGTAACATTCCTCTCGCTGCAGTACTGTTTGGTAATGGTGTTGCATTCGCTGGCATTATGGCGTTTATCTTCAGTGATCTGGTTGTACTTCCGGTCTTGCGTATTCAGGCCCGCTATTACGGTTGGAAAATGGCACTGTATATTCTCGCGGTGTTTTTACTGATCCTTGTCGCGAGTGCCCTGCTGCTTCACTACGGGTTTGCCGCGTTTGACCTGTTACCGGACCCGGCCTCTGCCAAGCAGGTGGTGGATCGCGATTTTTTCAAAGTTGATTACACCCTGTTTTTCAATATTGGATTTGCGCTGATATCCGCTGCATTTTTTGTCTGGCGCTTTTTTCAGTCGGGGATGCCCGCTCTAAAAACCGCTTCAATCAAAGAAAAAATATTGCTAGCCCTGGCCGTGGTCGCGCTATTCTGGCTCGCCGTGGGTGCGTTACTACCTCTGTGGACTGATGTCTGAAATACAGTATTTGCATTGCCCTGGGGGGAAGCTTTTATGATGGCTGCATATAGGGTAAGCACAGGATTTAGCAGATTATGAGCCAGAAGCAGAAACAGGTATTCGCCCTCAGTGGTGCATCCTGCGCCAGCTGTGTACGCAAGATTGAAAGTGCCCTTGAGAGTGTTCCCGGTGTCGAGGATGCGAAGGTTAATCTCGCGGAAAAGACACTGTCGGTAGTGGGCGATGTGGACCAGACGCGCTGCATACAGGCGGTAGAAGAGGTCGGTTACGGCGCCAAACCCGCCCGTAAGGACCCCCGCGAACAGCGGGAACAGCAAAAAGCAGAAGACAAGCGCCATTATCGGCAGCTTCTGTGGCGCTGCGGGGTGGCGCTTGGTCTCGGGATTCCGCTGATGGCCTGGGGATTGATTACCGGCGAGATGACCGTGACTACCCCGACAGAACAACTCGCCTGGGGCGCCGTTGGGTTGCTGACACTGGCGGTCATGGTGTTCTGCGGGGGGCACTTTTACACCGGCGGCTGGAAAGCGTTCCGCCATCACAATGCGAACATGGATACCCTGATCGCACTGGGTACTGCGGCTGCCTGGCTTTATTCGATGATGGTGGTACTGGCGCCGGGACTGCTTCCCGAAGCGGCGCGACATGTGTATTTCGAAGCCAGCGCGATGATTATCGGTCTGATCAACCTCGGTCAGGCCCTGGAGGTGCGCGCGCGCGGTAAAACCAGTGCGGCAGTAGAAAAATTGCTGGAGTTACAGGATACCAGCGCGAGAGTACTGCGTGATGGCGAGGAAGTGGATATACCACTCGAAGACGTCCAGCCCGGTGATCGCATGCGGGTGCGTCCGGGAGAAAAGGTGCCGGTAGATGGTGTCGTCAGGGTGGGCAGCAGCCTGGTGGACGAATCCATGCTTACCGGCGAACCGGTACCGGTGAAGAAGGTTGAGGGCGATGCTGTTTCTGCGGGTACCCTGAACAAGAACGGCACCCTCATTTTTGAAGCACAGAAAGTCGGTGCGGAAACCCGCCTGTCACAGATTATTGAAATGGTGCGCAACGCACAGAACTCCCGGGTCCCCATTGCACGTCTGGCGGATCAGATCTCCGCGATATTTGTGCCGACGGTAATGATCATTGCGGTGTTGGCCGCACTGGTCTGGTTCAACATCGGACCGGATCCGAGAGCCGCCCATATGCTGGTGGTGCTGACATCGGTACTGATCATTGCCTGTCCCTGCGCGCTCGGTTTGGCAACGCCCATGTCGGTGATGGTGGGTGTAGGCAAGGGGGCGGAACACGGTGTTCTGATTCGCAACGGCAAGGCCCTGCAGCAGGCCAGTGATCTAGACACACTTGTTGTGGATAAGACTGGAACCCTGACCGAGGGCGCGCCGAAACTGACCGATATAGAAACGGATTTGGATGAAGATACATTGCTCGCACTACTGGCGTCCCTTGAGGCCGGCTCGGAGCACCCCCTGGCGGAAGCCATAGTGCAGGCAGCGAAAGAACGAGATCTGCAACTATCGGAAGTAGAGGATTTCGAGGCGATTACCGCGCATGGCGTACGCGGCAATATAGGTGGTAAACAGGTGCTGCTGGGCAATCGCAAGTTGCTGGAAAGAGAAGGTATTCCGGAAGGTGACTGGCCGTTGCAGGCAAAAGCACTGGCGGAACAGGGGCGCACCGCAATGTATGCCGCTGTGGATGGAAAAGCGGCCGGTGTGATCGCCGTTGCCGACCCCATCCGCGACGATGCCAAAGCCGCGGTCGCGCGGCTGCAAAAAGCCGGTCTGACGGTACAGATGCTGACCGGTGACAATCGCGCTACCGCCGAAGCTGTCGCCAGGCAACTGAATATCGACGAAGTACACGCGGACCTGCAGCCCGAAGACAAGGAAAAACTGGTGTCCCAACTGCAGGACAAGGGCAAAAAAGTCGGGATGGCCGGGGATGGTATCAACGATGCGCCAGCGCTGGCCCGTGCCGACGTGGGGTTCGCGATCGGTGCCGGTACCGATGTGGCTATCGAGACCGCCGATGTCACCTTGATGCGCTCGTCCCTGCATGGTGTCGCCGATGCGATCGAGCTGTCCCGCGCGACTCTGCGCAATATCAAACAGAACCTGTTTGGGGCCTTTATTTACAATACGCTGGGGATTCCCATTGCCGCCGGGGTCCTCTATCCGGTTACCGGCGCGCTGCTAAGCCCGGTAATCGCCGGTGCAGCCATGGCGTTTTCGTCGGTGACCGTGGTGAGTAATGCCAACCGATTGCGCTTTTTCCGTCCCACGCAAGTTGCAGGGGAGAAGAACTGATGAGTTTACTGGTGAATATTCTCGGCTTGTTGCTGATCGCTGCCATCGTGTGGTGGTTCTGGCTGGCCGGGCGTAAAAATGGCGGTGAGCACTACTCGGATACTCTGGAAATACTGGTGAAGGACGGTGTGTATGATCCGGATCGAATCGAAGTGCCCGCCGGCGAGGAAATCACTTTGCATTTCAGGCGGGAGGACCCCAGTCCCTGTGCCGAGTATGTTGTGTTTTCAGATCTGGATATCAGCAAGCAACTGGCTGTACACAAGGTCACCGAGTTGAATCTTCCGGCTCTGCAAAAAGGCGAATACCCTTTTACCTGCCAGATGAAAATGTACCGGGGACTACTGGTTTCCCGATGAATAAAATCGACAAATTACCGTGGAAGCCCGCAACTGTGAAAGCAATCCGGGGCAATCATTGCCCCGGATTTCAGTTTAGAACCAGGCGTGCAGCCCGATCACCCAGGTAGTTTCGCTGGTGGACTCCCCTTCGTCGCGGACGAAATCTGCGGTGTTACCGAATTTTTTTTCATAGTTCACCCCGATGTAGGGGGCGAACTGCGGCGTAAATTCGTAGCGTAACCGCAGCCCCGCCTCGATATCGGAAAGCCCGGAACCGGTGTGGAACTCGGGTGTATTCTGGCCGAAGAAATTCATTTCGATTTCCGGGCTCAGAATCCACTGCTGGGTGAACAGCAGCTCATACTCGGCTTCCACCCTCAGTGCGGTGTCCCCCTCTTCGCCGACAAACAGCGATGTGTCCACTTCGAAGAAGTAGGGCGCCAGTCCGTTCAGGGCAAGGACGCCCCAGTTGCGGCTGTCGCTTTCCAGTTCGAAGTCGTGGCGCACGCCCATCTGCAGATCCCAGTAGGGGGCAATGGCGCGGCTGTACAATGCCTGCAGTTCGGCTTTTTCGATTTCCCCCTCTTCCTGTTCCACCTCTGTTTTGAACCACGCCTTGTGCTTGTCACCACCGAACCACACGCTGCCCTCCAGCGCGCCGCCATCGTGCTCGCGCGCCTCCAGTTGGTCGATGGTGACCTTGGTCAGCAACACTTCGTGATCCATCACATGATCGGGTTCATTGGGGGCGTGGCGGAGATTCGCTGCCGCAGGTGCGCTGGCATCCTGCTGCGCCGGCTTGCCGTGCCCCATATGCTGATGCGCCGCGTGTTCGTCGCCCTGCATCGATTGGGGGGGATGCGTGTGCGGTTCTTCCGCGGCGTGCGCCAGTGGCGCCGCCAGGGTTAATGCCAGTAAGGTTTTCTTGTTCATTTGCAGACTCCTCATACCACACGCACCTCCCGGAACATGCCGGGCATGTGGTAAAGCAGGTGGCAGTGGTAGGCCCAGCGGCCGTAGGCATCTGCAGTCACCAGGTAACTGATCTTGGAGCCCGGTTGCACGAGGATGGTGTGTTTGCGCGGGATATATTCGCTGTCGCCGGTTTCCAGCTCACTCCACATGCCGTGCAGGTGAATGGGGTGCGTCATCATGGTGTCGTTCACCAGAGTGATGCGGATACGCTCGCCGTACTTCAGCATCAGGGGCTCGGCATCGTTGAACTTGATTCCGTCCATCGACCACATGTAGCGGTGCATATTGCCGGTGAGATGCAGTTGCAGTTCGCGGGTGGGCTCGCGCTTGTCGAGCGTGGGCGTGAGGTTGCGGATATCCGCATAGGTGAGCACGCGGCGGCCGTAGCGGGTGTCGTGATCGCGCAGGCCGATGCCGGGATCGTTCAGGCCATTGCCGGGCATTTCCGCACGCATATCCACGCCGTAGCGATACTCGCTGGGTAGATGCACGATGGGGCTGTTGCTGCCGTGTCCCGCGCGGCCCAGGCCATCGGTAAACCAGACACCCTGCATGCCGCCGAGCTCGGGACGGCCGCCGTGCAGACTGTACTGCCCGGCACTACCTGATTGCATGCCTGCGTGCTGGGAGTGGTCCATGCCGCTCATGCTGCCCATGTCGTGGCCGCTGTGGTCCATGCCCCCCTTACTGCCCATGTCGTGGCCACTGTGATCCATGCCACCCATGTTGCCCATATCGTGGCCACTGTGATCCATATCACCCATGTTGCCCATATCGTGGCCGCTGTGGTCCATGCCACTCATGCCGCCCATATTGTGGCCGGAATGATCCATGCCCATGTCGCGGTGAGTGAGGACCGGGGCGTAATCCATCGCCGGGACTTCGGCGCGCAGTTCCGGGTGCGGTGTCAGGGTGCCGCGGGCATAACCGCTGCGGTCGATGGTCTGGGCGAAGAGGGTATAGGCGCGGTCGTCTACCGGCTCAACCACGACGTCGTAGGTTTCCGCAACGCCGATGCGGAACTCATCCACGGTAACCGGTTCGATGTTCTGGCCGTCGCTCGCCACCACTGTCATTTTCAGTCCCGGAATCCGGATATCGAAAATCGACATGGCGGAGCCATTGATAAAGCGCAGGCGCACCTTCTCTCCCCGTTTGAACTGCGCCATCCAGTTGCCATCCGGGGTCTGTCCGTTCATCAGATAGGTGTAGGTGTAACCGGTGACGTCGGAGATATCGCGATCGGACATGCGCATCTCGTTCCACATCTTGCGGTCCTGCCAGGTCTGGGCGACGCCTTTCTGACGAATCTCGCTCCAGAGATCACCGGCGGTACGGCGCCGGCGATTGTAGTAGTGTCCTTCTTTTTTGAGCTTGGCGTATATATCGTGGGGCGATTCGTCGCTCCAGTCGGAGAGCATCACCACGTAATCGCGATCGCAGGCCACCGGATCTGGCTCTGCGGGATCGATGACGATGGAACCGTAGTGCCCCTGCTGTTCCTGGAAATCCGAGTGGCTGTGGTACCAGTAGGTGCCACTCTGGTTTACCGCAAACTGGTAGGTAAACGTCTCGCCGGGGCGGATGCCGTTGAAGCTGAGCCCGGGGACACCATCCATACCCGTGGGCAGGATAATGCCGTGCCAGTGGATGGAGGTGTCGTGGGCCAGATGGTTAGTGACATTGAGGGTGACGGTTTCTCCCTCTTTCCAGCGCAAGATGGGTCCGGGCACCGAGCCGTTGGTGGCTACCGCGGTGCGCTCACGACCGGTGAAATTCACCGGCTGATAATTTACGTGCAGATCAAACTGGTTTCCGCGCAGTGTCTGCGGCGTCGGATTGGCACGGGGTGAGGCGCTGCTGGCTCTCGCGGGCATACCCAGCAGCGCCGCGCCGGCGGCAACACCGGTGACAAAGCGCCGCCGGGACAGAGCCGGCAGTGCAATCTGGGGTTCTCGGGATCTGTTCATGAGTACCTCAGTGTTGTTGTTCAAAACGGTCGATGCTCGCGTATACCGCGGTGCTGCCATCTTTGTTGAGCTGTAGCACTTTATAGGGAGTGAAGCGGTCGCCCACTTCCATGCCGGGGCTACCCAGGGGCATGGCAGGTACCGCCAGGCCGCGCGCGCCTGCGGGCGGGTTTTGCAGGAACTGGCGAATCAGTTTTGCCGGGATATGCCCTTCGAAAACATAGCCGTTCGGTGACACGCTGGTGTGGCAGGATTGGAATTCCGCTGCAATCTGGTACTTGTCCTTGACGGCATTCAGGTCCGAAACGTTCTGCGCGTCGACTTCGAAGCCGTTGTCGGCGGCGTGTTCCACCCACAATTTGCAGCAGCCGCAAGTGGCGCTTTTATAGGTGGTCAGCGTAGAGGCGATGGGGGCGACGGCCGCGACATCGGGGCTGTCTTCACCCATATCGTGGTCGTGATCGGCTTTGGCGCAGGCGGTCAATGCGAGCAGTGCGGAAATGGCGAGGCTGCGCAGAAAAACATTCTGTTTCATAAATCAATTCCAACCTTGTATTGGTCACGTTTGCGTGACGGTACTGTTTTGGTGACGGTGTTGTTTTGCTAGTAGTGCTGTTTGGATAGTGGTGCTGGGCCCGGTTTCGACAGTGGGATACGGACGACAGCAAAACGCACGCGATGACAAAACGCGGAGCGCTGATATCGCAAGAGTTTGAAATGGGGGAAAGTGCGCCAGTGGGTGCGCGGGGATCCCCGGGTCAGGCAGACCGGGGTGGTTTGATCAGGGATTCGGGCTCGGCAGACGAGGCGAGATCCCGGTAGGTCACTTGCAGGGCAGTACGAGGCATGGGGATGCCGGCCGTTTCCACCGGCGGCAACACGGTTGCGCAGTGGCTGGGGCAGCAACTGCAGCTCGCATTGCACGGCTCACCGGTGGTATTCACACCAGTAGCGGAGGACTGCGCACAGTGGTCAGTACTGCTGGGCGATGAAGTGGCGGGCATATCTCCACAATGCGCGGATGTCTGCGTGTTATCCATAGCCTGGTGGTGGGTGGCTTTGACCTTGGAATCAGGATTGCCACCCATGTCCATGACCGAGGCTTTGGCCATTGCCGGTGCTGACATTTCCGCGCACGGCTGTGCCGCCGCCTGTCCGAAGACAGACAGCATCATAAGCGTTGCCATGATCCGTGCGATAAATCTTTGCATGTCAGCCGGTTGTTCGTTGAAGCCCGAAGGTTAGGGGTTGCTATTCGCTATGGCAAGTGGACAACGGCGCGTACCGAAAGGTTTCCGGTGCGCGCCGTTTTTCCGCTCAATTGCCGAAATCATCAAATGCGATCTGCTCTTCGCGTACGCCGAGTTGCTGCAGCATTGCGATGCTCGCGCGCAGCATGGCGGGCGGCCCGCACAGATAAAACTCGCAATTGCCGATGTCCGGATGCTGGCGCAGGTAGCTGTCCGCGGCGATATCGCTGATAAAGCCGGTCGCACCCTGCCAGGCATCTTGTGGACGCGGTTCCGACAGGCCCAGCTGCCACTGGAAGTTGTCGTATTGCTGCGCCAGTGCATCGAACAGTTCCGCGTAAAACACCTCGCGCAAGTTGCGCGCGCCGTACCAGAAGCGCATTGGCCGCTGGGTGGCCTGATTGCGTAACTGGTCGACAATCATCGAGCGCAGTGGCGCCATACCCGCGCCGCCGCCAATCAGGATGATCTCGCGCTCGCTGTCCTGTACATGGAAGCTGCCAAATGGGCCACTCAACTGCACCTGATCGCCCGGCTGCAGATTGAACATGTAGCTGGAGCCGGCACCTGCGGGCAGGGTTTCCTGTCCGGCGGGCGGCGGCTGTATCCGCACGTTGAGCAGAATGGAATCATTGCCGCTCGCATCGGTGCTTTCCTGCGGTGCATTGGCCATGGAATAGGAGCGGCGCAGGGGCGATGCGTGACTGCTGCCGGCGGCGCCGAGCCAGGGCTGCCAGTCGTCGCTGTACTGTGTGTCGAGTGGCATGTCGGCGAGGCGCAGCTGGTGCGGCGGAATCTCCACCTGCACGAAGCCACCGGCGCGGAAACCGAACGGGCGCTGGCCTTGCGGCGCCAGGCGGATCTCCTTGATGAACGGGGTAAGGAAGCGGGTTTCCTGGACCTCGGCGGTGAAGGCACCGGCCTGCAATACACTGTCATCCAGTGTCAGGCGGGTGGCGGCCACGGCGCGCTGCTGACAGGCGAGGCGCTGGCCAGCTGCCAGTTGCGCTGCGGACAGCAGGGCTTTCTCGCTGCTGGTGATCGGCGCGTCGGCGTCGAGCTGTACCTGGCACAGGCCACAGCTGCCACCGCCGCCACAGTTGGAAGGCAGCTGCACGCCACTGGCGGCAAGGCCATCGAACAGGTTGACGCCGCTCGGCAATGCCAGCTCCTGCACCGGGGTGGCGGCCTGATCGAGCAGGGTTACCGCCACTTTGCTGCCGCGCAGTTTTGCCAGCAGATTGAAGTCGTGGCGGGAGAAGCTGGAAAACAGCATTACGCAGCCGGAAATGGACAGCAGCAGGGCGCCAATGCCGAAGATCACCACGAACGGATTGTTGAAATCCTGGCGCTCGGTGTAGTCCATGATGTGCAGCATCCAGAAGATGTCGAACAGCCGCCAGGTGTCGTTGCGGCGCTCGAGTATCCGGCCGTCCGCCGCGGAGATATACAGGCTGGTGTTGCCTTCGTCCGCGATATCGACACGCCACACGGGCCCGTCGTGACGGCGGGATTCCATATTCGGCTGCGACAGGCGCTGCGGCGTGCCGATCAGGCTGTCGTCACCGGCGTAGTCGTGCGCCGCAATGGCGGCGGCCATCGCCGCGTCGATGAGCAGCGGGTTACCGCTGCGGGCATCGCGCAGCTCCACGCCGTCGGTGGTCTGAATCCGGTATACCGGGCGATCGAAACCCGGCTGCAGGCGGATATCCACAACCGCCTTGTCGGCGTTGTGATACAGGTCGGCGATCTCGGCATGCGAGCGCAGCGACTCAGAGCCCGACTGGTTTACGGAAAGAACTGCGGCGGGATGGCGCTCCGCCAGATGGCGGCCGCCGACCACACTGGAATCGAGCAGCGCGAAGGCGAGGCCACTGGCCAGCCACAGTGCCAGCTGCAGGCCGATGACGAGGCTCAGCCATTTGTGTGCGATCTTGATGAAATTCATTGTGCACCTCCCGCCGTAGCCGCGGTGCCGGCCGCTTTTTCCCTGCGCGCAAAGCTGTAAAACAGCAGGATCAGGCCGGCCAGTACGCCGGTCAGGCTGACGATGGAAATCACCAGCAGCAGCGGGTTGTGGATATCGGCCCGCTCCTCGTAATCCATGATGTGCAGCATCCAGAAGAAATCGAACGCGCGCCAGTAATTGTGGCGGCGGGTGACCAGCGCTCCGGTATCCGGGTCGACATAGAAACTGGTGCCGTAGCGGTCGTCAAAGTTGACCCGCCACAGGGGCAGTGCACGGGATTGCAGCTCGGTGGGCGGGTTGTCGGTAATCAGTTCGGCGGAGACCGCAGGCAGGCTGCCGGTGTAATAGTGCTCCGCCAGCGCGCGCGCGCGGTCGCCGTCGATGGGGGACACTTGGCGGCCGCTGCGGGCGTCGATCAGGTGTGCGCCCTCGCCGGTATTTACCACATAGTAAGGGTTGCCCTGCAGCGCCTTGAGCTGGATGGATTTCACCCCGCTATAGCGCTCGAGTAATGACTGGGTGGGCGCCAGTGTGCCCTGCTCCGTCGGCAGTGGCTCGCGCAGGTTCTTGACCAGGTGATCGCCGTGGATAAAGTCCAGGTCCATCACCACCATGCAGACGCCGCTCAGGGTCCACAACAGGGCCTGGACGCCGACAAACAGAAACAGCCACTTGTGGACTTTTCTCGCTATGGATGCCGAACGCATTATTATTACTCTTTCGTCACAGCTGGATAGAAACTATACAGATGGCGTCAGTTTAGCCGCCAGATCTGGAAAAGTCTCCAAAGGCTTAGTCAAAGCCTCGGTGGATACCCTCTTGCTGTAGCTCCCCCAGCCCTGGATCGGTGCCCGCCAGCGCTACGTGCAGCTGCGTGGTGTCCGGTAGTGGATGCATGGCGTAGTAGAACTGCCACGGAGCGTCCCGGTCGGCGAGGGTTTCGTCGAACGAGACTCCCTCGCCCAGGTGGTAGCCCGCCAGGTTGATCCGCCCCAGCCCCTCGGAGATACCGGTGCCGCGGGCCTTGAAAAAGGCCTCTTTCATTGTCCACAGCCGATAAAAGTGCATGGGCATCAGCTCCAGGGGCGGCGCCTCCAGTAATGCACACTCCTGGGGGTGGAAGTAGTGGCGGGCGATACGCAGAAAATCCCGCGGTTTGCTCGGCTGCTCGATATCGATACCGACGGGCGCTTCGCAGGAGACCGCCAGTGCGATCCACTGGCCACTGTGGCTGAGGCTGAAGTGCAGGTCGGGCATCGACGCGAGTAAAGGCTTGCCGTTTTCGTTGCGGGAAAAGCTGAGAGCTTCTGGTGGCTGATCGCTGATCTTCCCCAGAACCCGGCGCAGCAGAGCGCGCCCCAGCAGAAACTGGTGGCGGGCTTCGCTATTGTGATAGCGCGCGCGACGCGCGTGTTCATCGGCAGAGAGTAAGCGCTCCAACGCTTTGGCATCGGCGCTGTCGGCGGGCACATCATTGCTGTGGAGAAGCCATACGGCGGGTAAAGTCATCGCACCTGTAAAAGCATTGGAACCATGGACTTCATGCTAATCGCTGGCACGGGATGCTGCCACCGCTTTGTTTGATTGGGCGCGATTTGTTTTAATCGGAACTCACCGCGCGACCACCGGTCTGAAATTTCATGCTGAAACCCAGTTCGATCAAGTTGTTTGGCTTTGTGCTGACCGCACTGCTGGTATTCCAGCTGGTGTCGTCGGGCTATGACAGCCACAGCGAACTGGAAGCTTCCCTGCAACATCTGCCGCCGCATCACCAGGACGCGGCGGATGGCACCCCGCACCTGGATCATGCCGAGCACCGCAATCACAGTGCTGGTGATAGTGCTGGTGATAGCGCCGGTGATAGTGCCGGGGATTCTGGTGGTATCGTTCAGCTGGAACAGGTGATGCCCGACGAGCACCAGAAGCCGGATGCCGTTCAGGACTGCAGTCACTGTTGTCACTGCCACGGCAGCTCTTCGCTGTGTTTGCCTGTGACCAATCTTATTGCCCACAACCGTACCGCCAGCCGCTGGGCTGCGGCGGTGGACTCGGACTTCGTCCACGGCTACTTTTCCACGCCTTTCCGCCCTCCTATTACCTGAATTGTTGAATTTACCGCGCAACCCGTGATTCGGGCTGCGCAATTCGTTCAATAGTTCAGGAAACCTATATGTATATTCTGACGACGCCCTCCGTCCGGCGTCTGTACGCCTGTCTGCGCGCAAAGTCTGTATGCGCACTGGTATTGCTGTTTCATCCTGCGCCCGGTACCGCGGCGGTTCTTCCTCCGTCAACTCTTTCGCTGCAGGAGGCCATGGGCCTGACGTTGCAGCGCAATCCATCCCTCGCGGTATTTGATTTTCGCGAGCGAACCCTGAGCGGTCGTGTACAGATGGCGGCGCTGCGGCCGGCGATAAATTTCGATGCCGAAATGGAAAATTTCGCCGGTTCCGATGGCAGCGAAAACGCTGAGCTTACGGTAGCGCTTTCTTCGGTCATCGAACTGGGTGGCAAGCGCGACGCGCGCGTTGCGGCGGTTAATAGCGAGCGCCTGCTGCTGGATATGGAGCGCCAGATTCAGGCGCTGGATTTACTCGGTGAGGTCACCCGGCGCTACGTCAGGGTGCTCGCCAGCAGCGAGCGGCAAGTGATGGCATCCGATGCCGTTCGTCTGGCGCAGGATACGCTCAATGCGGTGCACTCCAGAGTCGCTGCTGGCGCTGCGCCCCGTGCGGAGAAGTTGCGTGCCGAGGCCGCACTGGCGAAAACAAAGCTAGCTTTTAATGCGGTGCAAAAGCAGTTAAGTGCTGACCGCGTGGCGCTTGCGGCCATGTGGGGGGATGTCGCTGCGGAGTTCTCCGTCAATGGCTCCGCACTTTACGACGTGGGGTCTGCTGGAGATTTTGCCAGCTTCTTCCAGCTTGTGGAGGAGAGTCCGCGTCTCGCCCGCTTCGCTTCCGCAGAGCGCGTTGCCGCCGCGCAATTGCGCCTCGCCCGCACTGGCGCCAGTGCGGATATCGGCTGGTCGGTCGGTTTGCGCCAGAGCCGTGAAACCGATAGCACCTCACTGGTTGCCGGTGTCAGTGTCCCCCTGTTCTCCGGCCGGCGCGCCCGCGGAGAAATTACCAGCGCCCAGGCCGCTCTCGACGAAATAGCCCCACAGCGCGCGTCCGTTCGTCTCGATCTCTATACACAGCTACATCGCGCATTCTCACTGCGTGCCCAGGCGATCGATTCCGTGCGTCAGCTGCGCGCCGAAGTGATCCCGACACAGATGCGCGCTCTTGAGGAAACCGAGCGCTATTACCGCGCAGGTCGCTACGGCTACCTGGAATGGGTTGCTGCGCGAGAGGAGTTGCTCGATACACGCCGCGCATTAATCGATGAGGCGGCAAAGGCACTGCTGGCCGCAGCAGAAATTGAGCAGCTGACCGCAGCTTCTCTAAACGCACTGCCTGCCAGTACCGCGGTGGAAAAATAATTCAGGGTTATCGATATGTTATTAAAGATATTGAAGAGAAAACTTCGTTCTCAGATTGGCTTGTGGAGTGCGGTTTTATTATTGATGCCGGCCGGCCAGGTATTTGCCGCCGGCGGACATCGCGAAGAAAACGAACACGATGAAAAAAAGGTAGTGCAAGTCGGCGAAAAAGCATTGAAGAGTGCAGGCGTGTCCACAGATGTAACCGCCCCGAAAAAAATCGAGCGGTACCTGAAACTGTACGGAAAACTGCACCCGGAGCCGACCGCGGTCAGTCATATTCGCGCTCGCTATTCCGGTGTGGTTTCCCGGGTTAACGTGCACATTGGTGATACGGTGAAAAAGGGGCAGGTACTGGCGGAGGTGGATTCTAACGAGAGTCTGCAGGAATACCAGTTGCGCGCACCATTCGCCGGTATGGTGACCGCAAAGCATGCGGGCCCGGGGGAATACGTCAATGACCAGGTACTGTTTACCGTTGCGGATTATTCGCAATTGTGGGCGGATCTGCAGGTCTTTCCCGCACGCATGGCATCGGTCAGAAAAGATCAGCGGGTGCGGGTCATTGCCGGGGATCACGTATACGCGGGCACCGTGCGCAGTGTGGTGCCGGGCAGTGAGAATTCTCCCTACGCCCGTGCCCGTGTTCTGGTAGACAACCACGACGGTAGCTGGGCGCCGGGTATTTTTGTTGAGGGGCATGTCGAAGTGGCCACAGCCGAAGTGCCGCTTGCGGTGGATAAACGGGCGCTGCAGTCACTGGATGGTGATACCGTGGTGTTCGTGCAGCATGGCCCTGGCCGCTTTGAAGCGGTGCCGGTTGTACTGGGGGCACGTGGTAAACAGTTTGTGGAAGTGCGCAGCGGGCTGAAACGTGGTGCGCGCTACGCGGTGGAAAACAGTTATCTGCTGAAAGCGGAACTGGAAAAATCCACTGCTGAACATACGCATTAAGGGGGATAGCATGATAGAACCCCTATTGCGTTTTTCCATCGAGCGTCGGGTGCTGCTGCTTTGCAGTAGCCTCATCATCGTTGCACTCGGGCTCTGGAGCTATCAACGCCTGCCCATCGATGCGGTGCCGGACATTACCAATGTGCAGGTGCAGATCAATACACAAGCCGCTGGCTATTCACCGCTGGAGGCGGAGCAGCGGGTAACCTTCCATGTGGAAACGGCGCTCGCGGGCCTGCCGGGGCTGGCCTATACGCGCAGTCTCTCCCGCTATGGCCTGTCGCAGGTCACAGCGGTGTTTCACGAGGGCACCGATCTCTATGTTGCCCGCAATTTGGTGGCGAACCGCCTGGCGTCCATTCGCAATGAGTTGCCGGCGGGACTGGAACCGAAAATGGGGCCGATTGCCACCGGCCTCGGGGAAATCTTTATGTACACCGTTACTGCCGACGCCCAGGCGCGGCAGGAAAACGGCAGGCCCTACGATATTACCGCGCTGCGGGAAATCCAGGACTGGATTATTCGCCCGCAACTGGCGCTGGTGCCGGGCGTAACCGAGGTCAACACCATCGGTGGCTACCGCAAGCAGTTTCACGTAACCCCGGATCCGCGCAAGCTGCTGAGTTTTGGAGTGCGCATGGAGGATGTGGTCAGTGCGCTGCAGCGCAATAATCAAAACCGCGGAGCGGGGTTTGTCGAGCGTGGTGGCAGCCAGTTGCTGGTGCGTTCACCCGGGCAGCTGGAAACCATAGCCGATATCGAAAGCGTGGTGGTTAAAGTGCCGGGAACTGCTAAGGATGGCAGCAGCGCGACGCCGGTAACGGTTGGCGACCTCGCTGACGTTGCCATCGGCCGCGAGCTGCGTACCGGTGCGGCAACGCAAAATGGTGACGAAACCGTGCTGGGTACGGCAATGATGCTGGTGGGGGAAAACTCCCGCGCAGTCTCTGAAGATCTCGCAATGGCATTGCAAGATATACAGAGTTCACTGCCGGCAGGTGTGCGCGCCGAGGCCGTGTACAACCGCACCACGCTGGTGGACAAGGCCATCGCCACGGTACAGAAAAACCTGCTGGAAGGCGCGCTGCTGGTCATCGCGGTGTTGTTCCTGATGCTGGGCAATATCCGCGCGGCTCTGATTACCGCAGCCGTCATTCCACTGGCGATGCTGGCCACCCTCACCGGAATGCGCGCCACCGGCGTATCCGCCAACTTGATGAGCCTCGGTGCGCTGGACTTTGGTCTGATCGTGGACGGTGCGGTGATTATTGTGGAAAACGCCATCCGCCGGCTGGCGCAGGCATCGGCGGGCGACAAAGCGGAGGCGTTACCGTTACAGCAGCGCCTGCACGTTGTGTTCAGTGCAACCAACGAGGTGATCCGGCCGAGCCTGTTCGGCGTGCTGATTATCACATTGGTTTATATCCCGCTATTTACCCTTACCGGTGTGGAAGGGAAGATGTTCCACCCCATGGCGGCGACGGTGGTGATGGCGCTGCTGGCGGCGATGGTGTTCTGCTTTACCCTGGTGCCTGCGGCGGTAGCGGTGTTTCTGCGTGGTCGCATTCAGGAGCGGGAGAGCTTTGTGGTACGTGGATTGAAAAGCGTGTACCGACCAGTGCTGATGCTCGCGTTGCAGCTGCGCTGGTTGGTGGTCTCCCTGGCAATGTTGCTGGTACTGCTGTGCGCCTGGCTGGCGATTTCTCTGGGATCCGAGTTTGTGCCGCAACTGAACGAAGGCGATGTCGCCCTGCATGCATTGCGCGTCCCGGGTACTGGCCTTGAGCAATCGGTGGCGATGCAACGACAGCTGGATCAGGCGCTGTTGGCTTTCCCGCAAGTGCAGCGAGTGTTTTCCAAAATCGGTACCCCGGAAGTGGCGACAGATCCGATGCCGCCCAATGTGGCGGATACCTTCGTCATTCTCAAGCCGAAATCGGAGTGGCCGGACAGCGCGCTTTCTCGTACGGCATTGCTTGAACAGTTGCAGGATGCTGTGGAACAGGTGCCGGGCAATAACTACGAATTCACCCAGCCAATCCAGATGCGGTTCAACGAACTGATCTCCGGGGTGCGGGCAGACCTGGGAATAAAAATCTTCGGGGATGACCTGGGCAATTTGCGCAAGTCTGCGGAGGAAATTCTTGCCGAGGTGCGGGAGGTTGAAGGTGCTGCGGATGTGCGTATCGAACAGATTGACGATCTGCCGGTGCTCTCGATCAAACCCAAGCGTATCGCCCTGGCCCAGTTTGGCCTCGATCTCCAGGCGCTGCAGGAATTGATCGCCGCGGCCATTGGAGGGGAGTCCGCCGGGCTGATCTACGCGGGCGATCGCCGTTTTGAACTGGTGGTGCGTTTGCCCGAACCTCTGCGCCGGGATATCGATGGCCTCACCTCGCTGCCGCTACCGCTGCCCTCCGGAGGCTTTGTGCCTCTAGAGGAGGTTGCCTCTGTGGAATGGGTGCCGGTTCCGGGGCAGGTCAGTCGCGAGAACGGCAAGCGCCGGGTGGTAGTCACGGCCAATGTGCGCGGCCGGGACCTGGGTTCGTTTGTGCGTGATGTGCAGGAAAAAGTTGCCGATTCGGTACGGTTGCCGCCGGGCTATTGGCTCGATTACGGCGGTTCCTTCGAACAGTTGCAGTCAGCCAGTGAGCGTTTGTCTGTGGTGGTACCGTTGACTCTGGTGATGATTCTGGCGCTGTTGCTGCTGGCTTTCGGCTCGTTGAAAGATGCGCTGATTATTTTTACTGGAGTGCCGTTGGCATTGACCGGTGGGGTATTGGCGCTGTGGCTTCGGGATATGCCGCTGTCGATTTCTGCGGGCGTCGGATTTATCGCGCTCTCCGGGGTGGCGGTACTGAATGGTCTGGTGATGCTGTCGTTTATTCGCGAGCGCTGGCGGGAGAGTGGCGAGTTGTATACGTCGGTGGTGGACGGCGCGATGTTGCGCCTGCGGCCAGTGCTGATGACGGCGCTAGTGGCGAGTCTCGGGTTTGTACCGATGGCTCTGAATACGGGCACCGGCGCGGAGGTGCAGCGGCCGCTGGCGACAGTGGTGATTGGGGGAATTATTTCCTCTACGCTGCTGACTCTGGTGGTATTACCGGTGTTGTACCAGTGGGTGCATGGGCGGATTCGGGGCTCTCAATTTTCCTCAGCCTTGACGGAGGGGTAAACTGCAGGCCTTGTTAGTGGCTCGAAGCAGGTTTTTGGCGCCGCCACTTTCCCCGATTGGGGCCCCTAAGACTGCACAATGAATCGAGGGAAACACCTTGGCCAAAAAATCCAAAACCGCATTTGTCTGTAATGAGTGCGGAGCCGACTACAGCAAATGGGCAGGCCAGTGCGGTGCCTGTGGGGCGTGGAACAGTCTGAGTGAAGTGCGACTGGGGCCGGCGCATACGGACAGCCGCTCTGCCAACTTTACCGATGCCCAGGCCGGCTACGCCGGCGCCGCAGGGCAGGGCAGGGTGCAGAAGCTTTCCGAGATCGACCTCAGCGAGTTGCCCCGTATCCCCACCAATGCCAGTGAGCTGGACCGGGTGCTGGGTGGTGGGCTGGTGCCCGGGTCGGTGGTGCTGATTGGCGGGCATCCCGGAGCGGGCAAGTCCACGGTGCTGCTGCAGACCCTGTGTCACCTCTCGCAAACCCTGCCGGCACTGTATGTGACCGGTGAGGAATCCCTGCAGCAGGTGGCCATGCGCGCCAAGCGCCTGGGCCTGCCGGCGGACCACCTGCAGATGCTGTCCGAGACCAATGTCGAGCAGATCTGCCTTACCGCCGGTGAAGTGAAACCCAAGGTGATGGTGGTGGATTCCATCCAGGTCATGCATATGGCCGAAGTGCAGTCCGCGCCGGGCTCTGTGGCGCAGGTGCGTGAGAGTGCCGCCTACCTGACCCGCTACGCCAAGCAGACCGGCACCGCGCTGATCCTCGTCGGCCACGTGACCAAAGACGGCAGCCTCGCCGGCCCCAAGGTGCTGGAGCACATCATCGACTGCTCGATCATGCTCGAAGGAACCCACGACTCCCGCTTCCGCACCCTGCGCGCGCACAAAAACCGCTTCGGCGCGGTGAACGAGCTGGGGGTGTTTGCGATGACCGAACAGGGACTGAAAGAAGTCTCCAATCCATCTGCGATTTTCCTGCAGCGCGCCGATGAGATTGCCGCCGGCTCGGTCGTCACCACCATCTGGGAAGGCACGCGGCCGCTGCTGGTGGAGTTGCAGGCACTGGTGGATGACAGCAGCCTAGGCAATCCGCGCCGGGTAGCGGTGGGCCTCGACCAGAATCGCCTGAACATGCTGCTGGCGGTGTTACACCGTCACGGTGGTGTTTTGGTGGGTGACCAGGATGTATTTATCAATGTAGTGGGCGGTGTGAAAGTCATGGAGACCAGCGCCGACCTGACACTGTTAGTTTCGGTGGTTTCCAGCTTCCGCAATCGCCCCCTGGCCAGGGATATGGTGGTGTTCGGTGAGGTGGGCCTCGCCGGAGAGATCCGCCCGGTGCCATCGGGCCAGGAGCGCTTGCGGGAGGCCGCCAAGCACGGTTTCCGCAAGGCGATCGTGCCTGCGGGCAACCGCCTTAAAAATGATATCGACGGCATGGAAGTGATTGCGGTCAAGACCCTGGCCGAAGCACTCAATGCCATCGAAATGAGCTGAGCGCAGACGGCGACGGGTCTCTCTGATCAGGCGACCTGGGTGTGGGTGAAGCGGTGCATGGCCAGGTATCCAAGGCCGATGGCCAGCGGCAGTGCGGCAATGGCCAGGATGGCGAAGAAGGCATGATTGCTGGGATCCGGGACGCAATAGCCGAACAGGGCCATACCCGCGGCAACGGCGATCCAGACAATCCCTCTGCGCACATCCTTCAGCGGGTGCGGTTTGTTGCTGGCCCCCATCTGCTCAATGAGTTCCGGAGACAGTTGCATACCGTTTTCCATAGCCATGCGCACGGTTTGCTGTACTTCCAGCGCTCGTTTGTTGCGGAAGTACAACACCATCCACAGCGAAGTGCCGATCAGTAGAAAAAAGCCGAAAGGAACCAGCAGTGCCAGGGTGCCTTCATTCATGTTGTGCTCCAAAGTTGGTTATTAGGGATGTGTTATTAACAGTTCATCGTTGGTACCAGTAGGATGCGCCGGCGCCATGGTTTGGATGCAGATGAAAATGGAACTCTACAGAGAGCCAGGAGCCGGCCTGCGGCTTCTGCGCTCGATAGCAACAGCGGTCCTGTTGCAGGTGCTGGTCTCTGTACCTGTCGCGGCTCAGGAGCGAATTGCCTCTCTCAATCTGTGCATGGATCAGATGCTGCTCCAGTGGGTCGCACCGGAGAGAATCGTTTCAGTAACCTGGCTGTCCGGAGAGCGGCACTATCAACGGGCGCCCTTGCCTGAGCACCTGTACCTGAACCGGGCGCAGGCGGAAGAATTGCTGCCGCTGAAGCCCGATCTGGTATTGACCGGCCAGTATGGCGCCCAGCGTGCGTCTCACCGTCTGGAACAGCTGGGCTTGCGCGTGGTGCGGATTCCCGACGCCTACAACCTGGCGCAGCTGCAGCAGCAACTGGCATCTCTGCAGCAGGCCCTGGGGGAATTGCCGGGGTTGCGGCAGCAGCGGAGCCAGCTAAAGGCGCTGCTGCAACAAATACCCGAGGCCGCTGCGGGTAATCCCGGTGCCCTGATCCTCTCGGCGAATAACATCACCTACGGCGACGGCATGCTTGAGCATGAGTTGTTGACCCGCGCGGGATTTACCAACCTGGCCGCGCAACAGGGTGTGCAACAATTGGGTCGGGTAAGCCTGGAACAGGTGATTGATGCCCGGCCCGAGCTGCTGGTTTTCTATGGCGGTGAGCAGGACTTTGCTATCGCCCATCTGGCGGAACGCCACCCAGTGTTGCGTGAATATATTGAGGCGGGCAGGGTATACCGTTTGCCGCAGGAGCTGGGTTTTTGCCCGGCACTGGCCGCTGTGGAAGTGCTGCAGCAGCTGATGGAAAAGAGAAAAGAAATTGTTGGCCAACCGTAATGTAATTCTGATCCTTATCGCCTGTGCGCTGCCCTTGGCCATGTTGGCGGCGTTATCCAGCGGCCCGGTATCGATTGACCTGGCGGCAGCGCTCGCCGATGGCTGGAACAGTGACAGCAGCGATGCGGTCATTCTCTGGCAATTGCGCCTGCCGCGGGCGGTGCTCGCCATTGTAGTGGGTGCGGCACTGGGGCTGGGGGGCGCGGCCATGCAGGGCATGTTGCGCAATCCGCTCGCGGAGCCCGCGCTGCTGGGCGTCAGCAGTGGTGCGGCACTGGCAGCGATTTTGGTGCTCTACTACGGCGCCGCGGTGAGTGGTTACCTGCTGCCAGCGCTGGCAATAGTGGGTGCGTTGCTCGCTGTGGGCAGTGTATGGCTGTTGGCGGGCCATGGTGCCAGCGCTACTCGCCTGGTACTGGCGGGCGTGGCGATCAATGCGTTTTTGTCGGCACTGATGGCGCTGGCATTGAACTATGCACCGAGCATGTTCGCCATGCAGGAAATCGTTTTCTGGTTGCTCGGTTCGCTCGCCAATCGGGGCTGGGATCAGGTATTGCTGGCGTTGCCCTTTGTGGTTCTCGGTGCGGTATTTCTGTTTTTTGCCCGCAACTACCTGCGCGCACTTTCTCTCGGCGAGGCCAGTGCCGCTTCCCTGGGGTTTGCCGGTCGTCGTTACCCCTTGCTAGTACTGTTTGGTATTGCCTTTGCGGTTGGGGCTTCGGTCGCGGTAGCGGGCACCATCGGCTTTATCGGTCTGGTGGTTCCACACCTGATGCGGCCACTGGTGGGCCAGGATCCGGGGCGACTGTTGTGGGCCAGTGCCCTTGCCGGTGCGCTGTTGTTGCTGCTGGCGGATGTGCTTGTATTGAACACCGTGGGTACCCAGGAGCTGCGGATCGGCGCGGTGACCGCTTTTATCGGAGCGCCCTTCTTTTTCTGGCTGATTGTGCGTAGCCGGCGGGGAGTGAATCTGTGAGCGAGCAATATCCGCAAACCCTGCGCTGTCGCGGTCTCGGGCTCGGCCGCCATCACCGGCAGGTACTGGAAGGCATCGACTGTACTATCAGTCCGGGTGAGCTGACCGCGGTGATCGGTCCCAATGGCGCCGGCAAGAGCAGCCTGCTGGCTTGTCTGGCGGGGGTGTTGCAGAACACGGCCGGGGAGCTTTCTGTCAATGAGCGCCCCTGCGCGAATATCCCCCGGGGCGAATGGGCAAAACGTTGCGCCTTCCTGCCACAGCAGGAAAGCCCCGCCTGGAGTATGCCCGCAGAGGATCTTGTCGCGCTGGGACTGCTGCCCTGGGGGCGAACTATCACGCGCGCACAGCGGCAAGCCCGGGTGGCGGCGGCGCTGCAGCAGGTGGACGCCCTGGATCTTGCCCTGCGCCCGGTAACGCAACTTTCCGGAGGTGAGTTGCGCCGTGTGCAGCTGGCGCGGCTGTTGGTGGGCGATGCCCCCACGCTGATTGCCGATGAGCCGGGTGCGGCACTGGATATTCGTCACCAGCTGCAGCTGATGGAAACGTTTCGCCAGCAGGCGGACGCGGGTAAAACCGTGATCCTCGCGATACACGACCTGGGCCTCGCTGCCCGCTATTGCGATCGTGTCCTGCTGCTGGAGTGCGGCCAGTTGCGCGCTCAGGGAACCCCGGAGGAAGTGCTAACCTCCGCGCAGGTGGCGGAAGTGTACGGTGTCCGCAGTGAGTTCCGCTGGCGCGACGGCCGGCCCGAGTTTGTTGCCGGCGACCTGATTTAGCACGGCGTTCTCCCTCCGCCCTTTGCACAATACTTTGCGCAGTCCTTCCGGCAATCCTTCCCGCAAGGCCCGCATTCTGTATAATCGCGCCGACTCCAGGTGCCCAGCAGCCAAAGTCGCCACAAGCGACTGGCTTGGTTGGGTTAAACGGGAAGTCCGGTGATCGCTGAACACAACAGCATTTACAATCCGGCGCTGCCCCCGCAACGGTGATTCGTTTTCTGCCAAGTGCATGGAACGATAAGCCCGATACCGGCCTCGAGCACACCAACTACGATAAAGCGGAGGGCTTTGTCTGGGCTTGTTCTTGGGGGCCGGTTTCCCGCGCCCGTCTGTGCTTCTCGCCCAAATCTCCCCTCCCTCAATCGATCGAATTTTCGGATTGGGGAACACCATGAAAAAAAATCTGCTCGCCCGCGCCTGCGCGACTAGTGTCGTTCTGGCCGCGCCATCCGCCTTTGCGGAAAACAATTCAGCGACCGCTGGTCAGGACCTGGAACAGGTTACCGTCACCGCCAGCCGGGTCGAGATACCCAAGGCACAGTCTGCCGTGTCTGTTTCGGTACTGACCGCGGCGGATATTGAAAACCTTGGCTACGGCACCCTGCTGGATGTGGTCAAAACCCTGCCGGGTATTTCCGTCAGCAACACCGGTGGCCTGGGCAAGGTCAGTAACGTCTACGTACGCGGCGAATCCGGTTCCCGTACCCTGGTGCTGCTGGACGGCGTCAACGTTGCCGACCCCACCAATACCCAGGTCACCACCCAGTTCCAGCACCTGCTGGCCAGCGATATCGAGCGCATCGAAGTGCTCCGCGGCCCCCAGGGCATGATGTACGGCGCCGGTGCCGGCGGGGTGATCAATATCATCACCAAGCGCGCCAGCCAGGCCCTGGAACTGCAATTGAGCGGAGAAACCGGCCGTTACGACACCAATCGCACCCAAGCCGCACTGCGTGGTGAACTGGCGGGATGGAGCTACGCGCTGGACCTGAGTCAGCTGGAAAGTGATGGGTTCAATGCCCAGGTAGCCGACAGCACCGGCGAGCGCGACGGCTACGACAACCAGACTACCAGTGCCAAGCTTGGCTATGCCTTTAGCGAGAGTTTTTCCGTACAGGGACAGGTGCGGGAAGTCGATGCGGAAACCGAGTTTGATGGCTGCTTTGCCTTGAGCGACCCGTCCGATTGCCTGGATATCTATACCCAGACCACTTATCAACTGGGCGTAGACCTGAAAACCGGGGCCCTCGCCCATCAGTGGTCCCTGTCCAGGCAAAAGCTGGAGCGCGACAGTCTCGCTGAAGGTGTCAGCAGCTATTCGGTGGAAGGTAGTATCGAGGAACTGAACTATGTAGGTAGCGCCGACCTGGGTGCCGGCGGCCTTTCCTGGGGACTGGATCTGGACCAGCAGGAATTTGAATCGGCCTACAACGCCCAGTCCTTGGAGATTCTTGGGCTGTATGGCGAGTGGCGCGGCGATGTGGCGGACAGTGTTTACTACACCGTCGGTTTCCGTCGCGACAGCCTGGAGAGCGAGGATCACAACAGCTGGCGGGTTTCCGCCGCGATCCCGCAGCTGATTGGCGACAGCCAGCAAATCAAATACCGTGCCAGTGCCAGCACCGGATTCCGCGCGCCAAGCCCCTACGAAGTATCCACCAATGTGGTCAGCGAAGTAGACCCGGTAGGCCCGGAAACCAGCCGCGGTTATGAGCTGGGGGTGGAGTACCGCTATGCCGACCTGCTGCAGCTGGAGCTGGTTGCCTTCCAGCAAACCATTACCGACGCCATCGTGTACGTAAACGGCATTGGCACCGGCTGGGGCGCCTACGCCCAGGACGATGGCGAGAGTGACTCCGACGGGGTGGAACTCTCCCTGGCGGGCAATATCGGCGATGCCGGGCGCTGGTATGCCAACGGAACCTGGCTCGACAGCACCGACAGTGCCGGCGAGCAACGCCTGAACGTGGCGCAGCGGGTGTTTAATTTGGGTGTCAGCTATGCACTGCTGGGAGATCGCTTGACCCTGTCCGGAAACTGGCAGCAGGCCGATGACCGCCTGAGCCCGAATCCGGCCTGGGGCGGAAGCCCGCTGCCCCAGGATGCCTATAGCAAGCTGGACCTGAATGCGAAGTATTCATTCAGCAAACGTCTCGCCTTCACCCTGCGCGGTGAAAATGTGCTGGACGACGACTACACCGAAGTAGCCGGTTACTACACCGCCGGCGCCGCGGTATATGCGGGTGTGCAGTTCTCCCTGAACTGATTTACTCGAGTGTGCCGGGCCCCGTGCCCGGCACTTTTCGCTTCTCTATTCCACTCTCTATTCCACCCTGTATTCTTCTCTCCGTGAAGCGCGCAAGCGCGATCCCAATCCGGTTCACGGATTCCTGTTATCCTGTTTATTTCCAATTTCGGACGGCTTATTTATGACTGCGGAAAGTGACAAGCAGCAGCGCCACAAAAAGCGCATGCAGGCGCGCAAGGAAATCGTCGATAGCGGTATCGCCCAGGCGCTGGAAGAGCGCGGTATCGTCATCGTGTATACCGGCGATGGAAAAGGTAAAACCACTGCGGCGGTGGGCACCGTCACCCGTGCACTAGGGTATGGCTACAAGGTGGTGGTAGGGCAGTTCATCAAGGGGGTGTGGGAGTGCGGCGAGAAAAACCTGCTGAGCCAGCTCCCCACCGACCAGTACCCGCTGCAGTGGCACGAGATGGGCACCGACTTTACCTGGGAAACCCAGGACTTCGAGGCCGACAAAGCCGCAGCACTAGCTCTGTGGGAGAAGCTGAGAACGGCGCTCGCCGACGACAGCGTGTATCTGGTAGTGATGGACGAGCTGACCTATGCGCTGAATTACAAATGGCTGGATAAGACGGAAGTACTGGAAGCTATTCATAACCGCCCGGCCGAGCAGAGCGTAATTATTACCGGTCGCGGTGCCAAGCAGTATTTAACGGATGTTGCGGATACGGTGACTGAGATGAAGTCGCACAAGCATGCATTTGAGAATGGGGTTTCTGCACGGAAGGGGGTGGAGTGGTAATGAGCTATGAGCTGAATACCCCTATCTTGTCGAGAATGATAAGAGAAATTAGGCAGAAAGCAGAGCCCATAAACATCCAAAAAAATACAATGGCCAGCGCCCGGTCAAACCGGTTTGTATGCTTAGCAATTAGCTCTGAATTGGCGTGGAGAAATGCAAGTTGCCCTCTCTCCAGGACTTTATGGAATTTTCGTGGAGTTGCCAGCGCTTGAGCAACATTTAAAATATCCCATCCACTAGCAAACTCCAGTCCAAGTTTGTACTTGGTTTCGGGGTTTTTACGCAATTTGCGCACGGTTATTTGCCCGAAAAGGACATATAAAATAAGACTTAATAACATGACTACGACACAGCAGCCAAGAATCGCCGAAAATGTACTCATGTTTAGTTGAGAACCTCCATAATGCTGTCGTACCAAGTGTCCGCATGAGACTGAGTTAACTCACTCGCGGCCATCGACGTTGCAGCTGCCACACCTACAATAGCAATACCACCGACAATAATTCCGACCCATCCAATTGGGGTTACCGCAATTAAAACACCTAGTGCAGCCGCACCGACTTTTGCTGTCGCGATTCCCAAGCCGGCGCCTACTCCAAAACTAAGAGATTCCCTAAACAGATCTCGTTCCCAGTCACCGCCGGCTTGGTAGCTATTGTGTACTTTCCCTACCCGGGTGCCAAAGTCCACTACAGCAAGCCCATTACCAAGCAGCTTGGTGTATTGACTGAATCTAACCAGTTTGTGCGCCTCAATCTCACTGGTAAATTGAAGCTTCGCTGCATTGCGGCTGCTGCGCGCGATATTGGTACCGCGTTCTGCACTGGTCAGCGGGGTGCCGCGCCGTGAGCGTATATGGTCTGTCACGGCATTCAGCTCGGCACGAAACTGCAGCTGCATGCGCTGAAAAGCGCGGTGCGCCAGTTGTTTGAACTGGCCATGGTTGCCCGCTTTATTCAGCTTCGCATCCCGATAGGCAAGCAGTGCTACCTGGTACTCCTTAACCGATTTTGCAAAGCCATTGATTCGCTCGCCGTAGACACTGGTGGAGGCGCCAGTCAGAGCGATATTGTAGTCCTTGAGCTGCTCCATCATAGCAGCAATGGCCAGGGTGTTGTCTTCACCGAAAGTCAGTGACATCTCGGTTATGGGGCGGGCGACCTGTGACGGAGCGAGAAGGGCCTGGATGCGTTTTCCCTGTGCACTGTTGTGACCATTCAGCAGGTAAGGCGTATTGGCCCGCGCGAATTTCGGGGTCGGGCAGTGGAGTGCGGAAAGTTGCTGTAAGTTTAAATTGCAGGCTTGCTGGATGTCGGGGGAAGTCAGCTCCCGATTACAGAGGAGGAGAGTGCTCATTTTCAGGTCCTTTTGAAAATGCAGGTATTTCTTGTGGCCGAGAAATACTAAAGGATCTGATGGGGAATTACAGAATTTTTAGAGGAATGGGCGTACCAGTTTTAGCTAACAAAAAACGCCTGAAAACAGGCGTTTTTTGCAAGGTTTAAGCTTGATAACTCCAGCTCGGAGGGCTTGTAAATTGGAAGTTACATCTTCCAGTTAAACCGCAGCCCGGCCGTGCGCGGCTGGCCCCACACACCGTATCCCCAGTCGGAACCCAGAGTGTTCTGGTAGGTGAAGTATTCCTCGTTGGCCAGGTTTCTGGCGAAGGCCTCGACGCTGTAGGTGTCCGTCGGTGAGTGCCAGGCGACCTTGGCGTTGGCGAGACCGTAGGCGCTCTGTTTGGAGTAGGGGTCGTTTTCCACCTGCAGGTAGTGGTCGTCCTGCCAGGCGTAATCCCCCTGGAAAACCAGTTCACCGTTGTCGCCCAGGCTCTGGTAGTAACGCGCTACCAGGTTGTAGGTAAAAGCGGGGGCGGAGGGCAGTTCATTGCCATCCAGGGTGTAAGCGTCTCCCGCTACGAAAAACAATTGCTCCGAATCAAATTCGGTATTGAGCCAGCCGGCGCCGGTGATGACTTCAAAGTTTTCGGTAATCGGCGCGGTCAGTTCCACTTCGGCACCGGTACCAGTTACGTCGCCGGCATTGGTGATCACACTGCCATCGGCCACGGTGAGAAATACCTGGGCCTGATAGTCATCCACTTTGTAGTGAAAGGCCGCCATATTCAGTCGGTAGACTTCTGCCAGGGTGGTTTTAAGGCCGAGTTCGAAGTTATCGATATTCTCTGCGCCCACCGGCTTGGTGGCCTCAAGGGAAGAGTTGTAACTGCCGGAGAAACCGCCGCTTTTAAAACCGGTGGAATAGCTCGCGTAGGCCAGTGTTCCGGCACTGGGACGCCAGTCCAGGCCGATACGGCCGGTGGTAGCGTTGTCGCTCAGGTCGCCGGTGGTATCGATCTCATCGTAAAAACTGGGTCCGGCATCCTGGGTAAAGTCGCGCTCCTCTTCCGTATAGCGCAGGCCGCTGACCAGGGTAAGAGTTTGCGAGAGGTCGTATTCCAGCTGGCCAAACAGTGCCCAGGATTCACTATCCAGGGTCACGATTTCCCGGTGCCATAGACCCAGTTCTGCCCAGTCTGCGGTGGTGGGGGCCTCGGTCACCAGACCGCGGTCATCCTTGTAGTAGTAAAACCCGGTTACCCAGTTACTTTTTTCGGTGTTGCCGTTCAGGCGTATTTCCTGGGTGTATTGCTCTGCATCCACCCCGTACTGTTCATCGAAATAAACCACTGCGGTGCCGTCGCCGTCATCCTGCAGGAATTTATCCAGTTCTTCGTAGGCGGTGATGGAGGTCAGGGAGAAATTTTCGAAATCCCAGGTAAGTGTCGCGGAAGAGCCAAAGGTATCGATCTCGGTGCCGAGGCCGCCCTTCGCGCCGGATGCCACATATTCCGGACCATAACTGCCCCCCGAGGCTTCGATACCGGTCATATCAAATGATGCACTGGTGCAGCGCCCGGCTTGAATGGCACCGATGGAACACTTGTTAGCGTCCCCGCTTGCTTCGTCCAGGTAGCCCATATGCGCAAAGCCCACGGATTGTTGGTCGGCACTGCTACCGTGCACGTTCAGGAGCAGGTTGGCATTGTCGGCAAGATCGAATTCCAGCTGGGTGCGATAACCGAAGCTGTCGGTATCATTGAGCTTTTCCCCGGTCACGGTGTTGGTCTGCCAGCCGTCGTTTTGTGTGGTCTTGACGGCGACGCGTCCGCGAACGCTGTCGCTGATCGGCCCGCTTATGGCACCCTCGAGAATACTCTCGGAGTAGGTGCCGATACTGGCGCTGGCACTGGCTTCAAATTCTTGGGTGGGTTTGCGTGAAACATAGTGCACCAGGCCGCCGGTGGTATTGCGTCCATACAGGGTACCCTGCGGGCCACGCAGGACTTCCACGCGCTCCAGGTCGAACAGTTGAATTGCGGAGCCTGCTGGATTGCCGCGGTAGACGTCGTCCACGTAGATGGATACCGGGGATTCCCAGGAGTCGGAGAAATTCACCAAACTGATACCGCGCAGGCTGACGGACGGGCTCGACGCTTCGCCGAAGATGGCGAAGAAGTTCATATTCGGTACCTGCTGGGTAATATCCAGACCTTCTTCAAAACCCATTTTATCGATCGCGTCCCCGGAAAAGGCACTGACGGCGACGGAGACGTCCTGCATGGACTGCTCGCGTTTTTGTGCGGTAACGGTGACTTCTTCCAGTACGGATTGCTGGGCGAGGACGGTGCTGGCACCGAGGGTGCCTGCAAGTGCGATGGCACTGACCAGCAGTTTGTGGCCGGGCAGATGGAGTCTGGTAGCTTTTGCGTCAGAATAGTGAAGCTTGCTGCGGTTTGGTGCAGACATATTTTTTCTCCTTGTGATCACGCGTGTTCCGTTGATATCCGAGCTGGATTGCGTGATGTAATAGCGGGCGTCATTGCCCGTGGTGCACAACGACGTTGCATCGTTGTGATTGAACTGGTGCTCTTGCAAAAGAGATCCAAGAAAAAAAGAGCGCCATAATGGCAAAGCTCTGGAATTACCCTACCAAAAGTTACAGTTTGATCGCAATTTTGTTTCTGGCTGGTGGGGTATGGATGCGGGGTTTGATGCGAAGGTAAAGTGCTGGGTATCTATTTTCGAAAGCGTCGGCGACAGGGATGTCGCCGACGCAGCGTACAGGGATGTCTTGAAGGGGGGCGCCTAGCTCGGTTTCGAAAATAGATACCCAGTGCTTTACCGCCACCGGGGGAATTTCTCGGTACCACTACAAATAAAGACCATTTATTTGGTCAAGCGAAGCATCAACTTCATCATTTTATCCGCGAGCTTGCCGTAAGGCGGCATCAACAGCTTCAGCGGATCCAGCGGACCCTGATAGAACACCGGACGCAGTTTGGAAAAGGTGATAAACCCTTCGTAACCGTGGTAGTGACCCATGCCACTCTCGCCCACGCCGCCGAATGGAATATCGTGCTGTCCAACATGCAGCACCGCGTTGTTTACACTGACACCGCCAGACATGACATGCTCGATGTAATAATTTTGCAGATCCTTGTCTTTGGTAAACGGGTAGATCGCCAGCGGACGATCACCGCCGTTGATATAGGCGGCTACTTCTTCGCGGTTTTTGTAGGTCTTGATCGGCAATAGCGGGCCGAAGATTTCCCGCTGCATGACTTCCATGTCCTCACTCACATTGATCAGCAGGTGAGCGGGAAATTTTTTCAGCGGGTCGTCGCGCTGGCCCTGGCCGTCGGTAAGGTCGATGGCGGTAGCGCCCTTCTCGACCGCATCGTCCAGGGTCTGCCAGATTCGCTGGAACGAGCGCTCGTCAATGACCGAGGTGTAGTCCGGGTTCTGGATGTCCGGGTAGCGCTTTTTGAAGACTTTCCTGGCTTTTTCCACAAAGCCGTCGACCTTGTCCTCCGGTAGCAGCAGGTAATCCACCGTGGTGCAGATCTGTCCGGCATTGAACAGCTTCCAGAACAGTACGCGTTCCACGGCAGTGTCCGTATCGTAATCCGGGCCAACAATCGCCGGAGACTTGCCGCCGAGTTCCAGGGTGACCGGTGTCAGGTTGGCCGCCGCCGCGGCCATGACTTTACGCCCGGTGGTGCCAGAGCCGGTAAAAATGAGGTGGTCGAATTTGAGCTTGGAAAACTCGATACCCACACCGCCAGTCTCTTCGAGAAATACCAGCTTGTCTGCGGGAAAATAGTCGCCACTGATGCGCTGTAGCAGCGCGGTGAGTTTGCGCGAGTTTTCCGACATCTTCACCATCGCGCGGTTGCCGGCGGCAAAGATGTTGATCAGAGGGCCGAAGGACAGATTGACCGGGAAATTCCACGGCACGATCACGCCCACCACGCCGAGCGGCTGCGGAATCACCTTATTGGACGAGGTGGGGAAGGCGGTGATGTCTATATGGCGGCGCTGGGGCTTCATCCACTTTTTGAGATTCTTGATGGTGCCCTTGATCCCGTCCAGTGAGGGGAAGATTTCCGCAAACAGGGTTTCGTGGTGAGAGCGGTTGCCGTAGTCGGCACTGACCGCCTGCACTATCTCGTCCTGGTGGTCACGAATCATCTGCGCGAGGGATTTCAGGTCTCTGACCCGCTGCTGGTAGTCCGGCGCGGGGTCGGCGAGGTAGGCCTGGCGCTGTTGTGCCAGCAGGTTTTCCAGGACGGCGGCCTGGGCGTTATCGCTGTTCAGTGTCTGGGTATTCATGATCGCTCCGCAGCGTGGTATCCGGGATCTAATGGTTGTTGTTCCCAGAATACGCAATTCCGACCCGCAAGAGTTGACCGATCGCGCAATTTACCACGCTGGCGATCGGTTCAGCCTGGGTGCTGGCGCAGCCAGGATCTGGGGCTGGCACCCATGATGCGCTTGAACGCGCGGGTGAGGGCGCTGAGCTGACTGTAGCCCACCAGCTCGGCGATTTCCGTGAGGGACAGGTTGCCCTCGAGTAAGTAAGTACACACCTGCTCCACCCGCGTGCGATCCAAAAGTTGCTGGAAACTGGTGCCCTGCTGGCGCAGACGCGCTTGCAGGGTGCGCGGAGCCATGTTCACGCTGTCAGCCACTTTCTCCAGGGTTACCGGTCCGCGGGGCAGGAGGTTGGTGATGGTCCACAGGAGTTGCTCCTGAAAATTGTCCAGCTGCTTTTTCTTCAGGAAACGGTCGATCAGGCCGCGCATTTCCGGGTTGGCGCCGGCTACGGGGCGTTGCAGCAGGTCGCGGGAAAAGGCAATACCGTTATGTTGCTGGTTAAACTTGATCGGGCACTGGAACAGCTCCCGGTATGGCGCCAGCCCTGGGGGCGCTTCTCCGCAGAGATAAACCGTGTGCAGTGGTACCGGCTCGGCGAGCAGGAAACAGACCATATTGAAGCCACTGGCCACCAGGTTGTCACTGTGCTGGCGGGAGTGGGCGGAGGGGCCGTCGAACTCGTACCGGGAGCACAGATACGCGGTGTGGCCGGACTCCTCCAGCCAGACTTTCAGCCCCTGGGCCGTCTGGCCGATAGAGGAGGTCACGGTATCCATGGCATCGCGCAGGGTCGGACTCTGCTGAAGCAGCAACCCGACGGTACCCAACGCGGCAATATTTTGCTGCTGCTGCGCCAGCCTGAGCCCAAAGTGCTGACAACCACTCAGTTGCGCGCCCAGCTCCAGCAGCTCCACCTTGGTTTCCATCGGAATCATCAGGTCCGGGCGGTCCAGATAATCCGCGGGCAGGGAGAGTCGCTGCAGCAATGCGTCGACATCAACACCAAAGCTGCTGAGCAGGGTTTTGTAGCCGGTGAGTGCGCTGGCGCGAACCATCGGGAGCAAGGGGCATCCTCTCGAACATCTGATCTCCAGGCATGATACCCAACCTGCCCCCCAAGTTACGATACGAAGGCGCGCTACTCTGCACAGTGCTGCTAGTTCGCCTGTCCCTGTCGGGCCTCCTCCGCACTCAGTTCTGCCAGTGCCACCAGCAGTGGCGATACGCGGGACTCGTCTATTTCCCGGGAGATTTCATCCAGCTGCTGCTGCAGCTGGCTGCGCTCCGGTGAAAGATTGAGTGGCTCGCCGGAAGGCGGCGAGGACTGTAGTGGTGACGGCAGTGGCTCGGCCTCCGGCGCCCATCCCGGCGCGCCGGCGGGCAGTTCCGGACTCGCCGCCGGGCGTTCGAAGTCTCCGAACAGGGAGTTTGCACGGTAGCGACCGGTGTCTTCATCCAGCTCCAGCGGGCTGGACTTCTCACCGTCGTTGTCGTCACTGGTATCGATGCTGAGATCGTTGCTGAAAACCCGCGACCAGTCGTTGGGATAATAGCGGCCATCCACCGGACCGAATGCCGGGTCGTAGTGGTCGCCGCTGCGACCGCCCTGGAGGTTCGCCGAAATGTCCCGTGTCTCATTGGAGATCAGGCGGCCGTGTAACTCCGGCGCCATCCGCTCCCATTCTCGCGGTGGATAGATGTAGTCCCCGTGCAGCTGCGAGAGCGTAATGTTATCGACGTTGGTGTCGTTTCTAATCTCAATTTCATCGGCGTCAGTATTGTCCTCGGTATTTTGATCGGGGCCATTGCCACCGTCGTCGGTAATGAAGGCGGTGTTGTCGATCTGCTGCACCGTGGCGGCCAGCGGGTAGTCAATGATGACCGCGAAGGTGATGGTGGCTTCCTCTCCCGGTGCCAAGGTGCCGACATCGAACGTGAGGGTATCGCCGTTCTGTACCCAGCCCGGTGTTGAGTTGGCGGCATCGAAGCTGGTGTTGGGGGGTAGGGTTTCGGTAATGACCACACCGTTTGAGGTGGCCGTACCGCGGTTACCATAGGTCAGGGTGTAGACAATGGTATCCGTGGGTTCAGGTACGGGACCGTCGTATTCCTTGTCGATAAACAAATCGACGTACTGGATTTCCAGGGTTTCATCGTCGCGGTTATTTTCCGGTGTCGGGTCCTCGCCATTGTTGCCATCATCTTCCACCACCACAGAATTGATCTGGGGCGGAATATTGGTGGGTACCGCTTCGTTGACCACCGCTTTCAGGCTCAGGGTGATGGAATCACCCGCGGCCAGATCGCCGATGTTCCAGGTCACGGTACCAGTGGCGAGATCAATAACGCCGCCATCACTGGCAACGAAGGAATTGAACAGGCTGGTGTCCGGCAGGGTATCGGTAACCACGACGCCGGTGCCATCCTGATTGCCCTCATTGGATACCTGGATGGTCCACTCGATGGGGTCTCCCGGGTTGGCCGGGTCATCGAAGTTTTCGATTTTGTCGATGACGTAGTCTGGAGCCGCATTGACGATGACTGATGGATCGTCTCGATCGGTCGACGTGTTATTTGATTCGTTTTGGTCCGGGCCGCTGCTGCCATCATCGTCTATGACGGCAATATTCGTGAAAGCCTCAACGCCGGATGGTATTGGATTGTCGATTATGACCGCAAACTGTACGGATCCCTCTTCTCCGGGCCCTACATCACCAATATCAATCACGTATTCATCGCCCACCAGTGTCCAACCCGGCGTGGAGTTTGCTGCATCGAATGTAGTGTTTTCCGGGAGACTCTCACTTATGGTTGCACCGGTAGCGGTCTCTGTTCCCAAGTTGGTGTAACGCAAAGTGTAAGTAACCAGTTCACCCGGCTGGGCCACGCCATCCTCATCATTGATAGATTTTCTAATCGCAAGATCGACAAACGTGATATCCAGTGGTTCCGCGTCGACATTGTTTTCTGGGGTGGGATCTGGGCCGTTGGTTCCATCGTCAGTAACCTCGACACTATTGATCTGAGGGGGGAAGTTGGCTGGGATGCGATCGGCCACCACTGCAGTCAGCGTTACAGTAGCACTTTCGCCAACGGCAAGGTCGCCAATATCCCAGGTTACCGTACCTGGAACCAGGGTAATGACACCGCCATCACTGGCGCTGAACTCGGAAAATAAAATGACGCTGGGAAGGTCGTCGGTGATCACTACACCGGTGCCATCCTGGTTGCCCTCATTGGTGATCGTGATGGTCCACTGGATGGTGTCACCGGGGTGCGCCGGATCGTCGAAGTTCTCGATCTTGTCGATCACATAGTCCGGTCGACCGTCGATTGGAGTAACCTCGTCGTCTTCATTGTCTACGAGGTTCTGGTCGGGGCCGGTATTGCCATCGTCTTCGATGGTGGTGGTGTTACTGGTCTCCTCGACGCCGGTGGGAATCGGCTCATCAATGATTACCGCAAATTCCACACTGCCGGTTTCTCCCGCGGCGAGGGTGTTGAGCTCGAGCGTGAAAGTGCCATCCCCTTGATCCACCCAGCGCGGGTCGGAATTGGCGGCATCGAAGGTCGCGTATTCCGGCAGGGACTCGGTGATTACCACACCGCTGGCATCGGCGGTCCCGTTGTTGGCGTAATTCAGTGTGTAGACCAGGGTATCGCCGGGCTCGACGGTAATGCCGCCGTCGTCCTTGTCGATGGCGAGATCCACATAGGTGATATCGAGATCTTCACTGTCGGTGTTGTTGTCCGGGGTCGGGTCTGCTCCGTTGGTGCCGTCATCGTCCACCGTTACCGTATTGGTCTGGGTGGGGATATTGGTGGGCACGGAATCCGCTACCACCGCGGTGAGGGTGAAGGTCACCGAATCCCCGGCAGCGAGGTCGCCGATGTCCCAGGTTACGGTGCCGGCATCGAGATCAATCACACCGCCGTCGCTGGCGGTGAAGTCGCTGAACAGGCTCGTATCTGGCAGCTGATCGGTTACCACCACACCAGTACCGTCCTGATTGCCCTGGTTACTGACCTCGATGGTCCACTCGATGGTATCGCCGGGATTGGCTGGGTCATCGAAGTTCTCGATTTTGTCGATCACATAATCGGGCTGGGCATCAATCGGGGTATTGTCATCATCAGTGTTGTTGTCAATATTCTGGTCCGGCCCGCGGCCGTCATCATAGGAAATCTCGGTACTGTTCAGTATTTCCTCGACACCCGCAGGCAGCGGCTCGTCGACGATCACCGCAAAGTCCACGGTACCGGTTGCTCCCGGATCCAGAGTGCCGAGGTCAAATGTCAGAGTGCCATCACCGTTATCCACCCAGCCAGCGGTGGAATTCGCTGCATCAAAAGTGGCGTATTCCGGCAGTGTCTCGGTGATGACCACATTGTCTGCCAGTGCGGTGCCGAGGTTATTGTACGTCAGGGTGTAAACAACGGTGCCACCGGGCGTGGTACTGATACCGCCGTCGTCTTTGGTGATGGATAGATCCACTTCGGTAATGTCGAAGGGTTCGCTGTCGACATTATTTTCCGGAGTCGGGTCGGGGCCGTTGGTGCCATCGTCGGTGACTTCCGCCGCATTGGTCTGCAGCGGAATCCGCGGCGGTACCTCATCTGCCACGACGCCGGTAAGCGTGACCGTGACGGTTTCACCGACGGCGAGATCACCGATATCCCACACCACGGTTCCCGCATCGGTATCCACGACACCGCCATCGCTGGCGGTATACCCGGAAACAAAGGGCGTGGATGGCAGCTGGTCGGTAATGGTCACACCGGTACCGTCCTGGTTGCCCTCATTGGTGATGGTGATGCTCCAGCTGATGGTTTCACCCGGGAAGGCGGGGTCATCAAACTCCTCGACTTTATCGATCACATAATCCGGTGCGGCGATCAGCGGAGTCACGTCCTCGTCGGTGTTGTCCTCCGGCGTCGGGTCGGTGCCATTGGTTTCGTCGCCGTCGATGGAGACGGTATTGTTCGTCTCCTCCACACCGGCGGGTAGTGGATCGATCACGGTAACGATCAGTTCCACCGAACCGGTTTCACCGGCGACCAGATCACCGACATTAAATGTCAGAGTGTCACCATTCAGGGTCCAGCCCGGATTATCGGCCGGGTCGAAGGTAACGTACTCCGGCAGGCTTTCGGTAATGACCACCCCGGTGGCATCGATGTTGCCATTGTTGCCGTAGTCGATGGTGTAGGTAATCTGGTCACCGGGCTCGGCGCTAATACCGCCATCGTCTTTGTCTACGAAAAGATCTACTGCCTCGATGGGGGCTGAGACCTCATCGCTATCGTCATACTCGCGCTCGATTGCGCTGTCGTCGCCGCCCTCCGGGGTGTCGAGGCTGGAGTATTCGCCCTCGACAATATTGGTGGTGGTCTCGCCGACGACGGCGGGGTCGCTGGTTACGCGATAATCCACGGTCACGGTGATGACAGTGGAGGGATCGATTTCACTGATTTCCAGTGACAGCAGGTTGGCCGTGGAGTTGTCGACGATGGTGGGCGAGCCGCCGATCACATCGATCTGCACATTTTCCACCCCCGACAGGAAGGGGGGCAGGGCATCCTCGACGGTGACATCGTAGGCGTGGCCGCCGCTGGCCGGGTCGAGCTGTATGGTGAACTGGAAGGTGGCAATACCGCCCAGTGTGAGGGGCGAGTCGCTCAGCAGTTGTTTATCGATATCCAGCAGGGGTTCGACCACGTCCACGGAGGCACTGTCGCTGATGCTGGCATCGGGCGTGCCATCGCCGTCCGTATCGTAATCCAGGGTCGCATCGTTGGTCAGTGTGGTGCCATCGACATTGCTGGGAATGTCCTCGACGCGCAGGCGATAGACAAAGGTGATGGTTTCATCGGTGGTGTTGTCGGTATCGGTGTTTTCCAGGGTGCCGAAATCGAAGCCGACGGTGTTGTTGGCCGGGTCGTCGATTGCCGTCACGCTGTCGGGGTCGAACTGGATGGCATCGGGGTCGCTGACGGTGACGCTCACCAGCTCGAGAAATTCGAAGCCCGGTCCGTAAACATCAGTAATGGTGCCGGTGATGGAGGCCTCGGGCAGGGTGACAGTGACCGAGAAGGTGGCAATCTCGCCAATGGTCGCCTCGGTATCGTCGTTGAGCGTATCGTTCTGGGAGGTGGATACCAAAGTTTTTTCAATTTCCGGTGCGTTCACCGAGATATCCACGCTGTCGTTGGTGGCGTAGTCATTCAGCGGGCCACCCGGTCCCTGCTCGCCGGTGCGCTCGCCATCGATATCGCCGTCGAGACTCGACCAGTCGATATCGGCGGTATTGGTAATCGTATCCCCTGCAATGGTGTCGATCAGTGTCCCGCTGACGGTGATGGTGACGGTGGTACCCGGGATGATGTCCAGTTCTGCCTGGGGGTCGATCGCCAGTTGGTTGGTCGCGGGGTCGAAGGTGAAAAAGCCGCTGACATCGGAGGTCGCACCGCCCAACTCCAGGGTTGCACTGATACTGACGTTATCCAGCTCCGCCGGAAGTTGGTCGGTAAAACTGATGTCGTAGGCGGTGGTGCTGCTGCCATCGTCGGGATTGGTAATGGTAATCGTGTAGCTGACCTGGTCGCCGTTGTCGCCGCTGGTGATATCGGCGGTCTTGTCGATGGTCAGTACCGGTTCGATCACGTCGACCGTAGTGGAGGCCTCGGAGGTACCTTCGTCGGTTATGAACTGGGCGTTGTTGGTCAGTTGTGTGCCGGCCTGGTTGGTCTCGACATTGGTGACGCGCACCGTATACACCACGGTGATCAGGTCGGCCACATTGTCGGTGCCTATGTTGGCCACGTTTGCCGTGCCGAAATCCAGAGTCGTGGTGCCGTCACCGTTGACGGTCACGGTGGGCGCGCCAAAACTGTCGGCCGGCGTGACGATCAGATCGTCGCCGATAATAACGCCGTCAAAGCTGACAAACTCCATCCCCACCGGCAGCGTGTCGAGGACTTGTGCGTTGAACACCACCCCTTCCGGGACTTCAAAGCTGGCCTGGTAGGTGACTTCCTCGCCAATCACCGCCTCGGTGAGGCCGTTGAACTCGTCTTCCACCGAGCTGCTAAGGATGCTTTTGCCCGCTTCTACACTGGCGACAGTGAACTGGAAACTGCCATCCGTCTCATAATCATTGAGCGCGCCGCCGGCGCCGTCCTCACCGGTGCGTTCGTTCGGGTCATCGCCGTCGATGCTTTCCCAGTCCACGATGGCGGTATTGATCACCTGGGAACCCAGCGTGACATCGCTGACCACATTGGCATCGATGACCAGAGTCAGGGTGTCGCCGAGCAGCAGGTCAAAACTGGCATCCGGGGCCATCTCGATGGTATTGCCGTTCACCACGAACAGGTTGGAGACATCGGTATCGAAGCCGTTGACCGTCAGGGTAGCGCTGGCCAGTGAGACGTTCTCCAATTCCGGCGGCAGGGTGTCGAAAAAGGTTGCATCGAACGCATCGGTATCGGAAAAACCGGTGTGGGAAATCACAATGGTGTACTGTACCGGATCGCCCGCATCAATCGGCTGGGTTGTGTTGGTGAGCGATTTGTCCACCTGCAAATCCGGCTCAATCACCGTGACGTTTGCCGCAGAATCCGTGTCATTGACCGTCGGGTTGTCGATCCCGTCCGCAGTGGAATCCCAGATAAACTGGGCGCGGTTGTTCAGCTGGTCCCCGCTCTGGTTGACCACATCATTTGCCACCAGTACCTCGTACGTGATGGTGATGACCTCATCAACAGTATTGTCGCGGTTGACGTTGTTCAGGTCGCCGAGATCAAAGATGACCTGCTGGCCGTTGGTGGACGTGCCGATGTCACTGCCACTCCAGGCTGCGCCGGAACCGTTCTGGATATCTCCGGATGATGAAGTGACATTGGTAATGCCGAGGAACACCAGCCCGTCGTCCAGGGTGTCGACGATGCTCGCCGACGGAGTAACACCCTCGGCAATAGTCAGGGTCAGGGTATAGGTAATGACCTCGCCAATGACGGCTTCATTGTCTGCGTTGTTGGGGCCATTGATGCTGGTGCCATCCAGCGTTTTGTCCACGGTGTTTTCACGCAGGGTTACCGTAGCGTCGTCCTGCCAGTTGATATTGGTGTTACCGTCGGTGTAGTCGTTGCCACCGTCGACGCCACCGTATTGCTCCAGTTGCGCGGTGTTCTCGATGATCTGCCCCGGCTGCACCGCATCGGTGGCAATCAGGTCATAGGTGATGATGATGATGTTGCTACCATCGGTAGTGGGGCCGGTATCCGGGTCGCGGCCCTCATTGAGGGCGCCTTCATCCGCAGACGGATCGTCCAGAGTAATGCCACCACTGAACAGGTCACCGGAAAAACTGACTGGCGTGCCGTCGCCGGTGAAAACCTGCAGGTTGACCCCACCCGGGGGAATTTCAAATCCATCCGGCAGGGTATCGCTGATCACCAGGTTGAACGCATCGGAGCCGCCAGTGTTTTCCAGGGTAATGGCAAAGCGAACGGTATCGCCGGCATCCACTTCACTGAGATTGGAGTCGATGGGCGAGGTGTCGAGTCCGTCACTGGTAATGTCGCCGGTCCAGGGGGCGCTGCCGTCGCCAGGAGTGCCGGCGGGGTCGAAGGTCACCGGGCCGGTGACGTTGGGATCGAATACACCGCTGCCGTCATCGGTGCCAATCACCCCTTTGGTGACATTGATCTCTGGCGAGGTCACTTCGATCTGGATATTGCCCGGCGGAAGCGTCACGCTCTCCTCGGTGCCGTCCACGGTGACTTGTGCCACATTGGTAAGAAACAACCCATCGGTAAAGGGTTCATCTTGTACCCGCACGGTAAACAGTAATTGGACATGCCCGCCCTGGGAATCGATCTGATCGATAGGGACAAAATTCCAGGTAATCGAATTGTTGGTGTCGTCGGCGGAAACTGTGACATTGAAACTTTCCAGGTAGCCGGGCGGGAAAGCATCAAAATCCGTGGCTGGCCCGAAACCCCAGAAATTTACGCCCGGAATGCTGGCGCCTTCTCCGGTATTGATGAAAGTGGGCGGAATGGCGTCGAATACCGGCGAGGGCAGGTAATCGGTGATGGTGACGCCGTTGTTATCGATGGTGCTCAGGTCGATATCAATGGCAAAGGTCACCGCCTCACCGACACTGATCTCACTCAGGTCGGCGGGGTCGGTACTGCCCTCCACCGCGTAGACACTTTTGCTGGACTCGGCTCCGGCAATCTGCACACTTTCACCACTGCCGTTTTCAACATTGCCGCCGTTGGCAGAGGTGGCAGTGCCGCTAACCGTAGACTGGTTGGTGATCACGTCGAAGTTATTTACTGGTTCGCCGGTGGCGAGATAGAACTCGCGAATGGTGGCCTCGTAGGTGATGGTGATAGTAGTGGTGCCCTGGGTGACATCGTCCGCGAACAGGTCGCCCACCAGACTGCCGTCGGCGCTGACACCCAGGTCGATCAGTTCCTGGGAAAGATTGATACTGATATCGGTGCTGCCGTCACCGGGATCATTTTCCAACACGGAGACGTTGCCTGCGCCCAGGGCATCCGGGCCGAAGGTGGTACCGTTGACGAAGAGCTCGAAGGTAAACGAATCCGGATCTATCTGAATGCCGTCCTGCATAGTGTCGGACAGCATCAGGTTGGCCAGTTCCATGTAATCGGAAACCTGCAGGGTCAATGTGTACTGCAGGCGATCGCCTGGCGTATTGCCGGCGGCGCCATTGTCCTCGATGACTATCACGCTTTTCTGCAGCGCGGTTGCGGTGGCGGTGATTACCTCATCGGCGCTATCGCTGATGCCGTCTCCTTGGTAATTGCCGGTAACACTGGCAGTGTTGCGCACCGCATCATTGGCGGCATCATTGATAACAATCGCATTGCCATTGGCATCGACGTCCGGCACATAGCCGGTGTAGGTAATAACGATGTCACCGCCGCCCTCGATACCGGTTATCGGATTGAGGAACTCAACGATCAGCTCGGCATCGTTGTTTGCGCCCTCCGGGGGCTCGGTGAGTATGTAGTCGACGCCCTCCTGCAGGGTGTTGCCGCCGGCATCGGTGACCGTGACATTGCCCGGCAGATAATAGAAATTATTTGGCACCTCCTCGCTGACGACCAGGTTTTCAATGGTCGACAGGTTGGCAATATCCACACTCACCTGCCAGGTGACCGGTTCGCTGGGGCCAGTGACCGTCTCGCCGTCATCGCCGATGGAGGCGTTGTCGCCGTCGCCATCCTGGGCCGTCTTGATCACATCGATGACGGTGGGAGTGACCGTGGTTTCGATCGGATTGGACAGGATGGGTGGGTCGACGTCCGGGTTGTTCAGCGGGTCATTGCCGAAGGCAAAACCGGGTCTCACCCAGATGGGAATAGGTACACCGACCATGGCGCCGGCAGCCTCGTTAAGCAGCGCCGAAATACTGAAATCAAATGAGGGCTGGTCCGGAGAGAAGGATCCGAACGGCAGCTGAATAGCGTACCAGGTCGAACCCTCCTGACCCGGGGGCAGGGGAATGAGCCCTGTCTGATTGAAATCGTAAGGGTGGTACAACACAGGGTTACCACCGCTATCTACCCATTGCCCGTTTTCATAGGTGTAGGTCTCAACATTTGCGCCGTTGAGGCCATTGACGCTTTCGATCTCCAGCCCAGGGCCGGCCACAACATCGATGAAGGGACCATAGCCGGTAGTATCACCGTCGTTGTCGAAGGAGAAACCGATATCCGTGGACTCGTTGATAAAGTCTTCGCTGGGTGCGTCGACGGTGGCCGAGGGCGTGGCCACCATCAGTCCCTCCCAGGTCCCCTGCAACAGCTGCGAAAACACGATGTCGGTTTCCACATTGCCCTGCTGTTGTTCCAGCTCCCAGTCGCCACCGCGCAGCGTACTGCCGGTGGCATCGTCCGAGGCCGCCACATCGGCGCCGGTGAGACTGGCCAGCTGCTGAATAAATTGCTCGCCGGTCAGGCTGTAACCGGTATTACATCCGTACAGCAGAATATCAGCTTCCGCACTAAGGTTGTCGCCCCAGCTCTGTAGCTGTGCGCTGTGGTCGCTGCCGTTGTCCCCGGCCAGCGATGCCAGGGACAACGCATCGCCGCCCACGTCAATGCCACCGGGGCCGCCGTGTGATATCAGGTGGATCGCGTCAAACGTTTGCCTGCTGTCCTGCAGGAAACCGGTGACCGTATCGAGGCCGTCGTCGATATCTAGCGCGAGTAAAGTGATGCTGCGCTCACCAATGGTCAGTTGCAGGGCATCGCCCGTTGTCGTCACATCCGAGGCCTGCTGGATCAGGTCGTCAACCAGTGCCTGGGCGTTAGTGAGCTGCAGGTCGATCACCACCAGTTCCGTTTTTTCGGTGGTGTCGCTTTCCTGTATTTCAGAGAACGGTTTTTTCACATCATCCTGTTCGCCATTCTGCTTGTCGCTGTTTAGCGCTGCAGTGGCATCGTCGCCCGCTGTATCGCCCGCAAGACCGCTGTCATTACTGGTGTGGCTCACATCGGCGGCAACAGAGGCATCCAGTAGCACCCGTTTTTCCAGGGTGCGGTGCAGGCTGGTCAGCCGTCGCCCCTGCTGGTTGATAGCTTGTGCCAGGGACGATCTGGAAAACTCGTTGAGTTCCATGGGATACCTCTTTCCTTGCGGTACATATTGGTCATCATCCGGATGACCAGAACATTAAAAATGTAATCAGCGTCGGGCGCTAAACGCCGCTTTCGCGAATCAAAACACCGGCAATACGCTCTATCAGCAACTGTCCCAGGCTGACCGGTTCACCGAACAGCACCAGGTGGCCAGTACGTTGTGCGGTAGTGGGTACTGTCTCTGTGCGCTCGCTGCGATGGACATCTTCTGCGGCAATATCGAACGTAATCAGGTGCAGTGCCTCGGCTGAGCGCTGCTTCTCCTCCGGCAGCGCCTGCAGCGGACCGCCGAAAGCCGACGCCAGGGCTGGATCCTGAATACGTCGGGAAGCGATCTGTTCGACAACTCGTACCCTGACCGGTACCGGCTGCCACTGCCCGCGTAAGAACAGATGTCCGCGATGCACTTCATTGGCTGGCGAAACTTTCAGGCGTGCAGCCTGCTGTGTTTCTGCATACGCGCGTCCGGTAATACTGCCGCGACCCGCGATGCTCAGGAATGGTTGGTTCAGATCCAGAAACTGTTGGGGATTCAGGCCGGGCAGTGTCCAATCCACGGTGCCAGAAATTTTGGCGAATACCTTTAATTGCTGCTGCTCGGTTTCCAGTGTGTGCAGCAGCTGCTGCTTGCTGAGCAGGTCCTGCAGATAGACCCCGTTGAGAGCATCGAGGCTTTCCGCAAAACCATCACTGCTCTGGCGACGCTTGAGCAGTGTCAACTCTGCCCGCGTGCGAGCAATACGGTACTCCAGCTCATCGTTGTGAAACTGGGCGATAACTTGCCCCGCTTTTACCGTGTCGCCGCGCTGTACCGATAGGGACTGCAGGGTGGCCGCCGCCGGCGCCATGGCTTTCTGTTCCTGCGCAAAATGTGTGGCGGCCGGCAGCTGCACCGGCCAAGGCAGGGGAATTAATAGTGTGGCGAGTAACAACCCAAGGAACACAAAAACGCCAGGCCGCAAAAGGCGGAGTGATTGCAGAAGAGTTTTGTAAGGGGGCGAAGCCTGGTCCGGGGGTTCACGCATGCTGCTGGCCTTTTCCGTCGGTGGGTTTGTACCCGCAGATTGCAACTGCCGCTGCTCCTTGATGTGCGCCAGGAAACTTGAGATTTCTCGACAGGCAGGGATGATCAGTAGCAGTCCGATGCACAACAGAAAAATGAGTGCGCCGGCCGCCTTGAACAGCAACTGGTACGCGGCATAGCTGATCAGCGTAAACACCATCAAGCGGTAGAGCAGACTGGCTGCGCCGAAAAGGATCAGCAGGTTCTGCCGGCGACCACCGGGCATTTTATGTGCGCGCAGCAGAAGCGACCACAACCAGTGGCGCAAGGTAGTATTGGCGGTGTGCTGCAGGTTTTTTTCGCCGGTGTAATCGCTCACCAGATAGTAGCCGTCAAACTTCATCAACGGATTGGCGTTGATCATCAGCGTGGTGAGCAGAGACGTAGTAAACATATAGAACATCAGCGCCCGCAGCGGGCCGTCGTCCAGCAGGCACCAGGCTATGGCGGCGATAATTCCCAGTGTCAGCTCAAAGGTGACACCGGCAGCGGAAATATGCAGGCGCGCGCGGCGCGGCAGGCGCCAGGCATCGGTGATTTCACTGAACATGATCGGCATCAGTGCAATCAGCCCGACGCCGACACTGTTGGCGCGGATACCATAGTGCCGCGCAACACTCGCATGGCCCAGTTCATGAGCCAGACTAAGTGCCAGGTAACACCCGAAAAATATCAGCGCACCCACCGGGTTCCAGCTGGCATTAAAGTAGGCGATGAATTCGGGCCAGTGCTGCCCCACCGAAAGCGCACAGAGCAGTGCGGCGATCAGCAAAACAGCATAAAACCACGGTTGGCCGGTGCAGCGGGCAAGGGGCAGCAGCAGCCGACTGCTCAGGTCGGGAACAAACAGTGGCCGGCGCCAGAACAGGTTCTGTTGAAGCCGCTGCAGCCGCTTCTGTGCCGGGCTGATCGCGGATTGCCTGGCGGACAACGTGTCGCTGTCGGTTTGCAGTAGTTCATTATCGGCCACAAAGCGGGCGATGGATTCCACCTGTCGCGGATCGATTGCGCATCCTTGTTGTTGCACGATCTCTGCAGCAACGTTTTCGGCACTGCCACAAGGCCACAGTCGCAGCACCAGCAACTCCAGCTCACCAAGTTCCAGATACTGGCCGCGCACCGGGTCGTACAGTAGCCAGGTGTCACTGTGTGTGCCGCTCTCGCTCTGACGGTGAAACTGCAGGTCGGTGCGCAGGGGGGGCCAGCAAGGCTGTGCTTGCTGCACAGGCTCGGTGGGTATCTGTGGCGCTGGCTGACTGACGAAACTCTGGCTGTGCACGTTGCTCGGTTACCTCTTGTGGGGGTTAAACCCCTATCCAGCGGCGGGCGGAGGCCAGTGGTCGGCGTAGCAGGTAATAAATCAACGGTACTCGCGTGCCATACACACGCGCGTGGCCGCGTGTATTGATACGCACCTGCGGTTGATCCTGCTGGATTCTTGCCAGTAATCGATAGCTCGCGGGCAGGTTCTCCCCTTCGCTGGTGAGCAGGCTGTGATAGTGCAGCTCGCCCTCGATGGGAGATAGCGGGTCAGATTCTGCGTAGAAAACGGTGTGTGCCTTTTTCGGAAGACTAATGGCATCGTTGGTGGGCAGGTCGATCTGTATCTGGCGTGCGCTGGGTTGCACTATCTCCATGACCTTTTCCCCCGCGCGGATCCGGCGCCCTATCCATTCCGCCGGATCGGTGTAAATCGCGACCCCGGTGGCCGGCGCCCTGACCCGGGTCTTATCCAGCTGGGCTTGCTGAAAATTCAGGTCCAGCGTTCGGATGGAAAGATCCGCTTCTGCCTCAGCCAGTTTGTGCCCGGCAGAGGTCTGCTGGAAATTGTATTGGCGTGTCATCCGCAGGCGCTCGGTGTAGAGCGTAATTTCCTGCTGTACGCGGTCAATTTCGGCGCTGACCTCGGCATCCTCCAGGGTGAACAATAACTGGCCGCTGTGGACGGAGGCGTTGGGCGGAATGTTGATCTCCCTGATCACGCCATCGATACGGGCGGACACAATTCGCGGCTCGATGGCGGCGAGGGTGGCGGGTGCGAGAACGCTCTGGCGCACGGGAATCAGGCTGATGGTCGCGATGACGGCGGCGGTGATCAGTGGCCGGCGGGCGAGAAATTTGCGGAAAGAAAAATGTTGGGTGCCCCTGAGCGCAAGCAATGACTGGCGCACTGCCGCGCCAAGTTCCCGCAGGACTTCCTGTTCCTGTTCGGATATGGGGCGCGCGCGCAGCAGGGCCAGGCAGCCCAGTGTGTCGCTATTAACGATGAGCGGTAGCAGTATCAGGTAGTGAATATTTGTCGCTTTAGTTGATTCTGCTAGTTCAGCGCCACGTTTGATTTCCACCTGCAGCGGAGACTGTTGCTGCGCTCGTTGAATATTGTTGAGTACGAGGCGCCGCCAGTTTTGTGCTTCGCTGCTGGTGGCGTCCACGCTACTGACATTGGAGGCGGCGGTGAGTTTTAGCCCCGCGCCTGAGAAGTACAGGCAGGCATCAAAGGTTAGGAGTTGCTGGCTGTCGGTGCAGGCGATACGTGCAATCTGCTCTTCGCTATTGGCCGTGCGCAGCTTTTTCTCCAGGGAGAGAAAACCGTTGAGCTTTTCCAGCAGCCTCGCGTCCACTTCAGTTGGCTCCATCTGTCTCGGTCAGGCTCGCAGCCTTGCGCGCGCGGTCTGCCAGCATATCCCCGGTGGTGTCATCCAGGGTGAAGTGGGCTTCGCCGCTCATGCCGGAAATCAGAAGCGTCGAGGAAAATTCTTCCGTGCGCTCCTCGAGTTTTCCGATGACGCGTACGGTGCGTGTGACCGGATCAACTACCGGAACGATTCGCTGCAGCGTGGCGCTGTAGTCGCGCCCGGTTTCGTTGATGGTGACCTTGAAGATAGTGCCTAGCGTAAGCTTATCGAGCCAGCCGGAGGGAATGATGGCTTCCACTTCCAGTCCCCGGTTGTCCACCAGCTCAAACAGCGGGGTGCCTACCTCTGCGCGCTGGTGTGGCTCTATCTGTCTGCTCACCACGAACCCGGCAAAGGGCGCGCGCACCTCACAGTAACTGTTGCGGTGGGCCAGTACCTTGTATTTGGCCGTTGCGTCAGCGAGCTGGGCCTCACTTTGCACCATTTCCAATTCGCTGATGTTGCCGCCCAGCTGGCGCAGGGAAATATTCGCATCCAGCTGCCGGCGGGCAAGGCTGCGCTGGGAGTCGGCACCCTGTAGCTCCGCTTTCAGCTCGGTGCAGTCGAAACGGGCAAGAAGGTCGCCTTGCTTGAAATGGTTACCGGCGCGCACGCGCACTTCGGTAATTCGAGTGGCCAGTTCGCTGGAGAGTTGCACTCGGCTGAGTGCATTCAGTTTGGCGGGCGCCGACTCGGTATCGGGTTGGTGCTGTGCCTGCGCTGCGCAGCTAACGAGTGCGGCGCTGACGAGTATCACCACGCGAGGAAAGACTGGAAATTGCATTGTCGCTACCACCCAAACATCGACCAGTTTTACAAAGATCCGCGGATAAAATTCCGCCCGGGATGGCCCGGTTATTACCAGTGCGCCGCAGCCTGTCCGTCTTCACGAATTTCCGCTTCACGCTTTTCGGCACCTTCCGGGTTGTAGCCACCGATGGGTAGCAGCTCCATGCTGGCACTCTGGGTGCGCATGTCTGCAACCTGCTGCTCGATGGCGTCCAGGGGCTGGCGGTAATCGATATAGAATTCGGGCTGGAAACCCACCGCGTTGCTCAGGCGCCCGTTGGCGCTGCGCCAGTCCGCATAACTCACATCCCTCCGTACACTGGACAGCAGCGACTGGGTCGCGGCGTGAATACTTTCCAGTTCGGTGCCCTGGCTGGACTGCCAACGGGCGCGGGACTGGTTCGCCATCTCCCGGTCCAGTTCTGCCATTTCCTCCGCGTAGCCGTGATTCAACTGGGCGCGTTTCACATGGCTGTAGGCCAGGTCGACCTGAGTCAGCACTGCCACGGTCAGTGCTGCGCGGCGCACATCGCCGAGGCGCTCGCTATCGCGCGCGTAACCGACCAGGTCTCTGCCGGCCACCACTGTGCCGAGCAGATCCCAGGTAAGGCGCAGGCTACTCTCGGCCCAGTCGTTGTAGAGCAGGTAGCTGTTGTCGTCGTAGAAATAGCCGGTACGCAGCTCCAGGCCCGGCAGTAATTGCAGGCAGGCTTTGCGGATTTCCGTGGCGGCGATGCGCTGGCGGTAATCCTCCTCCAGTAGCTCCGGCCGATTGCGCAGGCTGTATTGTTCGAGTTCCAGAATACTCATTTCCGCGAAGGGGCTGCGCAGCACATCGCTGGGTGCGGCACTGACGCTGAACTGGGTGCCGGGGGGGAGCCCCATCAGCGAGGCCAGCTCCATTTTGGCGTTGTGCATGTCGCCTTCCAGTGCGAGCAGCTGTTGCATCAGTTCCAGCAGGTCGCGGCGGTAGGAGAGGCTGGCCTCGGTCTGGCGCAGTCCGCGCTCGGCGCTCTGGCGGGATTTCTCCAGTGCGCGCCGGGTCTGCTCAATCAGTACCGGTAACTGGCTCTGCGCGCGTTGGGCGGCTGCAGCCATCCAGAAGGCGTACTCCACATCCATGATCACGTTGTGCATCAGCTTGCGCTGGCGCTCTACCGCGATCATCACACCGTCTGCTGCCTGTTTGGCAGAGAGATAGTTGATACCGAAGTCGAGCACATTCCAAGAAAGCTCGAGCCCGGCCGTGCTGTAGGTTTTATCCAGGGACGTGGACTGGGCCAGGGATTGGTTACCGTTCACATCCTCGCTGCTGGCGAAGTGCTGCTTGTTGCGGTGGTTGTAGCCGGCGCTGGCGGCGATTTCTGGCAGCATATCCCAGCGTGACAGGCTCAGATTGCGATTGGCAACCACCGCTTCCATCAATTTCAGGCGGTTGTCCATGTTGTAGGCGATGGCGCGGGCAATCGCCTCGTTGAGGTCGATAGGACCCGTCACCGGTTGCTGGTTGCCGAAAGCGGTTTGCCAGTCACTACTGGCGCGTTGATCCACGGTGGCGTCGTCGATCGCCGTGGGTTTGATGGAACAAGCCGACAGAGTCGCCAGAGTCAGGCCGAAGGCCGTCACCGTGGCAAGGGGAGCCAAGCGCATATCTCTTTGTCCTTAGCGTACTTATTGACTTCTGAGTGCACGGTACCGCTGCGCCTTCACAATTTAGTACAGCCTATGAACAACGCCGGTCGATTGGCGTGTGGCTCCCCCTGATATACCGGTTCCCAATTCAACGCGGGTCGTCTATTGTGATTTGACACGCCAGTGGCTTGCTCCGGCATGACAGGGCGCGCCGATGACAAAAGTGGCGCACCGCTGGCGGCGAATATCAGGAAGCGACAATAATAAGCAGGTCACAAAGACCGGTAACCCGACGAAGAGAGAGGCCCGCCCCGTGGCCAATATTGAATTCAAAGGTGTCAGCAAGCGCTATGCAGACGGTCCCGCCACGGTGCCGGGCCTCGATCTGGAAATTCGCGATGGCGAATTTATGGTGGTGGTGGGCCCATCCGGCTGCGGCAAGTCCACCATCCTGCGCATGATTGCGGGGCTCGAGTCCATTTCCGCCGGCGACCTGTTGATCGGTGGCCACCGGGTTAACGACCTGCCACCGAAAGACCGGGACATCGCCATGGTGTTCCAGAACTACGCGCTCTATCCGCATATGACCGTGTTCGACAACATGGCCTTTGGTCTGCGGGTGCGCAACTTCCCCAAGCTGGGGATTGAACGGCGGGTACGCGAGGCGGCGGAAACCCTCGGCCTTGCCGACCTGCTGCAGCGCAAACCGGGCCAGCTGTCCGGCGGCCAGAGCCAGCGGGTGGCACTGGGGCGCGCCATGGTGCGCGATCCCCAGGTGTTTCTGTTCGACGAGCCACTCTCCAACCTGGATGCGGAACTGCGTGTACAGATGCGCAGTGTGATCAGCCGCCTGCATCGCCAGCTGGGTACGACCTCGGTGTATGTCACCCACGACCAGGTGGAAGCCATGACCCTCGGTACCCGCATCGCGATTCTCAACCAGGGAACCCTGATGCAGGTTGGCACGCCGCTGGCGCTGTACAACGATCCAGACAACACCTTTGTGGCGGGCTTTATGGGCTCGCCGCCCATGAATCTGGTGCCGGTGACCAACGACGGTACCCAGCTGACCTGCGATTTGCTGAGTCTGCCCCGCGCGCATTTACAGGGGCAGAAAGCACTGCTGCTGCTCGGGCTGCGCCCGGAAAAACTGGTCTATGCCGCCAGCGCCCCCGCCAACTGGCCGCGGCTCAGGGGGGAAATTGAGCTGGTGGAAAGCCTGGGCGCGGAGATGCTGGTGCACCTGCGCACGGGCAATGCTCAGCTAGTGGCGCGCTTGCCCGGCTTGCGCGAGTTCACCCTTGGCGACACGCTGGAGCTCGCCTTCGATCCCGCGGCGGTGTACCTGTTTGATGCGGAAAGCCGGCAGCGCATTCGCGGCGATGTAGATGTTGCCCGAGCCGGAGTCCGGGCGTGATCCCTGCCTCGACCCGCGGGAACAGGCCTGCTGGCGAAAATGCGGTCGGGCAGACGCTGTGGGGGAAGTGTGCAGGCAGGCTCCTGCAAGTATTTTTGTTGCTGGTTGTGTTTGCCAGCCAGGCCAGCGCCACCGAAACGCTCACGCTTTGGCACGGCTACCGCGGCGCCGAGCGCGCCGCCTTCGAGGAGTTGATCCAGCAGTACAACCGCAGCCAGAGCGCCGTGCTGGTGAAGCCACTGGCGGTGCCTTTTGGCGGCTATGCGGACAAGCTCTCCGCCGCCCTGCCGCGCGGCCAGGGGCCTGACCTGTTTGTGTTCGCGCACGACCGCCTGGGGGGATGGGCCAGTGCCGGACGCACAGTGGCACCCATTGATCGCCACGTCAGTGAACGTTTACTGCGGCGCTTCCCCCCGAACCTGATCGATGCCATGACCTTCGGCGGTGACCTGTACGGGTTGCCGTTTGCCTTCAAGAGCCCGGCGCTGATATTGAATACCGACCTGGTTCGAGCGGCGCCCGCCACCACCGACGAGCTGGTGGTGGAGGCCCTGCGCCACACCGACCGCAGTAGCGGCCGCTTTGGCCTGGCTTACAGCTATACCGAGCCGTTTTTTCACGGTGCGCTGATGAACAGCTTTGGTCGCGGTCCCTTCGATCGCGGCGGCAACCTGGATCTCGACAGCGACGCCAATATCCAGTCGATGGAAATGCTCGCGCGCTGGGTGCGTGACGACCGGATACTCCCGGAAGAGCCCACCAGCACACTGGTTACCAGCCTGTTCAATCAGGGGCGCGCGGCCATGGTGATCAGCGGTCCCTGGATGCTGGGGGAGATTGCCCCGGGGGTGAACTATCGCGTGGTGTCGCTGCCGGTGAACAGCGAGAACGGCCGCCCGCTGGCGCCCTGGGTGGCGGTGGAGGGACTGTTCCTTTCCCCCTGGACCAGCAACCCGGCCGCGGCGGTGGCGGTGATGGAATTTCTCACCCGTCGCGACTCTGCAGAAAAGATGGGTATCGAGGGCGGACAGCTGCCGGCCAATGTCAGCGCCTTCGAGCATCCGCAACTCGCTACCGACGATAGCGCCATGGCATTTCGCCGCCAGCTGGAAGTCGCGGTACCCATTCCCAACCTGCCGGCCATGACCCTGGTGTGGGTGCCGCTGGAAAACACCCTGAAAAAAGTAGTCAAGGGCGCGGCGCAGCCGGAAGCGGAGATGCGCCAGCTGCAGCGACAGTTGAGCATCGATCTGGCGCGGCTGGAGCGTTCCCGGGCGCGGGGGGAATCGCCGGCCGAGATGCCGGTTTGGCTCTGGATGATTCCCCTCGCTCTCGCACTTTTGGCGCTGTGGTCCTGGCGCCGCTACCGTCACCAGCTGGCCGCGGGCTGGCGATCCAACCGCACTGCGTATCTGTTCCTGATGCCCGCCATGCTGGGGATGCTGGTGCTGGTGTTTTTCCCGCTTTTGTACGGATTGCTGCTGTCGTTTACCGATACCACGGTATTCAATGAGCATGCACCTTTATGGTCGCGGTTTATCGGGTTCGACAACTACGCGGCAATTCTCGGTGATTTCCACCTCTGGCGAGGGCGGGGGGGCGAGCGCAGTCTCGACTTCGACAATTTCTACTGGACCCTGCTGATCACCATTTTGTGGACTGCCTGTAACGTCACTGTGGCGGTGGGCTTGGGGCTGGCGCTCGCGCTGGCGCTGTACCGCCCCATCTTTGGCCGCGCCTGGTTCCGCCTGATCCTGATCTTGCCCTGGGCCATTCCCAACTACATTACCGCGCTGGTGTGGAAAGGTATGTTTCACCCGCAGTTCGGTGCCATCAATCAGGGATTGCAGGTGCTGGGACTGGCACCGGTAGCCTGGTTCGATACCATCGGTGCCAGCTTTTTCACCGGCGTGGTGACCAACGTGTGGTTGAGCATCCCGTTTATGATGGTGGTCATCCTCGGCGGCCTGCAGTCGATCCCCCGGGAGCTGTATGAAGTGGCGCGGGTGGAAGGTGCCGGGCGCTGGTTCCAGTTCCGCTCGATCACCCTGCCGCTGCTAAAGCCCGTGCTGATACCTGCGGTGATCCTGTCGGTGGTGTGGACCTTCAATATGTTCAATGTGATCTACCTGGTGAGCGACGGCGCACCGGCGGGGGCCAACGATATCCTGATCACCAAGGCATTCCGTATCGGCTTCGAGAAGTACCAGTACGCCTACGCGGCCGCCTATTCCATGGTGATCCTGTTGCTGCTGTTCTGCTATGCCATGTGGCAGATGCGAATGAGCCGAACGCTGGAGATGGCCCGATGAACACTCCGTCTCCCCGCAGGAGCCTGCCTGCAGGCGAACGAATTTGGCAACGGGTCTGGTTCGCCTGCAGGCAGGCTCCTGCAAGGATTGCCCGGGACGTCTTCAGCTGGCGCTTCGCCTTGCTGATGTTTGCCTCGCTGGTAGTGATCTACCCGCTGTTGTGGGTTGTGAGTCTCGCCTTTTCCGGCCAGCAGTCCCTGACCCTTGTGCGCTTGCCGGAAGATGCCGGTGTCGGGCAGCAATTGCTCGCCCTGCTACCGCTACCGCAGCAGTGGACCCTGGACAACTTCCGCGCGGTGCTCACCGAGCAGCCGTTCCTGCGCTGGCTGGGTAACAGCCTGATCGTCGCTTTCGCCACCACCCTGGTGGGCTTGTCCCTCAGCTGTACTGCGGCTTACGCGTTTTCCCGTTTCCGCTTCGCCGGCCGTGCGCGCGGTATGATGCTGTTCCTGATCTCGCAGATGTTCCCGGCGGTACTGATGCTGATCCCGCTGTATGTGATCGTGGTGCAGTGGCTGGGGCTGGGGAATTCCTGGCTGGGACTGATCCTGGTCTACTCGATCACCGCGCTGCCGTTCTGTGTGTGGATGCTGAAGGGCTACTTCGACACGCTGCCCTACGAAATCGAGGAGTCCGCCCTGCTGGAGGGCGCAAGCCGCTGGACAATCTTCACCCGCATTGTTCTGCCCCTGGCGCGCCCGGCCATCGCCGTGACCGGTCTGTTCGCATTTATGACCGCCTGGAACGAGTTCATCCTCGCCTCCATCTTTATGGATGAGGAATCCCGCTACACCGTGCCGGTGGGGCTGCGTTTCTTTGTCAGTGATTACGCGTCTGAATGGGGCTACTTTGCCGCGGGGTCGATCCTGGTGTCGCTGCCGGTGGTGCTGCTGTTTCTCGCCCTGCAGCGCGCCCTCGTGTCCGGGCTCTCTGCCGGAGCGGTCAAGGGGTAGTCCCGCGCAGGTCACTCGACGATACTGCGACCTCGGAGTCAATCTCTGGCCGTTTGGTCACTCGCACGGTGACGCTCCTGTTTTCCCGTCTCGGAGGCGTGCCGCCCCAACCTGGATCGCCGTCTGCTCGCACTTGGTGCAGATCTGCGCCAAAATTATAACTAATTGATTTTAAAGGATTTTTTTATTCCCGGTTTGCCGGGACCAAGGTGGGATAGTCCATTTCTCGCGTTTTTACCAAGGTGGGACGACTCAAATTGTGGCGTGGCGGGAGTATAGCGTGGCGCCAGATCGGGTTATCCTAGTGCGGTCTTCGAGGTACCCGAATCCGGCGAAACCTATAACGAAAATGACGTGACGATGGGGGAGACAACTCCATGAACAGAATGACCGGATTCAAGAAGAATTCCATTGCGGTAGCCATCGCGACCACCATGGTCGGCATCACCGGCGTAAGTGGCTCCGCCTTTGCCCAAACCGAACAGGACGCAGCACTAGAAGAAGTGGTGGTGCTGGGTATCCGCGGCAGTCTCGAAAAATCCATGGACGTGAAGCGCGATGCGAAGGGCATCGTGGACGCGATTTCCGCAGAAGATATCGGCAAGTTCCCCGATACCAACCTGGCGGAATCCATGCAGCGTATCTCCGGTGTGTCTATCGATCGTGTGAACGGTGAAGGTAGTAAAGTCACCGTGCGCGGCCTGGGCCCGGATTTCAACCTGGTAACCCTGAATGGTCGTCAGGTTGCGCGCACCACCGGCGGTCGCTCCTTTGACTTCCAGAATATCGCCTCGGACATGGTTACCGGCGTAGAGGTCTCCAAGACCAGCAACGCCACTCTCCCCTCCGGCGGTATGGGCGCCACCATCAACCTGCTGACTGCCCGTCCGTTCGACACCCCCGAGCGCACCATGCGCTTTGGCGTCAAGGGCGTGATGGACGAGTCCTCCGATGACGCGAGCATGACGCCGGAGTACAGCGGCTTCTATTCCGACACCTTTGCCGATGGCAAATTCGGCGTGGCCATTTCCGGCTCTGTACAGGAGCGCGAGAGCGGTAGCCAGCAGGCACTGGTACCCGGTGGCTGGATCAGTGTCGAAGGCCAGATGGACAACAACTGGGACGGCGTGAATGATGCCTGGGGCGCAGTGCCGCTGGAAAACCAGGTCAACCGTCCGGGTGAAGGCGATATCTACTCCGTCGCGCAGAACGCCGCCTTCAAATTTGAAGAGCAGCAGCGCAAGCGCACCAATGGCCAGCTGGTTCTGCAGTGGGCGCCGACCGACGACGTTACCGCGACTCTGGATTACAACTACTACCAGAACAAGATCGCCAAGCAGTTCAACGATATCTCCGTATATCACGCCTGGCAGGGTGACCAGCGCGGCGTGTGGAGTGACGGCCCCATCTCCACCCCGATCATCTACTCCGAGTTCTACGGCGCACCCAGCGATGTGGCCATGGGCGGCGGCAGCACCGCGGAAATTCACGAAGGCGATATGCTGGGCGTGAACCTCGAGTGGCAGGTGAGCGACAAGCTGAACCTGTTCTTCGATGGCCAGCACTCCGAAGCCGAGCGCACCCCGGACAGCCCCTGGGGCACCAGCAACGTGCTGACCGTTGCCGCCATGGTGCGCGAAGCCAGCAGTGTGGACTTCACCGGCGATATCCCGGCCATCTATGTGGACTCCGCCAACGGCGTGAACGCCTCCGATATCATCGTTACCGGTTCCGTGTTCACCAACTCCAAGGATTACTCCGAGGTTGACCAGTTCCGCTTTGGCGGTAACTTCGAGATCAACGAATCCAGCGATATCGATTTCGGCATCGCCCGCCAGGAAGTGTCCAACCGTTCACAGTCTGTATTTGTACAGCGCAATAACTGGGGTGGCGCCGGCCCGGCTTCCGACCTGCCGGACGAGCTGTTCACCGCCAAAAGCATTTCCGACAAGTTCGACGAATCCTGGGGAGACTTCTCCGAGGTCGGCGGGCTGGAGCCGCTGGACATCTACTACGCGTGGAACTTCGACGCGGTGCGCGCCGTGGCTGAAAACCTGTATGCAAACAACGCGACAGACCTGGGCACTGCCAACCGTGTAGGTGATTGTGGCACCGCCTTCTGTGCGTCTACCGACTACGCGTCTGACACCGACCGCGCCACCACCGAGACCTCCACCTCGGCGTATGCCCAGTACAACTTCAGTTCTGAAGTGCGCGGCATGCCCTATGAAGTGAATACCGGCCTGCGCTACGAACAGACAGATGTGGATTCCGTGTCCGTGGTTCCGGAATACGACCGAGCGGAGTGGAACTCCAACAACGAAGTCGCCATTCTCGGCACCGGCGAGCAGGTATACCTGAGCGAAGAGGGTAACTACGACTACTGGCTGCCCAGCATCGCGTTCAAAATGGATGTCACCGAAGACGTAGTAACCCGCGCTGCAGTCAGCAAGGCGATCACCCGTCCGGATTACAACTCCATCAAGGGCGGCACCACCATCGGCACTATTGCCAATGGCGGCATCGGCGGCGGTTCTACCGGTAACCCGAGCCTGCTCCCCTACGAATCGATCAACTACGATCTTTCCGTGGAGTGGTACTACGGTGAGACCAGTTACGCCTCTGTGGGCCTGTTCCGCAAGGACGTATCCAACTTCATCAGCAACGCGAAAACTGAAAAGTCACTGTTCAATATCGCCAACCCGGCGGACGGTGCCCTGGTGGATGAAGCGCGGGCAAACGGTGCCAACGATGCAGAATCCATTCGTCAGTACATCGCTGCGAACTATGCCGATAGCGATTATGTTGATGTGACCTACCAGGAAGATGGCGTCACCGTCGACAAGATCTTCATCAAGGGTAACCCTGCCACCGACAACGACATGGTCTTCCTTGTCGATACCCCGGTGAACAGCGATGTGGACAACACCATCGACGGCGTTGAGCTGGCGGTGCAGCACATGTTTGGTGAGACTGGTTTTGGTCTGCAGGCCAACTACACCATCGTGGATTCCGAACTCAGCTACGATCCGTTCATCCTGGTTGACCAGGAAGCCATGGTCGGCCTGAGTGACTCCGCGAACCTGGTGGGCTTCTACGACAAGAACGGATTCCAGGCGCGTATCGCTTACAACTGGCGCGACGAGTTCCTGAGCTCCCGCGGCCAGAATACCGGCGCCAACCCGCAGTATGTTGAAGCTTACAGCCAGATCGACCTGAACGTGAGCTACGAGCTGCCGCAGCTGGAAGGCTTGCAGGTGTTCCTGGAAGGCATCAACGTTACCGACGAAGCACAGCGTGTTCACGGCCGTGACAAGCGTCAGCTACTGGGTTACTACCAGGGTGGTGCTCGCTGGCAGCTGGGTGCCCGCTACGCCTTCTAAACCATTTCACAGGATGGTTTGAATAGGCACGGAAAGCCGCTGGTCGTCAGGTCAGCGGCTTTTTTTATACCGCAATTGAACTCAGCCAAAATAGGCTGCCGTGAAAACAATAACAATGAGTGAAGAGAGAAGTAGGATGACGAATGCAGTACTGCTGAACAATGTAGAGCATCGCGATCTGCGGGTGCAGACAGGGCGCTCGGCGGCGTTTGGTGACGACAACTGGTATGCGCTGACCTTCCCGCTGGAGTTTCGCGCACTGCAGGGCCAGTACCCGATTTTTTTCCAGAAAGATGCCAACACCGGCGCTTTCTTTCCGCTTGCACTACTCGGGCTGGAACCCGGGGAAAACCTTTACCTGCGCGACGATCAATGGGCGGCTTCCTACCTCCCGCTGACCATTCGCCGTGAACCGTTTCTGATCGGGCGCCAGAATTTTGTGGAAGACGGTGTGCAGAAAACCCGTCGCGTGATTCATATTGACCTGGATAGCCCGCGGGTGAATCGCGAGCAGGGTGAAGCCCTGTTTCTTGAGTACGGCGGCAACTCTCCCTTCCTGGATGGCGTGGCGGACATGCTGGAAGCGATCCACCACGGTATCGAGCAGAGCGAAAAATTTATTCGCGCACTGCAGATTCACGGTCTGCTGGAATCCTTCACCATGGATATCACACTGGATAACGGCGAGGCCAACCAGCTGAAGGGTTTCTACACCATCGACGAGGAGCGCCTGCGCGCGCTGAACGCTGAGGATCTGAATGAACTGCACCAGGCGGGATTCCTGGAGGCCATATACATGGTGCTGGCTTCCCAGTCCCAGGTGCGTCGCCTGATCGATGAAAAGAACCGTCGCAACGCCGCTCAGTGAGGTGTGAAATGACACAGCCGTTTATTGAAACCGCAGGCCTGCCGGCCACCCGTGAAGCCCGTGACATTACACCGGACAATGCACTGGACGCGCTTGCGGGTATCACCGAGCCGCTGGTGCTGCGGGGATACTGCGCGGATTATCCCGCGGTCGCCGCCGCAAGGGAATCTCCGCAAAAAATGGCAGAGTACCTGCTGGATCAATACAGCGGTCATCCGGTCAATGGTTGCTACGGCGGGGCGGAAACCGGTGGGCGGGTGTTTTACAACGAAGACCTGAGCGGATTCAATTTCGAAACCCGCCGGGTGGCACTGGGCGAATTGCTGGACGACATTCTTAGCGGTGCCGGTGCACAGCAGGCAGCCATGCGCTATATGCCCTCCAGTGAGGTTTCTTACTGGTTTCCCCGGTTTTCCGCGGCCAACGATGCCGGGGTCGCCAGTGTTTCCCCCATCGGCTCACTGTGGCTCGGCAACAAGGTGCGTATCGCCGCGCACTACGATTTTCCGAATAATCTCGCCTGCAATATTGCCGGTAAACGCCGCTTTACCCTGTTGCCGCCGGAGCAGATTGGCAATCTCTATCCCGGCCCACTGGAGTTCGCGCCGGGCGGGCAGGAGATCAGCCTGGTGGATTTCTACAATCCCGATTTTGAGCGCTTCCCGCGCTTTCGCGAGGCCCTGGCCAGCGCACAGGTGGCGGAGCTGGAAGCGGGTGATGCGCTGTATATTCCCGGCATGTGGTGGCACCACGTAGAGAGCCTGGATACGTTGAACGTGCTGTACACCCACTGGTGGCGGGATTCGGCCCCGTACCTGGGGCGGCCGACCAATGCGTTGCTGCACGCCATGCTCGGATTGCGCGATCTGCCGCAACACCAGCGAAAGGCGTGGCGGGCACTATTTGATTACTATGTATTTGAGGCGGGCGCCGAATCTGCCGAGCACATTGAGCCCGCGGCACGCGGTATTCAGGAACAGCCACTGTCGCTGGAAAAAGCGATGCAACTGCGCGCAAAACTACAAAATGACCTGAAACGGTAACTGCCGGGAAAACGCAGGCAATAACGAGTTGAGAGAACGAGCGTGAACACACAAAACAATATTCGCAAAGTGATCATTGCCGGTGGCGGTACAGCGGGCTGGATGGCAGCGGCTGCGCTGGCGAAACTGCTGGGAAAAAATCTCGATATAACACTGGTTGAATCCGAGGCAATCGGCACCGTCGGTGTCGGCGAGGCAACCATCCCCACCCTGCACCTGTTCCACCAGTTACTCGGTATCGACGAGCGTGAGATGATGGCGGCAACCAACGCGACCTTCAAACTGGGGATCGCGTTCGAAAACTGGAAAGATGTCGGGCAGGACTACATCCACTCGTTTGGTGCCGCGGGCAAAGATTGCTGGGCGTGTAACTTCAGCCATTTCTGGGTGAAGGGACGACAGCTGGGCATCGAGCACGATATCGGCGATTACACCAAAGAACATCTCGGTGCGCGCATGGGGCGCTATGCGGTTTCCCCGCGCAGCGAGCGCACCCATGCCTATCATTTTGATGCCAGCCTCTACGCAAAATATCTGCGCACCCTCGCGGAAAAACACGGTGCGCTGCGGGTCGAAGGAAAAATCGAGAATGTACAGCTCGACCACCACAGCGGTCATATCAAGGCACTGCAACTGGAAAATGGCGAGCTGCTGGAAGGCGACCTGTTTATCGACTGCACCGGCTTCCGTGGCCTGCTGATCGATCAGGCATTGCACACCGGGTTTGACGACTGGGGGCACTGGCTGCCCTGTGATCGCGCGGTGGCGGTGCAGACAGGAAAATCCGCAAATCCAGTACCTTACACCCGTTCCATCGCGCGCGAGTCCGGCTGGCAGTGGCGTATTCCGCTGCAATCCCGCACCGGCAATGGCCTGGTTTTCTGCAGCCATTACATGGATGAAGGCGCGGCCACCAGGCAGCTGCTGGAAAATGTCGAGGGTGAACCACTCAACGATCCGCGGGTGATCCCCTTCCGCACCGGCACCCGCCGCCAGCACTGGAATAAAAACTGTGTGGCGATCGGCTTGTCCAGTGGGTTTATCGAACCGCTGGAGTCCACCAGCATCCACCTGATCCAGCGCAGTATCGTACGGCTGCTGACCCTGTTCCCCTCCACCGGTATCGTGCAGACGGATGTGGATGAATATAACCAGCTGATCCGTGAAGAGACGGAAAATGTTCGCGATTTCGTGATCCTGCACTACAAGCTGACCGATCGTCAGGATTCGGAATTCTGGCGTCACTGCCGCGGTATGGATATTCCGGAATCTCTCGCGCGCCGTATGGAAGTGTTCGAGCAGAGTGGTCGCGTTTACCAGAATGGTACGGAACTGTTTGGCGAGAGTTCGTGGCTACAAGTATTACTCGGCCAGGGATTAATGCCGAAAAGCTACCACCCCATCGTAGATATGATGAGTGACGAAGAGTTGAGCCGTTTCCTCTCGGGTATTCGCAGTCAGGTGCGCGGTGTAGTGGATGGATGGCCGGACCATATGGAGTTCATCAACCATTACTGCAAAGCCCGGATGGAATAAGCTGCACTGAAATTTTTCAGGCCGCGAGTCCATCGAGAGGTTGCCGATAACTGTTGAAGGGTTCACAAAAAATATTTTGCAAATGGTACCTCTGTGCCTGTTTGGCGCAGGGAGCCGCGCCATTTAAATGCGATTTACAAAGTGGGACGATTTTTAGTCCCGGAAAAGTCTAGTTTCACCGACGCAAAACATAAGAGTGCAATGGAAAGTGCATTAGCGCTCGCGAACTCGAATAACCAATAATCAATGCGAGGTTCATTCATGCGTCGAATCCCTGAGCAAACGGGAGCCTTTCGGGTGCCCGTATTTTCCCTTCTTGCCAGTGCGACCCTTTTCTTCGCCAGTGCCGTATCCCATGCGCAACAAGTCAACCTGGCAACCGGCGCGCCGGTTACTGCCAGTACTGCAGATCTCCCCGCGAGCAATGCCGTCGATGGCAACACCGGAACCCGCTGGGCATCTGCTGCGCAGACGGACCCATCCTGGATCGCGGTGGATCTGGGGCAGCCCTACGATCTGGATCAGGTAGAAATTTTCTGGGAGGCAGCGAATCCGGATACCTATGAAATCTGGGGATCAAACAACGGTATCGACTGGACCACGCTGTCGACGCAGACCGGCGGCGTATTCGGGCACCGCACGGACACGGTGACCGTGGACGGTATTTACCAGCAGGTGCGTATCCAGGGGATAAGCCGCAGTGCCGGCAACCAGTGGGGATACTCTATCTGGGAGCTGGGTGTATATGGCACCCTCGCTAACTGCGACAGCGGTTGCCTGGTGGAGCTGGATGCCTCGACCGCGCAGGCGCGTATGAGTGGTGGCGATATTGTGGATGTGCACTATACGGTAAACGGCGGCGGCCAGATGAATGTGCGCATGACACAGAATGGCAGTAACTGGACGCATAATATTCCGAACCTGTCAGTCGGCGACGTGGTGACCTACTACTTCACCAAAATTACCGCCGGGGTTGGTGAAACGACTAGCCCGGCACAGTTTACCTTCGCTGGTCAGGGTGGTTCTTCTTCGTCATCATCATCATCTTCTTCGTCCTCTTCCGGCGGAGGGTCCGGTGGCAGTAGCTCTGGCAGCGGTAGTTCGAGCAGCAGCTCTTCTTCCGGTGGCAATCCGGGGTTGGGAAATATCGTTCCGCTCTTCAACAGCGGCACGCCACTGGAGCCGGCCATCAGCTTCGAAACACCCACCGCACTGGTAACCCGCTTTTCAGATCGCGCGCGCGATCGCCACGCCAAGGAAGATCACTTCCAGGCCTACGATCACTACCTGAGTTTTTACTGGGAAGACCGCACCGCCGCCATTGAAATCATCGACGAGGTGGCCAAGGGCGGGGCTACGGTGCGGATGAATGTACGCACCCAGTTCAGACTGAGTGATACCGAAGCCGAAAACCGCTGGTTTTATCGCGGGGTAGGTACCGTAGCCGAATACTGCGACAACGGTGTGATGAACGTGGTGGATAACTACAACTATTACAAGGAGCGCAGTTTCAACTGCCGTGAAAATCGCGCGATACAGGTCGGCGACAAACTGGAATTTGAAATCAGCCAGTTCCTCGATCCCAGTGTGCCTAATGGCCGTGCAAACTATTACGGTACCACCTTTCTGTATATCGTCGGCGAGGGACTGGTCCCGTGGGATGTGGGCGGAACCACGCCGTTTGGTGGAGTGAAGGATTCCTACAAGATTGCAGAAAAGGCCTGGCTAGGCGGCGACACCACGATTCACGCGCTGACGTCCGGGGAAACCGACAACCACTTTATGCAGATGGCGACAAACATGGGCTACGACAATGCCCAGCCGTTTATGCTGGGGCGTCGCGTGCTGCACAGCTCTGCCATCGATGGCGTCCACGATGAAAAACCCTTGGAAAACCCACCGTTTGCGCCCATGGTGGGGCTCGCCGGGCCGCACTACATCAATACCAGCTGTGGCAGTTGCCACGAGCGTAATGGTCGTGCGGCGCCGGCGGCGGTTGGTGAGCCACTGGAAAAGTGGACCTTCAAAGTCGCGGATGCGAATGGCAATCCGGATCCCTACCTCGGTTCGGTATTGCAGCCGAAGGCGCGTGATGGTGCGGCCAGCGAAGGCTCGGTTTCCATCGCCAGCTGGAGTGAGCAGAACGGCTTGCGCTCACCCAATTACGCATTTACCGGTGTGACACCGCAACGCTTTTCTGCGCGAATCGCACCGAATCTTGTGGGGATGGGATTGCTCGAAGCGGTCAGTGAAGCTGCGATTACCGCCGCGGCTGACCCTGCAGATGCCAACGGCGATGGTATTTCCGGCCGAGCCAACCGCGTTATCGATCCGGAAACCGGCGATACCCGTCTGGGGCGTTTCGGCTGGAAAGCCGGTGCCGCAAGTATTCGCCACCAGCTGGCGCGCGCTTTCAATTCCGACATGGGGGTCATGACATCAGTATTCCCCAGCCCGGATTGTGGCAGCAGCCAGGCGGACTGCGGTGCGGCAGGTGCCGAACTTGCGGACAATCACCTGCAGGATCTCACCAAATATATTGCGCTTCTGGGTGTGCGCCCTCAGCGGAATTACGACGATCCTTCCGTGGTAAACGGCGGCCAGTTGTTCTCCTCTGTGGGCTGTGCGGATTGCCACACGCCGACCCTACAGACCAGCGCATACCATCCGTTTGCCGAACTGCGTAATCAGACGATCCACCCATACACTGATCTGTTATTGCACGACATGGGGCCGGGCCTGGCTGATAACCTCGGAGAGGGAGAGGCCAGTGGTGCGGAGTGGCGCACACCACCCCTGTGGGGACTCGGGCTTTCCGCGTGCGTGACCGGCGGTGTGGAAAACCCGATCGGTGGACAGGGCAACGAAGTGTGTACCCCCGAGCACAGTTACCTGCACGATGGACGCGCGCGCAGTATCGACGAAGCGATTCGCTGGCATGGTGGTGAAGGTGAAGTATCTAAAAACGCCTACCAGGCACTGCCTGCTTCGCAGCGACAGGACCTGCTGAATTTCCTTAACTCCCTGTAACACCGTTAAACCCGCTCGCCCCACCTTGGAATCATCATCAAGGTGGGGCGACCTGTGTGCGTTTTCCGGGTTACAAAAAAAAAGGGCTGACAACCCGAGCACTCCACAAGAAAAAAATAAACTCGCGATGAGGAGACAGCGATGTCCAAATTGTTATTCCGCACGTCCGTTCTGGGCATGGGGCTGGCAGCGGCGGCCTGCGGTGGCGGCAGCGGTTCCGGAAATGAAGAAGATCCCGGCGTGCCCACTGATCCGGTGGCAGAGCGGCCGGAGCAATGTCTGGAGGACCCTCTCAATTCCGGCTACTGCCTGGTATGGGCGGACGAATTCTCCGGCGAATCGATCGATAGCAAAAAATGGTCGCACGAGAAAAACTGCACCGGTGGTGGCAACAACGAGGCCCAGTGTTATACGGATGCAGCGGAAAATTCCTGGGTTGCCGATGACATGTTGCACATCAAGGCAATCCGCGAAGACGCCACCGGGCCCAATCGCGTGGACGATGACCCCGATTACGATCCCGAAGACACCTCCGGCAGCGGCACCTACACCTCCGCGCGACTGCGTACCAAGGGGCTCGGAGACTGGAAATACGGTCGTTTTGAAATGCGCGCGAAACTGCCTTTCGGGCAGGGCTCCTGGCCGGCATTCTGGATGCTGCCCAGCGAATGGGCGTATGGCGGGTGGCCGCTCTCCGGTGAGATCGACATCCTCGAGGCGGTAAACCTGAAAGTCGGCGGCGAAGACCGCGTTCACGGCACCCTGCACTACGGGGATTCCTGGCCGGCCAACAAGTACACCGGCGAGGCCTACCAGATTCCCGGGGGCCTGAACCCCGCCGACGATTTCCACACCTACGCTGTGGAATGGGAAGAGGGCGAGATCCGCTGGTACGTGGACGGCGACCACTACGCCACCCAGACCAGTGATGGCTGGTACACCACCGCGGCCCTGGACAATCCACTGGCGCCGTTTGACCAGACATTCCACCTGATCCTGAACCTTGCGGTGGGCGGCGACTGGCCGTCCAACGTCAACGACACCGGCATCGATGAGAGTGCCTTTCCGCAGGAGTATGTGATCGATTACGTGCGGGTGTATCAATGCTCGGAAGATTTTGAAACCGGCAAAGGTTGCGCCAGCAGCGACGGCGAGTTTGTACTCAACCCCGGGATCACACCGCCGCAAGCGCCGGATGGCGATGGCGAAGAACTGACCATTTTCGATGGTGCCGTGCAGGCGCCCTATCAGTGGCTGACCTGGACTGCCAGCGGCAGCGTTGATCTGGAAGTGGTGGATGCCGGCGGCGAATACGGGGAGGTTGGTCAGTTTTCCTTCAACACGAATCAGGGGATCGGCTATTTCCAGTCGGAAGCCGCCTTCGATCTCAGCGCCTACACCTATGTAAAGTTCGACCTGCGCGTGCTGGCGGAGCCCGCGGATGCGGGGGCCGCTTCGCTCACGTTCCGCGCGGACTGCGGTCACCCCTGTTCCTCCGGTGATATTCCCCTGGATATGCCGCCGGTGAACCAGTGGACCCAATTCCAGGTTCCAGTCATGGATCTGGTGGACGGTGGGCTGAATGCGCAGAGCGTGAATACCCCGTTTGTGATTTCTCCCGGGTGGGACAATCAGATGGGAGCGGTATTGCAGGTGGATAATGTGGTCTGGAGCCGCTGATCCGTGTCCCATTTTCCCGATTTGCACAGGGTGGCAAGGTGGTTTGCACCATTTTGTGACGGAAAGGGGAAGTGGGACGACCCTTTTCGGCGCAGCCCGTACAAAGGAAGCTGGAAAAGCCGGGCGAACTGGAGCGAGCAAGCGAGTAGTCGCCGCAGGCAAGTCACTAGACAAATAAGAACCAATGCATATCCAAGGGGAGTAGCGCGGTGATGAAAAAGCGAATTTTGCTGGGGGTCATCTCCGGACTGATAGCCGGTGGCCTCGCCGGTTGCGGTGAACAGAAAATGGCCGCTGAGCCGCAGGCAACGGATGCCACTGCTGCACAGGTAAATGACGCCTGGCCAGAACTGGCCAGTCCGATTGCCCAGGATCCGGCGATGGAAGCGCGCATCACCGGACTGCTGGACAAGATGTCGATCGAGGAAAAGGTCGGTCAGCTGGTGCAGGTGGAAATTCGCTCCGCGACCCCGGAAGAGGTCAAGCAGTACCACATCGGTTCCATTCTCAATGGTGGCGGTGCCTTCCCAGGCGACGACAAGCACGCGAGTATTGCCGACTGGGTAGCCCTGGCTGACAGCTATTACGAAGCCACCATGGACACCAGCGACGGCGGTGTTGCCATCCCCGTAATCTGGGGTACCGACGCGGTACACGGACACAACAACGTCATCGGCGCGACCCTGTTCCCGCACAATATCGCCCTCGGTGCCACACACAATCCCGAACTGATGCGTCAGGTCGGCGCTGCCACCGCGGCGGAAGTTGCCGCTACCGGTATCGACTGGATCTTCGCCCCCACTCTGGCGGTGGTGCGCGATGACCGCTGGGGCCGTACCTACGAATCCTATTCCGAAGACCCGGCCGTGGTGCGCGACTACGCGGGCAAACTGGTTGCGGGCCTGCAGGGCGCACCGGACAGTGATGAACTGTTCAATGGCAAGCATCTGGTTGCCACTGCCAAGCACTTCCTCGCCGATGGCGGTACCGAAAACGGCATCGACCGCGGCGACGCGATCATGAGCGAAGAAGAGCTGATCGAAATCCACGCCCAGGGTTACTTCACTGCCATCGAGGCCGGGGTACAGACCGTGATGGCCTCTTTCAGCAGCTGGAACGGCAAGAAGATGCACGGTCACAAATACCTGATGACCGATGTACTGAAAGAGCGCCTCGGGTTTGACGGTTTTATTGTCGGCGACTGGGCAGGTCACCAGTTTGTGAGCGGCTGCAGTAACGTGAGCTGTCCGCAGGCGATCAATGCCGGTCTCGACATGTTCATGGCTCCGGACCCGAGCTGGAAAGAACTCTACAAAAACACCCTGGCGCAGGCCAAAAGCGGCGAGATCTCTGCGGAGCGTCTGAACGACGCCGTACGCCGTATCCTGCGCGTCAAGCTGCGCGCGGGCCTGTTTGAAGCCGGTGCGCCTTCCGAGCGCGCGTTTGCCGGTGACGAATCCCTGATCGGCGCCCCGGAGCACCGCGCCATCGCCCGTCAGGCCGTGCGCGAGTCCCTGGTGCTGCTGAAAAACAACGACAACCTGCTGCCGCTGGCGCGCAACCAGCGGATCCTGGTCGCGGGTGATGGTGCCGACAATATCGGCAAACAGTCCGGTGGCTGGAGTATTACCTGGCAGGGTACCGGTAACCAGAACAGCGATTTCCCGGGTGCTACCTCTATTTACGGTGGTATTGCCAAGGCGGTGGAAAGTGCTGGCGGTACCGCGGAACTGTCGGTAGACGGACAGTTTGAGCAGAAGCCGGATGTCGCCATTGTGGTATTCGGTGAAGATCCCTACGCAGAAATGCAGGGTGATGTTTCCAACCTGGATTACCCGGGAGAGAGCGATCTCGAACTATTGAAGCGCCTGCGTGCGCAGGGTATCCCGGTGGTCTCCCTGTTTATCACCGGTCGCCCGCTGTGGGTGAATCCCGAACTGAATGCCTCCGATGCGTTCGTGGCGATCTGGCAGCCGGGCACCGAGGGCGAAGGCGTTGCCGACGTGATCCTGCGCGATGCCGAGGGACAGGTGAATCACGATTTCACCGGCAAGCTGACGTTCTCCTGGCCGAACGACGCGCAGCCTACCGTGCGTAACCCTGGTGAAAATGAAGCGCTGGCGCAATTCAACTACGGCTACGGCCTGAGTTACTCCGACTCGGTACAACTGGCGACGCTGTCTGAGGAGAGCGGCCTGTCCGAGGCGAATACCAAGGAAGCGCTGGCGGTATTCAATGGTCGCGCGCTGGACCCGTGGAGCTTCCAGGTCACGGATGTTGGCAATAACCACTCGGTAATTTCCAGCAGTGTCGCAAAGCTGCAGGGTATCAGCGTGCAGTCCGTGGATCGCAATGTGCAGGAAGACAGCCGTCGCCTGCAGTGGAGCGGTGAGGGCAATGCCATTGCCGGTTTCTTTGCCAACAGCCGTACGGATCTCTCCGGTTACCTGGCCAATCAGGGCGCGCTGGTGTTCGATGTCAAAGTGGACGCAGCGCCCAGCGACGCGGTAAATCTCGGGATTAACTGCGGTATGGAGTGCGGTGCAGAGCAATCCATTACCGACCTGCTCAAGGGCGCTGCGCCCGGTGAGTGGAAAACCGTGGCGGTAGATTTGCAGTGTCTCGCCAAGGGCGGCGCAAAAATGGATATGGTGCTGTCACCTTTCTATGTGCGCACTGCCGGCGCCCTGGATGTCACGATTCACGATATCCACATCGCTGCGAATGCGGAGACTGATATCAGCTGCGGATAATCTATTTCCTCAGATTTAAAGCATTAACCCGGCTGCCACCCTTCCACCTCCCCGGCAGCCGGGTTCCGCGAATCACCCACAAGGTGACGGCCGGACCAGACAACAAAAATAACGCTGTATTAGCCGGGTAACCGGTTTCCAAGAAGTACCCCTGACAATCAAGCAGTACCCCTCCTGAAAAATCACAGGAGTTTTGGGCGCCATTGTTATTCCACGTGTTTCAGGGAAGGACCTGCTGCGCCCCGATAAAGCCCCGGTCGGGTATGAGCCGAAATTTACATCCCAGTCCGGTACTCAACAAATAGCGATGCATGATGGGAAAAATAATGAAAAGCAAAAGAGCGACGGTTAAAAACCGCTTGCTGCTGACGGCCGCGTGTCTGTTGGCACAACCCGCCATTTTTACCGCGGCCGAGGCGCAGACCCAGCCTCTGTGGTCCGATGAGTTTGACGGTGAGCGGATCAACCGCGATATATGGACCTTCACCACCGGTGGCGACGGTAATGGCAACGGTGAGCTGCAGTATTACACCGCGTCGGAAAAGAATGCCTACCTGGAAGATGGCAACCTGGTGATCGAAGCCCGGCGCGAACCCTTCGAGGGCAAGGAGTTTACCTCGGCGCGCCTGCACACTAACGGCCGTATGGGGTTCAAGTACGGCACCCTGGAAGCGCGGATCAAACTGCCCAAACTGGACAACGGCCTGTGGCCGGCGTTCTGGATGCTGGGTAACAACTTTGGTGTGGATGGCTGGCCCAAGTCCGGGGAAATCGACATCCTCGAGGCGGGGTTCAAGGCGGCCATCGACGACGGCACGGTGAACAATGCAGTTTCCGGTGCACTGCACTGGTGGCATGAATCCGGTGACTGGAGTGATTGGCTGCAGGCGGATCACGCCGAGGATGTGGTGCTCGAATCCAACCTGTACGAGCAGTACCACACCTATCGCCTGGACTGGACCCCCACGGACGTGACCATCTCCGTGGACGACACCCAGATTCTGACCATGGATATCACCGATCCCAACCTGTCAGAGTTTCGCGATAACCCCAACCATATCCTGCTGAACCTCGCTGTGGGCGGTTGGAATTTTGTCGAGATCGAAGATCCGGCACTGATTACCGCGGACTTTCCGGCGAAAATGTACGTGGACTACGTACGACTTTATGCCAATGAACACACCGAGCTGGAAGTTGCCAGCGACGATTACTATCGCGGTGACTTTGGCATCATGACCGAAACCCACCCGGTACTGGATGAATTCAACTGGGGTGACAAGTCCAACCTGTACATCTGGAATAACATGACCACTGTCGCCACCGCGCCGGCGGAGGGCAGCGCAGTGCTGTCTTACGAGGTGGCCGCGGGCGACTGGTGGGGCATGGGTTTGCTGCATAAAGACTACAACATGCGCAATTACGCCCACGGTTACCTGCACTTCGATGCCAAGGTCAATTCCAGTGTGAATATCGAAGTGAACATGGCCAGTACGTCCGGCAGCGATGCCAGCGTATTGCTGACCGCGGGCGGCGAGGAATACGGGCTCGAGCGCGATGGCGAGTGGCACCATGTGGCGATTCCCCTGGCAAAATTTGGTGGTCTGGATATGCAGACGATCAAAACGTTTTTCAGTGTTTCCGGTCCCGCAGCGGCGGAAGACTTCCAGATCGCTTTTGACAATATCTACCTGAGTGAAAGTATCGCCCTGGAGGCGCCGGAGTTCGGCAGCTACGGGATTTACACCGAAACGGCTTCCCATATGGACGCCGGTAACTTCGCCTTTGGAGTCAACGGCGACCTGTTTATATGGGATGAAACCCTGCAATTATCCGCAGGGGAAACCCGCGAGGGGAATTCCGCGCTGAACCTCACCTCTACCGGAAAAGGCTGGTTTGGACTGGGGTTGACCGCGCGCGAAGGGTTCAACCTCACCGCGTTTGACAACGACAGCGCAGCGCTGCATTTCTCGATGAAAACCAGTGACCAGACCGAATTCCGCATCGGCCTCAAGGGTGGCAATGTGGACAACATTGGCCAGGCCTGGATTACCTTCAAGCCCGGTGCCGATCCCTATGGGTTTGTTCGCGATGGCCAGTGGCACGACATCGTTATTCCCATGAGCGAACTCGCGGGCGACCTGGATCTCGCGGATATGCGCCAGGTATTCCAGGTGCTGGGTTTTGGCGAAGTGGCCGAGCTGTCCATTGATGATGTCTACCTGTCCGGCGGTGAAGAGGCACGGTTACCCGGCACCGATGGCGAGCCGGTAAACCGCGCGCCCACTGCGGCGATCAAACCGTCGGTAATGGGTGGCCCTGCGGGCACCGCTGTCACCTTTGACGGTAGTCAGTCCAGCGACGTCAATGGCGACGCGCTTACTTACAGTTGGGACTTCGGCGACGGTACCACCGCAAGCGGTGTCAACCCAACGCATACCTATGCGACGGATGGCAGCTACCGCGCCGTATTGACTGTCAGTGACGGCGAAGCGACGGCAACCGCAGTCACCCATATCTTTATCGACGACGCCTATGGCAGTAGTAAGAGTGCCAAGCGCGGTCTCGGTTATGGCCATCACTCCCAGGAAGATTTCGAGGTGATGTCCCGGGGGATCTCCTGGTGGTACAACTGGAGCCACGCGCCGGATGTGCAGATCGCAGATATCTACCAGAACTACGGGGTTGAATTTGTCCCCATGGCCTGGAATGGCGGCTTCGATGAGCAGGGTATGCGCGCCTATATCGCGGCGCACCCGGAAGTGAAGTATATCCTTGCGTTCAACGAGCCCAATTTCCTCGAGCAGGCCAACATGACCCCGTCCCAGGCCGCTGCAGAGTGGCCACGCCTGGAGGCTATTGCCGACGAATTTGGCTTGCAGATCGTGAGCGTGGCGATGAACTTCTGTGGTGTCTGTGTTACCGAAAACGGCACTACCTATTACGATCCCATCGAGTACTTCGATGATTTCTTTGCCGCCTGTCCGGACTGCCGTGTGGATGCCATGTCCATTCACGCCTACATGCCGGAAGTTGGCGCTATCGAGTGGTACGTGGATCTGTTCAAGAAGTACAACCGCCCGATCTGGCTCACGGAGTTTTCCGCCTGGGAAGACACCACCACGGAAGCGGATCAGCAGAAGTTCCTGATCCAGACCGTGGACTACCTGGAAAATGATCCGGACGTTGCCCGCTACGCCTGGTTTACCGGTCGTCGCAATGGACACCCGTATAACGGCCTGTTTGATTACCGCCAGTCCGGTGTGCTCACAGAGCTCGGCAATATCTATGTGAATATGCCAGTGCACGGTGCGGCCAGCCAGCACGCGCTGCCGAAAAAAGTTCAGGCGGAAGCCTACGGCAGCATGAACGCGGTACGGGTGGATAAAACCACCGATAGCAGCGGCTTCCTGGATATTACCGAAACCGCTGCCGATAGCTGGGTGGAGTACAACCTGGTAGGTGCAGCGGGCAGCGCAGAGCTGGCTCTGCGGGTCGCCGCGGAAACGGCCACTACCATTGAGGTATTCGTAGATGGTGTCAGCCAGGGTACGGTCGCAGTACCGGCTACGGCCGGCGGTTGGGATACGGTGACTACGACTGCCAACCTGAAAGACGGCGCACAAAAACTACGTCTGGTTTTTGCCGGCGCGGCGCAGTTGAACTGGCTGGATATCGATGCCGGTGGCAGCAGCAATCCCGACCCGGCACCCACCAGCAACCTGGCCCTGAACAAGACCGTTGAAGTATCCTCGATGGAAAACGGTGACCTGAGTGGCGCCGCGGCAGTGGACGGCGATATGGGCACCCGCTGGTCCAGTGCGTGGAGCGATCCGCAGTGGATTTCGGTAGATCTCTCTGCAGTTTCCACGATTGATCGTGTGGTATTGAAGTGGGAGGCCGCTTACGGCCGCGCCTACGATATCCAGGTTTCCGATGACGGCCAGACCTGGAATACCGTGGCGAGCGTAACCGACAGTGATGGTGGCGAAGATATTATCAATGGCCTCGCTGCCAGCGGCCAGTACCTGCGGGTATTTATCAACGAGCGTGCAACCGGTTGGGGTGCCTCGCTGTGGGAGCTGGAAGTCTACGGCAGCGGTGGTGACAGTAGTGAACCGCCCTGTTGCGATCCGCAACCCGGCGGAGACTTGGCGCTGAACAAGCCGGCTTCCGCTTCCTCCGCAGAGGGCAATTACTGGTTCGCGGAATACGCGGTGGATGGCGATGCCGGCACCCGCTGGGCTTCGGACTTCAGTGATAACCAGTGGCTTCAGGTAGATCTCGGCAGTGTCTACAGCCTGAGCCAGGTCGTACTCAATTGGGAAGGTGCTTATGGCAAGGCTTATGAAATCCAGGTGTCTGATGATGGCGGCAACTGGACTACCGCAGCTACCGTGAGTAATGGCGACGGCGGCGTGGACCAGATTTCAATTAACGCCAGCGGACGCTATGTGCGCATGCAGGGTGTCGAGCGAGGCACCGGCTATGGCTATTCCCTGTGGAGTTTTGAGGTTTACTGAACTCCATAGAAATAAAAAAAGGGCACCTTCACGGTGCCCAAAACGCCTATCAAAAAGTTGGGAAAATCAGTTCATCAATCAGGGGATATTGGCCTTCTCGAATTCGCCTACGAAGTACGGCGGACGATCCAGGAATTGTGCCCAACGGGTATCACCATCGAGGTAAGTCTTCTGGAAAGCCAGGGCCAGCTCGCCCACAAAACGGTTAGCTTCTTCCGGTCCGCCCCATGCAAAGTGTCCGACATTGGATGCCTCATAAAACAACTTGGGCACACCCCACGGAATACTGCGGTAAACCCCATCGCTTTGTCCAAGACCTCCGAGGTAAGTGAGATCCTCGGAGCCGTTGAAAAGAATGGTCGGGATACGGGTATTGCGACCACTGGAATCGGTGTCTATCGCAGTCAGGTTGTGGCCCGCAAACGACATCGCGGTTTTCAGGCCAGCGTATTCCGCGGAGGTAATCCAGGTCGCGCCGCCACCCATTGACCAGCCGGTAGCACCAAAGCGACTGGTATCCAGCTTACCGCGCAGTGGACTGCCATAGCGCGTGTTTTCACCTTTCATCGCATCCAGTACTTCCTGCTGCTGTTCGGCCCGGGAGTCCACGCTGTCGTAGATGGTGCGGCTGTCCATGGTTACCATGACGATACCGTGTGAGGCAAAGAACGGACCCCAGTCGCGATACCAGATTTGGGTTCCGGTGTAAGGCGGGGTGAATACCAGCAGTGAGTAGGGGGGCTGGGCGTTGCGCGGGTAGTACACGGTGGCGCCACCGGGTGTGGAGAAGTACGGCATGGTATAGCTGTCATAGCCATAGGGTCCGTTGCCGCTGTAATTTCCCGGCGTATCTTCATAGCGGCAGATGGCATCGGCAGGACAGCTCTGCGCCTGTACTGCAGCGCTGGTAAAAATGCCTCCCAGAATCAAACCCAGTGTGGGTAGCAGGGTTTTGGTCAGGTTTCTCTTCATCATTATCTTATTAGCCTCGTTATCGGTTAGATTTTATTGTCGGCCGAAAACTGCCTGGCCTCTTGCTCTTGGAAATTTTTATTGTGTGATTTCGAATGCCGCGAGCTGTTGGAAAGGTTAGGCTGAGAGCAAGTTTTGCAGAAAGTACATTAAGCACCAAAAATCCATTTCTATGTCTTCTGCTGTCATTGTGGCGTTTATTTCGTTTACTTGTTTTTATCCTGGTTACACTTTTTTCTTGCAGCCCGGTATTAAATGAGGGAATTTAAAAAGCCTTATAAAAGCTGTGTTTCCGGAATTATCCAAAAGGTCATGCCGTGAAAATTTTCATTACCTGTGCGGTTATTGCATTACTTGTTTCTGCTGTGATTACGAGGTTCTGGTTCAGCGCGGAGCTTCATGGTGAGACTGCAACGTCGCTGACGATTGAGGAACCCGCGGCCTCTCCAGCGCCGGATGTTGTAGGTCTGGATGAACCTGAGAACGGAATCGGCAACACAGAAGAGGACCATCTGAATTCCACTCAAGTGTTGTCGGAAAGTGAATCTCTTGCAGTGGAGGAAGTCGGGCGCGATGCGCTGAACACGGTGGAACTGTACGATACGCTCCTGATCCTGAACTTCGACAGCGAGGGCAATTTACTGTTCGACCGTAATACCCGCGCCGTGCTGCAGCAGCTCCACGGCCGGCTTGAAGAAGATGGCGATCGGCAGGGGTCTCGGGGGCAAAGTCGGCTGGAAAGCTTGCAGACGCTGCTGAGCGATGCCCTGCCAGAGGCTGTGGCCATGCAGCTGCTGGATCTGTTGCAGGATTATTCTGCCTATCACCAGGCGGTGGAGGATGTACAGCGCAACCGGGTGACGGATGCGTCGGCGGTATCAAACCCGCTGGAGCATTACGAGCAGATCAAAGCCCTGCGTCGCAGCTATCTCGGGGAAGAGCAGGCTAGTGGTATGTACGCAGAGGAGGAGGCCCAGCTGCCATATATGGTGGAGTCCATGGCCGTTGCGCGCGACCCGAATCTATCGGAGGAAGAGCGCGCGGAGAGGCTGGCGGCAATGCAGGCAGAGTTCAACGAAACCGCGAGCCGGATGGACTCACCATTGGCGCGCAAGGTGCTGGAGGCAAAGGTGGCTCGGATGCGCGCTGATGGTGCCAGCGACGCCGAGGTGTTTGCAGCGCGCAACGCGATACTCGGCAGTGCGGAGGCCGCGCGACTGGCGGACGAGGATCAAGGTCTAGGGAATCAGGGGCTAGGCGATCAGGGTATACAGGCGGGAAGCGAGGCCGGTCCCTGAGTGAGACCGGCCTCTATAAAATATCGCGATCAACCCGTGAGCATCAGGATGCTGTGTCCGCAGCCAGTGCCCGCTTGCGGAACTCCGTGGGAGACATACCCACAAGCCGGCTGAAAAAGCGATGGAATGCGGACTTGCTGTTAAAACCGGATTCCAGCAGCACATCCAGCACCGTCATGTCCGCCTTTTCCGGATCGGAGAGCAACGCCTTGGCGGCCTCCACCCGGTAGCTGTTCACGAACTCAAAGAAGTTGGTGCCGAAGTGCTTGTTGATTACCGCGGAGACCTCTTTTGCCGGCAAGTCGATGCGCTCGGAAAATTGTTCCAGGTTCAGGTTTTTCTTAAGGTAAATCTTGTCTTCTTCCATCGCATTGCGCACTTTGGCGATGGCAGGCTCGGAGGGCTCTTCCTCGCTGCTGGTCTCGCGGGTTTCCTCTTCCGGCTTGGTGACCAGCAGCTGGTGGGCGTAGGTCAGGCTATAGGCAAAGAACGCATTGATCAGGATAAACGCCAGGTAGTTGTCGGCGATGCCCATGTAGTCCGCCACCACATCACTGGAAAACTTGGCCACCACGTGCACCACCATGGTCCAGGTCCAGGCCACAAATACCCCCCAGGTGAGCGCCGACAGCCAGTGCAGTTCGGTCTCGGAGTAGTGCGAGTATTCATCCTTGAGGGCGTGGCGGTAGCGTCGGATTCTCAACAGTGCCGCAGCGGCGTAGACAAAGGGCACTAGCGAGGCGATATCCCAGATAAACTCGATGGCTGTGGACGGCAGGCCCTGCCCGGAATCGGCGATATGCCGCAGGTCATTGCTGGAAATATCGAAAATGGCGATACAAACCAGTGCCACCAGAGCGGGCAGCAGGTGCAGGCCGTGTTGCCGGGTGAGACTCAGTTTGCGCTGGGTCAGGGAGCAAACGTACAGGTAGATCGCCGGGCCCTTGAGCAGCAGTGAGGCAAATAGAAGGTAGGGCAGCAGTGTCTGCTCGAACCAGGGCGCCACCGAGAACTGGTCGTTCCACAGCAGCAGGGTGCAGCCAGAGGCCACGGCAATAATCAGCAGGAAGGCGGTCAGCAGACGCCCGTCGTGCCGAGCACGTGTGGGCAGGATCGACTGGAAGACGGCCAGCAGCAGGCACTCTGCCGCGGTCATCAACAGCACCACGTCGTGAATATTGAATATGTATTGTTTCATCGGGCCATCGCGGATAGATTTTTGCTTGTTATGGTTTTTATCGCTCTTATAGGGGGGAGTATAAGAGAATTCCCCCCGGGGGAGGAGCGTTGCCCACATCCACAGGCCTCTGCAGCCCATCCCGCTTGCGAAAAACCTGAAAGTGACACCGCCCAGTTTGCGGATTTTTCCAAAGTGGGGCGACGCTAATCCGGCGAAATCGCACACTGGCGACATCGGGTATTGCCTAGGCCGGTACTGGGGAGAGAATTTGGTTGCTTCTCCCCGGTATACCCCGCTGGCAAAGGTAGCCCGACATCATCTCTCTTCTCCTGCTAGTGGGTCTTTCTCGTCGACCTTATCGTGCTAGTTGGGCCGGCAGGTTTTCCCTGCCGGTATTTTTACCTTCCCAGTTCCTGCCCCGCATGTCCCGGGACGGCCTCGCCATGTGCTGAAATTGGCATCACAAGCCCTGGTTCCCTTATATGATGCTCTTGGCGTCTCATCCCCCCATATTTGTGACCCTGAAGGGGGAGAGGGACTGGAGTTTTCGTCGGCAAATCATTACCTTATACCGCCATTTTTTCAGGGCACCTGTCCACTGGGCCCGGGCGGTCGCAGCGGCGGCACCCGCGGTAGTAGAACGTGTAAGGAAAGCGTTATGACAAGAATCGTCGCGGACATCGGCGGCACCAACGCCCGTTTCGCCATCGCCCACCCGCATCAGGGCGGCTACCGACTGGAATCGATCCAGGTGGTGAACTGCGCCAAGTTCGGGGATTTCTATACCGCGCTCGGCCAGTGGCTCCAGGAACTGGACCAGCCACAGCCGACAGAGGCCTGTATTGCTGTGGCCGGGCCGGTGGAAAAGACCCCGCAGGGCGGTCGGGTGACCATGACCAACCTCGGGTGGGATATTCGCGCCGAAGAGCTGTGTGCCCGTTTCTCTCTCGAGCGCGCGCTGGTGGTCAATGACTTCGCCGCCCTGGCCCTGTCTCTCCCCCGGTTGCCGGAAGAGGACAAGTGGGCGCTGCGGGATGTGCCCGCACAGAACCAAGCGCCGATGGTCGTGCTGGGGCCGGGTACCGGTCTCGGGGTAGCAGCGCTGGTCCACGAAGGCGGTAGCTACCGGGTAGTGCCCGGGGAGGGGGGCCACGCCAACCTGTCTGCGGGCAGTGAGCGCGAGCTGGAGCTTCTGAGGATTCTCGCCCGCGAACAGATGCCGGTATACAACGAGTATGTGTTGAGTGGTGGCGGTCTGGTCAATCTGTACCGGGCAGTGTGCGCCCTGCACGGTCGTCCGGCGGAAGCGCTGACGCCGCCGGATGTCAGCAGCCGCGGCCTCGATGGCTCCGACCCCATGTGCCGCGAAACCCTGCTGGACTTCCTCAACTTTCTTGGCAGCGCTGCAGGCGATGCAGCCCTCTACTACGTGGCCCGCGGCGGTGTATTCCTCGGTGGCGGGGTGTTGCCGCGTATCGAATCGCTGCTCCCGGAGAGCGAATTCGAGCAGCGTTTCACCCACAAAGGCCGCCTGGGTGATTGGCTGCAGGGCGTGCGGGTAGAGGTGCTGAAAGCCGGCTACCCGGCCTTGATCGGCGCCGCCGCCTGGCTGGAGAGCTGATCCCACAACGTATTCGGCAATTTCCCACAAAGTCGTTCATCAAACCGCTGAACAAATTTTGTTCAGCGGTTATAATCCCGCCCCATGGTGAACAGGCGCCGGCTCCTCCTCTGTCGGCCGCACATTCTCCCCTCTCCTCCCCCCCTGGGGGTGGAGGATAAGGACTTCGGGTATGCCTAGGATGGCACTACTCACCATAACGATAAGTCCAAGGGAGAAGATGATGAGTCTGACCAACAAACGTTTTCGGCCGGCACTGCTGTCAGCAGCGATTGCCGCGTCTGTAACGTCCATCGGCGCTTTTGCCCAAGAGGAAGGCAGCAGTGCACTGGAAGAAATTACCGTTACCGGCTTTCGTAAGAGTCTGCAGGACTCTATCGATACCAAGCGCGATGCCAAAGGCGTAGTTGAGGCTATCTCTGCCGAAGACATCGGTAAGCTGCCGGATTCCTCTATCGCAGAATCTCTGTCCCGTCTGCCCGGCCTGGCCGCGCAGCGTCTAGACGGTCGTGCCAGTAAGGTTTCCATCCGTGGTTTTGGTGAAAACGAAAGTGCGACCACCTTCAATGGCCGTGAGCAGGTTTCCATCGGCGACAACCGCGGTGTTGAATTCGATCTCTACCCCTCTGAGATCATGAGCGGCGTGACCGTTTACAAAACCCCGCAGGCGAATATCGAAGCTGAAGGCATTGCCGGCGTTATCGATATGCAGACCGTCAAGCCGCTGTCTCGTGGTGAGCGCACCATCCAGGTGAACGCCCAGATGGAGCAGACCAGCTTTGGCAAGCTGAACCCGGACGGCGAAGACCAGGGCCAGCGTGCCACCTTCTCCTATATCGACCAGCTGGCCGACGATACCGTTGGTGTGGCATTTGCCTATAACACCATGAGCTCCCCGAGCCAGGAAGAGCGCTGGAACTCCTGGGGCTACCCGGAATTTGAAGTGGATGGTCAGAATTACTCCATCCTCGGTGGTGCCAAGCCGTTCGTCCGCTCCTCCGAACTGAAGCGCGACAGCGCCATGCTGGTAGTAGAGCTGCAGCCGAACGAAAAGCTGCACACCACTTTCGACGCGCTGTACGTGGACTTCTCTGACGAGAAAATCCTGCGTGGTATCGAGATCCCGTTCGCCTGGGGCCAGGGTAGCCTGTCTGCCGATCTTGCTGATGCAGATCCCGACACCGGCTTCCTGACCAGCGCCTCCACCGACGGTCAGCGCGTAGTAGTGCGCAACGACCTTGAAACCCGTGCTGCTGAAATGACTTCATTTGGTGTTAATACCAAATACGATTTCACCGACACCTTCCAGCTGGAGTTCGACGCCAGCCACTCTTCCGTAGAGCGTGAAATCTGGAGCTTCGAAAGCTATTCCGGCACTGGCCGCGGGGACGCCGAGGGCGTAGCGGACAACCTCGGATACACCTTCAAGCCCGGCAACACTGGTGCCCAGTTCTCCCACGAGCTGGATTACAGCGACTACGACCTGATCCAGCTCGGCGGACCGCTGACCTGGGGCTGGAGCGCGGCGCTGAACGACAAGTACAACCTGGCCGGCACTCCCTACGAGAATGCTGCGCAGGACGGCTTCCTGAATGCTCCGGAAATTGACGACGAGCTGACCCAGCTGAAGCTGGCCGCCACCCAGATTGTGGAAGCGGGTATCGTCAACGAAATCTCCTACGGTATTTCCTACCGTGACCGTGAAAAAGAGAAGCGCTCCCAGGGCTACTACATGACCCTGGCGAACTTTGACGGCACTGCTGAAAACAGCACCATGATCGTGCCGGAAGAGTACCGTCTTGGTAGCGTCTCCCTGGACTTCATCGGCATGGGCGACATGATTGCCTATGACGCCGCTGCAATGCTGCGCAATGGTTTCTACGAGCTGACCGACGAAGCACTGACCGGCATCCAGCACCTGACCAAGTCCTACACTGTTAGCGAAACCGTAACTGCCGCATTCGCTCAGGCGAACTTCGAAACCGAAGTTGCCGGACTGACGTTGACTGGTAACGCGGGTGCCCGTTACGTTTACACCGAACAGCAATCCCAGGGCTTCGGTGGCCAGGTGATTGATGGTCTCGTGGTTGCTGAAGCAACCGACCTTGGCCACGACTACGGCCACTTCCTGCCCAGCCTGAACATGGCGCTGGAGTTGGATGACCAGCAAACCCTGCGTTTCGGGGCGGCGAAAACCATCTCCCGTGCGCGCATGGACCAGATGAACGCCTCCGTGGAAATGTCTTATAACCAGACCCCCGATGCCAATGGCAACAACTGGAGCATCAGTGGTGGTAACCCGCTGCTGGAGCCGAAGGAAGCACTGGGTGTAGACCTCTCCTACGAAAACTACTTTAGCGAAGAAGGTTACTTCTCCGTGGCGCTGTTCTGGAAAGACCTGAAGCAGTGGCACTTCGATGGTAACTACGAAGTAGACCTAACAGGCGTTGCCGATCCTGCCACTGGTGAAGTGCCGGATAACTCATCCGCCACTGCATACGGCAAGATCAATGGCGGCGGCGGTACCCTGAATGGCTACGAGCTGGCGGTAACCCTGCCGTTCAACATGTTCCACGAAAGCCTGGACGGATTCGGTCTCCTTGCGAGCCACACTGGTGTTTCCTCTGATATCGAAGATCCGAACGGCAATGAGTTTGAACTGGCCGGCCTGTCCGACCGCATTCAGACTCTGACCACCTACTACGACAACCACGGCCTGTCCGCTCGCGTAAGCATGCGCAAGCGCTCCGACTTCAAGGGCGACGTCTACGGTCTTGGTTTCGATACCGTACAGGTAGACGTACTGGGTGAAACCATTGTCGATGCACAGATCGGCTATGACTTCTCCGAGTCTGGTATCAGTGGTCTCGAGGGCCTGTCGGTATTCCTGCAGGGCCAGAACCTGACCGATGAGCCTTTCACCACTCTGAGCGGCGACAACGCGCTGCAGGTTCGCGATTACCAGAGCTATGGTAAGACCTACCTGCTGGGCTTCAGCTACGAGCTGTAAGCACCACTGAGTTGTCATCAGGGCCCCTGTGATTCCGGTTGCAGGGGCCTTTTTTGTTTTCAGGAAGTAATTGCAGGGAAAGCGAGAAATTATTTGAGAGAAGCCCTCTGCGGGGAAGATTTGTGAACAATAAAAAAATAAAGAAGTTAGTCATTCTTGGTGGTGGCACGGCGGGTTGGATGGCAGCAGCCCTGATGGCTCGCAGTATGCGCGGGACGCTCGACATTACCCTGGTGGAGTCGGACCAGATTGGCACCGTGGGCGTTGGTGAAGCCACTATCCCGCCAATCCAGAATTTCAATCGCGCCCTGGGCATTGATGAGCTGGATTTTCTCAAGGCGACCCGGGGCACCATCAAGCTCGGAATCCAGTTTGAGAACTGGTCGCGGCCGGGCAGTAGTTACATGCATGCGTTCGGTAATATCGGCAAGAATTTTCCGTTCTGCGATTTCCACCACTACTGGCTGCGTGCCCGCGCGAGTGGCGATAAGTCCAGCCTGTGGGACTACTCACTCAATTATCAGGCTGCAAAAAGTAACCGCTTTGCACCGCTGGCCAATATCCCCAATACCAACCTTCCCGGCATCGCCTATGCCTATCATTTTGATGCTGGGCTGTACGCGCAATACCTGCGGAAGTTCAGTGAGCAGCGCGGTGTACAGCGCATCGAAGGTAAGGTCTGCGATGTGCGCCAAAACGGAAACACCGGGCATGTCGAAAGCCTGTTACTGGAAAACGGTCAGCCGGTAGAGGGAGACCTGTTTGTAGACTGCTCCGGGTTTGTGGGGCTGTTGATCGATAAGGTGGTGGGTAGTGAGTACGAGCACTGGGACAAGTGGCTCCCCTGTGACCGTGCGATGGCGGTCCCCAGCCAATCCGCCGAGCAACTGGTTCCCTATACGCGGTCAATTGCCCACAGCGCCGGCTGGCAGTGGCAGATTCCCCTGCAGCACCGCACCGGTAACGGTATGGTGTATTCGAGTGCGCACTGGAGTGACGAGCAGGCCCGCGACATGCTGTTTGCCAACCTGCCCGGTGAGGCGCTGGCGGAAGCCCGCATCATCCCGTTCAAAACCGGCCATCGCCGCGAGCAGTGGAAACACAATGTGGTCAGCCTGGGGCTGGCAAGCGGATTTCTGGAGCCGCTGGAGAGCACGTCGATCCACCTGGTGCAGTCTGCGGCCACCCGCCTGATCAAGTGCTTTCCCCATCATGGTATTCGCGAGGTGGAAGTGGCGGAGTTCAACCGCCAGTCGCGGGTGGAGATGGAGCGTATTCGCGACTTCATCATTCTCCACTACAAGGCGAACCAGCGTCGCGACAGTGATTTCTGGCGAGCTTGTGAGGACATGGCGGTGCCTGACAGCCTGAATGAAAAAATCGAGCTGTTCCGCGCTACGGGCAAGGTATTCCGTGATTACGAGGACCTGTTTACTGAGGTGGCCTGGCAACAGGTATTGATCGGACAGGGTGTGCTGCCTGAGGATCATCATGTCATCGCCGATGGGCTGAGTGACGCTCAGCTAAACGATCTGATACAGAGCCTGAAAACCCTGATTCAGGGCACCGTTGCCCAATTACCTGCGCACGAGGAGTTTTTTGCGGGGCGCGTACGATAAGAAAAGCGGAGCGTCATATTCCACGATAGGACGCTCCGAACGTTGCATCATACTTCCTTGTTGCATTGTCCCTCGAAAAGCCAGGTTATCGCCTGCGGGAATATGCGATTCCAGAACGCCTCGTTGTGCTCTCCGTCCGGGTCCAGCTGCGCGCGCCACTGATCAGGGCCCGCGTGTTGTTTAAGAATGCCAAACATCTGATTAAACCCCTCGGTCATGGATGCGCCTTCCTTGCCGCCCGTCGACAGGTAAATCCGAGTATTTTTTAATGCCGCGTTGGCTTCGGTTACCGCGAGTATTTGCGGGGCTATCCAGTAAGAGGGTGAAAATATCCCGGCGAGACCGAAGGTATGTGGATGCCGATTGATCGCATGGTTGGAAATGAGCCCTCCCATGGAGCTCCCCATTACGGCGGTATGTTCCCTATCTGACAGCGTGCGGTATTCGCGGTCGATCTTTGGTTTCAGTTCCGTCACCAGAAAATCCACATAGGCATCACCCTCGCCCTTGCCAAACCGCTCGCTGTCATAGGGGTTCAGTTCGGCCATACGCAGCTCGTCGCCGTGATCGACACCCACTACGATCACCTCCAGACCGCAGTTCTTTGCCAGATGATTGAGTATTTCATCCACGCCCCACTCACCGACGTAGGAGGTTGCATCATCGAACAGGTTCTGTCCGTCATGCATGTACAGCACGGGATAGCGTTTGCCGGAGTCTTCGTAACTCTCGGGTAGATAAACCCGGTAGGTACGCTTCCGTTGCAGGGGGGCCATGTCGATGGCGGGCATCACGTGAACATTCGGTTGTGCGGTGGAGGGTGATGCAATGACGGGCTGGGTGGCGAGTAGTAATGCTACGGCCAGGGTGAGCTTCTTGTGCATTGTTATTTCTCTCGGAGCTGGGGGCAGGGTGCCAGTATCCAGCGTCCGGAGGACGGGTGCTTCAGCCCGGGTTGGGGAGGAGAGGGGGAACCGGTGGCCCCGCGTAAGCGGGGCCACCGGTAACGGAGGGAATCAGTGCGAAGTCGTGGTAAACGCGTTACACACCATCACATCGGTATCCACCGAACCGATCACCCGCTCGGCAGTATTGCCGCGCAGCAGTGAGCCGGTTTCCCCGTACTGGTTCAGGGTGCCCATCACCACCACGTCTGCATCGATTTCCTTGGCAATCTCGGCCACTACCTCGTTGGTGTAGCCTTGCTTCACGTGGATGCGGTCGGTGGGGACGCCGGTTTTGTCTGCCAGCTTGGCCAGGGCGCCGCGGTCCGGGTAGCGCATGGAGTCGAGGAAGGCGTTAACCAGGTGCAGCTCGGCGCCGTATACGTTCGCAATGTAGTTGGCGCGCTCAGTGATCTGGCGGTTCAGCTGGCGCTGCTGGTTGGTCTGGGCCTGGTAGTTGACGGTTGCCAGTACCACTTTGCGGCGATCCTTGGCGCCGGGGCGAATCAGTACCACCGGGCATTTGGCCTGCTTCAGCACCTGCCACTTGGACTCGGCAAAGGTAAAGCGGCGGCTGCTGGTTCTGGCGTGTACCGGCAGGTAGATCATTTCCGCGTTGCAGCGCTTGGCTTCCTGGATGATGGCTCCCTGCCAGTCGCTGGACCAGCACACGGAGATCTCGAATTCGACGCCGGCCTCTTCGATCGGGGTGCGGATCTGGTCGCGGAACCAGAACTCGTCGCGGAACAGGTGGTCGTTGACGGCCCGGGTATCCACCGCTTCCCCATCCACGGCAACGAATACGGCAAGCTTGGGCTGGGGGTTGCGCTCGCGGGCGGTGGTCAGTGCGCGTTCGAGGGCTACATGGCGGTCATCATTGGGGTCGACGACAACGAATACGACGGGTTTATCCTGCATGGTCACTCCTTTTTAATTGGGAAACGGTTCCCTGAATTCTCTCTGGTATCACCGCGCGACAGGTTGATCTGGCGCAGTTCCCGCCTCTGTAATTGGTGCCAAAAATGGCTTTGGGGCGGCCCTAAGACTAGGAGGTCAAGCCTATCACCGGCCGCTGCCTTTTTCATCTACGCCCCGGGGCGGGATGATGAAAATGTGGCTGTGGTGCGTACAGTAGGTTGCAGTGATTACCGTTCGATAACGGCGGAGAGAAGATAATGAGAAAAACATCCGGCCTGAGTGCCTTTATCGCAGCTGCCAGCTTGGCCCTGGCCGCCTGTAGCGATGGATCCGCTACGGATCCGGCAGCGCCAGTCACCGCAACTGAGTCCCCGGTCCAGGCCGAGGCTGACGAGAAGGTCGCGGCACCGACCGGGGCAGACCCATTCTGGAACAATGCCACCGTTTATTTCATGCTCCCCGACCGCTTTGCCAACGGTGACCCGGACAACGACCTCGCCTACGGGCGCGAGGCCGATACGGGCCATCTGCGCGGTTTTCACGGCGGCGACCTGCAAGGCGTTATCAACAAGCTGAATGAGGGTTACTTCGACGCGCTGGGTGTTGACGCCCTGTGGATGTCCCCGGTCTACGAGCAGATTCACGGTGCCACGGATGAGGGCACCGGGCGCACTTACGCCTATCACGGCTACTGGCCCAGAGATTGGACCACCGTTGACCACAACTTTGGCAATGAGGCGCTACTGGCGGAACTGATTGATACGGCGCACAGCCGCGGCATCCGCGTACTGCTGGATGTGGTTGCGAACCATACTGGTCCGGTGACCGGCAAGGATCCGCTGTGGCCAGCGGAGTGGAACCGCGACGATTCTGTGTGCGACTGGTCTGGCTTTGCCGGTACCGTCAGCTGCATGCTGGTTGATAACCTGCCGGACATCCGCACCGAAAGCGAAGCGCCGGTTGATCTGCCGCCGCAGCTGGTGAGCAAGTGGGCGGAGGAGGGACGCCTGCAACAGGAGCAGGCCGAGCTGGACGCATTCTTTGAGCGCACCGGTTACCCGCGCGCGCCCAAATATTACATGGTGAAATGGCTGACCGACTGGGTGCGTGAGTACGGTGTTGACGGCTTTCGCGTGGATACGGTCAAGCATGTGGAGCCGGAAGTCTGGGCAGTGCTCAAGAAGGAGGCAAGCCTTGCCCTCGCAGATTGGAAACAACGCAACCCGGATAGAAAGCTCGACAATCGCGACTTCTATATGGTCGGAGAGGTCTATGGCTATGGGATTACCAGCGGACGTGATTTCGATTTCGGCGACCGCCAGGTGGACTTCTTTGACTACGGCTTCGACAGCCTGATCAATTTCGATATCGCTGCGCGCGCCGATCGCGAAGATATGGAGTCGATCTTTTCCCGCTACTCACAAATGTTGAACGGCGGGGCAATGGAGGGTGTGGGTGTGCTCAATTACCTGACCTCTCACGACGATATGAATTCCTTCGACCGCGAGCGCCAGCGTCCCCGCGAAGCGGCATTCAAGTTGATGCTGGCGCCCGGCGCAGCACAGATCTACTACGGCGATGAGCTGGCCCGGCCGCTGACGGCGCCCGGTGCACAGGGCGATGCCCAGCTGCGTAGCCCTATGAACTGGGGGGATCTGGAAAAAAACGAAACCCGCGAGATACTCGCTCTCTGGCAGAAACTGGGTCAGTTTCGACAGTCTCATCTGGCGGTCGGCGCCGGTGTGCACAAGCGTCTCAGTGAAGCGCCCTATGTATTCAGCCGCACCCTGGAAGACGATCGGGTAATGGTGGCACTGGATATGCCAAAAGGGGAGAAGTCCCTGTCTGCTGCCGGCGTCTTCGCCGAGGGCACCCTGGTGAAAGATTATTACTCTGGTATTGAAGCCCGGGTAGAAAATGGCACTCTGAAATTTGATACAGAGTTCGATACTCTGCTTTTGGGTAGCCCCGCCACCCAGGCATTGAGCGCCCGGTAACTGACCGGGCCGCTAATTTTATCATCACTCCGCAGCGGTAAGTTCCAGAGCGTTTGCTACCGGGTCTTGCCTCGTGCAGTGGGATGACTTGAAATTGACGGCTGTATTGACGTCTTTGTTTGTCGGGCCAATTTTGGCCGCGTGTGACCCCATCTCTTTCTCGTCGAAAGATTTACCGGTATCCGCTGACGCGTGATACCGGTTTTTTTTGCCTGTCATTTTTGTGCTGCATTTCACCTTTTACGAAATCCCTTTGGCGTGTTTGCACACTCCTCCCCCGGGGAGGATGAGGCAATCCTTTGCAATCAGAGTAATTTGAATATGCGCCTGACTCGGCGCTGCGCTTATGCGGTTCCTGCGCACAACACAGCTGCGATGTATTCAGTTGAAGAATAAAAAAAGACTGAATGTTGAACTGACATAACAGTCGTCCGGATAAAAATAACGACCGGAGCATAGCGATGATATCTGCCCCCCAAGTGGTCGGAGACAAGGTCTCCGCTACCTACGTATGCCTGCGCGCTTTTCTGCTGCTGTTACTCTGCCTGCCAGTTACGGCAATCGCGCAAAACTGGTCGGAAGCCTGGTTTCGCGGTACCCCAAATGATTGGGGTACAACGGCGATGACCTACGATGCGCAGGCCGGTGTCTGGGTCACTGAACAGACGTTCGACGACGCCAACCCGCGCTTCAAGATCAGCCACTTCCAGGATTGGAATGAAGCCTACCCGGCGAATGACTTCCTGATGCAAAACGGGCGCTACCGGATTGTTTTCGACGATGTCAGCAAAGACATTTCGGTGACGGAAATTGTCGATCCTCCGGCCGAGTCGAGTAACCAGATCTGTTTCGACAATACGCAGAATTATGCCGATCCACATATCTATTTCTGGGGCCCGCAGCCGGCTGCCGGCTTTAACGATCTACCCGGGTGGCCCGGGCGGCCAATGACCCAGAGCGGCGGCTTTCACTGCTACGACTTTACCGGGCATCTTGATGGGGCCATGCCGGATGCGCTGAATGTCATTTTCAATGATAACGGTGCAGCCCAGACCCCCGACCTGTATTTCAGCGGCGACCCCTGCTATCTCGATGGCCAGTGGCAACCTGCTCAGGGTTGCGGGCTCGACGCAAACCCGGATCAGCCTCCCAGCGAGCGCCCGCTGTTGGCCCAGCCTCTGAAATTTCCGGTCTCCGGTAATGTGTCCGGTGGCAATTACCGGTTTGAGATCGCCTACCCCCACCTGCAGGGCCTGTTTATGTCGCCGGTAATGGTGGTGCCGGATGGGCTGAATGACCTGCTGTATGTAGTGGACAAAACCGGTTCTATTTTTACTTTCCCGAATCGGGAAAATGTTGCTCCGGGCGAGGTGCAGACCCTGCTCGACATCAATACCGAAGTCCGGAACTATCATGAGCAGGGCCTGCTCAGCATGGCCTTTGACCCGGGCTTTGCCAGCAATGGCTTTATCTATATTTATTACATTCACGGTACCGATGACAACGAACGCGCACCGGACGGCAGTTACGGTGATGCCATCCTCGAGCGCTGGACCGTGGATGACCCGAACAATCCGGTACAGGTAATTGCCGGCTCCAGAGCGGAGCTGCTGCGCATTCCCCAGCGCGGCCCGGACCACAAGGGCGGCATGATGCAGTTTCACCCGGAAGACAATTACCTGTACCTGAGTATCGGTGACGGTGCCTACGGGCACAGCGCGACCATGCCGTATCCGGAAGATCCGCGCACCAATAATGGCGCGCAGGAACCCGATAACCTGCTGGGGACTTTTATCCGTATCCAGCCACTGGCGCAGCCGGTTGATGGAAAATATTACGCGATCCCCGTAGATAACCCCTTTGTGGGCGTGCCCGGTTTCCGCGAGGAAATCTGGTCCTACGGCCACCGCAACCCCTGGCGCTGGAGCTTCGATAGCGAAGCGCCCTATACCCTGTGGGAAACCGAAGTCGGTCAGGCCGGGTTTGAAGAGGTCAACCTGATCGAAAAGGGAAAAAATTACGGCTGGCCGGTGTGTGAAGGCACCACCAATCGCGGGGATCTGGGGGGAGACCCGGCGAAGAACTGCAGCACGGATTTTGAACCCCCGCGCGATGGTTACGCGCATCCGACTGGTTTCTCGATTATTGGCGGCGTGGTCTATCGGGGCGGTTCGCTTCCGGGACTTACCGGCAACTTCATCTTTGGCGATTACGTCACCAAGCGTATCTGGTCGATTGTGGATGGCGAAGCCAAAACCCTGATCAGTGATACCTTCCCGGAAAACATCGCCTCTTTCGGCACCGATCTCAGTGGAGAAACCCTGCTGGTCTCCACCTACGGCGTGGAGTACGGTGGCCAATCCACAATTTACAAGGTGGTGGATGACGACGCGGAAACCGCGGTAATTCCTGCAAAATTATCTGAAACCGGTCTGTTTGCCGATCTTGAAAACCTGGTGCCGGCCTCGGGCGTGTTGGAATACAGCCTGAATACCAAAGGCTGGTTTGATGGCGCCAGTGTGCGTCACTTCATTTCTCTACCCAACGACAGCCAGATCAATTTTACCGATATTGATAACTGGGATTTGCCAGTGGGGACGGTGCTGGTGAAACACCAGAGCATCGCCACAACGGAAAACCCCCAGCAACCGTTTACCACGTCCGTGCTGTTCCGCCAGGATACCGGCAAGTGGCAAGCGGCGAATTATTACTGGAACAGCGCCGGTACCGACGCTGACCTGGTTAATGAAACACTCACAGTGATGGATGGCGGCATTGAAAGCCGTCAGCGGGCCGTGCAGTCAGCTGCCGACTGCGGATCCTGCCATATAGGAAGTGGCAGTCGCGAGCCCCTGGCGGTACATACGCGACAGCTCAACCGGACTTTCCAGTACGGGGAGTCTCTGGAAAGTGTTGCCAACCAGTTGGACGTATTCAATACGATCGGCCTGTTTAGCGAAGATATTAGCAGTGCGCAAAATCACGCACAGTTTGTCGCGGCGGATGATACTTCCGCTGATTTGAACGAGCGCGCACGCACCTACCTGGATACCAATTGTTCTCACTGTCATGCCAGTGGTTTTATGGACCTGCGCTATGACACACCGCTGGCAGATACGCGCCTGCTCGAAGTGGAGGCCACCGGCAGCACCGCCCGCTTGCGGCCATTCGATCACGCCAGCAGTCTGATTTATATCTATCAGACCACCGATAACAACCGCATGCCCAAGGGGACCCGTTACACCAACCCGGTGGCAGAGGCCCTGTTCAGAAACTGGATTGATGCGACGGCGGCACAGCAAACCGGAATCGCTCTGCTGGCGGGCAGCGATCGCCTTAACAGCGGTGATCTTCTTACTGTCACCGTGCAGGCGGAGTTTGATAACGGCTTCACCGCGGCGGTCGCCGGTACCCCGAGTGTGGCTTCCAGCAATAGTGCGGTGATATCCATCGAGTCCGTTGAAAGCGGTGCGTTTACCCTGCGTGCGGGCGACACCGGCAGCGCCACGGTAACGGTACAGCAAAACGGGTTTAGCAAGTCGCTGACAATTTCGGTGACCACGGTAGATACCGGGATAACAGATATCGCTATTGCGCCGCAGGGATTGCCCCTGGATAGCACCCGTCAGTTAGCGGCCTACGGTGTGCGTGCCGATGGTACGCGCCAGAATCTGTTCGGACGGGTTACCTGGTCCGTGGAGAGCGGTCCGGCCACTGTCGACCAGAGTGGCCTGGTGACGCGCACCGGCGGCGGTGATGTCACTGTGCGCGCGGAAGCCGGCGAGTTTTCTGCAACGGTCGCGCTCACCGAGGCGAGCAGCGGAATATCGGTGCGCTATGACAACCCGGACGATTGGGCTCAGGTATTTGTCCACCTGTGGGTGACCGTCGATGGTCAGGATCAGGCGATTACCCAGTGGCCCGGGCTGCTGATGTCGGGGCCGGATGCCGAAGGTTGGTGGAGTCATACGATTGCGGAGGAAGACCTTCACAACGGTCAGATCAACCTTGTATTCAACAACGGTAACGGCCAGCAGACCGGCGACCAGCGCAATATTGCCGAATCCTCGAGTCTGTCAGGCGGCACGTGGGAACCCTGGGAGTTGCCGGGGCCGGTGGGCGGCGATACTTCGCGCCTGTCGGTGATCGGCGGTACCACCGCCGATGGTGGCCGTGACTACGCGATTGGCAGCATTATTACCGTCACTGCCGATACCCCGCCACTGGGCACCGAGTTCGCCAGCTGGAGCGGCGACGCAGCGCCCTATATCGTCGGCGACCCGTCGCAACCGCAGGTGCAATTGCTGATTCCCCAGCACGACCTGTCCCTGGTTGCCCTGTTCCCCAGTAGTAACAATACCTACGAAGCCGGGCAGAATTTTTACGCAGCGCACTGTGCCAGTTGCCACGGCGACCAGGGGCAGGGCGGTGTGGCGCAGGCGCTTGCAGGGTCCGGTAGCAACTGGCAATTGGCACAGCTCACACAATATATCGAAGACTTTATGCCGATGGATGCGGCGGCCAGCTGCGTCGGCGATCAGCCCGGGGCCTGTGCCTATGAAACGGCGCGCCTGATCGTGGATGAAGCCTGGGATAACGGCTCCTGTGGTGACAGCAGTTGCGACGGCAGCAGCCTGGACCAGCGCAATCTGCGCCTGCTGACACGGGACGAGTATCTCAACAGCGTGCGGGATATTTTTGCCATCGACTTCGATGCCTCGCTGATGGGCCCGGTCCCGGCGGATGGTCGATTCCGCAATTTCGATACGGCCTCTTTCCTCACCGCGGGCAACGATCGCACCCTCGGTTACGAGCTGGTGGCAGAGCAGGTTGCGGACCTCGCCATTGGCCAGACGGGTTTCCTGAATCTCGCCAGTGGCTGTGGCGATGTAAATTGCGTGGTGGACACACTTGGCTTCCGCCTGTTCCGTCGGCCGCTGACCACGACCGAGATTGCCAATTACACACCGCTCTATAGCAGTGAAGATGACGGCCGGTTACTGCTGCAGGCCATGCTGATGTCTCCGCATTTCATGTATCGCTCCGAGCTGGGGCAGCTGGATGCGGAAACCGGGCTTTATCGTCTGGACAACTACGAAGTGGCTACCCTGCTGTCCTACACCTTCTGGGGAACCACACCGGACGATACGCTGCTGCTGGCGGCCACCGAAGAAAACTTCGATGTGGCTGCGCAGGTGGATCGACTGCTGGCGGACCCCAGGTCTGAACGGGGCCTGCGCCGGTTTATCAGCGGATGGCTGATCAACAACCAGTATCCGTTCCCCGCCATCAGCAGTCCCGAGTTGATCGCTGCCTTCAAGGAAGAAACCGTCGGTTTCGTGCTGGAAAATATTCGCAACGATGCAGCCTACAGCACGCTCCTCAGCGGCAATGCCACCTGGGCAGACGAAGTGCTGGCGGCACATTACGGCCTCGATAACAGTGCGGGCAGCGGCTGGATGATGCGCAATTTTCCCGTGGGGGATCCGCGCACCGGTACCGGCCTGCTCGGGCACGGCAGCTTCCTCGCGTCACGCACCAGTACCGTCAACCCGGCGCCGATCAAGCGCGGTGTCTACGTGCGCGAAGTGCTCATGTGCCAGGAGTTTCCGCCCCCCGCGGCAGCCGACTTCAACGTGGTATTTGAAGAGAGCGACAGCAACCGGGAGGCGACCGCACGTCACACCTCCGATCCTGCCTGCGCCGCCTGTCACCAGTTTATCGATGGAGTCGGCTTTGGCTTCGAAGGTTTTGGCAGCGATGCGCTCTACCGGACCATCGAAACCATCGGCACCGGTGAAGAGCAGGCGATTGATGACAGCGGCAGTATCAAGAGCCTGTACACCCCGGCCACGGTACTTGACCCCACCAGCCCCAGTTACGACTTCTACTCGGTGGCGGAACTGGCCAGCCTGATTGCCGGCAGTGATCAGGGGGAGGCCTGCTTCGCCCGCCAGTTCTACCGCTACGTGGTAGGGCGAGAGGAGAGTGCCAGTGATGACCTGATCATTCACACGGTGAGTGAAGACCTGCGCAATGGCGGCGGCATGCAGGCCATGCTGCGCAGCCTGGTGTTGTCCGACGCATTCACCCTGCGTCGCTGAAACAGGAGAATAAAAATGAAACTGTTCAATCAATTCCGTCTCCCCACCGTCAAGGAATCCACCAGCCAGTCGCGCAGGAAATTTCTCCAGCGTATGGCGCAGGCGGGCGTGCTGTTGCCACTGGCCAGCAGCATGTTGGGGCAAAAAGTACTGGCACAGGGCGGCAGTGCTCAGCGGGTACTCTTTCTCTATTACCCCAACGGCGTGGTGCCCTACAACTGGCTGCCGCAACAGGGCGCGGGTGCCATCAGCGGCAGCCAGGAGCTGAGCTTCGGCCTCGGGCCACTCGCGCCCTGGCACAACCGCATGATCGTTCTGCAGAACCTGACCCTGGACATCGGTGCCGGGGCCGGGGCCCACTACAACGATATGCGCGGCATCCTCACCGGCAACAACCAGATCAGCCGCGAGAGCGCCAGTATCGATCATCTGATTGCAGAACAGCTGGGCAGTGAGGGTGTGCTGAGTCTCGGTGTGCGTACCGGCAGCCGCTCGGACATCATGATTTCCAAACCGCGCGGCTACGACAGTGAAACGCGGCCGATTCCCAACAACGACCCCGCGGATGCGGCGCAGAAGCTGGCGGTGGGTATTCAGGGCGGGGGTAGTGACAGTAACGGGGAAAAGCAGGCGTATTACGAAGCCGTACTGAACGACTTCGACAGCCTTGCCAACGCCACCCTGGATGCCGCGCGCAGGGACAAGCTGACCCTGCACGAAAATGCCCTCAAGCGCCTGCGGGACCTCGCCAGCAATCAGGTGGGCCAGTGCACCTTCAATACCAATGTGATGAGCGATCCCTATTACGCATCCAGCAGTCAGCTCACACCCACCGAATGGCAGATGTTCCCGCACCTGGCGCGGGCCCAGGTGGACAATATTGTCGGCGCCTTTTCCTGTGGCCTGCACCGGGTCGCCACCCTGCAACTTTCCAAGGGCGACGAGAACGGCAACCTGGTGAATTACTCCTACGACGAGTGCTGGCAGATGGCCCAGGACGCGATCAACCAGGGTATCCAGAGCACCAGCGAAAGTGGCCCGCTGGGTGCTACCACCCGCTGGTACAACGAGTTTGCCAGCCACAGTGCTTCGCATCGCCCGGGCGATGTGCCGCACACCGCCCAGGTGCGCTGGTATCACTCGTTGCTCGCCTACACCCTGCAGCAACTCGAGAATAAAGGCCTGCTGGATGACACCCTGGTGGTGATGTTCAGTGAGGTCGGGGATGGCTCCAAGCACGGTGGTGCCGCCGGCGCTGTCACCCTCGCCGGTGGCGCCGGCGGCGCGCTGCAGATGGGGCGGATCATCAACTGTGGGGATGGCATCAACAATGGCCAGCGTATTTTTGGTACCCATCAACTGTTCGGTGATGTTGCCCGCTATCTGGGGGTGAACAGCCTGCCGGAAAGCCACTGGAGTGGCGGGGTGGTTTGACCCGGCGAAAGCACAATTCGAGAAAAAATCATCAAGAAATTCACACGGAGAAGAGCGGGGGAAGTATGACGGTAAAGCGGTATGCGTTGACCGGGTTGTTGACGTTGGTGGCTGTTACGGGATGCGGAGGCGGTGGAGGTGGTGCAACGCCTGCACCGACGCCAACACCGCAGCCGACACCACAACCAGCTCCCGAACCAGAACCCCTGCCGGAAATTTCCATTGATCCCTATTGGGCCAATGCGAGTATCTACTTCCTGCTCACGGACCGGTTTAACAACGGCGACAGCAGCAACGACCTGGCCTATGGTCGCCAGGCCGACGGTGCGCCCCTGCGCGGTTTCCTCGGCGGAGACCTGCGCGGGGTCATTGATAAGCTGAACGAAGGTTATTTTTCCGATCTTGGCATCGACGCTATCTGGATGTCACCGATTATGGAAAATGTGCACGGTTATCTGGAAAGCTCCGGTCGCACCTATGCCTATCACGGCTACTGGCCAAAGGACTGGACCGCGGTAGATGCCAACCTGGGCAGTGAGGCTGATTTGAAGGAGTTGATCGATACCGCGCACGCGCAGGGCATCCGGGTATTGCTCGATGTGATCGCCAATCACACCGGCCCGGAAACCGCGCAGGACCCACTGTGGCCGAGCACATGGGTGCGTACTTCACCGGTGTGCGACTGGTCCGGTTTCGCCGGCAATGTCACCTGCACACTCACCGATCACCTGCCGGACATCCGCACGGAAAGTAACGCGTCGGTGGAAATTCCCGAATTCCTGCTGGAAAAATGGCAGTCCGAGGGACGCCAGGCGCAGGAGCTGGCAGAACTGGATGCGTTCTTCGAACGCACCGGCTACCCGCGCGCGCCGCGCTATTTCCTGCTGAAATGGCTCACCGACTGGGTGCGGGAATACGGCGTGGACGGTTTTCGCGTGGACACCGCCAAGCATGTGGAGCCAGAATTCTGGGGGCAGCTGAAGCGGGAAGCCGAAGACGCACTGGCGGACTGGAAAGCGCAAAATCCACTGCAGAAAATCGACGACCAACCCTTCTTCATGCTGGGAGAAGTTTACGGCTTCGGCGTCGATGATTTCTCTAACAGTGATGGTCGCCAGTATGACTTTGGTGATCAGCAGGTGGACTTTTACCAGTATGGTTTCGACAGCCTGATCAATATGGGATTTGTGCACCACGCGGAACAGTCGCCGGCAGAGCTATTTGCACAATATGCACAGGACCTTAATACCGGTGACCTCAAGGGCGCCGGTGTGCTCAGTTACATCAGCTCCCACGACGATATGGACAGCTTTGACCGGGACCGCAGTCGAGCGTTTGAATCTGCCACAAAGTTGTTGCTGGCACCCGGCGCAGTACAGGTATATTACGGTGATGAGCTGGGGCGGCCGCTAACGGACGCGCAGGCGCTGTACGATGCCGAGTTGCGCAGTTTCATGAACTGGCAGGATATGGCGGATACCGATACTCAGCTGCTGCTGACGCACTGGCAAAAACTTTTGAAATTCCGCCAGCGGTTTTTGGCGCTCGGTGCAGGTGAACATCAGGTGATCCAGCAGGCGCCGCTGGTGTTTTCCAGGAGCCTGGAAAATTTTGCCCCGGTGGTGGTCGCATTGGATCAACCTGCCAGCGACAAGAAAATACCGGTCGCTGGGGTATTTGAGGAGGGGCAGTCGTTGCTGGATTTCTACTCCGGGGCCAGTGCCCAGGTGGTCAATGGCGAAGTTGCACTGAGCACACCGCACTCCGTGGTCTTGCTGGGTGTGCCGCAATAAACCCGTTTCCGTATTTAATCTGTCCCAATAAAAAGCCCCGGATCTACCGGGGCTTTTTATTGGTTGGGTGTGGCTTACTGCTCGCTGGGCAGGTTCTGCAATGCGGCTTTAAGTTCGCGCAACTTTTCCTTTACCCGCGCTGCATTATCCGGGCCGATGCGAATCATCAACTTGTGCAGCCCGGGCAGTTTCTCCAGTTTTTCATCCTCAAACTTGTAGTATACCGTGGGGCGGACCAGCTTGATGGGGCCTTCAACTTCCGGGGCGGCCAGTGCCTGATCGATCGCGGCGAGCACCGCCGCGTGGAAGTTCTTGTTCTTCAGCCCCAGTTCGCCGTAAGCCTGTTTCAGGCGCGGGTACCAGAACTGGTAGAGGTTGACCGCGGTATCGGTATCGACCATGGCGAACAGGCGCACGGGTTGCTCGTAGCGCTGGTAGTTCTCCTGAGAGAGCACGTAGATCTTCTGGCCGTCATCGCGGGTTTCCAGATCCTTGACCACCAGACTGTCCTTCAGGTTGTTGAAGGGACGGTTCTTGTGCATCAGGTCGCCTTTGGTCGCGGTGTTCACCGCCGCCACCCATTTGCGCACGACCTCATCCGGCACTATCCAGTTTGCCAGCGCACCGTCGGAGGAGAGGCTGATGATATCCTTGCGCGCCTCGGCATCACTGTCGTTCAGGGCGGGCAGCTGGCGCGGTGGATCTTCCGGCTCGGCGGGTTCCGGAGCGGGGGGGATGACTGGCTCGTCCTCTGGCTTGTCGAGGTCGACGCTCGGTGTTTCCGGCGCGGGCTCGGTGACGGGGGCGGGGGCTTCGGGCGCCGGGGTATCCCGCAACGCGAACCAGTAAATGCCGAAAACTACCGCTGCTACTACCAGCAGCGCGATCAGCCAATCTTTGATACTGCCACCCATCTGCAAATCCTCCCGTTGATTCCCGCGCTCAGCGTCTGGCGCCTTATAAGACAGTGTAAACCACTGACTGTGAAGTCTAAGACAGTATCAGGTCGCGAAGGTTTCGCCTATAGAGGAGGGAAACGGGGGCAGAAAGAGGCGCAGGCAGATGAGAGGCTGAGGGAAGCCAGGGGCGCGGTGCGCCCCTGTGGAGGGTAATGTCAGTGAGCAACCTTCAGGATTTGCCCCGACAGCGGGCCCAGGTTTACTGATACCGTTGTCGTCTGATCTTTGGCGATGATCATCTCCACCGTCGCTGCATTCAGCTGGTCAGTTAGGGTATACACACCTTCCTCCAGCTGCCACGCATCGGTCAGTGCATCCGGCAGCTGCAGGGTAACCTGCTGCGCATTGTCGGCGAAGTTGGCGACAACCAGCAGCTGGTCTTCACCGGCCCAGCGGGCGAAGCTGTACTGTTGCTCGCTGTAGCTTTCGCTGCGGTCGCGGTTGAATTGGTGCAGGTCCATAAACTCGCCGGTGAGCGCGGGGCTCTGGCGAGTGAAGTTGAGCAGTCGCAGGTAGGTTTCGCGCAGGGATTTTTCGCTGTCGCTGAGTTTTTCGCTATTGTACTGGCCGCCGTTATTCCAGCGTCTGATCGTCGGCACCGACCAGTAATCGAAAATGGTGGTGCGGCTGGCCTTGCCAAAGCCCGCATCATTGGCGGCGGGCTCACCCAGCTCCTGGCCGAAGTACACCAGGGTAGGTGCGCCACTGATGGTTGCGGAGACAACCATGGCTGGTATTCCCGCTCGGGCGCTGCCGGCAAATTCCGGGCTGGCGATACGCTGTTCGTCGTGGTTTTCCATAAAGCGCAGCATATTGTCTTCAATACCTTGCAGACTTTCCTGAATGTCCACCAGCGGGTCGGTACCGGCCTTGCCTTCCATCACCGCGCGTATCGCATCGTAGGTGCCGACCTTGTCGTAGAGGTAGTCCATTTTGCCCAGGTGCACATAATCCCGGTACAGGTCGGGTTGGTAGATTTCCGCCAGCAGCAGTGCATCTGGTTTCTGCATCTTGATGCCGGAATTCAGGTAGCTCCAGAACTCCACCGGTACCATGCCCGCCATATCATAGCGGAAGCCGTCGACGCCAAAGTCGAGCCAGTAGTCGGTGATCTGGCGGAATTTTTCCCAGCTGCTGGGGACGTCCTTATCCGCCCAGAAGGCCGCATGCGCGCGGTAATCTTTCTGGGCGTAGTCCTGTGGCAGCTCTGCAAAATCGTGAGAGCCATCCGGACGCACACCGAAGTTGATCTTCACCGTTTCGTACCAGTCGTCCTGTTTTGGCTGCGGCGCGCGGCTGCCGTTGCCGGTCCACTTTGCCGGTACTTCATCGAACTTGCCGTCCACCAATGGATGGGCTTCACCATTCAGGGGCTGGTAACCGCCTTCAGACTCCGGTACCAGGAAAGGTTCGCCGGGCACATAGTAAAAATTGTTGTCGCGGGCGTAGGCCACGCTGGTGTCATCGTCCGCGCCGAAGTCGCGCACGCCCTCTGGCTTGGCCAGCGACTCATAGTTGCGCGCAACATGGTTGGGCACGATGTCGATGATGACCTTGAGGCCGGCCTCATGGGAGCGCTCGATCAGCGCCTTGAATTCCTGCAGGCGATTGTCCGGATCTTCGGCCAGGTCCGGGTTTACCGAGTAGTAATCCTTGACGGCATAGGGAGAACCGGCGCGGCCCTTGATCACATCCGGGTCGTCGTTGGCGATACCAAACTCGGTGTAGTCACGCACTAGCGCATGATGCAATGCGCCGGTATACCAGATGTAGTTGGCACCGAGTTCGCGGATTTCCTGCAGCGCATTCGGCGTGAAGTCGCTGAATTTACCGACCCCGTTTTCCTCGATGGTACCCCAGGGCTTGTTGGTGGTATTGGTATTGCCAAACAGGCGTGGCAGTACCTGGTAGATCACCGGCTTGTCGAAAGTTTCTACCGGGGAGGGAAGTGCGGCTGCGGCCTGGACAACCTCCTGTGGGTTTTCCTGAACCTGGCTGGCTTGTGTATCTTCAGCTTTATCGCAGCCGCTCAGCAGTGCAGCGGCGATGGAAGAAGCCAGTAGCAGTCGGGTAAGTTTTTTCATAACAGCCAATAATTCCGTTCGTTATTTCTATTCTCTTACAGGGATACAGCGAGTTTCAGGTCTTGTTTACCCCAGGCGAAATTCACCTGCAGGGTGTTGCTGCGCTTGTCGTAGTAAGCAGTGTTTGCGGTGAGCTGGTTTTCCTTGCGCACCAGCCGGATAGGTTCACCGCCGAGGGTGATCGACGCGGGCGCCTGCTGCCAGTTGTGCAGCACCAGCTCGATGGCGCGGGTTTCCGGCGCTCCGGTATAGCCATTGCCGCTGCGGCTGAAGGCGAAGTTCAGGGCGTTGCCTCCGCGCGCGCTGGTAAAGGCGAGCTGCTCGTACTGGCCCTTGGCGAAGGCATCGGCAGTCACGCCGTCGTCTTCGTACACAGATCCGCTGGACGTGTGGACTGAGTCATCGGCGTAGTAGTCCAGGCGCAGGTGCTCGCTGGAGTATTCACGGGTGTTGCGCACATCCTTGATGGTCGGGATAAACGCACCGGCGCGCACCAGGACTGGAATGGTGTCGAGTTCCACTTCCACTTCCGCGCTGTCTCCGCGGTAGGCTTCATCGGTCCAGTAATCGAACCAGACGCCGCCGGGGAGCTGAACTTCCACCTCGTCGATGTTTTCCTCGGTCACCGGTGCCACCAGGAAGTCGTTGCCCCACAGATAGGCGTCCTTGTTGTCCATCAGCGCCAGGTCGGATTCGTTTTCAAAAAACAGCGGGCGCATCAGCGGCATGCCGGTCTGGCTGTTTTCGAAGGCGAGGGTGTAGTTGTAGGGCAGCAGGCGGTAACGCAGCTTCACGTATTCGCGCAGAATATTGCGGGTCTTGCGGTCGTGGAATACCGGCTCCGGGGCAATGTGATCCTGCGCGTGTGGGCGGTACACCGGCTGGAACACACCGTATTGCAGCCAGCGGATATACAGCTCGCGGTTAAACTTCTCGCCGCCGGCAAAACCGCCGAGGTCGGAGTGGGTGTAGCCAAAGCCCAGCAGGCTCATCTGCAGTGACAGTTCCACCTGTGGCTTGAGGCCACCCCAGCTGCGATCCACATCGCCGGTCCAGGGGATCATGCCAAAGCGCTGGGAGCCGGGGAAACCGGCGCGCATCATGATGAACGGACGTTCTTCCGGGCTCGCTGCCTTTTCATTGTCGAACAACATTTGTGCCCAGCGGTGGCCGTAGGCATTGTGGATTTCGTCCGCCATGCCAACCGCGTGTACGGTATCGGAGGGGTGGACTTCCGGCTCACCCAGGTCGCCCCACCAGCCGGCTACACCCTGTTCCTTCAGGTCCTTGTAGATATTCCAGAACCAGTCGCGGCCGTCTTCGGAGAACACATCGATGAGACCGGTATTGCCGAAATAGAACTCGAATTGCTTGGGCGCACCAGCAACATTTTTCGCCAGTGCATTGCCTGCCACCGCGCTGTCCCAGCGCTCGGAAGTGGAGAGGACAAAAGGCTCGGTGACGAGGATGGTGTTGATGCCCTGTTCATCCAGGTCCGCCATCATCTCCACCGGCGTGGGGAAGGTGTTCTTGTCCCATGCCAGGTTGCCCATATGTCCTTTGATGTCCGGGCCGAACCAGAACAGATCCAGTACCACCGCGTCCAGTGGGAAATCTTCCTCGCGGAATTTTTCCACCACGTCGCGCACTTCCTGCTCCGAGCGGTAACCGAAGCGGGAGGCGAAATTACCCAGCGCCCAGCGCGGCGGCATGGGCTGGCGGCCGGTCACATTCACATAGTTCTCGATCAGCTTCGGATAGCTTTCCCCCGCCACCACAATGTAACTGGTGCGGCCGGCGACGGCCTCGAACTGCAGGACGTTTTCTTCGCTCGCGCCCAGGTCCATAAAGCCCGAGGCGCTGTTGTCGAACAGCAGCACATATTTATTGCTGCTCATCACCGCCGGCAGGCCGAAATACATCTGCTGGGATTCGGTGGTGTAGCCATAGTGGGCCTTGTTGTACAGCGGCAGGCGGTGGCCGCGACGGTCCATGCCCAGCACACGCTGGCCGCCACCGATCAGCTTCTCGTCATCGTTGAGATTGAAGCGGAAGCCGCGCATGGTCTGGTTGGCGAAGAAACCGTGCTCTTCCGCCAACAGCGGCTCGTCGTTGCGCAGGTACTTGATGGCAAACGGCGACTTGTGGATAACCGCGGTGAGGTCACCGAGTGCATAGCGCAGGGTCTCTTGGGAAACGCTCAGCTGCGCCTGCACATCGGCCTCGAGTTGCGCGCGGGCGAAGGAAGGTAACTGCTTGAGGCCGTCGCGCTGGTAGTGCACTTCCAGGGAAGCCTGGTTCAGTGGCGTCAGGGTAACCTGGCTGTCGCTGGTCTCGATCACCAGCTTGTCGTCGAGCAGCTGGTGGCTTTTATAGCTGCGTGCGGTCTCGGCAAAGGCCGGTTGCAGGGCGGTGGCCAGCAGCGTGGGCAGCAGGGTAGCCAGCCCGAGCTTTTTGAGCAGCCTTGTGGGCTGGTTGGTCTTGGTATCTTTCATCGTCGCTTACTTCTGTTTTTAGAATACTTTTAAAAAGGCTTTTTTAAAAAACTTCGGCAACCAGCACATCGCCGGCAGCGATGACCAGTTCATTGAGCTTTCTGGATTGGCCGCTGGTGATGTCGGTCGCAGAGGATTTGTCACCCAGCATTTCCGCCATATGTGCCAGAGGCAGTTCGCGCGGTCGGTCGCTTTTGTTGATGGCCACCATTACCGTGTCGTTTTCGTCATAGCGGAAATACACATACAGGCCATCGATCGGCGCGAAGTGTTTGAGGTTACCGCTGTGGATAACCTCTTTGTCCTTGCGCCAGTTGAACAGGGTGCGCACAAACTGCTGCGCCTGTTGTTGCTTCTGGCTCAGCCCTTTGCCGGTAAAGGCGTTCACCTGGTCGCCGGCCCAGCCGCCGGGGAAATCGCTGCGCACTACACCGTCGTCCCGTTGCTTGGGGCTTTTCGCCAGGATCTCGTCGCCGTAATAGAACTGCGGGATACCGCGCATGGTAGCGAGGTAGGCAACGGCCATGCGGTATTTGCCCAGGTCTTCATCCAGCTGGCTGTAGAGGCGGCTGGTGTCGTGGTTGCCGCCGAAGATCACCAGGTTGTTCGGGTCCGGGTAGAGGGCATCGTTGGCCAGGGATTCGTACAGGGTGACCAGGCCAGTGCTCCAGCTTTCCGGTTTTTCCAGCCCTTCGCGCAGGCCGTAGTGCAGCGGGAAGTCCATCATGCTTGGCACGTGGGAGACGTAGCCGTTGCGGTTCTTGTTGCCCGCCTGCCAGTAGGCCACCAGCGCCGCCTGCCGGGTCCACTCTTCGCCGACGATGTTGAAGTTGGGGTATTCCTGCATCAGGCGCCCGGACCAGCGGGTAAGGAAGTCCGCATCCGAGTAGGCATAGGTGTCCACGCGAATACCGGAGAGATCAGCATATTCCACCCACCAGATGGCATTCTGGATCAGGTAATTCGCCACGCGCGGGTTGCGCTGGTTGGGGTCCGGCATGGAGTCCACGAACCAGCCGTCGGTGAACAGCTGGTGATCCTTGTGGCTGGCGTAGGGGTCCATGTGCACGGTGCGGGCGTGGTTGGTGTACTCGTACTCGCCTTTTGCTGTCCCCTGGCCATTCAGCCAGTTGTCCGCAGGCAGGTCGTCCAGCCACCAGTGTCCGTCGCCGATATGGTTGGGCACCATGTCCTGGATCACGCCGATGCCTTTTTCTTTCGCTGCGGCCACGAATGCGCGGAAGCTTTCGTTACTGCCGTAGCGCGGGTCGATGCGGTAGTAATCGGTGGCGGAATAGCCGTGGTAGGAGTAGGCCGGCTGGTTGTTCTCCAGCAACGGGTTGGGCCAGATCTGGGTGAAACCCATGTCGGCGATGTAATCCAGATGGTTCTGGATGCCGGCGATATCACCGCCGTGGCGGCCGCCGGCGTTGTCGCGATCCGGGCCCTCCAGCATGTCCGCGCTGCGGTCGTTGGCGGGGTCGCCGTTGGCGAAGCGGTCCGGGGTGATCAGGTAAATGACGTCGCTGCTGTCGAAGCCCTGGCGACGGGCTGAGCCATCACGGCGTTTCTTTAGGTCGTAGCGGAGCACCTGCTGCCAGTCGCCCTTGCGCAGCTGGATCTGTAGTTCGCCGGGCTCGGTGCCCTTGGCGACCGCCAGATTGATAAACAGGTAATTGGGGTTCGCTTCCCGCTCGGTGCCGGTAACGGTCACACCGGGATAATCTAGCTGTACTTCCGCCTCTGCGAGATCCTCCCCGTGCAGCATCAGTTGCAGCCGGGATTCCGCCATGTCGGTCCACCAGAAGGGCGGTTCCACACGCTCGACGCGCGCATCGGCCTTATTGGCGGCCACAGAAAGGGGGAGGAGCAGCGTAAACAGCAAGCTGGCAACCAAGCAGTTTGGGGACTTTGTCATCGCGGGCACCTGTGTTGGCTCAGCCTGTTGGGCGATTGTTGTGCGGCTAGTGTCTGGCTAGACCCGTACTTTTTTTCACCATTGTGCCGTCTTGTTCGCAATCTGTTATCCCCCTCCCGGCAGGGGGAGTTCTCGCCCGGGCCCGCGAAACGGCCTGGCGCAATATTCCTCCACGCCCCGGCCGGGGAGGAGGTCAACCATCCCCGTATTTCCGACCATGCGATCAGAGCCTTCTAGCAGGCTCGCCAACTCACAGAAAAATAATCCACAAGAGATGATGAAAATGTTGAGAGAAACACTAGCCCTCGCGGGCCTGTTGCTCTGTGCGAGCGCGACCGCTCAGGCGGAGTGGTTCCTGCGCGGGACCCACAACAACTGGCAGGCGGACCAGATGCAGAATCTGGGCAGCAACACCATGTTGGCGGACGACGTGGTCTTCACCAGCGCCGGCGAGATCAAGTTTGACCGCTGGGGGGACTGGAGCGAAAACTACGGCGCGAACGGCCAGCAAAACGGCAACAATATTGCCGTCCCCGCCGGTACCTGGGATATCAAGTTCTACACCGATACCAAGGACTACCACATCCTGCCCGCGGAAGACCCGGAAACCCCGGACGCGACCCTGCATCTGCGCGGCACCCACAACGGCTGGGCTGCCGGGGACCTGCTGGCCCGCATTGGCGAGACCGATGAATACGATGCCTGCCGCAACTTCGCCAGCGGCGACGGCAACGGCGGCCCGCGCTTCAAAATCGACCCCAGTGGCAGCTGGGCGGGCAGTCAGTTCCCGGCCCAGGATGTGGCCGCCAGTGGCTGGACCTACATCGTGGCCAATGGCGCCAACAACAGCCTGGTGAGCGTCACTACTGACCTGGGCGAAAACTGTGGCGTCGCGGCCGCGGACAGCGATGGCGACGGCGTGCCGGACAGCCAGGACAACTGCCCCAACACACCGGCCGGTACTGCGGTGGATGCCAACGGTTGCGCAACCACCCAGCCCGGGTTGGCCGACTTCCGCAATCGCAGCATGTACTTCGTGTTTGTGGACCGTTTTGCCAATGGCGATCCCAGCAACGACAACGGCAACAACGCCGCGGCCACCTCCACCAGCAAATCCGCCGGCGGCCTGTCCGAGTGGAAAAAATACTGGGGTGGCGATATCCAGGGCCTGATCGACAAACTCGACTACCTGGAAGCCCTCGGCGTAACCGCCATCTGGGTTACCCCGCTGAACGACAATATCGACAACTCCGGATCAGATGGTGCCTACCACGGTTACTGGGGGCGCGACTTCTACGAAGTGGATGAGCACCTGGGGGACTGGGCGCTGGTGGATCAGCTGGATGCAGAGATGGAAGCGCGCGGCATGAAGCTGGTGCTGGATATCGCCCTGAACCACTCCAACCAGGACGATCAATATGAGTTCGGTTCCCTCTACAAAGAAGGCACCTTCATCACCGACTTCCTGCAGGACAACGGTACCTGGTACCACCGCAACGGCGCCATCGCCGACTGTGGCGACAGTGACCCTAACACCCAGTGTTTCGGCGAGTGGGACGACCCCTGGTCCTTTACCAACAAGACGCTGTTCAACCTGACCGACTTCAACCACGGTATTAACAGCAACAGCGTCGCAGACCAGTACCTGATCGACGCGGCACTGAAGTGGATGAGCCACGGCGTGGACGCCTTCCGCATCGATGCCATCAAGCATATCGAGCCGAACTTTATCAACCGCTTCAGCAGCGCGGTGCGCGCCGTGAACCCGGATGTGTATATTTTCGGTGAATGGTATGGCGCCGGTGCCGGCGAGAGCCTGTCCATGCAGTTCCTGAACGAGGGCCGCGGCTCCGAGCTGCTGGACTTCCAGCTGCGCAACCATATCGAGCAGGCCATCGCCGGCGACATCACCATGACCCAGCTGAACACCCACATCGAATCCCGCCCCGGGGCGATGAACAATCGCGACAGCTGGCAGCCGATCTTCCTGGATAACCACGATGCGACGCGCACCAGCGTATTCCTGCAGACCACCGGTCCGGTGGACAACGGTCGCACCGGCAAAGGCTTCTCCAAGTCTCTCGCCGACGCGCGCCAGAACCTGGGGATGGCGCTGGTCATGACCCTGCCGGGTATTCCCACCATCTACTACGGCAGCGAGCAGAACAGTACCTGGTTTACTGCTAATGGCGATGGCCAGGTAGGGCACGACCCGTACAACCGCGAAGGCATGCCATCTTTCAGTGAAACCACGGAAGCCTTCCAGATGATCAGTGCGCTGGCCGAACTGCGCGCACAGAGCCCGGCACTGGCGTCCGGCAGCTACACCCAGCGCTGGGTCAACGGGGATATTCTGGTGTTCGAGCGCACCGCCGGCAGCGATGTGGTGATGGTAGCGGTCAACCGCGGCGGCAGCACCTCGATCAATGTGAGCAACCTGGACCTGGCCGACGGGCAGTACAACAGCCTGGTGGGCAGTGATTCAGTGAACGTCAGCGGCGGCTCCGCGGTACTGAATCTGGACGCCAATGAAGTGATCGTGCTGCATTGATGTAACTGTTGATAAAACGCAAAAGCCCCGGGTTATCTGCCCGGGGCTTTTTTTATTGCTATGGGTTTATTCCGCCTGAAGGCCTTTCTGCCTGCGATACTCGCCGGGCGTAATCCCCATCCAGTCCCTGAATGCCCGGGTAAATGCACTCTGCTCGGAGTAACCCAGCAACATCGCCACGTCGGCATAAGATAGCTGTGCATCCTGCAGATATTTCTTCGCCAGTCGCTGTCGCAGCCCGGCCACGATGCTGCGGTAACTGTAGCCCTCGGTGGCCAGCAAACGGTAGAAGCTGCGCAGGGAGTATCCCATCTGCCGGGACACGGTTCTGGCGGAAGTGTCGCCGTCCTTCATCGCCATCAGAATCTGTTGCTGTAGCGCCTCGAAGAAATCTTCGAAGTTCTGTGAGCGGTTTTCCCCGTCGGACTTAAGCAGCGCCTGCGCCTGGCGGTCGAAGATCTTGCGCATGTACGGGTCCGAGCTGCTGATGGTCATCCACAGCAGCTTTGCCGGCAGGTCCACCATCAGGCAATCGGTGTTGAATTTTACCGGGCACTGCAGCAGTTGCTCGTACAGTGCGGGGTTTTCCGGCGGCGCAAAGGGCAGTCCCACCTGGACCGGCGGCAGCGGCTTGCCGATCAGGCTCTGGTAGAGGGCGATAAAAATCGACACACCAAATTCACAGGAAATAGGCGTTTCCACATCCTGCAGGTGCCAGCGGTAGCGTATTACATCGTTGCCCACCTCCACCCGGGTGCTCAGGTTGGAAAGCACCAGCGTCTGGTAGTGCCCATAGCGGGTCAGCGCCTGCCCGAGGGTGCTGCACGCGGTGAGCAGATAACCCACAAGACCGAAGTCCCTGGGCTCGACGGTTCTTCCGATCTTTATGCCGAATGCCGGTTCCGGATCCAGCGTATTCAGCTCGTGCAACAGGGCGTCGAATTCCCGGTTTTCCATGGTCTTGCGCGACTGTAGCTGCGCCAGCTTTTGCGCAAACCCGGGCGCCACCATGCCGCGGGATTCGACATGGCGCTGCAACACGGCAAGAAAACTGGTGGGGATGATGGCGGCTTCAGGCATGGGGTGAGTGTTCGATCTTTGGCACAAAATGTCAACGGGTGCCAAATCGTCAATACAAGATCCCAGCCCTTACCTAATATCCCCGGGACAAGTATCAGAATAATCGCACCATCGATGAGAGTGAGGGAGCCCGCCCCATGACCTATGTCGTCACCGAAGCCTGTATCAACCATAAACACACCAATTGTGTGGATGTGTGCCCGGTGGATGCCTTCCGCGAGGGGGAAGCGATGCTGTATATCGACCCCGCAACCTGTATCGATTGCAACGCGTGTTTAACCGAATGCCCGGAGCGCGCCATTCATCCGCAATCCGCGGTGCCCGAAGCACAGCAGCACATGATCGCGCTGAATGCCGAGCAGGCGAGGGTACTGCCGCCCATCCGCGAAAGTGTATTCCAGGCGGCGGCGACCCACGCGCAGTCGGCCCTGAGTGCCCGCTTTGCCGTAGTGGGCGCCGGCCCCTCCGGTTTCTATACCGCCGAGGCGATTCTGAAAAACATGCCCTCAGCGCAGGTGGATATTTTCGAGCGGCTGCCAACGCCCTTTGGCCTGGTGCGTTACGGCGTCGCGCCGGACCACCCGCGGATAAAATCCATCAGCGCCAGCTTTGAGCGGATCGCAGAGCATCCGCAGGTGCGTTTTTTCGGCAATGTGGCCATTGGTCGCGATATCTCCATCGCGGAATTGAATGCGCTGTATCACGGGGTGGTGGTCGCCACCGGCGGATCGCAAAGCCGCAAGCTATCCATTCCCGGCGCGGATGCCGCGAATATCTTCGGCGCTTCCGAATTCGTCAGCTGGTACAACGGCCACCCGGACAACCAGTCCCTGCAACCGGATCTGGCAGGTCGGCGTGCGGCGGTGATCGGTATCGGCAACGTGGCCCTCGATATCGCGCGCATCCTGGTATTGCCCCACGAGACACTGGCCAAAACCGATATCGCCGATCCGGCCCTGCTGGCACTGCGCGACAGCAATATCCAGGAGGTCTGCCTGCTGGCCCGCCGGGGTGTGCTGCAGGCGGCGTTTACCCCCAAAGAACTGGAACAGCTGATCGCCCTCGAGGGGCTGGACCTGATCATTGACCCCCAGGACCTGGTACTGGACGCGGCATCGGAAGCGGAACTGGCGAAGCCTGCAAACGGTGAAGCGCGGCAGAACCTGGCGCTGTTGCGCAAGGTGGCCGAGCGGCCGCCGAGTGGAAAACCCGGTACCAAGCGCATCCGCTTTCTGTTTCTGAGCAGCCCCGAATCCATCGAGGAAGAGGGGGCGAGTAAACGGCTGCATATCCTTCGCAACCGCTTGCAGCGCGATGAGGAGGGGCGAGTGCGCGCTGTTCCTACCGAAGAAACGTCGACGCTGGAAGTGGGGCTGATCATCAACGCCACCGGTTATCAGGGCACTCCCATCGAGGGGCTGCCATTCGATGCGCGCGGCGGTGTTATCCGCAATGACGCGTCCCGCGTTGGGGGTGAGGAAAGCCACACCTACGTGGCGGGCTGGATCAAGCGCGGTGCGAGTGGTGTGATCGGCAGTAACAAACAGTGTGCGACGGAAACCGTTACCCGGTTGCTGGCCAACCTGCCGCAAACACTGGAAACGCCCGCTGGCGATATCGAGCAGGTGTTCGCACAGAAGCAGGTGGAAGCCGTCAGCTTTGCCGACTGGCAGTTGCTGGACCAGCACGAGCAGGCCCAGGGTGCCCGGCAGGGCCGGCCGCGCTGCAAGGAAACTTCCATTGAGGGAATGCTAAAAGTCATCCGCGAGGCCCGCGCCGCCGCGATTGCGGAGTCCGAAGCCCGGGCCAAACTGCCGGTCAAAACCCACTACCGCAGCTGCACCCTGTGTGAGGCCATGTGCGGCGTAGAAATCCAGTATCGCGGCCGCGAGATCATCGCGATTTCCGGCGATAAGAAAGACCCCCATAGTTGGGGTCATATCTGCCCGAAAGGCTATTCGTTGCAGGATTTACACAATGATCCCGACCGCTTGAAAAAGCCCCTGCGCAAAGTGGATGGCCAGTGGCTGGAAGTGGAGTGGGACGAAGCACTGGACTACGCCGCCCGCGGCCTGGCCACCGTGCAGGAGAAGTACGGCGAGGATGCCTTAGCGGCTTACTGGGGCAACCCCACTTCCCACAATCTCGGGCTGCTGCTGGCCACCAACAAACTGAAGAAAGCGCTGAATACCCGCAATATCTTTACCGCAGCCTCCCTCGACCAGATGCCCCATCAGCTCTGTTCCTACCTGATGTTTGGCCACGGTCAGGTGTTCACCATTCCGGATCTCGACCATACCGATTACATGTTGATGCTCGGCGCCAACCCGGCGGCGTCCAACGGCAGTCTGATGTCCGCCGGGGATGTATTGAAGCGGCTCGAAGGGATTCACCAGCGAGGCGGAAAACTGGTGCTGATCGATCCGCGCAAAAATGAAACCGCGCGCTACGCCCAGGAGCACCACTTTATTCGCCCGGCCACCGACGCCATTTTTCTGGTCGGCCTGATCCAGCACGTGATCCGCAAGGAACTGTACAAGCCCGGAAGGTTGCAGGGCATGCTCGATCACTGGGATGCATTACTGGACAACTTCAACCTCTTTTCCATGGCCGAAATCGCCCAACTGTGCGGCATTGAACAGGCAGAAATTGAACGTATCGCCGAGGAGTTTGCCACGGCCGAGCGGGCCATCTGCTACGGCCGTATGGGGGTGTCGGCGCAGGCCTTCGGTGCCCTCAACCACTACCTGATCAATATCCTGAATATACTGACCGGCAACCTCGACCGCAGCGGCGGCATGATGTTTACCAGGCCCGCAGTGGACGCCGCGGTGAAGCCGCGCCAGGCCGGCAGCTTCAATACCTACCAGAGTCGCGTGCGCGGTTTGCCGGAATTCAATCGCGAACTGCCCGCCTCCGCTATGGCCGAGGAGATGACCACCCCCGGGGAAGGGCAGGTGCGCGGCTTTATCTGCATTGCCGGTAACCCGGGGCTCTCTTCGCCAAACAGTCGCCTGCTGGAACAAGGCATGTCCGAACTGGACTTTATGGTTTCGCTGGATTTCTACCTGAACGAAACTTCTCGCCACGCCGACGTCATCCTGCCGCCCACAGGCCCGCTGGAGCATGAACAATACGACCTGGTGTTTAACCTGCTTTCGGTACACAACACCGCAAAATTTGCCGAGCCACTGTTTCCTCACGAAGAAGGCGCAAAGTCCGATTGGGAGATCATGAACGGCCTGATCGAGCGGCTGGAGGCAATCAAGCACGGCAGCAGCAAGCCGCAGACCATGACCCCGAATCAGATACTCGACTTCGCGCTGCAAAATGGCCCCTACGGAAAGTGCTTTGATGAATATCGCGGTAACGAGATCATTCACCACGAGGAGGGTCTCAGCCTGGAAAAATTGAAGGCATTTCCCCATGGTCTCGATCTGGGTCCACTGCAACCCAGCTTCCCCGACTATCTGTTTACCGAAGACCGGAAAATTCACACCATGCCCGGTGAATTCATCAAAGACCTGGAGCGCCTGAAGCAATTCGCCAGTGAACTGCAGCAGCAAAGCCCGCTCAAGCTGATCGGCCGCCGGGATTTGCGCACTAACAATTCCTGGATGCACAACAGCAAGCGTCTGGTCAAAGGCAAGGACCGCTGCGGCCTGTTTATGCACCCGCTGGATGCGGAAAAATACAAGCTACAGCACGGCAGCAGAGCCCGTATCGCATCCCGGGTTGGGCAGCTGAGTGTGGTAATCGAAGTCACTGACACCGTCATGCCCGGCGTCGTTTGCCTGCCCCACGGCTGGGGCCACAATCTGGAAGGCGTGGAACTGCGGGTGGCAAAAACCAATCCGGGAATCAATTCCAACGACCTGACCGATGACCGTATGGTGGACGCGCTATCGGGCAATGCCGTACTGAATGGCATCCCGGTGGAAGTTTCGCCCCTTTGAGCGGGTTTGTAATTAAGACGGGTTAAGCATGGCTTCACATCAGTTGATCGGTGCCGAGGTTTCTCTTTATACAGGGAAACTCCGCTGCTATCTGAAATACAAACACATTCCATTTGAAGAGGTTATCGCCTCACGGGAAGTGTTTCAGGATGTCATTATTCCACGTACCGGTGTGCGCTATATCCCGGTATTGATTACCGCTGAAGGTGAGGCACTGCAGGATACAACGGTAATCATCGACGCCCTGGAAAAGCGTTATCCCGAATCACCGGTGTATCCGGCTACGCCAAAACAGAATCTCATCTCTTTATTACTCGAAACCTACGGTGACGAGTGGCTGGTAATTCCCGCAATGCACTACCGCTGGAATATCGACGAAAACCGGAGTTTCGCCATCGGCGAGTTCGGTCGTACCTCGGCACCGCACGCGAGTAAAGAGGAACAGATGGCAATCGGGCAGCAGACCGCCAAGCCCTTCGCCGGCGCGCTGTCGATGTTGGGGGTAGCAGACGACATCGTACCCGCCATCGAAAAAAGTTACCTGAGCCTGCTGACAGATCTGGATCGCCACTTTGCTCTTTACCCCTATTTGCTGGGCAGCCGCCCCTGTATGGGAGATTTCGGCCTGATTGGCCCCCTGTATGCGCACCTGTATCGCGATCCGTATTCCGGACGGTTGATGGAAGCACAGGCGCCCAATGTGGTTGGCTGGGTCAAGCGTATGATCGAGCCCGCTCCGCGATCCGGCGAGTTTCTGGCATACGACCAAGTGCCGGAAACCCTGTACCCGGTTTTACAGCGCATGCTGGAGGAGCAGGGTCCGGTTATTCGGCAGACAATGGAACAGGTCGGCAACTGGCAGGGAGGTGATCAGATTGAGCGCGCTATCGGCGAGGTCGGGTTTACCATTGAGGGCGTCAGCGGAACGCGCCTGACGTTTCCCTATATGCAATGGATGTGGCAGCGCTGCCATGATTTTTACGCCAGCCTGGAAGGGGAAGATAAGCGCAGGGTGAGCGGTTTGCTGGATGCAATAAACGGACTGGATGAATTGCTCGAGCAGCCTTTGCCGCGACGTGTTCACCGCGTTGAAAATAAAATGCGTGTGGATAAAGCGCAATAGCTCGTGCCCCGGAGTACGGGGCACCGTTTAATTACCGATGCAGCATCAGCGGTTGGTGGCTGCTGCGAATCGGGTCATTCAACCTTTTGCCATACCTCGTATTCAACCCGCTTGCCATTTTCCCAGCGAGTGTTGTACCAGTATTCCCCTTCTACCCTGGCATCAAACGCGAATATCGCGCCCGGTTTCTCGCCAAAGGAATTGAGCTGAAGCTTCTCAACGTACTTCCCGTCCTCGAATTCATAAGACCCTGTGCCAGAAGCCCAGAAAGTGTCGCCCTTCATGGAGGTGAAACTGAAGTGGGTATCGGAAATGATTTTCAGGGACTGCATATTGAGTGACTGATAACTAATCAAATCACCTTCACCATTGATGTACTCGCCGGATTTCAGCTTCCATACCCCCTTAAGGTCCAGCGATGATGCCAGGGCCATGGGAGATACCAGAAACAGGGCAGTGAGAACAGCGGTTAATTTCATCGGATAATCCATTATGTCGTTATTACGGCGTGCTTCAGGTGGAATCAAGCAGGATCCTGCTTTCCAGTCAGTATCCGCTCGGTCCTCTGTCTGAATCCCTCTTCAAATGCCACCAGAGCGGCGAGCAGGGCAGACAGTATAAAGCCCGATATGGGAATACCAATAAACCAGATGAAATAGAGAATAGGGAATCCAATGAACGGGCTGAATATCGTGCCCAGCAGAATCACGATAAAAGCCAGCATCGAGAAGAAACACAGGATTCTGGCAAACGAGAGCACTATGGACAGGTGCTTGCTTTGTATATTTCTGAATGGGTCCATTCAACTCCTCCTTGAGTTTTAGTTTTCTTGACGCTTCTGCTATTCACCTGTTTCCGATAGCGCTAACAGCATAATGTCTACTTGCTGTCCCTTATAGGACTGCCTTCTCAATAATGTCCAGCCAAGCGCCTCGTAATAATCGCGACTGCTGGGTGTGAACAGATAAAGCTGGTCCAGGGAATTGCGGCGAGCGAAGGCGATCAAATGCTGGACCAGCTGTTTGCCAGCGCCCTGCTGCCGGTAATCCGGGTGTACATATAGATTGGCCAGCCACGGAGTCCACGGCTCGTCGATATCCATATCATGCGGTAACAGGCTGATTGAGCCAACCACGTTGCCGTCTACTTGCGCGACAAATGTGGAGGGTACTGTCCCCTGCGCCGTCGACGCCACCAACTCTGTCTGGAAATCTTCCAGAGTCTCCTCGGGGTAAAGGGTGTGCCATTCGTCGAAGTGCCATCGGGCCAGAGTCCCGATGACCTCCGGAGCATGTGCCAGGTTGATAATCTGCATAGGTGTTCGCTGAATTCTTATGGTACTGGTGTCACGACTCTAAAGAGGATCCGTGGCCCTGGTTACTCCCCGGCTTGTTGTTCCTGCTTTGCACGCTCGGCCTTGGATATGTAGCGGGGCTTGCTCTTGGGATTGAGCTTGTCGTTGGCCTTCTTGGCCTTCTTCTTCAGGATCTGGTTGACTTTCTTCCTGCGGTTCATGGGATTCTCGGTGGGGTTGCGGGCATATGTGGATACCATAACTGGTCTGGCGAATGTGTGCATATTAACGTCCCCGGCATGGCGAACCAACGTGTGCTACATTGCGCGCGCAGTCCGCATTCTCCAATTACCCCCAGACGTGAGTGAGCTCTCCCCATGAAGCCCTGGATCCAACTCGGTACCGCCCAGATTCCCAACGACGGCGGGGTGCTCACACTGCGCCAGCGCGACCAGGAATTCTCCATTTCTCTGTCCGGTCCCCGTGGCGAACTCATGAACAGTCGCCGGTTCAACAGCGAGCAGCAGCTCTCGGTGTTGGGTTGTGCTCATCTGAAGAACCGGGAGCATGCCCGCGTACTGGTAGGTGGTATGGGGATGGGCTACACACTGGCGGCGGCCCTTGAGGCAGTGCCATCCAGCGCCGAGGTAATGGTCGCCGACCTGATTCCCGAGGTCGTGGAGTGGAACCGAGGACCACTGGGAAACTGTGCCGGACGGCCTCTGGATGATGCCCGGGTAAGCGTACATATCGGCGACGTGGCAGAGCTACTGACGAAGGGTGACGCTCGCTATGACGCCGTGCTCCTGGATGTGGACAATGGTCCGGAGGGGCTGACACACAGTGACAACAACTGGCTGTACTCTGTAGAGGGGACCAGCAGTATTTTCAGTAGTCTGGCATCGGGCGGTGTTCTGGCGGTGTGGTCGGCGGGGCCCGACTCCATGTACGTCGGCCGTCTAAAGAAGGCAGGCTTTCAGGTAAAGGTAGAGACAGTGCGAGAGCGCCCCGGTAAGGGGGCGCGCCACACTATTTTTGTGGCAAGGAAAATGGCCGCACGGCGTGTGAAAAAATCCCGTTGAGGGCATGCTTGCTGGGTTAGGTGATCTTTCCGCAACAGTGCTGCCCCTGCTGGATCGGCGGACATTTGACTGTGCCAAACGAACAGAAAACACAGCAATCACCAGGCTTTGGCTTTAGCAGGGTTTGGCAGCTCTCGCACTCATAAAAGAAGATACAACAATCTGTCGGCATGATTTCCATCTTCTGGTGATGGCATTCAGGACAAGTGATCGTTGACTCGAGAATCATGTCTGCCATATTCCTGCCACTATTTTCAAATTCATAGATGTGAGGCCCGTTACAAAGAGACGTGGCCCGGAATGATACTTTTTTATTGTGCAAATGCCTGTTCAGAACTCACTGAGCAGGTTTCTGTTGGTTGGGTTTCATTTGAGCGGTTTACAATCCAGCAATCGCCATAAATTGAGCAGTAACAAATTTCGATTTGTATTTTTTTATCTAAAGTCAGGACGTCGCTAATTAGTTCTCCCTTGTACTTTACAGGGTTGATGGTTTGTCCTGATGATAATATGACGTTACTGAAGTGCGATTGAGAAATATTTTTGAACTCCGGTAATTCGGCCCACTTTTTTAAAAAGTGGTTCCCTGAACTTACCTTTGCATACTCTATAATCGCAGGGCCGGTACCTCTATTTGAAACGCCGTAGCTGAAACCGTTATTATTGTAGCTTCTGAAAATTTCCACTCTTGGCCAAACCGAGGCTTTAGCATAGGCGCGGTCAATATAGGCGGAATAAATGGAAATAGCTGCGGTGATCAAGCCAATAAATAGCGCTGTTAGTGCAACGAGCATTTCTGGGTTTTTATACCATTTTTCTTTTTGCATTCACTTACTCCCTTAAAACGAGTGATGCTTAAATTGGCTAGCGCTGCAGTCAGGCCGACTTGCTTTGTGCGCGTTTTGCACGAAATGTGGAGCGCAGCGGCCGATCAAAACGTGCACAAAGCAAGACGCCGGCTGATTTTCTATCAGCCAAATTTAAATTTAATCGTTTGAATGACATACACTGGAGTTCGCTTAGTGTTGTCTTTTGACGGAACATACTTTTGTTTCGTACTTGCAACTAGTGCACTTTGATCCCAGGCTCCCTCTGGATACGACTCTATGATCTCTGGGTTATATACATCACCTTTTGAATCAATAAGAAAACGTACCTTTACAACCCCTTGTGTACCAGGCGCTGGTACTACGCGAGGCGAAATGCTAAATCTAATAGATTTACTTTCATTAACCCAGTAGCGATCCAGTTTATCAATCCCTATCTCTACTGGCTCTGAGGTCAAGTATTGCTCAGATGTTGAAGCGCATGAAGCAATCGCAATTGACATGATGATGATCAATATAATTTTCATAGTATGTCCGTTATTGTTAGATATCGAATACATGGCAGCCCGCTGCAGGAGTGGCTTTCTTTGGACGTGCTTTGCGCAAAAAGGGAAGCGAAGCGACCTGTACAAAATGCACACAAAGTAAGACGTCCCACGGAGGTATGAATTAATATGCCTGCGTCTTTATATGGGAGCTAACTACCCACTTGCTTTGGTGCTAAGAGGGTTAGTACTGCCAAGTAAAGCCAACCACCGACCCAGCTAAAACCTAAAACTAGAGCAACCGCTGAGCAGGCTACGGCTGAACGTCCTTGCTTCTTCGCAACCCAAAATGCCAGTAATGCCGGAATAATGGAAGTGAATATCAGTATGTAGGGGGTGAGCCCAATATTTATATTCATAAAATACTCAAAATCTACTTTTCTTAGAAAACGAATGGATCCATATAGTATCGCGCATAACCGCGGAAAATTTGAGGCTCTTTATACGCAAAAATAGGAGCGCAGCGACCGCAAATAAAGTGCACAAATTTGGCCGTCGGCCTGTACTGTCTTGTATGGTCTACTTCCCCCGAATCCGGTAAGTTGAAGCCCGTAACATCTCTCACCATGTTACCGGCCGCCCAGCCCGATGCTCGCCAGATCTTCAAAGATCGTTAACAAGCCTGGGCGGGTGGCCGACCCGATTTACAAACTCGAACAGTCGAATGGGCTTCAAGCCCGAATTTAGCAAGGACGAGTCATCATGACAAATCGTAAAAGTGCTGAGGCGGGAGTTAACGTGGGCGTGGATATTGGAAAGGATTTCCTGGATTTCTATATTCACGAGAGAGACGTTCATTGGAGGTCCGATAATACCCCTGATGGCATCAAATACTCCCTCAACCGGTTAGCTCGCTATAAGGTTGCCAGGCTGGTGATGGAGGCCACAGGCCGCTACGAATTGCCATTGGCGGAAGCCGGATTTGAGCGCGATATGCCAGTCATTATCGCCAACCCCCGTGCAATTCGTCGCTACGCCGGTGCTGTGGAACAGCTCGCCAAAACGGATAAGCTCGATGCCGCACTGATTGCCGAATTCGCCGCGAGGATCCAGCCAACACCAAGTAGATCACAAGGGAAAAATCTAAGAAAAATCAAAGACCTACTGGCTCGACGTCGCCAACTCATGAATATGAGAACACGCGAGCTAAACAGGCAGTCAATCATGGGGGATGGCGTACTGGCCAGCACTTATCGGAGGCTGATCAAGCAGCTGGATAAGGAAGTTGAATGGGTGGACGAGCAACTGAGTTCAGCGATTGAAAAAGAAGCCGCTTGGGAGGAAAAGAAAGCTCTATTGAAAAGCGTTCCTGGCGTTGGCGATGTTTTGGTACACACGCTACTCGGAGATCTCCCCGAGCTCGGCACACTGAATAACAAGCAAATAGCCGCTCTTACTGGCGTCGCGCCAATGAATCGGGACAGCGGAAAGCTCCGTGGCAAGAGAAGAATCAGAGGTGGCAGATCAACTGTACGCGTGGTTCTGTATATGGCGACAGTAAGTGCCACCCAGTGCAACCCAGTAATCAAAGCGCATTACCGAAAACTGGTCGCTCAGGGCAAGCATAAAAAAGTAGCTTTGACAGCTTGTATGCGGAAAATGGTCACGATCTTGAACGCTATGGTTCGAGATGGAGAGGTTTGGGCTGCATAGCTTTATGAGCGGGGTTGCAACCACAGTCGCTTGTTAGGCATATTTGCCCTCTACGAAGTATGTTGCCAAAAGTGTACTACTGATAAAAAGTATATTTACTGATGCACGAAAAAGCCACGGATATGAGCGATAAGAAATAGAAAAATACTTTGAAAGAATAACTGCAATACCCATAAGGCCAAACCATGGAGTGAAAAATATAATCATTTTCCATTTAACGAGAGATACCGCTAAATCATGGATCGCACCACTAACAAGAAACGTAAAAATGATCGCTAGCCAGTTCGGCAGAAATAAACCGAGCGGCTTCATGATGTTGCGAGACAAATAGTAGCCCCATATCGGGTTCCAATAATGCCAAAAGACCGGGAATGAGCCCGCACCCAGAGAGCGATACAGCATATTTCTCATGGAGCGGTTTGCACCCAGCGCAACACCGTTTCGCTTCCTAACGTACTGCGATAATGAAACCTTATCTTGCATGATATTTGCGAATGTCTAACGCCCTCGGAGGCCCGGAGGGCCGTAGTTTCACTGCTCCTGATTGTTATTATTGGGCTCGTTGTCCGCGTCACCTACATGAGAGATGGTCCCACCAGTTACCGTTCTTCCCTCGGCCTTGGCTCTTAGAAACCTCTTCTTAATTTCCGTAGGTTTTTCGAAACCAATGGTAGTAAATTTGGGAATATTGCTGGTTGATTTCCAAATCATTCGGGGTTCAGCGATATTTGCAACCTCTAAGCGAAGGCGCTCAATCCTCCAATCTGACTCCGACAAGCGCAAAAGCTCGTCATATAGCTCGGGAGAAATTTCGTAATTTCCACAGTTCGAGCATTCGACGAACATTCGGCCTCCACTCCACTCTTGGGGGCGAGTGACGACATTGTTTCTACAAACCGGGCAGCTATCCATGCTCTTGGCTCTCTGACACTGGTCTTACCCACAAAAAGTAGACACTATAACTAAGCGCATTTTGCGCGAAAATTGGGTGCGAAGCGAACTGCGCATAAAGTGCACAAAGTTAGCCGTCGGCCTGCAGCGTGTTGTTAGGCACGCCGAGCGAGCCAATACCAGAATGCGACCGCCAAACCACCAGCGGAACCAATTAAAGACCACTTCAATAGCCCCATTGGCATTACGATAAATATCAATGCGGCTTCGTTCAATGGACCACTCGTAAGTACCCAACTGGCGGTTTTGACTGTCATAAACAGTGCGAAACCAATGCCACCTATAAAAGAACCGTAAAAGATTAATGAACCTTCAACTGCCTTTTTCCGTAACGTAAATGCTGCAAATAATGAAATTACTGGAACCCAGCTACACCAAAAGAGCATGCCAGCCACGCTCCTCAAATACTTCTCCATCCCCACACATGAAATTGCGACGGATACAACAAGCATAAGTAACAAAAATAATGAAAAACCATCTCTTATTCGATTTAGCATTCTAATTGCCTAACGCCGCCATAACCGGCAGCCGGAGCGCAGCGTAGGCTGTCCGGCGCCGAAAGGCGCGAAGTTAATGGCCTTGTTAGGAGCGTTAGGCTCGGTATTTACGGATAAAATCATCTTCAATATCGATATCGCTACGCTCAAGAGGTTCGTTCAAAATTTCGCCATAGACAAATTTACATCCAGGGAAAACACTCACAACATCAGCTTCTGAGCGCGCCCATACCTCTCGATATATATAGCCCATCTGAGACTCGATTTTTATTGGGTAACCAGTTTTTCCTTCTTGCTGCCTTTTGCTTATAAATAGAATGACCTCTAAAAGCCCTGCTGGCTTTGCAAACTCATAAATAGGATCGCTTTTTTTTATTGCGTATTTGTAATATGGATGGCTTTCGACATTTTCAGAAATCACCTTCCATGACTTTCCAAGAGAGCTCTTTAATTCTTCGACATTGTCACAGCGGACTAACATAGCTGCACCGCCATGTTGATAGTCATGAAGAGCTACGACTGTCTTTTTCATCATGGCTCCTAACAGTTTATTCAAAGGCCAGTGGCTTTATATCTCTCTGGCTACTATTTACTTCTCGCGAATTGATCGTTAACTCGAAACATCATTAGAATCAATAGGTTATATTCATGCGCTTAGATTTTAATCGGAAATAACGAGATTTTCCTTCCGAGTGCTGCAATATCAACTGGCTACTATTTATTTTCCACAGCTATAAATATCAATGACTTACGGCGTTTGTTCAAGAAATAGAAGAATTGCTACTATTATTTCCGCTGGCTAGCCACCGGTATGCAGGTCGTATAGCTGCTGTCTGAGCTGAATCGGACAGCTATATATGCAGCCGCAAGTTCCCCTCAATCTCCTCAACTAGTGAGTGCGGCACCTCGTGCTCAAGCGCTAGCCTTCGCCATTGTGATACCTGCTCCACCACGTTATCCACAATGCTGTCGATCTTCCTTCTGCTAAACAGTGGGCTGATTTTTTCCAGGCTGTGGATATCTTCCCGGGTAAAGTTTTCCCGCTTGCCGTTCAGGCTCATCCAGTGGTTGTTGACCCATCGGCTGCCCGGTTTGTAGCTGTAGGCGAGGTCGTAGGCGGGGGCCAGTTGCCAGGTTTTTTCTGTTAACTGGAAGGCGAAGTTCTTGGCGTGGTCGTCGTGGTTGCGGGCGACGATGTTGAACACCATACGCAGCAGTAGCTGTTCGGCTTCCCTCGCGGTGAGTTTCAGTTGTCTCGCGATGCCGAAGAGTTCGGCGTAGGAAAAAGAGCCGGGGGCTTTGTAGTCCACATGGGCCAGACCGTTCAGGGTCTGGATGTGGATCTTGTCGTTGCCGCGGCGGTCGAAGCGCTCGGTGACAAAGTGCCGCCGGTTGCCCTCGTGTAGCAGGTGGCAGGGCATCATGTCGATGCCGCAGTTGGTGGCCATCTCGTGGTAGACGTATTCCATGGCGCCGAAGCCCATGGGGTCGCCGAAGGTTTCCCGGTCTTTGTTGTGCTCGCTCACGCCGTCGAATTTCATCAGGTAGTGGGTAAAGCCTTCGGGGACCTCGGTTTGTCCGGAGCGCACGTGGCTGAAGTCTTTATTGAAAGCCAGTACCGCTTTGGGGCGGGCGCCGCCGGCACTCATGCCTACGGAGAGCAGGGCGACCATGGCTTCCCGGTTTTCTCCATCTTTATCCAGCTCTACGCGGAAGCCGGCGCGGCTGTCGAGTACTTCCTGGGCGATGCTCACCAGTTCGTCGATGGCGATATCCTGGGAGGCGTTGAGCTTCTTGATGCGGGTGGCGGGGGCGTATTCCAGGGCGCCCATTCCGCGTTTACCGGTGTACTGCAGCCTTTGCAGTGGCGTGATGTCTTGCGGGTGTTTGCCCTGGGCGGCCATCCAGGCGTTGAGTACCGCATTGCCGAAGTCGTCGGGGAGGGAGTCGGCAATCAGGCCGGGCAGGCCGCGGAAGGTTTCATAGCGCAGTTCCGGGAAACTGTAGATTCGTCGTGCCAGGGGCATTTTTAGGGGGGAAAGTTCGATGCCGGTGTCGATAAAGGCGGGGTCATATTCAAATGCACCGATACCGGTATCGGTGTCGAAGCTGACGGCACCGGCGGCTTGCCCCTGGTAATCGACGCTGATGACTTCCATTACCATTCCGGTTCCTCCTGTGTGTCTTTGTCTTCTCCTTCCTCATGCCCGTCGCCCTTGCCGCGCTGGCCGGAGGCCCGCTGACGCTGCTTACCCTGGAGTTTGGCCAGCTGGATCGGCGAGGGCGGCTGCGGCGGCAGGAAACTGTCCAGCTGGGCAGTGAGGTCGAGGGCCTGGAGTATGGCGACCAGAACCTCCAGCTGCGCCTTGCCTTTTTCCGCATTGAGCACCGCCTTGCGGCTGACGCCGGCGCGCTCCGCTACCTCTATTTGGGTGAGGTCTCGGTTCAGGCGTGCCTGCTTCAGGCGCTGGCCCAGCGCTTCGGCGATGGCGGCGGGGGATTTCTGGCTTTGGTCCATAAGGTGCTTTATAGGGGATATAAGCTTTGATTCCCTCGATTATGTTCCTTTATGGGGATATTACAATGCCTGTTTTTAATATTCCGTATTTGGAACTTAGTGGGCTCTAATGTTCTTTAGGTGCTAAAAATCGCACTTTATGCGGGTTTGCTGTTTGATTGATCTGTTTTGACCGGAAGTGCAGCGCCGTTCACGGCGCTACCAGCTGTGCTCTCCGCCCCCGCCGGGGAGGATGGCCCGCACTGCCCCTGCTGACACAATGCCGCCATAACCAGAGCCCCGCACCGCACTATTTCCGGTGTATTCGGCCGATTCAACAATAATCAGGCGGTTAATGCGATGAAACAACAGCCCAAGCTTCCCTTCTGGCAGGTGTGGAATGTCAGCCTCGGTTTCCTCGGGGTGCAGTTTGGATTTGCCCTGCAGAATGCCAATGCGAGCCGGATTCTTTCCGATCTGGGTGCAGATCTGCACTCCCTGTCCCTGTTCTGGATTGTTGCGCCCTTGATGGGGCTGATTGTGCAGCCGATCGTGGGGTCTGCCTCTGACCGTACCTGGAGCCGCTTCGGCCGTCGCAACCCTTATATCCTGTTCGGTGCCATCGCCGCGGCACTGGGCATGGCGTTTATGCCCAATGCCGGTATCGCGGTGGCCTTTGTTGCGCCGATCCTGTTCGGGGGCGTGATGCTGGCGCTGATGGATGCGGCGTTCAACGTCACCATGCAGCCGTTCCGTGCGCTGGTCTCGGATATGGTGCCCTCGGAGCAGCGCACAGTGGGTTACGCGGTGCAGTCCCTGCTGATCAATATCGGCGCGGTGATGGGGTCCATGCTGCCGTTTATCCTCACCAATGTGATCGGCCTGGAGAACACCTCGCAGGCGGGTGAAGTGGCGCCGTCGGTAATCTGGGCTTTCTATATCGGTGCTTCGGTACTGCTGGGTTCGGTACTGTGGACAGTGTTCCGCACCAAGGAGTATGCGCCGAAGGAATACAACGCTTACAAGGGGATCGACGAAGAGACCCTGGCGAAGGAGCTGGCGGAGCGCAAATCCCTGCCGCAGCGTTTGGGCGGTTTCTTCAAGCTGCTGGTGAGCATGCCCAAGACCATGCGTCAGCTGGCAGTAGTGCAGTTCTTCTCCTGGTTCTCCCTGTTCATCATGTGGGTGTACACCACTCCGGCCATTACCCAGCACGTGTGGGGTGTGGAGGCCAAGTGGTTTGATTCCCACTACCTGGAATCTGTGGGTGAGATCCCCGCGCATATCGCCGCCGCCAAGGGCGCTGCCGGTGACTGGGTGGGGATTATCTTCGCCGCTTATTCCCTGTTCGCCGCGCTCTTCTCCATCGTGCTGGCCCGCGTAGCCAGCAAGCTTGGCCGCAAGCCCACATACGCATTGTCGCTGCTGTTGGGTGGCCTGGGTTACATGAGCTTTGTGCTGTTCCAGGGCGGTGAAGCCACCCAGGTAAATCTGCTGATTACCGAGGTGACCGTTCCCAGTGGTGCGCTCGGCCTGCTGATTCCGATGATCGGTGTGGGTATTGCCTGGGCCGCGATTCTGGCCATGCCTTACTCAATCCTTTCTGACTCGCTGCCGGCGAGCAAAACCGGCGTGTACATGGGCATCTTCAACTTCACCATCGCCGCACCACAGATCCTGTCTGCACTGGTGGCGGGGCCGATCCTGGCCGGCGTGTTCGACAACCAGGCCATCTATATCCTGATGCTGGCCGGCGTGTTTATGGTGTGTGGCGCCATCTCGGTGTTCTTTGTACAAGAGGAAGCGGCACTTCCCGCAACGTCGGATCCGGTTGCCGCCTGATACGTATCGTTTCTTCCCAAAGCCCCTCACCGCAGGGGCTTTTTTGTGGGCGTGAGGTTGAGCTGCGGTTGCTCCGAGTCCATTTCCCCTGGATTTCTGTAATCGTTTACATAATCGTGTAATTAATTGTATAAATGTGCCATTGGCCACTCGCCCTGATTTCACGTAGCTTGAGGGAAGCGGCGCAAGCTGGCCGATCAAAGAATAAATTGGAGTCGCACAGCGGCCCGTAGTGAGTGAGAGAAAATAATGAATACCACCGTCAGCAGTGGTGCGGCAGTTGATGCTGCGCCTGGAATTGCACCTTCCGCAGGTTCCGCAGAAACCAATCACGGCCTGGTCATCGCCATCAGCGGTGTCGCCACCATCGGCGGCTTCCTGTTCGGGTTCGACAGTGGTGTTATCAACGGGACCGTGGATGGCCTGCAAGCTGCATTCAATTCCGACAGCGCCGGCACTGGTTTCAATGTGGCCTCGATGCTGCTCGGTTGTGCCATCGGCGCATTCTTCGCCGGCACCCTGGCGGACAAGTATGGCCGTAAGGCACTGCTGATTGTCTCCGCTATCATGTTCATCGTTTCTGCCTGGGGCTCCGGTATTGCCACCGGCTCCCTGGAGTTTGTCTTCTACCGCATTCTCGGTGGCCTTGCGGTCGGTGCGGCCAGTGTGATGACCCCCGCTTATATCAGTGAGGTGGCGCCCGCTGCCTACCGCGGGCGGCTGGCCACGGTACAGCAGGTGGCGATCATCAGTGGCCTTACCGCGGCATTCCTCAGTAACTATGCCATCGCCAAATTCGCCGGCGCTTCCACTACCGAGTTCTGGATGGGCTTTGAGGCCTGGCGCTGGATGTTCTGGATAGAACTGCTCCCCGCGGCTATTTTCCTGATCGGCCTGTATTTCATTCCCGAAAGCCCGCGCTTCCTGGTGGCCAGCGGTCGCGGTGATACCGCTCGCTCGGTGCTGACCCGCCTGTTCGGCGAGCGCGCGGCCGGCGACAAGGAGCGGGATATCCGCGCTTCCCTGGCCGACGACCACCGCCCCAGCCTGTCTGATCTCAAGGACGCAAAAACCGGCAAGCTGCGCAGCATTGTGTGGGTTGGTATCGGTCTCGCGGTCTTCCAGCAGTTGGTGGGAATCAATGTGGTGTTCTATTACGGCGCGGTGTTGTGGCAGTCGGTGGGCTTCACCGAGAGCGATGCGCTGTTGATCAATGTGGTATCCGGTGCGGTCAGTATTGCCGCAGTGATTACCGCGCTGATCCTGGTAGACAAAATCGGCCGCAAACCACTGTTGTGGGTGGGTTCCATCGGCATGGCGGTGACCCTGGCGATCATGGCAGTGTCGTTTTCCCGGGCGACGCTCGGTGAAGACGGCGGACTCAGCCTGTCGGATTCTGTCGGCACTATTGCACTGATTGCCGCCAATGCTTACGTGGTCTTCTTCAATGCGTCCTGGGGCCCGGTGATGTGGGTGATGCTCGGCGAGATGTTCCCGAACCAGATCCGCGGTTCCGGTCTCGCCGTAGCCGGCCTCGCCCAGTGGCTGGCCAACTTCGGCATTACCCTGTCGTTCCCGGTACTGCTGGTCAGTATCCAACTCTCAGGCAGCTATGGTATTTATGCACTCTGTGCGTTCATCTCGATCTTCTTCGTCAGCAAATATGTGCGCGAGACCAAGGGGCGCGAGCTGGAGCAGATGCAGGGCTGATTTTCCAGGAAGGTCCGCATTACCAGTGTTGAGTGGGTATTCGCCCCACGCGGGCCGTCGCCCAGAATGATTTCTGGGGTCGTACTTACGAGAGCGCTGACAATGAAAAACAAAATGAACCGTAGAGACTTCCTCAACCTTTCAGTAGCAGCGATTACATCCAGTATGTTGCCCTCAGCGCTGGCGGGGAGCGGAACTGCTAATCGCTCTCTGGTCCCGGTGAGTGGTGTGCAGCTATATACAGTCCGTACATTGATGGAAAAGGATGTTGCTGAAACCCTGAAGGCGCTAGCCGCCATCGGCTACAAACAGGTCGAGTTTGCGGGTTACTATGGCGTCAAACCCGGTGAGATTCGGCGAGTGCTCAATGGGGAGGGGCTTGAGGCTCCATCCGCGCATCTGCAGCTCTCGCAATTGCGGGAAAACTTTGCCGAAAGCCTGGAAACTGTAGCGGAAATCGGTCACCGCTATGCTGTGTTGCCCTGGCTTGCAGAGGAAGAACGCACTCCGGACAATTACCGCCGGCTGGCGGATGAGCTCAACCTCTGGGCAGAGCAATTCCGCACGGTGGGAATTCAGCTTGCCTATCACAATCACGATTTTGAATTCCACGTAACGGACGGCTTCCTCCCGTATCATCATCTGCTGGAAGCCACCGACCCTCAGCTCGTCAGTTTCGAAATGGACCTGTTCTGGGTGCACAAGGCCGGGCGAGATCCCTTGGAGTATTTCAGTAATTATCCCGGTCGCTTCCCTCTTTGGCATATCAAGGATATGGACAGTGCAGGGAATATGGTGAGTGTCGGCGCGGGGCTGATCGATTTCCCCGAGATTTTCAAGGCAGCGAAAGCCGCTGGTTACCAGTTTGGCTATGTTGAGCACGATAACCCGGAGAATCCATTGCAGTCGGTATCCGCCAGCCTGGCGGCAGTGCGGAACTGGAACGGCCTCTGACTCGTCCTTAGTCGCAGAAGGTTTGAGATTTTCCCTCCAGTGCGCGAGCATATCCCGTTTGTCGTACTGAACCCCGCTGGGAAAACCTCTCATGTCATTTATCGAATCCCTGGATTCCGCGCTCAATACCTTCGTCGCCTACGCCTGGGGCACGCCGCTACTGGTGTTGCTGGTGGGTGGCGGCCTGTTTCTGCTGATCAGCTCCCGCGGCCGTCCCTATCGCCACCTGGGCCACAGCATCGACCTGTTGCGGGGCAAGTACGACGATCCCGATGATCCCGGCCAGGTTCCCCACCGCCAGGCACTGTCCACCGCATTATCCGGTACCCTCGGTCTGGGCAATATTGCCGGGGTGGCGATTGCCATCAGTACCGGTGGCCCCGGGGCGATCCTGTGGATGTGGGTGACCGCACTGGTCGGGGTGGCGACCAAGTTCTACACCGCAACCCTGGCGGTGATGTATCGCGGCCGCGACAGCAACGGCGAAATCCAGGGCGGCCCCATGTATGTGATCCGCGAAGGGCTGGGCAAGCGCTGGCAGCCGCTGGCTTATCTGTTCGCCATTGCCGGCCTGTGCGGCCTGCTGCCTTCCTTCCAGTCCAACCAGACGGTGCAGTTGCTGCGGGTTTCATTTGCCGAGCCACTGGGCTGGGTCTCTGCGGATAGTGCGTTTGCGTTCGAACTCGGCCTGGGTGTGGCCCTGGCGCTGGCCGCGCTGGTGGTGATTTCCGGGCGTATTCAGCGTATCGGTCGCTTCGCGGTGCGCATCGTGCCGGCGATGGTGGTGTTCTACCTGTTACTGACCCTGGGCGTGATCGGTTATTTCTGGCAGGAAATTCCCGCGGCATTCGCACTGATTATTTCCGATGCGTTTACCGGTAAAGCGGTGGCTGGCGGCGCGCTGGGCGCGGTGATCACCACCGGTATCAGCCGCGGCGCCTTCTCCAATGAGGCGGGCATCGGCACTGAGTCCCTGGCCCACGGCGCGGCCAAGACGACCGAGCCGGTGCGCGAGGGCGTGGTGGCGATGGTGGGCCCCATTGTGGATACCCTGATCATCTGTACCTGTACCGCGCTGGTGATTCTGCTTACCGGTGTGTGGCAGCACGGCGAGGGCATCGAAGGCGTATCGCTCACTGCAAATGCCTTTAGCAGCGTGTTTGGTGGCTGGGGGCCCGTACTGCTGCTGGTGATGGTGGTACCGCTGGCCTTCAGTACTATTGTCACTTTCTGGTATTACGGCATGAAGTGTTTCGTATTCCTGTTTGGCAACCGCTTTCAGGTGATCTACACCATCCTTTACCTTTTGCTGATCGTATTTGGTGCGGTGGCTTCACTGAATATCGTCAATAACCTGATTATCGGTATGTATGCGGTGATGGCGATTCCCACCATGGTGTCCACCCTGCGCCTGTCTGGTCGGGTAAATCGGGCTGCGCACGATTATTTTGTGAAAACTACGGGTGCGTAAGGTGCGTGTTTTTTCGCTGATTTAATCAGTATTTCATCAGTGCCGAGTTTTATTGCCTGTGTTATTTTTGGGCAGGCTTGAATGGTTTTCAGGCGCCCCACAAAAATAGTTCCGTAAACCGGAGTGATTTTGTGTGAGGGCGCTCACAAACTTGGCGCACGCTTTGATTTTTGTCTCACCAGCTATGGGAACCAGTGGAAAAAAGCGCTAAAAACGCTGCTTACCTAAAAACATAAACTTTCTCTACGGTTACAGTTAGGTGGCACAATGGCGAACCCTCTCGATCCCAAACCAGACGCAAATCTGGATTCCAATTCTTTTCTTTCCGGTATGAACGAAAATGGTGCGAGCGAGCGTCCGTTTGCGGACAAACTCGAATCCACCATGGCGAAGGATCGCTCTGTGATCGGTAAAAACATCAAGTTCCGCGGCGAACTGATCGGCACCGAAGACCTGCACATTGAAGGCACCATCGAAGGTACCGTGATTATGGAAGGCCACGACCTGTCCATCGGTCGCGAAGGTGAAATCAACGCGAACATCCACGCGCAGAATATCGTGATCAACGGTACCCTCACCGGTGATGCACTGGCAGATGAGCTGATCGAGATCCGCAACACCGCGGTAGTCAAAGGCAACCTGATTGCCCCGCGTATCCAGCTGGACGACGGCGGTAAGTTCCGCGGCTCCATGGATATGGTCGATACCGATGACGAGATGAAAGCGCGTCACAGCGAATTCAAAGAGAAGCTGGTTCACCCGAACCTGCCGCCCAAAGATGAAGCACCGGCGCGTGCCGCTGCTGCGAAAAAGTCTTTTGCCCCCAAAGACAGCGCCAAGGATGCGGCCAAGGAAGTCGAGTCAGCGGATAGCTGATTGCAGATGACTCGACAGCGGCGCTGTTCCCTCTGACGGCGCCGCTTTTCAATTCCAGGCTCACGCCCCAAACCTTTGCGATAACCGATGCAACACCGTTCTTTTGGCCTCGCTGCGTTAACGACCGAGATGGTCAAAAGCGGGGACAGAATCCTCGATCTTGGACCGCTCTCATCCGGGACCACCCAGGCTTTTCTCGGCCTAAATTGCCAGTGTCATATCGAAGACCTGGTGGAATACCTGACGGAAAACCAATCCTGCAGTGATCCGCTGGCGGCACTGGAAGCGCACCTTCTGCCCAAGCCCGCCAACCTGAAATTCGATGTCATTCTGTGCTGGGATCTGCTCAACTTCCTCGATCTGGAAGTCATCGAACACCTTATCCAGTTACTCAAGCCGCACCTCAAGCAGGGCACGATTCTGCACACCATGCGCTATACCGGCCGCAACCAGCCGGAAAAGCCGCGACGTTTTCGCTTGCTGGAGGATTTCTGTTTCGAGTACGTGGATGACCCCGAGTACCCGGAAGTCCCGTCCAAGGGGCATTCCACGGTAACCCTGCTCAAGTGCATGGACCGGTTCAGCCTGTTCAATTCACTGATGAAGCGGGAGGGTATGGACCAGAACGTGACCGAGCACTTCCTGGAGTACGACAGCGTCACCTCACGCAATCAGGTACGCAGTGGTGGAGCCTCCGATGTCAGTGCTTACTTCAACACCGTGAAGGACGATGAGCGTCTCGAATTTGCCGGTATTGAAAAAGCACTGGCCGCATTGCCTGCGGCCAGTACCGTGCTCGATTGTGGGCGTAAAAACGGCCGCAATATCGATGCACTGAAAAAGAAAGTGGGCGCTCTGTATGTCGAGGACCTGCACGCATCCCTGGCGTGGCGAAGAAAGACCCACGGTGAGGGCACCGGCTTTAGCGAGTCCATGTTCAGTTTTGACAAGGGTGCGCGGCTGGATGGAGCCTTCCTGTGGGATCTGCTGAATTACTGTTCCCTGGAACAGGTTCAGGCGCTGGGAGACCTGCTGGCGGAGCGTATGAATACCGGCGCGACGCTACATTTCCTGGTGTACAAGTCTGCACAGCAGCCGGAGCGGCCGTCGATGTTCGAAGTGCTGGAGGATGGTCGCGTGGCAGTTACCGGTGTTTCCAGTAAACGTTGTGCGCGCAATCTGGGCAGTACCGCGGACCTGATGCGGCTGTTGCCGAATTACCGCCTGTACAGTCACCACCTTGGCCGCTTGCCGACCGGGGAATCCTTTCAGGAATTTGTGCTGCAACTGAAGGGCTGAATACACGCTGTTTGAGCACGCTTTTTGAGTACCTATTTGAAAAAGTCTCGAGAAAAACAACATGTCTGAATTATTACGTTCTGTATTTCTTGCTCTCAGCCCGGATGCGGTGACCGAGGGATTCCTTTACCTGATGCTGTCACTGTTCGCCCTGGCGGTGGTGTGCCGGTTTGTCCGTCGCGGCGGCGAGTTTGTGGAACAGGCACCGGGACTGCTGACCTCTCTCGGTATTCTCGGCACCTTTACCGGGGTGATTATCGGGCTATTTGAATTCAGCCTGGTGGATATCGATCAGAGTATCGCGACCCTGCTGGATGGTCTGAAGACCGCGTTTATCACCAGCGTGTGCGGTATCGGCCTCTCCATAATCTTGCGCGCGCTGACCCGCTTTATTCCGATTCCCGGTGACAGTGCCGGGCCGGAGACTGACCTGGCGGACATACAGCAGTCGCTGCAACAGATGCAGGCCGCCCTGGTGGAAGGGCAGGAGCGTCAGCTGAAGCAGAGTGAAAACCAGCTGACGGAATTTTCCGAACAGATTTCCCGCGCCCTGGTTTCCGAAATGGAACAGGTGGTGCAGCGCTTCAACGAGCGCGTGGAAGCGCAGTTCGGTGAGAACATGACCCGTTTCGGTGAGAACTTCGCCCAGTTCGATGCCATGGTGGCCACGCTGAGCAAGGAATACAAGGCGCACGAAGAGCGTGTCGAGTACTGGTCCGAACACTGCGACACCGCGGTTATCGGTATGGTGCAGGTGGCGCGGGATCTGCAGCAGGTACATCAGCAGCTGGCGGAAGTGCCGCAATTCTTTGAAGGTATGCAAGGATTTGGCAAGGACGTGCGCGAGCAGATGCAGGCGCTCAATGTACAGCTGGAGCGTTACGGACAGGTCAGTGCTCAGGTTCAGGAAGTCATGCCGCAGCTGGGTGACCGCATCGCCCAGTTTGTGGAAGGTATCGATGTGGTGCAGCAGGTCATGACCAGCGACATGAAGCAGTCCCTGGTCAGCATTGCCCAGCAGAGCGAATTGCTCGGCGCCCAGATCCAGGCGGTTTCCGGGGCATTCGAAAAGATGTCGAGCCTGGATGCGGACTTTATCCAGTCCCTGGTGCAGGAATCGGTGACCACCCATCGCAATGGCATGCAGGAGCTGGCGCTGCAGCAGGCGCGCACCCACAAGGAAATGGTGGATGCCCTCAGCCACGTTATTCGCAAGAGCATTGGCGACTCCGAAAACACCATCGGCAAGCAGTACCAGCTGGTAGAGCGCCGTATGGAAGAGGAAATCGAGGGCGTGATCAGTGCCATGGGGCAGGCCCTGGCCGCGATCAGTGGCCAGTTCACCCGGGATTACCGTCAGCTGATCGGGCAGATGCAGCGTCTTTCGGAATCCGCCGGGCGCGCCCAGCAGCAGGCGCACAGCCCCCGTGAGGAAATGGCCTAATGGCCCAGTGGCCGGGAGCTCAGGGAAGAAGCCGGGTATACGCTAAGGGGACCGGTGGCGAGAGAGGCGAGGGGGATGCCTCTTGGATCAGTGTGTCGGACCTGATGGCCGGCCTGATGATGGTTTTCCTGTGTATCGCGGTGGCGATGATGCGCTCGGTGATGATCGAGCGCGAGAAAATACGCACCATCGCCATGTCGTACAAGGAAAACCAGCTGGCGATTTACGAATCCCTGCAGCGGGAATTTGCCCCGGACCTGCGCCGCTGGGGGGCGACCATCAACCGAGACACCCTGACCATCGCCTTCAATAATTCCGATGCCATGTTTGAGACCGGCGAGGCGCAGCTCAATGCAAGCTACCAGGTGGTGTTCGAGGAGTTCTTCCCGCGCTACATGAACGTACTGGCACCGTTCCGGGCGTCCATCGAAGCGGTGCGCATCGAGGGGCACACCAGCTCCGGCTGGGGGCAGTCCAGCGACCGCCACGCCATGTACTTCAACAACCTGCGACTGTCGCAGGATCGCGCGCGCTCGGTGTTGCGCTTTGTCTACACCCTGGATGCGGTCACGTCCTACAACCGATGGATGATGCAGAATGTGGCGGCGGTCGGATATTCATCGTCGCGGCCCATATACAATGCGGATGGCAGTGAGAATATCGACCAATCCAAGCGGGTGGCCTTTCGCGTGATTACCAATTCTGAAACCAAGATCCACAGTATCCTCGAGGAATCCTTCTGATGGGACGCTGGAGCCGGCATCTGGAAGCGCTCACCCAGGCCATTAGTGGCATGGGGGCTTCTGCGTCTGCCGCGGCGGACGCCGACGGCGATACCGCACTGCAGGAAGTGCCCGAGGCGCAAGCCGTAGAGTCTCCAGAACCTGAGGAGGCGATCGAGCCCCGGGACAGCTCTATCGAGCAGGCCCTGATCAAGGGTATGGAAGTGACCCTGGGTGATCTGGACCAGACCGAGCACGGCTGGATGTATCGCGGACACCCGGTAATGGTTTACGCGGTAGATGTGGCCGCGGTGGAGGATCAACAGGTGCGGCGGGAGTTTTTCCAGCGCGTGCACCTGGCGAGCTGCTGCGGTGCCCTGGAAGATCCCGCGCAGGCGGTGTGGATTGGCACCGCGCGCGAGGCGCTGGCTGCGCCGGGGCTGGATACCACCCACGCCTGCGAATACTGCCTGGCCAAGGTCAACCACCGCGGCTTCCGCAGCCTGGGGCCGCGGGACCGTACGCGCGTTGCCGCCGGCTTCAGCTTCCACTGGCACGTGAGCCAGTATGCGCAGGAATTTTTCCCCGGTGATGAAGCCAACTTCTGGGCGCCGGGTAAAGTGGTGCAGGCACTTTCCGCGATCGAGCCGGGTTCTGCCGACAGCGGTACCTGTGGCTTCTGCGAGTGGCAGGTGCCTGCCGGGCACGACTGGTTTGTACCGGTAGAGCGCGGTACCCAACTGGGCTTGTCCATCGATGCCTGTGTGCTCTGTGCGCAACAGCAGGCGATGGGCGTACTCACATTGCCGGATGCCAGCGCCCTGGAGGCCAGCCGCGTGCGGTTCAGCGCGCAGCGGGAAAATACGGATGTTACCGCTCAGGACGCGGCGCCAGAGAGTGACCGCGACTGGTCCAGGGTGCGCCGACAGTTACCCTTGTCCTGGCATCCTCTGTGTGAGCAGCTGGAGCGTAAACTCTCAGCGCCGGTATTGTTCCATCGTTTTACTGGCTATGAAGGCGTGGCGGTATTGGCATGGCCGGAACATCGCCGGGGCATAGTGGCCGCAGAGGAAGATCGCGCGCTGCTGCCGGAGGGTTGGGATTTCTGGACCCTGCGCAATGTGCTGGGTAGTCTCGGTTAACGCCACAAGGCAGAAAAACAAAAAAGGGCAGCGTTCGCTGCCCTTTCTCGTTTCTGGCTCCGGTTACTGACGAACCGTCACCTTGGTGCCCATGGGTGCGTTCTCATAAAAGATCTTCGCCATATGCCAGGGCAGACGAATACAGCCGTGGGACTCCGGACGCCCGGTTACCTTGCCCGCGTGCATGCCCACTGCGCCGTTAATGCGCATAAAGAAGTCCATGGACGCGCCGCGGAATACAGTACCGGGCGGGCGCTTGTCTTTGCGTACATCCACGCTCGACTTGCGCACATAACCCGCGCGATCCACATAGTGCCCAAACAGATTGGATCTATGGTCTATGTTTTTTTCCGATACCCGGAAGCTGCCCGTGGGCGTGCGATAGCCGGCGATACCTGTGGCTACCGGAGAGATACCAGCCAGGCGGCCACCTTTGTAAAAGTAGGCACGCTGTTCACTGATGTCGATGATGATATGTGGCGTTCCCCCGACCACATCCCGGCGCCACCAGGCGCTGCCATCGGTCATGGATCTGTGCTGCTGGTAGGGATACGGATAATCCCCGGCCTGGGCAACCGGCGCAAATACCGCGGATGCCGCCAGTACCAGACTGCTGCCAAGCATGAATTTCTTGAAGGTGCTTTTCAGAAAAGTGGAAGGGCGTTGCATGCGTACCTCATCTGCTCTTGCGAGCCAATTGCAGGCCGGTTTTTCCGGGACGAACGAGCCCCTGCAGCGAGTGCATAACCTGAGCCTGTGAATTTCCCCAAAGCGGCGCGTCGGTGTATCCCGATTTGGCCGCGGGATGAGCCTGCACCCGGTTCCGGTGGACGGCACCAGGGCAAGTGAGAGGCATGGTAGGGTGCGGATTTGGCGCTTTTTACATTCAATCAGAATGACAGGGGCGCCGCTTATAGAAGTTTCTGCAGGTACGCTTGTGGGACTTTTTTCCTATAAGGCGTCGGCCGGAGAAGTGCGCGAGATAGCGGGCAAAAAAAAGCCGGCTAATTAGCCGGCTTCAAACTTTCCAGAAGGTCTGGAATCGTGCTTTGACGAGAGAGCAACAAATGTTGACGATCTTATTGAGAGGTAACCTTTTGAGCCCGCAGGCGGTCCAAGGTTCGGCGCAGGCAGTTAACCTCGCGCCAATTTCTTACCTATTTCCACAATAAGCGCCGAATTCCTCACGGGCGTTTTGTGTGTTTTTCTTTCCGTTTAAATTTATGACGTTTTACGACGCAAAACCCGAGCGCCGGCAACCGGCAGCTCGATTGCCGAGCCGGCGACACTGCCACCGAACTCTGCCGGGGTAATGTCTTCGCAACCGGCAAACTCTTCCGGCAGCGCCAGGGGTGCGGCTTCGCTGCCGAGGTTCAGGGCGATGAAATAGCATTCGTCCTGAGTACGGCGTTCGAATACCAGCAGATCATTTTCGGTATCAAAAATCTGCTGTTCCGCGGTGGCCACTGCCTGGGGCAGTTCTGCGTGCCATTTCAGCAGCGCGCGGAAGCGGTTCAGCATTGAGTGCTGGTCGTCTTCCTGCAGGGACACCGCCAGGTGGTAGTGTTCCTCCGCGACCGGCAGCCAGGGTTTTACCTTGGAGAAGCCGGCATTGATCTCGCCGCCATTGAACCACGGCATGGGCGTACGGCAACCATCGCGGCCCTTGAATTCTGGCCACAGGTTAATGCCGTAGGGGTCCTGCAGATCCTCGAACGCCACGTCTGCTTCCGGCAGGCCCAGTTCCTCGCCCTGGTACAGGCACACACTGCCGCGCAGCATCAGTTGCATCAGCAGGAACAGGGGAGCGCGGGCCAATGCGGTTTCCGTATCAAACCCTTTGTTCCAGCGGCTGAAGGAGCGCGGCACATCGTGGTTGGAAATGGACCAGCAGGGCCAGCCTTCCTCGGTCACACGGCGGTTCTTCTCCAGGGTCTCGCGCAGGAACTGCGCACTGCAGTCTTCCGACAGCAGGTCGAAGGAGTACGCCATATGTAGGCGTTCTTCGGTGGTGTAATCGGCCATGATCTTGTGGGTGTTGTCGTCACCCACTTCACCCACGGTGGTGGAGCCCGGGTACTGGTCCATCAGCTGGCGCACCCGATGCAGGAACTCGAGGTTCTCCGGCTGGGATTTGTCGTGGATGTGCCACTGGTATTCGTAGCTGTTCACCGGGGGCAGGCCGTTCTTGTCGAGCTTCACCGGACGCGGCGGATTGTCCTGCAGCGAACGGTTGTGGAACGCGTGGTTGATGGCGTCCAGGCGGAAGCCATCGACGCCGCGGTCGAGCCAGAATTTCAGGTCTGCCAGCAGCTGTTCCTGGACTTCCGGGTTGTGCAGGTTCAGGTCCGGCTGTTCCTTGAGGAAGTTGGTCAGGTAGTACTGGCGGCGACGGGTGCACCAGCGCCAGGCGCTGCCACCGAAGTTGGACATCCAGTTGTTCGGAGCGCTGCCATCTTCCTTTGCGTCTGCCCACACGTACCAGTCGGCCTTGGGGTTGTCGCGGTTCTGGCGGCTCTCTTCGAACCAGGGGTGCAGATCCGAGGTGTGGCTCAGGATCTGGTCGATGATGACCTTCAGGCCCAGTGCATGGGCTTTCTCGATCACCTGGTCAAAGTCGCTGAGGGTGCCGAAAATCGGGTCAACGTCCCGGTAGTCGGAAACGTCGTAGCCGAAGTCAACCATCGGGGACTTGAAGAACGGAGAAATCCAGATGGCATCCACACCAATGGATTTCACATAGTCGAGCTTGCGGCAGATCCCCTGAAGGTCGCCGATGCCGTCGCCGTTGGCGTCGCAAAAGCTGCGGGGGTAAATCTGGTAAATAACGCTGTTGCGCCACCATTCCCCGGTGTTGTTGCTGTTGGGATTACCGCTCATGCCTATAGTCCGTTTTGTGATACTTATTAGGTTAGGGTCAGTATGGCGGTGCCGGTGGTCGCTTACCTCCTCCCTTGCAGGGGAGGAGGGGGGAGAGAAACTCACCGGTGAAGGGCACTTTACGGGGTGGACACTCCTCGCATATGGCCACTTTGGAGGCTGCTCAGGGCTTATCCTGTACTGAGCGCAGCAACTGCTCCGCCAGTGCGATCGCCTGTTGGCGATCCTTCACATCCAGCTTCTGGTACAGGCTGCGGATATGGGTCTTGATGGTGCTCGGCGCGACCTTGAAGTGCCGCGCGATGCGCTCGTTGGAGAGCCCCGAGTGAATGGCATTCAGTACCTGCCACTCCCGCGGCGTCAGCGGTGAATGCCTGAGGAAATCGGGCACCGCGTCGCTGGCGAGGATTTCGCGCACGATGGTTTCGTCCAGTTCGATGCGAATGCCGCCGCCAAGCTCCGGTTGCTGCTGGGCGAGCTTGATGAGTTGCTGGGCCTTTTCCGTCTGTGCGTCGCTGAGGGCCAGTTCGCCACTTTCTTCAAGGGCGGCTTTCAGCAGCACGATCATGGGCTTGCCGATTTGCAGGAAGCTCGCGGTCAGGTCACTTTCCAGCATGATGGTCAGTGCGGCACCGAGATGTTGCAGTGCGGCCTCGCGGCGCTCGCGCAGCCAGGACAGGTGGGCGGCGAGTACGCGGTTGCGCAGTTGGTCGGTGATCAGGCCGCACTCTTCCGCGACCTGCTGCAGGCGGCCGAGGAGGCGGTTGGCATCGGACCAGCGGTGCAGGGAGATGAGCGCGCGTACGTGGTTGCGCCCATAGCACTGTTCAAAGTGGTTGCTGGGGCGGTCTGCCACCGGGTCCGCCTGCTCCTGCCAGGTGGCGATGGCATCGGTATTTTCCAGAGCCTGCCACACGCGCATACGCGCGGCATCGGCATTGGCTACCCAGTCCCGGTGATATTGCTCGCCGGTCAGCAGGTGTTCCACCCGCTCCATCCATTCCAGGCACTCGTCCTTGTCGCCCCGCGCCAGTGCCACCTTTAACAGCAGGGTGTATTCCGGCAGCAGCCAGCGCTCGCCGACCTTGCGGTTGATCTGCATTCCGCGTCGGGCGGATTCCGCAGCGCCGTCGAGATCGCCGGCTTCCCACTGCAGCTGGCCTTTCAGGCGATAGATGAATTCGGAGATGGGCAGGCCCACCAGGTGATGCTCTTCCACCAGGCGCTGGGCGCGGGCCTGCAGGGCGGCGGCTTTTTTCAGCAGGCCGTTGGCGAAAGCGATTTCGGTCTGCTGGCACAGTGCCCAGGCGGCGTTAGGGATATCCTGGCGGGCGAGGGTGGCTTTCTCCACCGCTTCCATATGATGCATGGCCTGATCCAGCTCGCCGAGGCAGAAACTGGTTTCGCCGATCACCAGTTGTGCGGCAATGCGCTCGCTGACCTGATCCTCGGGCAGTAGCTCCAGGGCTTCCTGAGCATACTCCTTGGCTTTCAGGATCTGGCCGCGGGAAATGGACACCTGGGCGCGCATGGCGGCAAAGGCGCCCTCGAAATCCTGCCACTGGCCGGGGTCTTCCCGTTGCAGCCAGCTCTCGGCGGCTGCCAACAGTTTGTTGCAGCGCTCGTAGTCAAAGCTGTCGCGGGCGAGGCGGGCGGCCAGCAGGGTAAAAGAGGCGTGGCGTTTGATCTGGTCTTCGCCCAGCCAGTTGAGGCTGTCGTTCAGCACGCGGAACTGTCCCTCGCGCAGGAACTGCTCGCCCTGTTCGGCGATCAGCCGGTGAACCCGTTCTCGGTCTTCTGCCTTGAGGGCGTGGCGCAGCGCTTCCAGGGGCTGCTTGAGCTCCTGCCAGGTGTCGCTGGCGGTCTGATGCAGCTGGGTCAGCTCATTGCTGTCGGACAGTTGCCGCTGCAGGAAGCGGGCAAATACCGGGTGGAAGCGGAACCACTGGCGGCTGGAGTCCTGCGCCTGCAGGAACAGGCCGCGACTGGCCGCGGTCTCCAGTTGCTGCTGACCGCCGCCCTGGCCGCTCAGTCGCTCGGCCAGCAGACCATTGACGCGGGTCAGGATGGAGGTGCGCGCCAGTAGCTGGCGCAGTTCCGGCTCAAGCCGTTCGAGTACTTCTTCGGCCAGATAGTCGAGGATATGTCCATGGCCCTGTTCCAGTTCGCCCAGGTAGCGGTCCACTTCTTCCTGGTCGCGCACGGAGAGGGCGAACATCTGTATTGCCGGCGGCCAGCCCTCGGAAAGCTGGTGTAGCTGCGCCACGCGGTCACTGCCAAGGGCAAAAGGCAGGCGGCGGGCGAGTAGCTGGGTGGTTTCATCGATGGTGAGTGCCAGGTCTTCCGGGCCCAGCTCCAGTAGTCGGCCCTGCAGGCGCAGGGCGCCGAGACCCAGCGGGGGCTGGCTGCGGCTGGTAATCACCACGCCGATACCGGCAGGGGCGTGGCGTAACAGGAAGCGGGTGGCATCGTGCACCACCGGGTTGTCGATCTGGTGGTAGTCGTCAAGGACGATGCGCAGCTCGCTCGGCAACTGGCGCAGCTCTGCCAGCATCTGGCTGATCACCAGGGAGGGGTCGAGATTGTGCTGGGCGGCGAGGATCTTGCTGGTTTCCGGCACGCCGTTGCCGGTGGCGCGGTGCACGCTCTCCACCAGGTAGCGGCAGAACTGACCGGGCTCGTTGTCGCCCCCGTCCAGGGAATACCAGGCCACCGGGTTGTCCTGCTCGCTGGCCCAGGAGGTGACCAGGGTGGTTTTGCCGTAGCCGGCAGGGGCGGTCACCAGCAATAGCTGGTCACTCTGGCTCTGCTCCAGAAGAGACAGCAGCCGGGGGCGCTGTAGCGTGTGTTCCGGGCAGTCGGGGAGGCTGTACTTGGAGGCTAGTAGCATGGCATTGACCGGTCGTCAGGGCTTGGGCGGGGGATGCACACACCAATACCCCCGCAGGCGCAATTGTACAACTTTAGTGTGCCAGCCCCCCGTTTGGACCGCGTCCTCCCCCGAGGGGGTGTAGGCCGGGACACCGGCCATAAAAAAGCCGGCGCAAGGCCGGCTTAAAGCAGAGATACGATGAGAGAGTTCGATCACCAGTCGCTGACACGGCGAACGTGATCAGGGGAACTGTACTGTTTGACGAGGTGCTGGCGCTGGAGTTCCTCGCGGCTCGAAAAAATCTGAAAGTTTTTGTGAAAAATCCCGTCTGCGCGGTTCGCGTGGCGCGAAAAGGCTCTTTTCTGGCGCGTTTCTTCCCATTGTGACCATCCAGTGTTACTTTCCCAAGATTGTGGTATCTGTGTCACGGTTAATTACAGATCTATCCCACAGATTGCACAATTGACCGATGCGCGGGCAAACCCCGGCGTGGTATTCGCATCCAACAATAAAACCAACAACACCAAGAGCACACTTGCGGGGAGCGAACAATGGCCGACCTGGTAATCCTCGCGGCACCGGGCATGGGCGCCGTGAACGAAGATTTTGCCGAACCCCTGTTTCGGGCACTCAAGTCCGCCCTGGGAGACGACTGGTCGCGCATTCACACCGATACCATCCTCTGTCAGGGCCATCTGCAGCCCAACCTGGAGCGTGTATTCGACGCCATGCAGAAGCGGGATATGGATTACCTGCGGGCGCGTAAGTTCATGCTGTACGGCCTCGCCGAAGCCTCCACCCAGCTCGCCGACATCCACCAGCGCGGCGGCAACTACGAAAAGGCCCAGCAGGCTATCTACCAGACCTTCGAGCGGGCCGCCAAGGCCACCAGTGACAATGCCCCGGTCATCCTGTTGAGCCACTCCATCGGCTGCTGCATCCTCTCTAACTATCTTTGGGACGCCCAGCGCCCTACCATCAGCCACGGTATCTGGCGCGATGGCGGCCCCCGCTGCGCGATCAGCTGGCCACTGGAATGGAAGCTGCGTTGGGAGGCCATCTGGAAAGCCCCGGGCATCAATCAGGGCGGACCGGTGGTGGTCCGTCCCGATCGTTTCTGAGGTGGGTGTTAGAAACGGAAACGCAGGTCCGCGTAGACGCTGCGGGGTTCGCCAATAAAATAGCGGTCCCCGCCGCCGAGGCTGCTGTAATCGGCGCGCTCGGCGTAATCCACATCCGCGAGGTTTTCTACCCGCAGCCCAAGCGTGGTGTTGGCGCCGAGTGCCTGCTGTGCCCGCAGGTGAATCAGGTCGTGACCCTCGTACCGGTGTTCATTTTCAATATCGGTGTAGTAGTCACCGATGTACTGCCATTGCAGCGCAACCTGTGTGGACTCGCTCGCCTGCCACGAGAGATTGACGTTGTGCATCGCCCGGGGCGCGGTGTCGATATCGTTGCCGTCACTCATGATCAGGCCGGAGCCGGGCGCGCTGACATTGTTGGTGTACTGGTGCCGGGCAAAGGTACCGGCGGCGCCCAGCTGCCAGTTGTCCGCCAGCATCCACTGCCACTCGTACTCAAGCCCGAAGTGCCGGCTTTCGCCGTCGCTCAGGTTCAGGCGCTCAGACGACTGGAACACCACATCGGATTTCTCCATGTAGAAGGCGGTCAGGCTGTAGCGGAATGATTCCGAAGTCTGGCGCAGGCTCGCCTCCAGGCTGTCGATGGATTCGGAATCCAGTTCCGCCACCGTCTGCCCGTTTTGCAGCCGGTACAGCTCGGTGGCCTGGGGGGCGCGGAAGCCGTGGGCCAGGCGCAGGCTGCCGCTCATGTCATCGGTAAAGGCGTGGATCAGGCTGGCATTGATCGAAAGATTGGCGAAGTCATCGCTGCGGTCATCCGGACGCGAATATCGGCAACCGATGGCACCGGTAAAACCGCTGACACAGATGTCGCCATTGTCTTTGGTGTCGCCACCGATCATATGGTTGTCGTACTCGTACCTCAGGTACTCGCCGCGGGCACCGAGTTTGCCGGTGGTGGCCTGGCTGAACTGCAATTCGGCCTGGGTAAAGGCCGCGACAACGGCGGCATCGACGGAGTAGTCGTAATGCTTGCCCGCCGGGAATACCGAAAAGCCGCCATCCTGGCTTTGCTTGAGCCAGCCCGCGGTATATTCCAGGTCAATCCCGCTGATAAATTGCAGCGACTCGTCGCCGTGGCGCAGCGCCGTCTGCACGCCGACACCTTTCTGTCCATTTTGTTCCAGCGGCGTACCTGGCAGAAAGTGCATCAGGAACTCCATATCCGTGTAGCGAACATAGGGCGTAACTTGCAGCTGGTTGCCATTTTCCAGGGTGCGCGTCAGTTGTATCTGGGCGCGGGCAGATTGGCTATCGCGGAAGGCTTCGGGGTTTGGGTTTTCCCGTTTGCGATCTTTATCTTTGTAGGCGTCTTTTCCGATAACGTAGCCCGCGGTCTCCTGATTCAGGTTGTTCAGGTTCACCAGGGTGCGGACCGACCAATCTGCCCAGCTGCCGTCGAGGCGCATCTGCATTTTTTGCTGGTCAAACCCGGAGTCGTCTTTGTAGCCGCCATCCCGTGCGCCGCTAAAACCAATGCGCATTCCGCCTTCTGAGTCTCCACTGCTGTGGTCCAGCTTGATACGCTGGTAGTCATTCGCCCCGGCCTCAATGACCGCGCTGGATTCCCGTCCATCCACCGGGGCCGCACTCAACACATTGATCACCCCGTGCTGGGCATCGGATCCGTACAGTACCGTGCCGGGTCCGCGTAATACCTCGATGCGTCCGGCCTGCTCGAAGCTGGTATCGAACAGCTGGTTGACGTTGCAGAAGCCGGTGCCGCGCACGGGAATTCCGTCCTGGGTGATGGCAAAGGCACCGCAGCTACCGGCACCGGTGAGTACCGGCGAGCGGAGCGCGATCAGGCTCTCCTGGCCATTGCCGCGATTGATAAACGCCCCCGGCACGGTGGCCAGGGCCTGGCTGGGATGGATGGCGCTGATGGTTTGTAGTGCCTCATACCCGACTACCGAGAGAGATTCCGCTTGCTCGCTACTGGGGCGCAGTTCGCGGGTGCCGGTGACGGTCAGCTGTTCCAATGTGTCCCGCTGGTCTTTACCGGAAAGCGTGTCTGCAGCAGCACTACCGCCTGTGGCGAGCATTAGCCCGCTGGCAATCAGGGTTTTGTGGAAAGAGCTCATCGCGGTCGGATTCCTGTTATCGAAATTATCGGTCATTGTCTTTTCCCGGGCGGAAACGCTCGCACAGGGCTGTCATCATCGCAGAAAAACGATAACGATTTTCACCGCAAAGAGTAAAGGTAGAGGTGCCGTTTGCCGACGAAATGTTATCCCAGTGTGACCGGATGAGCAGTTCCCCGACAAAATGGGGGAACCGGACACAGGATGTCATGGAATCGCGGGGGTAACCTTGTCAGGTTGATTGCGCTCAGAGGCTGATAGGCCGGAGTAGTGAGCCAAACAATAACGCACAATGGCTAGGAATATAGCGATGAACTTGTTAACCATGAAAAAACTGGCAATCCTCGGGATTGTGTTGTTGCTCGGCGCATGTCGTGGCGAAAGTATTATGATCGTGCGGGACATTCCCGCGGAACAGCACGCAGAATATGCAACTTTAATACCGGACCTGCCCGGCATGTCTGTTCCCACCCGTCCCCAAATGAGTGTGGTCGGCTCCATGGCTGGTGGTGATTATTATCTGGAGGGTGTAGTCCAGATCCGTATCAACTATGACGGCAAAGACTACTGGTGGCCCATTTACCAGCCGCTGAACAACCAGATCGGGTATGACACCGGCATTCCTCTCGGTTACCCGAAAGTAGTGCAACCCATGTGTCATACCGACGACGGTAGCTACTACACCTTCAGTTTTGGCTCTTGCGAAGCGCCGGAACTGAAAATCCAGCATTACACCACCAATCGCATCGTAACCACCTACGGCGAAGCGCCCGAAAATGATGACGGTACGCACGGCTTCATGAGCTTGAGCGAAGACGGCTGTCTGCTGAGCAGTGGCCAGACCTATGCCAATCCCACCGATGAGCTGATCCTGCGTGAAGGCTTCGTTTACCTGGAAAATTTCCTGCCGCAGCCTTGGGCTGACCTGATGCCCAGTGGTTTCTACGGCGGTACCCTGGCCGGTGGAACCGTGGTGCCGCTGGAGGAAGGGCAGACCGACCCCAACAGCGATATCGACAATCCGTTCTACCCGATTTACGAGGTCGCTTGCGGCTTTTAAAGTCAGTTGGCGGGTTTATATATTTGTACCTCATCAACTTGCGCGGGGGCGATTGCGCTGCCTGCGCAAGTTGCCTCAAAAAATAATAATGGCAAGCGCTTTGAGCGCTAAGTGAGCGATATGAAAATCAATTCAAAAGTCCGGCTGCTACTGGGCGCAACACTGTTCAGTGCGTTTGTCGCCGGCTGTGGTAGTAATGAGCCCGTAGCGGTCACCGGCCCGGTAAACAGCTGCCCTGGTGGGCTGAATGCAAACTCCGGGATTATGTGGAGTGGCCACGGCGCCGGTCAGAGCGGTCCGCTGTCCGCAAACCATTACCAGCCAAACACCACCATAACCAAAGGCAATGTCAGCAACCTTGAGCTGGCCTGGACCTACAGCCATCCCTGGCTACTCGGCGGGCGCAGCTCTCTGGGTGTCACCGGCGAAGCGGTAATCGTGGGTGATACTGGCGGTAACGTCACGGTGCTTAACAAAGAAACTGGCTGCATCGTTTGGCAGAAAACCGAAGCGGCGGAAGTGGCCAGCGGATTTACCTTCGGCCCTAAAAACATCGACGGTAGCGGCCGCGCGGTGTATTACACCAATGCCAATGCAGAAATCGTCAAACGTGATTATGTCACTGGCAATCTGATCTGGCGCCGCAAGCATGACAACCATCCATTTGTGTCTTCGCGTTCCTCGGTAGCGCTGCATAACGGCACGGTTTATCTCGGGTTGTCCAACAACGAAATCAACGAAGCCTACAACACCAACTATGCCTGCTGTGATTCCCGTGGCATCGTGCTGGCGCTGGATGCCTGGACCGGCGATCTGAAATGGAAGCGCTACACCATTGACCAGGTGCCCGGCTATGAATACGCAGGTGACCCGGCAAAAGGCCCCTCCGGTGCCAACCCCTGGGGTGTGCCCTTCGTGGATGCCGAGCGCAACTCCCTGTATGTGGGCACCGGCCAGCAGTACACCGGGCCACAGACCAATGGCGGTAACGCGGTAATTGCTCTGGATCTGGATACCGGTGCCAAAAAGTGGACCTTCCAGGGGATCCCCAACGATATCCTCAATCTCGGTTGTACCGACTGGGTGTTGTTCGGTGGCCAGCAGCCCCCCAATTGTGACCCGGACCATATTAACATCGACAACGCGCTCGACTTTGACCTTAACGCCACGCCGACGCTTGCCAAGCGCCTGGACGGCAGCGATGTACTGATTGCAGCATCGAAATCTGGCGACGTTTTCGGTATCAATCCCGACAATGGCCAACTGCTGTGGAATACCCGCATCGGTGTCGGCGGTACCTACGGTGGTGTGCACTGGGGCTTTGCCATCGACGATAGCCGCGACCTGGTATACGTACCGGTGAGTGACAAGACCGGGCCCAAGGCGGAGCGGGTATTCGATTTCCTCGCCGGGACCGGTTCTGGTGAATTGCAGAATTCTCAGGGTGCCACGCCGGGTATGTACGCGCTGGATATCAACACCGGCAATATCGTGTGGGAAAACAGCACCGAATTCTGGAGTGCGCGCGATGGCAAAAACTACAAACCAGTAATCTCCGGTAATCCGGTGGTGATCGATGGCGTGGTCTTTGCCGGCACCCTGTCTGGCTACCTGATGGCCTTCGATGCCGACAACGGCAGCGTGCTGTGGCTGCAAGATACGGTGTTCGATCGCATGGGCACCAATGGCGTGCAGGGCAATGGCGGAGCCATCGATGCTAACTGGCCGATCGTGGCCGGCAATATGCTGTTTACCGACAGCGGCTACCGCGCCGGTGCGGGCGGGCAGGGCAACATGCTGCAGGCTTATCGCCTGAGCGGCGCACCTTCCGAACCGGACACCTATACAGTAACGACTGGTACCTCTGGCTCCGGTTCCGTGACCGGTGGTGGCACCTACACCGCAGGCAGCAACATCAACCTGAGCGCTACCGCCGCGAGCGGCTGGAGCTTCTCAAACTGGACCGGCGATATCAGCAGTACCAGCAACCCGTTGCCCATCACGGTCAACAGCAACCTGTCGGTGACTGCCGTATTTGCCCAGGATAGCACCGGAGGTTCTTCCAGTAGCTCCTCCGGCGGCTCTTCCAGTGGTGGCGGTAGCGGCACCAACCTGGCCTTGAATGCGGCCGTTACGGTCAGCTCCCAGGAGCCCTGCTGTGCGCCCTCCAATATTACCGATGGTGATACCGGAACCCGCTGGCTGTCCTGGTTTATCGATAACCAGTGGGCAGTAATCGACCTCGGCAGTGTGCAGACCTTCAGCCAGGTCAATCTGTTGTGGGAAGGTGGCAACGGCAACGGCGGTTACGCGGCCAACTACAACATCCAGGTGTCCAACGACAACAGCAACTGGAATACCGTGGCCAGTGTGCCTAACGGGGACGGTGGCGCGGATGTGGTGAATTTCGCCAGTACGTCGGCCCGGTATATCCGCCTGCAACTGGTGCAGCGTGGCACCATTGTGGGCTTCTCGCTGCTCGAAGCCGAAGTTTACAACTGATTTTTTTGATTGTGCGACGGAAAGTGCCGGTACAGTTATGTGCCGGCATTTTCTGATTTGATCATTGTATTGGAATCCTTACTCGCATCGATCTGGAAGAATAATGAAAAATACAACCGAACCCCGGATTTTGATTTATGGGGCTACTGGTTATACCGGTCGCCTGGTCAGCAAACTCGCCGCTGAACAGTCTTTACAAGTAATAATTTCCGGCCGCAGCGAAGAAAAGCTGTCAGCCCTTGGCAGTGAGTTAGGTCTCCCGTACGAAGTGGTATCACTCGCCGATAGTGCAGCGCTGGACAGGTTGGTGCAGAAGTGCGACGTGATGCTGAACCTGGCGGGACCCTACCGCGAGACCGCGGCGCCCATCCGCGAAGCCTGTATCCGTGGGCGCGTGCATTATGTGGATATCACCGGCGAGCTGGATGTGTATGAGGATCACGCCGGCTTTCACGAGCGGGCGCGCATGGCGGGGATCACTCTGCTGAGCGGTGCCGGGTTCGACGTGGTGCCGTCCGACTGTTTAGCGGCTTATGCTAAAAGCCGGCTGGAGGATACGGAATCACTGGAGATGTTCTTCTCCGGTGGTGCGGGTATGTCCCAGGGGACCATGCGCTCTGGTCTGGGAATGATTGGTGGGGGTGTGCCGCTGCGGGAGAACGGCAAGCTGATCCGCAAGCTGGTGCCGGCGACCCGTACCCGTGACTGCGGTGATGGCGCGCAGTTGTTTGCCAGTGCCGCCTGGGGGGATCTGATCACGGCCTGGTATTCCACCGGTATTCAGAATATTCAGGTGTTTTTCCCCGCTAAGAAAAAGCCCTCCAACAAGCTGTGGTTGTTTATTAAGGCGTTTTTGCTCAATCGCGCACTAGTTCAGTGGTTTTTGAGTGGTGTCATTCGCCTGTTGCCCGATGGACCGGAAGACAGTGCTCGCGATAAGGCCATGCAATACCTGATGGCAGAGGCCCAAAATTTTAGAGGCGAAACTTTTCGCGCACGTCTGACTACACCGGAGGCCTACACGCTCACGGCGCACACCGCGTTGCGCAGCGCGCGCGAGGTCGCCGGCAAGGATATTCCAAGGGGGTACCAGACCCCGGCCACGGCATTTGGCGCCGACTTTATTCTGCAATTTGATGGCGTCCGTCGAGAAGATGTGCCTGTTGAAAATCAGCAGCCGCCGGGAAGAGACGGCGCCGCACAAACAGCAGACGCCATGCGAAAAGCCAGCCCCAAAGAGAGCACTGTCAGTTGAGCGCGGCAGAGATGGGGCAGGGCGAGGCCTCGATTGAATTGGAGCAGCGCCCGGCGGCAGCAAGACTGTCGGTGAGGGTCAAGCTCTTTCAGGCACTGGGCGCACTGCCGGATACATTCAAGACCTTTGCGTTCAATACCTTTCTGTTACTGTTCTATTCTCAGGTCTTAAACCTGCCTGCGTCCCTGGCCAGCGCCGCGCTGATGATCTCGGTGGTGCTGGATGCGATAACCGATCCACTGGTTGGCTCCTTTTCCGACCGGTTGCGTACACCGCTGGGGCGCCGGCATCCACTGATGTATGCGGCAGTGCTGCCGCTCGGCGGCACTCTGATTTTACTGTTTTCACCGCCCGCCGATCTTTCCCAGTGGGCGCTGTTCGGCTGGCTGCTGTTTTTCTCCAGTGCCTCCCGAGTCGCCATGACGTTTTTTCTGGTGCCCTGGAGTGCGCTCTTCGCAGAATTGTCTGACGACTATTATGAACGCAGCTCAATTATTACCTACCGCTACGTGGTGGGTGCGCTGGGTGGCGTGGCGTTTGTGTGGTGTTGCTGGAGTTTTATTTTCCCTGCCAGTGAGCTGTACGAAAAAGGTCAGTTGAACCCGGATGCCTATTCCAGTTTTGCCCTGGTGCTGGCACTGGCGGTGTCTCTTACTGCCTTGATCGCCACCCAGCTTACGGTTTCACAAATCCCGCGCTTGCGCCAATCCACCGCCACCCGACCGTTCAGCTTTCTGGTGGCACTGCAGGATATTCGCCTGGCGATGCAAAACCGGGATTTTCTGGTTTTGTTCGTAGGGCTGTTGCTGGCCTCGGTGCTCACCGGCATTATCGCCGCGTTTGAAATCTATTTTCACACCTACTTCTGGGGCTTTTCCGCGGAGGATCTGCGCTGGCTTGCCATAGGGGGCATCGGTGCCCTGATCGGTGCGGCGCTTGTGGGGCCAATGCAGAAATGGCTGGACAAAAAAGATTTGCTGTTAGGCTCGATGATTTTCTCTCTGGCCGATGGGCTGACCATTATTAGTTTACGCTTGCTGGATATTCTGCCGGCCAACGGTGACCCGCTGCTGTTGCAGATTCTGGTCGCCAATGAAGTCTTCCGTATGGCATCACTGAGCGTGACCATTATTATGTTTGTGTCCATGGTGGCAGACACCCTGGACGCCCAGGAGCTGGAAACCGGATTGCGGCAGGAAGGTGTCTTCTCCTCGGCGATCGCTTTTTCCAGCAAGGCGGTCTCCGGTGTGGGGGTGTTGGTGGTGGGGCTACTACTTGAGCATGTTGTTATGCTGCCCACCGGTGCCGTGCCGGACGCTGTTGCGCCGGATGTCGTTTTCCGTCTCGGCGTTTTCGGGGGGCTGCTGATCCCCGCGCTGTATTTGATCCCTTTTTATCTCGCTACAAAGTACCGCATCACCCGCAAACGGCACGCAGAAATCCAGGCCGCATTGCGCGCCCGTTCACCAATATCGTCCTGAGCCCATTCGTCCTATCGGACATCCCATGTCGTGGGCGCTTATCTTGAAGTCGGGATAGCCTGACACTCGCGCACTCCCGGTGCGTGAGTGATGTATACCGATAAATAAAATAAGCAGGGATACGATGATGGGCATCCACCACAAGCCATTTAATGGACGCGGCAATGGACGCGGCCGCGCAGCCGTAAAGCTGACCACGCTACTGGCCACTTTTGCACTTTCTCCATTGGCTGCCGCGGTAGCCAACAGTGAGGCACAAGCGGCCACACTCGAAGAAGTGACGGTCACCGCGCAAAAACGTGAGCAGCGGATTATCGATGTGCCGGTATCGGTCAACCTGATTGATGACGCGCTTTTGGATGGCGAGCACATCACCACCATGAGTAATCTTGCCAATGTGGCGCCGTCACTCAACTTCAATAACGATAATATCGGCATTCGCGGTATGGGCAGCGTGGGCTTTTCCGTACAGGTGGAGCCCACCGTTGCATTCGCGGTAGACGGTGTAGTGATGACCCGCTCTGCCCAGGCATTTTTCGATCTGGCGGATGTGGAGCGGGTAGAAGTATTGCGAGGTCCCCAGGGTACCCTGTTTGGCAAAAACGCCTCTGCGGGCCTGATCAACCTGGTCACCAAGGCCCCGGAAGATAATTTCGGTGCTTCCTCCGAAGTGCAGTTCACCGAGGGTGGCGACACCTTATCCAAAGCCAGTGTCACCGGCCCCCTGTCAGACAAGGTACAGGCGCGGTTTTCTGTGACCCAGCGCGACAGCGACGGCTTTATCGAGAACGGGATTAGCGGCGAGCGCGTCAATGGCCAGTCCTCCACTTCCGCCCGCGCCAAAATCACCGCACAACTGAGTGACTCGGTCGACCTGAATGTCTCCGCCTATTCGCTGGAGCGCGATGTGGATGGTTTCGAACTGCAGTGGCGCGAAGTGAATGATCCGGGATTGGCCGCTGTGCTCGGCGCTTATGGCGTATCCCCCGGTGAGCGCAACCGCGAATCATCGGCGGGTGGCTTTGATCGGGAGTTGCGCGAAGAGCAGGGCGGCCAGGTAACGCTGAACTGGTCCATGGCATCCGGCCATACGCTGACATCGGTTACTGCCGGCAGCCAGTGGCAACTGGATAAGACCGACGATGTGGACGAGCAGCCCATCGCCCTGCGCGAGCCCCTGTACCTGAGCCCCTTCCCCAGCGCGACGGGTGCACTGGGACCCATGAATTTCCATCAGACCGTGGATCAGCAGATCGATCAGGTTTCCCAGGAAATCCGCCTGACCTCTCCGGCGGGCGACGACCTCAATTACATCGTCGGCCTCTATGCCAGCGAGTATGAGCTGAAGGACCGGGTGCGCCGGGATTTTGACTTCTGTACCTATCCGGCTGTGCTCGGTTTTCCGATTGCGCCAAGCCTTTCTCCGGTGGATTTCGGCAGCCCCTGTTTTGATCCCACCGGCACCATCGTTTCTCTTTCTACCGCCAGTGCTTTGATGGGGATGCCGGATGTGGAGGGTGTACCTGCGCTCACCGTATCCGGGCTGAGTCGAGAAGTGCGCGGAGAAAACTATGCGGTGTTTGGTCAGGGGGAGATCGCCCTGACTGAAACCGTGCAGCTGTTGGCAGGCCTGCGTTATCAGTACGACCGCACCCAGCTCGATTTCGCCGTGGACATTCCCAACCCGCTGCCCGGCCTCGGTTTTGGTGCAGCGCCAGTCGCACCGGATGTGGATGCAGTGAGTGGCAGTGCGCTGTCCGGCAAGCTCAGCCTGCAAAAGCGGCTGGGTGATGACGCCATGGCGTACGTTTCCTATGCCCGCGGTTACAAAGGCCCCACCGGTGAGATCCGCGCGAGTGCGCTCGCCGGCGGCATGGCAACCGGTGACGTGCTGGAAGAAATCGCCGCGGAAACCTCGGACAACTTCGAGCTGGGTATCAAAGGCAGTTTTGCCGAGGGGCTCGGTTTCTGGGCGGCCACCGCTTTCCACAGTGACTATGCGGATTATCAGGCGGAGCAGTTCAGCGGTGCGGACCAGACATTTGTGCTGGCCAACGTGGGCGAGGTTCGCACTCAGGGCCTGGAGCTGGATGCCCAGTGGCAGCCGGATACGCACTGGTCTTTCAACGGTGCGCTGACCTATTTAAACGCGGAAATCCAGGAGTACGAGGGTGCGCGTTGTTTCGCACCGGAAGTGGAAGATCCGGATTGCACGGCGTCCGCCCCGTATAGCAAAAACCTTTCCGGTGGCGACCTGCCGGTAGCGCCGGATCTCAAAGCGTACCTGAACGGTCGCTACCAGCGCGTGCTCACCGGCACCAACCTGATGACCTTTGCCCAGCTGAGCTACAGCTGGCAGGACGATGTGCAGTTCAGCCTCGACCAGAACCCGCGCACGGTGCAGGAAGCGTACGGCCTGTGGAATGCGAGCCTCGGCTTCGGCACCGAAGACGGCCGCTATCTGGTGTCGCTGTTTGCGAAAAACCTGACCGGGGAAAACTACGTGACGTCCATGTTCCAGGACTTCATTACCGGTTCGTCCGCGAACATCGTGCAGTACCGACCCCAGGAAGCAGATCGTTTGCTGGGAGTGTCACTGCGCGCGCAGTTTTAAACCGCGCAGTTTTAAAAAGGATTGGAAATTAACGTTTGAGAAACTCACAGGATCTCATTGCTGATGTAAATGGCCTCCCAGGTATTGGGTACTGGGTATTGGGCGTGGGGAGCCGCATTGCGGCCCCCTTTTTTTGATGTGCTACCCGCTTAATCCACCAGGGCGGCTTCGGCGGATGCGGTAGATGTGGTGGCCGCGACTGGTGTGCCGGCCTTGACCAGTTCGGTAAAGCGCGCACACACCGGGCGTGGCTCGCGCTTGTCGCTATACAGGCCTACTTCGGTGACCTGGCCGCTGGGCTCCTGCATCAGGGTGCCCCAGTCGTACTGGTCGCCACGGCTGTACCAACAGAATCCGTTCAGGGGTAAGCCGTCGGCGCGCATTCTGGCAATCGTCGCGGTGAATTTCTCCAGCCACTCGGATTGGTCGCCCACATCGAGGCCAAAGTTGGAGGTTTCGGAAATCCAGAAGGGCACCTGGTAGCGGTTGTACCAGCGCCGGGCATCCGCCTCGTACAGGGCCAGCCGCTCATCGATGGACAGGGTGTCTTCTGAACCGTCCAGTAACTGGACGCCGTTGGGATAAAAGTCGTGACCGGCAAGCAGGTGGTCTTTGCGCGCGAGCTGGCGAATGCGCGCGATGACTTCGGGCTCCACGCACTGGGACAGCGCTTCGGCAATTTCCGGCGCCGGGTTTATGCCCAGGTGCAGGTCCCAGACCAGCCAGCCATACAGACGGCGGCGTTCGGCCTCGGCCTGCAGTTCCGGGGTGGATCCAACCTGGACATTGAAGGTTTCAGCGCTCACCCACAGGGCCTCTCGGTCCTCGTGAATCAGCGCCAGGGCTTCCAGGTTGGCGAGGGTGAGGTAGGCAAGCTGGCGCAGGAAATCGGGCTCGCTGGCTTGTTGGTCGTTCCACACGCCGAGATAGCCGGAGCCGAGGGCGGTGAAGCAGGGTTCGTTGACCGGTGTGAAGTACTGCGGCTCGGGATAGCGGCGCAGAAACGCAGACACATAGCGTTTGAAGTGGCTGATCCACTCGCGGTTGCCAAAGCCGTCGCAGTAGTCCGGCAGGCCAAAGTGCAGCAGGTCAATGATCGGGGTGAGACCGGCGCGCTCGCAGGCGGCAAAGGCCTGGTCCCACAGGGTCCAGTCGAATACCCCGGGGGAGCGCTCGCTCAGGCGCCAGGGCATGCCGTAGCGCACATAGCGCACGCCGGTGGCGGCGATGGCGGCGAGGTCCTGGTCCTGGTGCTCCAGGTGCTGACTGTAGGTGAACTGGTCCATGCGGTACTGGCTATTGCCCCGGGATACCCAGGGGTCCGAGCCCTCTTCGCCGACAGACCAGAGGAAGTCCGGTAGTGATGGCATGCTTTTATTCTCCATTATCGCTGTGCCCGTACTGCTGGCTAGCGGGTGCTAGGGGCGCTGCCAAGACTATCACTAGTTAAGATCGCTATTAAGTGTTTGCTCAAAAAAAGATGTAAATAGCATTGCTTTTGATGGGTGTATTCATTAAATTCTTTAAGCATATGCTTAAAAGCGTGATGAGGTGTTGCTGTTCAGGGGGCTTTCACAGGTATCCGGGGCGGCAACGGCCATGACCAAGATCAACAATAAAGTCAAAGCAGAAGGAGGACTCAGCATGTCTGAATCCGCAACCACCGAGGCACCGCTGGACGTCGAACAGATCTCTGCGGCCCTGCCGAAAATTCCCGACTGGCACGCAGAGACCCTGCATATCGCTGAAAACGACCTGGATTTCGTCACCATCGCCGAAGGCGTCGAGGTGAAGGTGGTGCAGGTAGATGTGAAGCAGGGCCTATGGGTGGTGTTCAACCGCTTTCAGCCGGGCGCCAAGATTTCTCCCCACTACCATTCCGGCCAGGTTTTTGCGGTGACCCTGCAAGGCCGCTGGTTCTACAAAGAGTCTCCGGAGGCGGTCAACGCACCCGGCAGCTATCTGTTCGAGCCCGCCGGTAGCCGCCACACCCTGATGATTCCAGAAGATCAGGACGGCCCGACCATCGTCTGGTTTGCAATCTATGGCTGTAACGTACAGCTCGATGAGCAGGGCGAGCTGGACATGATTGTGGACGCCCAGACCATGCTGAACGGCTATCGCATGCTGTGCGATATGCAGGGTTCTTCCAGTGCGAAAACGATTGTGATCGGCGAGTGAGTGCCCTGAATTTAATTTCTTATTCAGAAAAATACCGAGCTCGATGTAACGCAGTAAAGAGCTGAATAAACACCATGATTAATGGTTAAATTCGGTGAGGTTTACCGAACTCCGGGGATGCATGACCTCCATACAAGGCATGCGCCCTCCCAATAATAAAGACCAGAGGGAGTTTGATGATGAAGCAGATCAACCAGAACTTTCAGCGCACATTGCTGGCGACCGCGGTGCTGATGGCGGCCTCGCCGGCATTTGCCTCGGAGCTGGAAGAAGTGACCGTAGTGGCGCAGAAAAAAGAAGAGCGGTTGCAGGATGTGCCCATTGCAGCCACCGCCTTTGACGCCGGCGCACTGGAAGCTAAGCAGATTGCCACCGTTGCGGACATGCGCTTTTCCGCGCCCAACGTTTCCTTCACCCAGGACAACTTTGTCGGCAGTAACTTCAAGATTCGCGGTGTGGGCCAGGACGTGACTTCTGCGGCCTCCGATGCCGGTGTCGGTATTCACGTGAACGAAGTGCCGCTGCTGGCACCGCGCATGTATCAGACCGAATACTACGATGTCGAGCAGGTGGCCATTTTGCGCGGCCCGCAGGGCACCCTGTTCGGCCGTAACTCCACCGGCGGTGCGGTGAATATGATCACCCGCCGCGCAAACACCGACGGGGTGGAAGCCAACCTGGAAGGCCAGTACGGCAACTACGACCACAAGAAAGTCAAAGGTGCGGTCAACGTACCACTGTCTGACACTGTTGCCGTGCGACTGGCCGGCATTGCGCTGGAGCGCGACGGCTACACCGAGAACCTGTTCACCGGTAACGACATCGACGGCCGCGATCAGTGGTCCGCGCGTCTGTCCCTGCAGTGGAACCCGGGCGACGACACCAGCCTGAATCTGATGGTGTCCCAGTTCGAAGAAGACAGCACCCGCACTCGTAGCCCCAAACAGCTGTGTAGCGCCGATGCGACCGGTCTGCTGGGCTGCTCCCCGGACAAGCTCGGTTTTGACAATGTGAATCCGCTGGCGCAGATCACCGGTACCCTGCCGTTGTTACTGCAGCAACTTGCTCCGGTGGCGGGCGCTGGCTCCATTGCCGAAAACCCGGCAGACCTGCGCAAGGTGAATGCGGATATTGATCCGGAATTTGAAGTGGACGAGACCCTGGCCATCCTGCGTTTCGACCACGACTTCGGCGACTACTCTCTGGCAATGACCGGCAGCTACCAGGAAACGTCCATGCGCTCGATGCAGGACTTCAATATGAACGCCAGCACCATCGAGTGGATGCCGTCGCCACTCCTGCAGTTGGTCGCGCCTATTGCGTATGAAACCTATTTTGCCGATGGCACCCTGCCGATTTCCGCACCGTCGGAAAACAATACCGGTATTGTTGGTGGCAACATCGCCTATGCCAACAACTCCATGGACGTCTACGACCAGTCCAACAACGATGTGCGCCAGCACACCTTCGAAGCCCACCTGGCGTCCAATTTTGATGGCCCGGTGAACTTCCTTGCCGGTGCCTTCTATATGGATGCGTCCGTGAGCGACGATTACTGGGTGCATGGTACCGGTCTGGATTATTTCTCTGTGGTGTTCCCTGCGACGCTTGGTTTTGATGGTTTCGGTTGGGTCAGCCCCAGCTTCCGCCAGCAGACCAACGAGTACGCACTCACCTCCACCGCCGCCTTCGGTGAGCTCTATTACGATATCAACGACGAGCTGCGTTTGACCGTGGGTGCACGGATCACCAACGATGAGAAGTCCATCGACGACCGCCCCAACCTGTTCAACAACGGCCCCGATGGTAATCCAATTTTCTTGCCTTACGGCACTGATGTGGACTGGAGTGCGGCCAGCCCGGGGCGCGTGGCGGAAGACAGCTGGACCGAAGGCACCGGCCGTATCGTACTGGACTGGGCACCGGACCTGAAAGCCACCGACGAGTCCCTGTTCTATGCCTCCTTCAGTCGTGGTTACAAGGGCGGTGGTTTCAATGCACCTTTCGACCCGGTGGCTTACCCGGACTTCAACACCCTGTACGATCCGGAGTACGTGAACGCCTACGAACTGGGTAGCAAAAACAAGCTGCTGTCCCGCAGCCTGCAGGCCAACTTCAGCCTGTTCTACTACGACTACGAAGATCTGCAGGTATCCAAGATTATCGACCGCACCTCCTTTACGGAAAACACCGCGGCGGAAATCTACGGCTTGGAAACCGAACTGCTGTGGGCGCCCACCGACAATTGGCTGTTGAATGCCAACGTCAACTACCTGCACACCGAGGTGAAGGACTTCGCATCCATCGACCCGCGTGATCCCACCAATGGCGCCGAAGGAGTGTCGCTACTGAAGGATCTTTCAACCGCGTCCAACTGTGTGCTGATGCACAATGGCGCACCGAATCCCGGCGTTGGGCAGGTGCTCAGCTGTGCCTCTGCAGCAGCGGCCGGGTTCCCTGACCCCTACACCATTGTTCCGGGCATCGAGCAGGACCTGGACGGCAACGCCATGGCCAACTCGCCCGAGTTGACCGCAAGCCTGGGTGCCGAGTACACCTGGTACCTGGACGCCGCCGACCTGGCGTTCCGTCTGGACTACTACTGGCAGGACGATATGTACGGTCGCGTCTATAACGACGATATCGACAAGATCGACGCCTGGGATATCTGGAACGCGCAGGCCACCCTGACCGACAAGAGTGGCACCTGGCAGGTACGCGCCTTCGCCCGCAACCTGGCGGACGAGGATCATATCGTCGGCATGTACGTAGCGGACTCCTCTGCGGGTCTGTTTACCAACGTGTTCACGGTAGAGCCGCGTACTTTCGGGCTGGCGCTTAACTACAATTTCTAACTAGAAGTTCTAGCTAGAAGTTCTAAGCGCCATTGGCCGGCCGCCCGGGTGACCTGGCGGTCGGCACAGTCCTTTTTTACCTCTTACATTACCTCTCGATTACCTCGCAATAGAAGATTGCAGTAGAATCTTCCTTCCACCGCAGGCCCGGTAAGGGTCGTGCGGTTTTTTTTCCCATCGTTTTGACTGAGAGCTGGATATCCCGTGGCAGAGAACTCGACCGCAACCAAACCCACACGCGAAGCCGCCAGCAAGGGCAAGGCCCGCGAATTGCGTATGGTGGAGGCAGCGATTGAGGAATTTGCCGAGCGCGGCTTCGAGGGGGCGACCTGGCGCAGCATCGCCGAACGTGCCGGTGTCAGTCAGGGGTTGATCAAGTTCTATTTCAACGACAAGGAAGGGCTGTGGCAGGCGGCGCTGATGCGCGCCCACGATTTGCTGTCAGAGGATCTGCCACCCCCGCCGTTCACCGAGGGCGAAACCCTGTCTCTGGAAAAGACGGCGGACTGGATTCGCGCCTACGTGCATCACGCCGCGCGCCATCCACAGTACATCAAGATGACCATGCGCGAGGCCTCGGCGCCCAACCCGCGCCTGGCGTGGGCGGTGCAGAACCTGATCCGCGAGTCCAACAAGCAGTTTCAGGATGGGATTGAGGAGTTACAAAAGCGCGGCTTTTTCCCCAATCTGAATCCGGTACTGGTGGAATACGCGTTTCTCGGTGCCATCCACCACCCGTTTCTCGCCAGCGAAGAAATCCGCGCGGTCTACGGCATGGATATTCTGAGTAACAAGATGATCGACGCCCACTGTGACACTATTATCGGCCTGTTTCTCGGGAACCCGCTTAATCCAGCTGCTGACGACGGCGCAGAGAAAGGGCGTAAGCGCTGATTTCTGCTTTGCGTCCCTGACCCGTGCCTCTAGCTAGTCTCCGTCAGCGGGTCTCCGCTGCCCCGGAGAAGTCATCTATTGCCGCATTCCGATCCGTGTCTCGCTCCTGTTCAACGCTGCCCTGCCGTTCGGCAATCATGTTCTGCATCGCCTGTACCTGCTGACGGGTCAGTGGGAAGCGCCAGAACAGCGGTACCGCCAGGGCAAAAAACAGCGCACCCAACCAGGCGTAAGTCGCCTTGACCGAAAAGAGCGCGTCGGCGGAATTTTCGCGGTTGGTGGCATCGAAACCAAACAGGCCGGGAATCGCCAGTGCCAGCGATACGCCCACCGTGATCGCCAGTTTGATGGTGATACCCCCAAAAGCCATATAGATCCCGGTGCGCTGCTGGCCGGTTTTCAGCCGGTCCATATCGATCACATCGGCGACGATGGCAAATGGCAGCATCAGGATGCCGCCGAGGGCAAAACTGCGCACCGCACTCGCCGCCATGGTTGCCCAGACGCCGTGCTCGACGATAAACGGAATAAACAGACTTACCCCCGCCGACCAAGCCAAGGCTAGCGCCAGCGCGCGGTGTTTGGATGTGCGCACCGACAGCCAGATCCAGAAGGGCAGGCCGAGGAAGCTGAAGGTGAAGTCCAGCAGAATCGAAGGGGCGTACCACTCACTGCGCTGCAACAGGTGATCAAACAGGAACCAACCGGTGGCGCCCGCGGGGGCAAGCCCGAGATAGATCAGAAAAACACCACCGGCAAACAGGCGAAATACCGGGTTACCCAGCGCCACGCGGATGCCCTGCCAGAAAGAGAGCTGCTCGCCGTTGTCGGACTGAATGACGGAGGCCGGTTCCGCCGGCACCTTGTGCAGTGCTATCGCTACCAGTAGTGGTGCACCCAGGGTAAGCACCCAGGCCATTGCCTCTAATGTGCTGCCCAGGGATACGATGCCGAAGGCCCCCAGTACCAGCGCGGTGACCAGCGCGCCGGCACTGCCCAGGGCGCCGACGCGCTCGCGAATACCGGTGATCCGGGTACGGATGTCGTAATCCTGATACAGCTCCGCGCCCCAGGCGATATACGGCAGTTGCATCATGGTGAGGCCGAGGAACAGCACCGAGATGGCACTGAAGTAATACAGGGCGCTGGCACCTTCCGGTGGCAGAAACAGTATCCAGGCACCGGCGATCAGTATCGGCAGCCCCGCCACCAGCCAAGGCTTGCGGCGGCCGTGGGTGGAGCGCGTGCGGTCGCTGAGGTTGCCAATCAAGGGGTCTGTCACCACATCGAGACCGCGGGAGGCGAGCATCATGGCGCTCACTGTCAGCATGGGCAGGCCTACCTCCGAGGCGTAAAACGCCGGCACGAAGTTGACGATCGCCAGGGTCACATAGGCGATGGCGAACTGTGGCAGGGCATAGAGCCAGAAGCGGCCACTGGCCGTGGGTATGGGCGACATAAACAGCTTCCGTAGATGTGCAGGTATTTATTGTTATTCCCGGTCCGCGCCGCGGTGCGCGCGATTGGCCATGTCAACTGCAACGGCCATGTTAACCGCTAATAGGCGAGCAGTGGATGATCCACCTCGCGCTCGGCGAGGCCTTCGAGATCGAAGTCATCGTTTTCCGGGTACAGAGTGTGAATGGAATAATTGGGCTCGGAGTTGTACTCCGATGGTCCCAGCGCACCAACGGTACTCATAACACTGAAAAAGCGTTCCAGTTTTCCGTCAATGGTGATTTGCAGCCGGAAACTGGTCATGGGCTCCATGGCCGCCGCGCGGCGTTTCCAGTCTCCGGGCAGGTAGGGGTGCTTTTCCAGCCGCCGCATTACCTCCAGATCCTCTTCCTTGTTGGTGAACAGCGCGTGCTGGGTGATCGTCATCAGAATCACCGACAGCGCGTTCTCCCAGTTGCTCACGTGGCCGCCGACGCCGTCGCGATGGAACAGGAATTCGTAGTAGTTGCCCACCTGGTCCAGGCGCGCGCGGGGCACCGCGTTGAGGAAAAAACGCACCCAGCTGTGGTTGACCATCGCCAGGTTGCCGGCGCTGTCGAGCAGCGCGGTGGGGTAGGGTTCCAGGGCGCGCAGGTTCATGGCCATGGCCTTGCGCAACCAGCGGTATTCCGGTGCGTGAAAGTCGAGGAATTCCTCTTCCGGTGCAAATCCCGCAGCCACCATCAGGTGGTTGGAATCCCGCCGCCCAAGTACCAGGGCGCTGCAGATCTGGCGCACCATGGTCTCGCTGGGGCGGCTGCTGCCATTTTCCAGGCGGCTCACATGCCTCGGGGAACAGTCCAACCGCTCCGCCAGGTCCTCCTGGCTGAGATTGAACACGCCACGCCAGAATCGCAAAAAGCGGCCAAACGCCGGGTGGCCTGTCTCTACGGGCTGGGGCGCCGGGGTGATCGGGCGTACTGCACTGCAATTATTATGTTGTAGCTGGTGCATAGTGATTCCTGAATTTTCCGTTGGAAAAGAAATCTTTTCAAAAATAATAACAGGTTTTCATTTGCTTGTGCGAGCACTAAATTGCGCCAAATTTCCGGCGTGGGAATTTGCGTCAGGCGGTGGGTACTTCCCGACACTGGATGTCATGGTTTTGCCGCCAGCGGCGCTGCACACTGCCCTCCATCTGCACACCAGCTAAGGAATTTGAGTGATGTCGGCTGCCATTTTGAAAGAGCGCGAGCTCAGCTTTTTGCTGTACGAAATGTTTGAGACGGAATCCCTGTGCGACCGGGACCGTTATCGTGAACACAGTCGTGAAACCATTGAGGCGGCACTGGATACCGCCCGCGTCGTGGCCGAGCGCCACCTGCTGCCGATTCGCCACACGGTGGATACCACCGATCCCGTGTTTACCGGTCACAGTGTCAGTGTGCAGGATGAGGTCAAACAGGCGGTCGCCGCGATTATTGATTCCGGGCTCGCCAGTGCCTGTGCGGATTTCGAGATGGGCGGCATGCAGTTGCCGGAGCTGGTCAACACCGTGATCTACACCTGGCTGACCGCGGCCGGCAGTGCCGCGTCCGGTTACACCGCGCTCACCAATGGCAACGCCAACCTGCTGCAGCGCTACGGCACCCCGGAGCAGATCGAGCAGTGGGTGCGGCCCATGCGCGAGGGGCGTTTCGCCGGCACCATGGCGCTGACCGAGCCCGGCGCTGGCTCCGGGCTTGCGGATCTGTGCACCAGCGCGGAGAAAGCGGAAGACGGCACCTACCGTATCAGCGGGCAGAAAATTTTTATCTCCGGCGGCGACCACGATCTCAATGAAAACATCGTGCATCTGGTGCTGGCGCGGGTGAAAGGCGCCCCGGCGGGTACGCGCGGTATCTCCCTGTTTATCGTGCCGAAATTCCTGGTGGACCCGAAAACCGGCGAGCTGGGCGCGCGCAATGAGGTGCATCTCTCCGGCCTGTTCCACAAGATGGGTGGGCGCGGGCAGACATCCACTGCGCTCAACTTTGGTGACCAGGGGGGCGCCGTCGGTTATCTGGTGGGCGAGGAGAACCGCGGCCTGGAATATATGTTCCAGATGATGAATGAGGCCCGCATCATGGTGGGTACCGGCGCGGCAGCACTGGCACTAGCCGGCTACGAATACTCCCTGGCCTACGCCAACGAGCGCCCCCAGGGGCGACTGCTGTCCAATCGCGATCCCAGCTCGAAGCCGGTCAATATCATTCACCACCCGGATGTGCGCCGTATGCTGCTGGGGCAGAAAGCACTGTCCGAGGGCGCCATGGCGCTGTGCCTGTTAGGCGCAAGACTGTCTGATGATATCCACACCAGCGACAGCGAAAGTGCTCGTGAAGAGGCCGGCATACTGCTGGATTTCCTGACCCCGATCATCAAGACCTGGTCGTCGGAGGCGGGGCTCGCGGCCAACGATATGGCCATTCAGGTACTTGGTGGCCACGGTTATATCAATGAGCACCCGGTGGAAATGTTTTACCGGGACAACCGTATCAATCCTATTCACGAAGGCACGACCGGTATCCAGTCTCTGGACCTGCTCGCGCGCAAGGTGCCGATGAATCAGATGCAGGGTTTCCGCCTGCTGATTCAGAAGATCGAGGCCACGTTGTTTGAGGCCGGTGAATTCAGTGAATTGACGGAATTTGTCGAGGCGCTGCGCCAGGCAGTGGAAAACTGGGAGTCTACTACCCGGGAAATTTTTGAAAGTATTGGTGAGGCATCGCCGGAATTGGTCTTTGCCAATTCCGTAAGCTACCTGCGTGGCGCGGGGCATATCGTGGCCGCCTGGCTGTGGATCCGTCAGGGGCTGATTGCCTGCCGCCAGCTGGCGGATGAGAAGCTACACCAGCAGGAGAAGGATTTTTATCTCGGCAAGCGCCAGGCCATGGTGTTTTTCTTCCGCCAGGAGCTGGGGAAGATTTACCACTGGTTCGGGCTTGCACGCACACTGGAATCCAGTTTCCACGATATGCAGCCAGAGTGGTTTTAAGCCTTGTTGATGGTTAGACCCTTTTTGAACCCGTCACTGTACGGGGCAAGAACACCCTTGTCGAAATGAGGTGTCGCGATTGGCGGAGCCCCCCAGTGGCTCCGCCCTTTTTATTTTGGGCCGGTGGCGTCGAGGCCCGCGAGGATGATTCGGTACATCTCCTTGACCTCGTCAGCGAGTGACTCGGGGTTGGGGCGCGGTGACTGGCTCAGCCAGTTCAGAATCAGCTCGTTACAGGCGCCGACAATCGCCAGCGGCAGTTTGCCGTTCATGATCTGGCTGGGATCCCGGGACTGGTTGGCAAGCTCCTTGTGGATCAGTGCCGAGAAGCGCTGGTGGGCTTCGTGGCGAAGTTTTTCCAGCGCATCGGACACGCCGATGATCTCGATGTAGGAGAGGCGCGCGTAACGGTGGTCGTTGGTATAGGCGTGTACCCAGGCATCCACCGCGGTGTCGACGCGCGCGCTGCTGCTCAGCCCTTCGGCATTTTCCAGGGCGATGGCGATGCAGGTTTCCACGTGCTCGAACACGCGCACGTACACCCGCGCCAGCAGGGACTCGCGGGTTTTGATCAGTTTGTAAAAATCCCGGGTGGACACATTCGCCTGGGTGCACAGGGCTTCGATGGTGGTGTTCTGGTAGCCGTGCTCGGTAAACAGTTCGAAGGCCGCCAGTGTCATGCGCTCGATGCGCTGCAGGTCGCGCTGCTCTTTGGTGAGCTTCTGGCCGACACCGCGGGAAAGATCGCCCACGGGCAGCAGGTCGGTGAGTGGTGAAGTCTTGTTCATACCGGGATTCCATTGGATTCATCGCCCGAACACGGAAGTTCGGGACGCAGGTCCGCGTTCGGCGCGGGCGCTGCGATTCAGAATTTGCGGTACATTTCCGCAAATCGGGCGGGCAAAGGTCGGGATGGCCCTGTCAGCCGGTTGCTAGTCTACAGGAAGGTCGCAGGCCATGAAAAAAATCCAGAATGTATTGATCACAGGTTGTTCCACCGGTATCGGGCGCGCCCTGGCCCAGGAGCTGGCGCGCCGCGGCTGTCGGGTCTACGCGACGGCGCGCAGGCCGGAAGTGCTCGAGGACATCGCATCGGAAAATCTGATTCCGCTGCGTCTCGATGTGCTCGACCGGCGCAGTGTGGAGGATGCACTGAACACCGTGGTCAGCGAGGCGGGCTCCATCGACATGCTGATCAATAACGCGGGGGTCAGCAGCACCGCACCGGCGGTGGAAGCAGATTTTGAACAGCTGAAAGGTCTGGTGGACACCAACCTGACCGCCTGTATCGGTATTACCCAGGCAGTGTTCCCGCATATGGCCGCTCAGGGCTATGGCCGCATCGTCAATGTGGGCAGCGTGGTGGGCGAATTGCCGGCGCCGTTCACGGCAACCTACTGTGCAACCAAGGCGGCGATCCACATGTTCTCGGATGTGCTGCGCATGGAGTTGTTGCCGTTCAATATCGAGGTGACCACGGTGCAGCCGGCGGCGGTGAGCACGGAAATCGAAACCCGCTCCGCCACCGGGGTGGAAATGTTCGGCAGTGCCGATTCCCGCTACCAGAAATACTACGCGGGTATTCGCAAGCGTTTCGAGGGCGGCGAGAAAGTCGCCATGAGCGCCGAAGACTTTGCCGCGCAGGTCGCACCCAAGCTGCTGTTGTCGCGCGCGCCGCGTATCGTGAGCGGCGGTGGCAATAACCGTTTGTTGCGCACCCTGGCAAAACTGCCGGTATCCCTGCGCGACTGGTTGCTGCGCAAGGAATACCAGCTGTCTTGATGGTTTGCGGAAAGCAGTGATTGCGACGGTCTACTGACCGTCGCTACCGCCACTGCCACCGCTGCCACCAAAGGCGGCGGAATTGAAATTCTTCACACCCTTTTCCCGGGCTTTCTTCGCCACCTTGAGGAACAGCTCGGGGAACGCCGTGCACAGTCGGCCGGTCCAGTGATCGGAGCTTGGCAGGTAGGTTTCCAGCGGTTTCTTCTCCAGCACCTCGCCGATGATCATCTGCGCCACTTCCTGGGGTGTCAGCGCGCGCTTGCCCTCGAAAGAAAGCGCGGCGCGGTGGTCGCCCCGTTGTTGGTCGAGCATCTCGGTCTGCACCGCCGTGGGCGCAACCAGGCTTACGTTTACGCCGTGGGGGCGCAAATCCCCTGCGGCGGCAATGGTGAATCCGCGCACCGCGTGTTTACTCGCCGCGTACACCGCGTTGCCGGGCGTGGCAAACAGGCCTGCGGTGGACCCCACATTGATGATGTGGCCGCTGCCACGGCCGATCATTTTCTCCGCCAGTGCGTTGGTGCCGTAGATCACGCCCAGGGTGTTGACCTTGAATTGCAGGTCGATGTCGCTCGCGCGCATTTCGCCGGTTTCCGCCGGGCGCAGAATGCCCGCCACGTTCACCAGCACATCCACCGGTGCGCTTTGCCAGCGCGCTTCGGCCACCGCGCTCCACTGTTGCGCATCGGTCACATCGAGCCTGGCGATACTGACGTTTTCCGCGTCCTGCCAGCGGGCTTCCAGCGCGTCGCTGTCGATATCACACGCGGTTACCTGGTGGCCCGCAGCCTGTGCGGCCTCACAGATGGCGGCGCCGATCCCGCGCGCGGCGCCTGTCACTAGAAAATGCATCGTTATTCTTCTCCCGAAATTGGCGCACATTGGCGTTTATTTTTCCGTGCCGACCAGCGATGTCCTGTTCCACACAGAGTGAATAAGATATATTGAAAATAAATCTTTTCAACTGCAAATGTTGGTTGTCATTGTCAGCTGCCGGGGATGCTGCGGCGCAACGGGTAAAGGATTGCAACTGGGTCTCATTGAAGAATGATGCCCGCAGGAGAGAATGAGATGCACAACAATAAAAGACCTACCGGATTCGATGCTGCCGCCCGCGCAGACGGCGCAGTGACCCGCCGGCGTTTTCCCGAGGGGTTTCTGTGGGGCAGCGCCACCGCCGCCTTCCAGATCGAGGGCGCCACTGCCGAGGGCGGCCGCGGCCCATCCATCTGGGATACGTTTTGTGCCAAACCCGGGCGGATTGCGGATGGCAGCAATGCGGATGTGGCCTGCGACCACTACCACCGATGGCAGCAGGATATCGCCATGATGGCGGAACTGGGCCTGCAGGCTTACCGGTTCAGCCTGGCCTGGCCGCGTATTTTCCCCGCCGGACGCGGTGCGGCGAACCAGGAGGGTATCGACTTCTATCAGCGCCTGATCGACGGGCTGTTGGCGGCAGATATCGAGCCTATGGTGACCCTGTTTCACTGGGATCTGCCGCAGGCGCTGCAGGACCGCGGCGGTTTTCAGAACCGCGAGATCTGTGACCACTTCGCCGACTACGCCGAAACCGCCGCGCGGACTTTTGGCGACCGGGTGAAAACCTGGTTCACCCACAACGAACCCAATGTCTTTGCCTTTAATGGGCACTTGCACGGAAGCCACGCACCGGGCCTGCAGGACGTGAACGGCTACTTCCGTGTGGCGCACCACCTGAACCTGTCCCACGGCATGGCGGTGGCGCGGGTGCGCGAGAATGCGCCCAATTGCCGCATCGGCCCGGTTATCCACCAGGCCCTGTTCGATTCCACGGACGGCTCCGAAGCGGGCCGCCAGGCGGTGGAACAATCGGATACCAGTTTCAATCGCCTGTTCACCGACGCCATGCTGAAAGGCGAGTACCCGGCGAGCCTTGTTCCCATCCTCGAGGCGCAATCGGGCCTGGTTCAGGACGGCGATCTCGCTGCCATGTCCGCGCCCAGCGATTTTCTCGGTATCAATCACTACACCCGCTACTGGGTAAAACCCGATGGCCAGTCGCCCACCGGCGTCGCCAGTGATGACCACCGGGTGCCCGGCGCCAATTACACCGCGCTCGACTGGGAAGTGTTTCCCCAGGGTATGTATCAGGTGCTCACCGACGCCAATGAGCGCTACGGCCTGCCGGTCATGATTACCGAAAACGGCTGCGCCATGGACGACACCTTGGTGGAGATCGACGGGGTCAAGTCGGTCGCCGATGACAGTCGCATCGAATTTCTTTCTCTGTATCTGGATGCGGTGCACCGCGCGATTGACGACGGCGTAGAGGTGCTGGGTTTTCTGCAGTGGTCGCTGATGGATAACTTCGAGTGGGCAGAGGGCCTGGAGCCGCGCTTCGGACTGGTGTGGGTGGATTACGACACTGGCGAGCGCACGGTAAAAGACAGCGGGCTCTGGTACCGGGATGTGATTGCCCGCAACGGATTGCCGTCTGCCGTCGAATCCCGAAAACAGAGTGCAATGCAGGAGGCTTTATGATTCGTCTCGATCGGCGCTACTACTTACGCGGCTTGTACGCGGCGTTTCGCTGGATGATGAACCCGGTCAGTGAGGGCGGTGCGAAGCAGGTGCCGCGTGCGCGCATTTATTTGACCGGCCCGCAGATTCTCAAGGACGTTGAAGAAATGCGTCGGCATCCGGTGGGTGCGCGTCTACTGCGGGAAAAACCGGATTTTGGCGAGGCCTGCCAGCTGAAGAACCTGGAAAACATGCCCGAGGGTTCTTTCGGTCACGCCTATTACAAGATGATGAGTGCACCGGGTATTGCCCCCGCCTATCTGCTCGCGGGCCTCGCCTACCGGGATGGATTTTTCGATTCCATCGATATGGACGAGGACACCCGCTGGTTGCTGGAGCGCGGTCTGTTTGAGCACGACCCCTCGCATATTCTCTCCGGCTATGGCACGGACCTGAGTGGCGAGATGCTGAATATCCTTTATGCCCAGGGGTTGAGCGGTGTTCCGCGCTGGCTGGCATTTGCCGGTCCTTTTGGCATTCTCAGCAGCATCATTATTCCCAAGGTCGGCTGGAAGGAATGGCGGCGCCTGCTCAAGGAAGCCTATCGCCGCGGCGCCCAGGCGCGCGCGCATTTTCCACCGCAGGCCTACCCCTATGAAGAGTTGTTCCCGCGCCCGCTGAGTGAAGTACGCGAGTATCTCGGCATCGAACCCTTACCCGAGGGGTTCTCCACTGCGGGCTGGCTGAACGGTTCCTTTCTCGGGCGAAAATTTGCCACCGGTTTTGCTCCCAAAAAAAATAAAGCGAAAAACAAATCACAAAAGGAAGCCGAGTCAAAACCGGATATTTCCGCCCTCAGTCAGCTGGTGATCGACCGCGGTGTGCACTGGCGGGACTTTATGCGTGCGGGTAAAGAATGTCAGGAGCGTTTGCGGGAGCTGGCGGCCAGTGGCGCCTCCAGCGAGCGTCTGCAAGCGGAATTATCCAACTAGGTCGGCACTGTAGCCCGACCAGCCATTGATGAGTGGAAGCTATGCAAAATAACAACAAAACTCCGGTGTCCCTGCAGCAGCAGGTTGAAAAATACCAGCAAGCGGTTGCGCACCTGACCCAGAGCGGACAGCCATTCGAAATTGCCGAAACCCGGCGCGACAGCCACTCGGTGCGCTACTACAAATCGGCGCCGGCCAATCTCGCCCAGCTGTACCAGATGATGCTCGCCCACGGCGATAAAGAGTTTCTGGTTTCTGGCGAGCAGCGTTTGTCGTTTCGCGAGGTTTATCAGCAGGCGTGCGCGTTTGCTCTGGGACTGCAACAGCAGCTCGGTGTGAAGAAAGGGGACAAAGTGGCGATCGCCATGCGCAATAACCCCCAGTGGTGCATCGCGTTTCTTGCGATTACCGCCATGGGAGCGGTGGTGGTGCCGCTGAACAGCTGGTGGACCGGGGAAGAACTGATTTACGCCCTCAAGGATGCCGGTGCCGATATTGCGGTGGTGGATGGCGAGCGCGCGCAGCGCATCCTAGGACAGGATCAGGGGCAGAATATTCACCTGATCCATGTGGCTGAACCCGGGGGCGGCGAACCGGGCTCGCATACCTGTGTGGACTACGCATCACTGCTGCAGGAACCCGCGGACAGTTTCCCGTCGACTGACATAGACCCCGAGGATGAGGCATCCATTTTTTATACCTCGGGCAGCACCGGTAACCCCAAGGGCGCGCTCTCCACTCATCGCGGGATTGTCTCCGCGTTGATGAGCTGGGCGTTGATGAGTGTGGCCAACCATGCCGCCGGTCTCGGCGAGGACCTCACCGACCCCAACAAAAAACTTGCCGCGCTGGTCACGGTGCCGTTTTTCCATGTGACCGGATCCCACGCCATTTTTCTGTTGTCCATTGCCAGCGGCCGCAAGCTGGTACTGATGCACAAGTGGGATCCAAAGGTGGCGCTGGAGTTGATCGAGCGCGAGCGCATTACCTATTTCAATGGTGTGCCCACCATGTCTCAGGACCTGCTCAACCATCCGGAATTCGCACAGTTTGATACCAGCTCCCTGGAAGAAGTGTTTGCCGGCGGCGCCGCGCGGCCGGCGGCCCACGCACTACGTATTCACGATGAGTTTGGTCTCAATGCCGGCGGTGCCTACGGCCTTACCGAAACCAATGGGCTGGGTTGCGTCATCTCCGGCGCCATGTATCAGGCGCGCCCCAGTTCCGTGGGCATGGTGACCCCGAATGTGACCGAACTGAAAATTGCCGACGAAAACGGTGCGGAGTTGCCGGCAGGGGAAACCGGAGAGATCTGTTTCCGCGGCCCGGCAAATATTGTCGGCTACTGGAAAAACACCGAGGCCACAGCCAAGTCTTTCGACAACGGCTGGTTTAAAACCGGCGATGTCGGCTACCGCGACGAGCTGGGCTTCCTGTACATCGTCGATCGCATCAAGGACATCATCATTCGCGGCGGCGAGAACATCAGCTGCCTGGAGGTGGAATCCGCCCTGTACCAGTGCCCGGATGTACTGGAAGTGGGCGTGGTGGGGATTGCCGATGAGCGCCTCGGCGAGGCCGTAGGTGCCGTGGTGTACACCGATGACGGCCAGCAGGACGCCGATGCCATTCGCGACTTCCTCAAGGGCCACCTGGCGCAGTTCAAGATTCCCCAGGAAATCCTGTTTAGCGACGAGCCATTGCCGCGTACCGCTTCCGGAAAAATTCACAAGCCCGCTCTGCGCGAAATTTTCGCTCAGGCGATTTCCGCCTAATGTTTTTGGAAAAGTAGTATGGAAACTCCTGTTCAGAAGAAACCCCTTTCCGAATCCTATCCCTGGCAGAGCCAGAGTTACGACCTGCCGGAATCCGCTGCGAAATGTTTCGCCCGCGATGGCCACATCACCCTGCGGGGTGTGGCCAGTGCCAGTGAGGTTGCCGAGCAGCGCCAGGTGGTTGCCGATGCCATTGCCCGCACCGAGCACACCACACTGCCCATGGCGCAGCGGGATACCTACCAGAAAGCGTTTCTCAAGCATATGAACCTGTGGTCCCGGGATCTGGAAGTGCGTAAGTACATCTGCGCCCAGCGCTACGGTGAAATTGCCGCGCGCTTGATGGGGGTTGATGGGGTGCGTATCTATCACGATCAGGCGCTGTACAAAGAGCCCGGCGGCGGCCATACCCCCTGGCACCAGGACCAGCACTACTGGCCGGTGGACACCGACAACACCATCACCATGTGGATGCCAATGGTAGACCTGGACCCGAGCATGGGGATTCTGCAGTTTGCCTCCGGTTCCCACCGCGATGGCTACCTGGGGGATATGCCCATCTCCGATGATTCCGAAGCAGCCTTCTCCAATTACGTGGAAGATCGCGGCTACCGCGTCAGCTGCGACACCGCCTTGAGTGCGGGGGACGCGACCTTTCACGCGGGTTGGACCCTGCACTCAGCAGGCCCCAACTCCAGTGAGCGCATGCGCGAGGTGATGACGGTGATCTGGGTGGCCGACGGCTGCAGGGTTTCCGAGCCGCAGAATTTCAATCAGCACCGCGATCTGCAGCGCTGGATGCCGGGGTTGGTGCCCGGTGACAAGGTAGCGAGTACGCTGAACCCGCTGGTGTATCACCGCGACCGTCGCCTGATGGCAGGGCGGTGAAGGCTATGGCGAACGATCGTAAAGTGGATCCGAAAGAGGGTCGCAAAACGCACAGTTCCAACGAAGGCGCCGCTGATCGCGCGCGCGTCGAAAAAGTCGCCGACGCCTTTCGCAATCGCTACGGGCGCGAGCCCGAGTGCTGGGTGCGCGCCCCCGGGCGCGTGGATGCCATGGGCAGCCACACCGACTACAACGGTGGCTTTGTACTCACGGTGCCCATTGATCGCGATACCTGGCTGGTGGCGGCGCGCCGCGAGGATCACCAGGTGCACTTGTCTTCCCTCAATATCGAAGGCGATGGTCAGTTTGATTGCCGCGATGTGCTTGCGGAGCGACTTTCCGGCTGGCAGATCTATGTGCAGGCGGTGGCGCAATTGCTGGTAGAGGACGGGTATCCGTTGACCGGTTGTGATGTGATGGTGCACGGTACCCTGCCCATTGGCAGCGGCCTCAGTTCCTCGGCATCTCTGGAGGCGGCGGTGACGGTATTGTTTTCGCAACTGGGCGGTTTCCAGCTGGACCCGGTGGACATGGCACTACTTTGCCAGCGCGCGGAAAACAAAATCGTCGGCGTCAATTGCGGGGTACTGGATCAGTACAGCGTGATACTCGGTGAGGCGGACTCCCTGCTGTTGCTCGACTGCCGCGACCTGAAACACTCCTATGCGGCGCTGCCGGCGGACATTCTGCCAGTGATCTGCAATACCTGCACGCCGCGCAGCCTGTCCAATTCTGCGTATGGTGAACGCCGGGAAAGCTGTATGACCGGTGTGCGCCAGATTCAGGCCCAGGGCCGGGACATTGAGACACTGCGGGACCTGTCAGTGGCGGACTTCGCCGAGGTCAGCGCCCAGTTGGACCCGGTGGTTGCGCGGCGCTGCCAGTTTGTGGTCGAAGAAAACCAGCGGGTGTTTGATCTTGCGCAGGCGTTTGAAAATGATGACCGGGCGGCAATTGGCCAGTTGTGCCGCGATTCGTTTATGGGCGCCAGGGATTTGTACGAGATTACCGTGCCCAATATGGAAGCGATGTTTGCGGCTGCGTCGGAATCTCCCGGCGTCATTGGTGTGCGCCAGGCGGGTGCCGGATTTGGCGGCTGCCTGGTGGCATTTGTGGAACGCGACAAAGTGGCGGCGTTCGAGCGTGAATGCGCGCGGCGCTATCAGCAACGTAGTAGCATTGCTCCGGAGATCTACGCAGTGGCTGCAGCACCAGGAGCCGGTCGGTTGGTTGCTGCACGGCAATCTGCAGAGAAGGCCTTTGCTACGGCATAACGGTTGAATCGGCTCATCCGATCCCAACAAAAAAGCGCTGCCAAGGCAGCGCTTTTTTGTTGGGCGTAATTAATTCGACTGCGTTTTACGACTGTTCGGGAAGCTGCACGCGGATAAAATCCTGCGGTGCTTTGCGGACACGTTGTGCGGCAGGAAGAATCTCTTTTAGAGTATTCACAAAACCGTCGGAGGGTTCCGGATAGTCGTGTTTCACCAGTAAATGCAACTTCGGCAAGGCGTGGAAGGGCACCGCCGCGTACATGTGATGCTCGGTGTGGTAATTCATATTCCAGTAGAAGAACTGCAGCAGCGGATTCATGTAGGTGGTGCGGGTGCTGGTGCGGTGGTCAGGATTATTGACCGCCAGCGCGGTGTGCTGCGTGGTCTGCACCAGGGTGGCGAGGAAGCCGCCGTAGTAGGGCGCGAAAATGGTATAGACCAGCGGCAGCCAGGACTGGGCCAGAATCGACCAGCTCACCAGGGCGACGACACCCAGCACGAACAGCCGGGAGGACCAGACGATGTCCTGCCACTGTTTGTCGTTAATGCGTTCGTCGATATATGCGGGCCGTTTGCCGGTGGCGTGAACAAACGGAATGATCAGCTCGCGCGGGTAGTACACCGCCATCGCCAGTGGCAGCAACCAGGGCGACACCGGTGGGCGCGCGGTGAAAAATTCCGGGTCCTGTTCTTCGTACAGGGTGTAGGCGTGGTGCTGCAGGTGACGCCAGCGATCGTAGCGCGCCTCCTTGTGCAGCATAAAGCCGGAAATCCAGTTGACGGTTTCGTTTAGCCACGGGGTTTTGAAGGCGGTGCGATGGTGGGTTTCGTGCATCGCCGCCATGCCCGATAGCACATAAATGCTGCCGTAGATAAAAAAGAACAGGTAACTCCACCAGGTGCCGAGGGTGGCGTAAGCGAGATAGCCGAAGTTGATCAGCAGGGCCAGGGTCACGCCCACTATAAACAGTCCCGGCCCGTCCTTTTTCTCCAGCAGCGCGCGAAATGCCTGCTTGTCCACCGGGGTTTTGTACCAGCGGATGGGCCCCGCTTCGTTGGTTGTTGTGGTCATCACAGTCTCCCGTATTTATTTTCCGCTGAGGGTGCCACTCAGCCGGTCTTGCAACAGTGCTTTCATGTGCAAATTGATATCCCACTGGTTCACCAGCGGCGCGTTGGTCTGCGGGTGCACCGGCATATAGGTGGGCGGGCCGAATTCCGGAGTGATGGCGAATTCGGTGCAATCCACCTGGCTGTCGAGAATTTTTTGCCACCAGCGGATATGCGCCTCGACTTCGGCCTGCCAGTGGGGTGAGCGGGGATCGATGATCTGCGGCCCGTTGGAATGGCCCACGCGGGCATGAATGTAGCCACAGCGCGGAGCTATACGCTCGATCAGTTCCGGGTGGTGCTCCAGCAGGGATTCGCTCACCACACACCAGTGGGAAAAATCGGCGGTAAGGCGCAGCTCCGGCAGGGCTTCGAGGTATTCCTCGATGGTCCAGGGGTTGAAGCTGAAACGGCCGCGGTGGGTCTCGTGCACAATCGGCACGCCGTGGGCGTCGGCAATGGCCTGGGCCGCGCCGATCAGCTCGATATTCTGCTCGCGGGTAAAATAGTCGCGCCCGGTATGGCAGTTGATCATGCGTGGATTCAGTTCCGCCAGGGCGGTCACTTCATCCAGATACTGTGCGCGGTAATTCTCGAAGTTCGGGTCCTTGCACAGCACCACCTGAGCGATCAGTTCGACACCGGTGGCGGACATGAGTGCCGCGATCTGCTCCTGTCGGCTGCGTGCGTCGGGGATCGGGGTTTCGATACCGCGATAGCCGGCCTCCAGTACCTGCTCCACAAATTGTGGCAGCGGGATATGGTGGGAGCCCCAGTAAGTGCAAAAAAAATCCAGGCGCATAACGATCTCGCAAGCTGTCGATTATTCGGAAGAGGTGGAAAAATGTTGTTCGCTGCAGTCCCGCAGCATCTGCGCGGCCAGCTCCGGGGTGAGGTCGCGCTGCCCCTCGGCGAGCATCTCGAAGCCCACCATAAATTTGCGCACACTGTGGGAGCGCAACAACGGCGGGTAAAAATGCCCGTGGAATTGCCAGTGACCGGCGTCGCCCGCGTCTGGCCCGTAGGGCGCACCGTGCCAGCCCATGGTGTAGGGGAAGCGGGTCTGGAATAAATTGTCGTAGCGGGTCAGCAGGCGCTTGAGCAGGTCCGCCAGTTGCAGGCGCTGCTCCGCGGTGGTCTGCTCCAGCCGCTGCAGGGAAAACTTTGGCAGCACCAGGGTTTCAAATGGCCAGGCGGCCCAGTGGGGCACCACGGCGATCCAGCCGGGATTTTCCACCACGGTGCGCGCGCCCTTTTCGCTCTCGAGCTGCGCGTACTCCAGCAGTAGGGAGTGCCCGTGTTTTTGCAGGTATTCCCGCTGGTGGCGATCTTCCTTGGCGGCCTCGGTGGGCAGGGTGTCCAGCGCCCAGATCTGCCCGTGGGGATGGGGGCTGGAGCAGCCCATCATCGCGCCCTTGTTCTCGAAGATTTGCACCCAGGGAAACTGCTGCCCCAGTTCCCGGTACTGGTTTGCCCAGGTATCCACCACGCCGGCGATGTCTTGCACGGGCAGTTCCGCAAGGCTTAGATGGTGCTGAGGTGAATAGCAGATGACGCGGCACTGGCCGCGCACCGGTGTCTGTGCCAGCAGTGGGTGCTCACTGCTGGCCGCAGGAGCATCGGCGGTGTCCAGCAGGGCAGGGAAGTCGTTGTCAAAAACAAAGGTGCCCCGGTAGTCGGGGTTGTACTCGCCACCACTGCGGCCGTTGCCCGGGCACAGGTAGCAGTCTTCCACATAGGCCCGGGTTTCCCCGGGCGGTGGTGCGTCCACCTGCCCCTGCCATGGACGCTGGTTGCGGTGGGGGGAGACCAGAATGTACTCCCCCGTGAGCGGGTTGTAGCGCCGGTGCGGCGCACTGTGGCGATCGCTGTTGTAATAGGAGGGGGTCATCACAGCACTTCAAACAAACCGGCCGCACCCATACCGCCGCCGACACACATGGTGACCACAACGTAGCGCACACCGCGGCGTTTACCCTCGATCAGCGCGTGCATCACCATGCGCGCACCGCTCATGCCGTAGGGGTGACCAATGGAGATGGCACCGCCGTTGACGTTCAGGCGCTCGTCGGGAATACCCAGTTTGTCGCGGCAGTAAATTACCTGTACCGCGAAGGCTTCGTTCAGTTCCCACAGGCCGATGTCGTCCATGGTGAGGCCGTGGTTTTTCAGCAGTTTGGGAATGGCGTACACCGGGCCAATACCCATTTCGTCCGGTTCGCAGCCGGCCACCGCCATGCCCACGTAGGCGCCCAGGGGCTCGAGGCCGCGGCGCTCGGCTTCGGCAGCCTCCATCAGGATCATCGCTGCGGCGCCATCCGAAAGTTGCGAGGCGTTGCCGGCGGTAATACAACCACCGTCGCGCACCGGTTTCAGTCCCTGCAGATTTTCCAGGGCGGTTTCCGGGCGGTTGCACTCATCTTTCTCGAGAGTGACTTTCTGTTCGCTGATCTCGCCGGTGTTGCGGTCCTGTACCAGCTTGGTGGCGCTGACCTTGACCAGCTCGCGGTCGAAGCGGCCGGCGGCCTGGGCGTCGGCGGTGCGCTGCTGGGATTTCAGTGCGTAGGCATCCTGCACCTCGCGGTCGATGCTGTAGCGGTTGGCCACCACTTCGGCGGTATCCAGCATCGGCATGTGGATGTTGGGCACGTTGGCAATGGCCTGGGGGTCGACAACGCGATCCAGGTTCAGTTTGTCGGTCTGCACCAGGGAGATGGACTCGCAGCCCCCGGCGAGCACGATGGGCATATCGTCGTGGATGATCTGTTTGGCAGCGGTGGCCACCGCCATCAGGCCGGAGGCGCACTGGCGATCCAGCGACATGCCCGCAACCGTCACCGGCAGGCCCGCAGACATGGCTACTTGCCGGGCCAGGTTGGCACCCTGGGTGCCCTGTTGCAGGGCCGCGCCCCACACACAGTCTTCGATATCGGCCGGGTCCAGATTTGCGCGGGTAATGGCAGACTGCACCGCAAACGAGGACAGCGAAGGTGCTTCCAGGTTGTTGAAGGCACCGCGGTAGGCTTTGCCAATCGGTGTACGCGCGGCGGATACGATCAATGCTTGTTTCATGTTGTACTCACAAATTGAATTCTGGTAAATGCAGGCCTTAGCAATCAGGCTTCGGCCTTGGCGGCGCCGTGTTGCAGCGCGGTCAGCGCCTTGCGGATAAAGCGCTCGGTCTGGCCTGCGGCGTTGTCGAGATTGTGCTGGGTTGTGGTGTCGGCAATTTGTTGCCACTGCCCGGCCACATGCTCTGCGTTCTGGCTTTCCGGGCGGACGAACACACCCTCGGTTTCAAAAATGGTGGTGCGCGAATAACAGCCGCCGCCCGCACACAGAATTTCCCCGCTGGGTGCTTCCTCGGTACACATGGCCAGGGCGCCCGCGGTTACGGATTCGGTAGAGAGCAGGTTGGCGAAGTCCGGCGGCAGCAGGTCTTCGGTCATACGGGTGGCCGCCGTGGGCGCCAGGGCGTTGACGTGGATATTGTTTTTCGCCCCTTCGAGGCGCAGGGTGTTCATCAGACCGACCACCGCCATTTTCGCGGCACCGTAGTTCGACTGGCCGAAATTACCGTACAGGCCGGAGGCGGAGGTGGTCATCAAAATACGGCCGTAATTCTGTGCGCGCATGGGTTCCCACACCGCTTTACAGCAATTCACCGTGCCCATAAGGTGCACTTCCAGCACCGAGCGGAAATCCGCCAGATCCATTTTTGCGAAGGACTTATCCCGTAGGATGCCCGCGTTATTGATCAGGATGTCCACACGGCCCCAGGCATCCAGCGCCTTCTGCACCATGGCTTCGGCGTCGGCAAAACGGGTGATATCCCCACCATCCACCAGCGCGGTACCGCCGGCGGCCTGGATTTCCTCGACGACCTGTTGCGCGGCGGTGGCGGAGGCACCCTGGCCCGCGCGGTCGCCGCCCAGATCGTTCACTACCACCTTGGCGCCGAGGCGCGCCAGCGCCAGTGCGTGGGATTTTCCGAGTCCATTGCCGGCACCGGTAACGATGGCGACTTTATCTTGAAAGAGTTTGCTCATAACGATGACTTACCTTGAAATCCGTGAGTGATCGGTGCAGTTGCTAGATTTGCAGGATGAATTAATACAGAACCTTGGTGAGATCGCCGCGTAATACATTGCGCGCATCCAGCAGCAGTGCCTTACCGGCGCCTCTCACCGGCAGGGCGGCCAGCTGGCTGATGATGTGTACCTGGGTGGGCAGCTTCCAGGGCTGGGGGGCAAACCACTGCACCTCGGCACGGGCGATGCGCACCGAGCGGCACTCGAATTCCTGCGGAAACAGCGTGGCGTGGGAGAGGTCGGCGCCGCCCTGGTTGCCGAGGCTCGGGATGTGCCGCCAGCCCATCCAGTCCATTTCGGTAAATTCTTCTTTTACCGCGGCTTCGGTTTGCGGATCCGCATCGGCGATATCGGTGAAGTGCAGTTCGCAGAAGGTGTGGCCGCTGAGGTGTGCCCAGGTGCGCATCTCGTTGCCGTCGAAACGGAAATCCTCAATATGGCCGGGAATTTTGGGGATACCTGCGGATTCACGGCCGGGCAGGATGGGGATCGGATTGTTTTCCCAGGTGACCAGGTTGTACCAACCCTCCAGATTGTCCCGCTCGCCTTCGAAGCGTACCGGCACATTGACGGCGAGAATGTTATAGGGCTCGCCGCCCATCCACTCCACGCCGCGATTCATCATCGAGGCCACCATGATCTCGTTGCGCAGCAAGGTGAAATTTTTCGGCAACAGGCGCGCCAGTTGTTCGCCGTCGGTCTCGTACATGGTGGCAGCGGTAAGTGTGTCGCGATACACCAGTGGCGCGAGGCCGCCTTCCACGCCGCCGAAGTGGGCGGGCATCTGGAACACGGTACCGGCATGGTTGTAGCTTCCCGAGTTGGGCACCGTTCTGGGTCTCTGTAGTTCGGTGGCTGATTTTTTCTCGAGGAGTTCTTCGGTTTCCATGCTGCGCCCGCTTTTTGTGTTTGCGAAATTCGTCACACCCTTTTACAGGGTGTTGGTGAATTTTCGGCAGCGGGGAAGAGCCGCGCCATGACACGGGATGTCATGGCGCGGGCGTCAGGCAGGCGGGGCGGTGGTTACGAGGATGGATGCCCTGACGGGCTCAGTGCATTTTCAGGCGCGGTTTCACAAACCGGTTTGCCTGACCGATCACATACAACAGCATCGCCTTGGGCCAGCCGTGCAGCGCCGCCAGGTGCATGCGGTAGAGCGAGCGATAGGCGAGGCCCGCGAGACGTCCCTCGATGGTAAGGCTGCCTTTCACCAGCCCACCCATGAGGTTGCCCACCGCGTCGAACTTGGACAGGGAAACCAGTGAGCCGCGATCCTTGTAGGTAAATGGCTGCAGCTCCGCGTCCGGATCTTCCACCAGGCGAATCAGGTTATCGCTGGCGGTCTTTGCCATCTGCTGGGCAGACTGGGCGCGTGGGGGCACTTTCTGGCCATTGCTGTCTTCGCAGCCGGCGCAGTCACCCAAGGCGAAAATCGCCGGGTCGTCCTTGCTGCGCAGGGTGGCTTCCACTTCAATCTGATTCTGGCGATTGAGGGTGAGCCCATCCATTGATTTCAGAAAATCCGGTGCCTTGACCCCGGCCGCCCACACACGGATCGCCGCGGGGATTTCCTCGCCGTCTTTGGTGACAAATCCGGTGGCGGTGGCCTCGGCCACCTGGGTGCTGGTGAGCACGCGCACACCGATTTTGCTGAGCTCTTTCTGCGAACTGTTGCCGAGCCGCGGGGGCAGCGCCGGTAGCAGATGTGGACCGGCCTCGATCAACGTGACCTTAAGATCGCCGTTCTTGATGCGACCGTAGTGGCCCATCTCGTGTACCGCGTCCACCAGTTCCGCGGCCAGTTCCACACCGGTGGCGCCGCCGCCGACGATGGCGATATGTACGGACTCCGCCACGCGACTTTCCAGCTGCAGGAACTGATCCAGCAGGCGGTTGTGGAATTTCTGCGCCTGTTCCGCACTGTCGAGAAACTGGCAGTTGGCACGCACGCCGGGGGTATTGAAATCGTTACTCTGGCTGCCGAGCGCAAACACCAGATAGTCGTATTCCAGTTTGCGCGCGGGCACCAGGGGCGTGCCGTCTTCACTGCAGACTTCCGCGAGTTCGACAGTCTGGTTTTCACGGTCAAGCCCCTGCAGGCTGCCCAGTTCAAACTGGAAGCCATTGGCGCGGGCGTGTACCTGGTAGTTCAACGCATCGAGACTGGAGTCCAGTGCACCGGTGGCAACCTGGTGCAGCAGGGGTTTCCAGATGTGGGTGCGGTTTTTGTCCACCAGGGTGACTTGGGCGGCAGGGGATTTATTGGCGCGGCCGAAGCGGCGGAATGCGAAGTGGCGCCCGAGACTGGTGGCGAGCTGCAGGCCGCCGGCACCACCGCCAATAATGACGATTTTTTTCATAACAGAGTTTCCTGTAGAGCTTTAAATAGATTTGGCTCTTCGCGGTACTCTGTGAGACGAGTTTGTTCTTGTCCGGGGCCTCCCCGGATTTTATGGCGACAGTATTGCCATCCGCGCTGCGTTTGGCAATCGAAGAATAGTTACACAAGAAAGGGTCGCCGGCGGCCCGAGCGGTTTGCGCAATTCAGTCCACCGCCGAGGGGATTTTTTCACCGTGTTGGTCGGGGGCACTGGCGGTGGCGAATTCGCTCTCCGTCACCCTGGATGTGGGCACCGGCAACTGATGGAACTGGTTGATGTAACGCCGGTCGAGATAATCCTTCAGGCGCCACAGGGCCGGACCCACGGCGGCAATACCGCCCCAGGCTGCGATAGCGTGTGTTCCGCCGCAGGAAAGCAGGCGCTGCCATTGGCGGCGCGGCCGGTAGGGTTGGAGCCTTTGCGTCTGTAAGGTCGCGCACAGATTTTCAAACAGGGTGGCCCCCTGGTTGCGCGATTCCGTGGCGGATTTTGGCCGGTCCCCAGGGGCGCTCGCCACATCGCCCACAGCGAAAATATGCGGGTGGCTGCAGGACCGCAGGTAGTCATCCACTTGCACGAAACCCGCCTCATCCACCGCAAGCCCGGACTGGGAAAGCCAAGGTGGTGCCGAGGACTCGGTGCACAGCAGCGCCCTGTCGAGGGCAAGAAACTGTCCCTCGTCGCTATACACCCCGCGCGCGGTGATTTCTGCCACCCGCCAGTGGGGGTGGTGTTTCACATTGAGGCGGGCCATTTCCCGCGCCGCCAGCCGGCGAGCCAGCAGTGGATAGTCTGCCGGCGTTTTTTTGCCGGACTGCAACAGGTGAATCTCCACCCGCCCACTGTACACCGGTTCTTCCAGCGCCGAGGACAGCGCCATGGCCAACTCGCAGCCACCGGCGCCACCGCCGATGATGCCGAGCTTCAGCGGCTGGTGCTTGCGATAGACCTGTTCCCTGAGCTGTTCCCAGTAACGGTAGAACTGGCCGATGGGCTTGATCGGGATCGCGAGCTCGGAGCCGGGAATCCGGTAACAGGGGGAAGCGCCGACCGCCAGCGACAAATAATCAAACGACAGGTCCGGTTGCCCAAGCAGTGAAACCCGTTTTGCCTGCGGGTCGATGTGGTGGGCGCAGGCCTGCACAAAGCGCGCACCGGCGGCGCGGCACAAACGGGGCAGGTCGATATGGATGTCAGCGTGGGCGTAATGACCGGCAATCATGCCCGGTACCATAGGCGAGTAGCCGCTCTGTGCCTGTGGTGACACCAGGGTCAGGCGCGCGCCGCGCACGGGTTGTCTGGCCCATCGGCGCAGCAGCTCTAGGTGGCCGTGGCCGCCGCCGATCAATACCACATCCTGACTGTGGGTCTGTTTCTGCATGGTCAGCCTTGTGCCAGATTGGTTGAAATATAAACAGTGTAATGGCGACTGGTGGAATAGCACGTTTTGTGCGGCGCGGTACGAGGCTTTAGCTGCCGGAATTTTCGCGTCAGCGCAGTCCGTTGGTTTTCATGCTGACCGTTGGCGAAAGAAAACCCTTCGCGGTAGCAATTGGCGACATCTGACACGGCTGCTCTGGTCTTTACTGTAGAGAGCCCGCAACTCCCCCAAACGGTCACGTGATCACGAGGGAACCAGAGCTGCGTGAAATAATTTGTACGCCGAGTCTCGATGTTCAGCACACCACCAGAGTCACCACCGAATTCTGCCGCACACAAGGCGCAGCGCAGGGGCATGCACCGCGTGCTGTGGTTGCTGGTGGCGTTCTTGCTGGCGATTCTTACCCTGAACCTGTTGCTGACGATTTACCTGCCGGAAAAAGTGCAGCAGTGGCTGCATGAGCGCGGCCTGGAAGCCCAGGTGCGTCATATCGATATTTCCCTGCCACGGCTGCACGCCCATTTACGTGGGGTGGAAGTGCGCAACCAGTCGGATCGCGGCTTCCGTGTCGGCGAGGCGACGTTAGGACTCAGCTGGTGGCACCTGCTGCGCGGCGATATACACGTCAAGCTGGTGGAGCTGAATGACGTCTACATGGATCTCGAATCCGAGCCTGGCAAGCGTGGCAGGGTCTGGGAGATCGGTGGATGGCAGCTTGCAGAAGGGGAGAAGACACCAAAGGACTGGCGGGTGGATCTGTCCGCGGGCACCCTGCGCAACGCGGTGGTGTGTTACCAGCACAAGCCCCAGTGGGACAGCCCCAGCTGCGTGCGTTTTGGCAAACTGCGAGTGGAGGATTTTTATGTCAGCGGGTTTCGCGCTGCCGCCGCGGACAAACTGAAATGAGCAGCAGCGCGGTAAAGAGGGCGGTGATGGTAAGAAATGGTTGTTTCATAACGGGTTCCATCGCAGGTAAACGAGGTGTGACCATAACATTTTTCTGGGTCACACTCCCTTCGGGATTTCAACTTTAGTGTAGATGTTCCCGGAAACAACAGGGCGCATGCGTCAGGCGCCGCTGGCGCCCACAGACACCGGCAAGGGCCACACACATCACAAACCGCGTGATGAGTGCCTATTCCGGTGCGGCCCTGTTGTGCGATTTTCCCCGATGGGTTGTTGCTCAGCGGTCATCGCGGTAGGCGTAGGGGCCGATAAGCGCACCCACAAATCCCCCCGCATGGCGAGTGCTCACTATCTTGCCGTCCGCCGACAGCAGGATGGGCTGCCAGTTTTTTCCACCGTCGAGGCTGTAGTGAAAGTCGTATTCTGCCCCCCGTGCATCCACTCTGAGCTGGATGTCCGCGGGTTTGTCGGCAGGGGTTTCCAGCGCCAGGCGGGTAATGGTTTTTCCGTGGCGTGCGGCGTCGCCATCCCGCCGGCTGACAATCAGATCCGCACCGCCGTCGGCGTTTCCGACGATGCCAAAGAAGTAGAAGTACTCCCGGTTTTGAAAGACCGCGAGCCCCGCCCGGTCGGATTCCCCCTGCGGCTGGAAACGCATTCGGGTGGTAGCGCTGCCTTGTAAATGCTGCTGGCGCCGCCCCAGAAACGCGGGGTTACCGGCATCGCCCAGAGCGGTGGCGGTAGGAGTGAGTTGCAGGCTGCCGGGAGCGCGGGTGAGGCTGAACCACGGTGTGGAGGACGGGTTGCGCAATTGCAGCCAGTGCATGGGCAGTTGCGGAGTGTCGAACTCGTCGCGCTGGGTAAAGTTGCCGGTCAGCGGCAGCGGCCCGGGCTGCTGTGGCGACAGCGCCGGGCGTTTTGCAACGCTGGGAATACGCTGATCGCCGCGAGTAATCACCGGCCAGCCATCTTCCCAGCTCACCGGCATCAGGAAGGTCTCGCGGCCGGTGTTGTAGAAATCGCCCTCATAGGGGCGGATGCCGAGAAACACCGCCCACCAGTTATCTTCCGCATCCTGCACGAAATCGGCGTGGCCGACGGAGGTGACGGGATTGGGGCGATCCGGGTCGAGATGACGCTGGGTGAGGATGGGATTGTTATCCCAGGGGGTAAACGGGCCGAAGGGCGATTCCCCTTTGAGCACTACCTGCGAGTGGTTCACGCTGGTGCCGCCCTCGGCCGCGATCAGGTACAGCTGGCCATTTTTGCGAAACAGATGTGGGCCTTCGATCCACACCGGCTTTTCCGCCAGGTTCACGCCGCCGTTGATGACCAGCTTGCGCGGGCCAACCGTCTCCAGTTTTTTCGCGTCGAACTCCTGTACCCAGAGGGCCCGGTGGCCGTCATACAGCGGTTCGCCGATGGGGGCATCGTTATTGATGATGTAGGCCTTGCCGTCGTCGTCAAAAAACAGGGACGGGTCTATCCCGCCCACTTCCGGCAGCCATACCGGATCCGACCAGGGGCCGGCGGGATCCTCTGCGGTAACCACAAAGTTGCCACCGCAATCCACACAGGTGGTTACCAGATAAAAGGTGCCTTCGTTATAGCTGATGGCGGGAGCAAAAATTCCGCGGGAAATGCCCAGGTCGGCAAAATCCAGTTGGTCGGGGCGATCGATCACATGCCCGAGCTGGGTCCAGTTCACCAGGTCGCGACTGTGGAACACGGGGATGCCGGGATAGTGGGCAAAGCTGGAATTCACCAGGTAGTAGTCGTCTTCCACCTGCACGATGCTGGGGTCGGGGTAGTAGCCGGCAAGGATCGGGTTGCGGTATTCGTCTTTCGCAACGGGCTGCTCGAAGATGCGGTCCTGGCCGCGGTATTCAAACCAGTCGAAGGTCGCGGTGTGTTCGGTGCTCGCACTCGCGGTAAAAGACAGCGCCAGCGCTGCCAGCAAACTCGATTTTATTTTTTTCATAGGGTTAAGACCTTAACTTTGATCCAGGCGCCTGTAGCCGGCGCCTGCAGAGTGGAATCTTTCAGGTTGTTGGTAGCGTTACAGCGTTAGCAACTCAGTCGTGATGGGTGCACCCTTTGCCATGTCGACGTTCGATCGCATGCAGACCGTTAATCAGGTAGGCGAACGGAGCATTCCAGTTGATGGCAATTTCATTGCTCGCGTAGCTGCACACATGGTCGGTGTAGGACTCGTCCGCCACTGTGCTGGTGTAGTCGCAGCCGTCCTGCTGTGACGGGTTGGGGCCGCCCACCAGAAAGCCGGGCAGGGGCGGCATGTCTGGGTTTGCCGCGGCCAGGCGGTGGTGGGGGTGCTGGGGCGTTTTGCGGCCAAAGCCGGTGACGTAGGAAAAACCGGTGGCATTGCGCCCCAGCAAATAATCGCGCGTGGCTTCGGCACTGCGCAGGAAACCGCTGTCGCCGGTGATGCGGAAGGCCTCCAGAAACAGAATGCCCTGATTGGCCGCCACCGCGTTGCTGCCCCACACAAACAGCCCGGGATCGCTCACCATGGGCACGCGGTAAGCACTCTGTTCGCCGTCGCGGCGCAACTGGCGCGCGGCGAGGATGAGTTGCTTTTCGATGGCGCTGCGCCAGGTGCCACTGTCGGGTGGCAGCTTGTCTTTGTGCGCGAGCAGGCTGTAGTAGCCGAGCCAGCGCACATCCGCCCAGTTGGGCAGGCTGTACGCCGGTGTTGCCGCTGCGATCACCGACCAGAAATCCCTGTCACCGGTTGCCAGATAGAGCTCCGCCGCCGCCCACAGGCGTTCGTCATCCAGCTGTTCGTCGCCGTAGGCCCCGGTGGTCACATCGGGATCGAACGTCTCATTGAGTGCGTCCTGCCGGTAAGTCACGGCCGGATGTTGCTCCGCCCACTGCCAGGCGGCCAGGGCGGCCTCGCGGTGTTTATTGCTTTCTTCTTCGGAGTAGGGCGCATACACCCGCGCGGCTTGGGCCATCACGGCAGCAAAGTCCAGCGCGGCGGCGGTGGTCTTCTGCACCATATAGCGCGGCTGTGTGGCCTTGTGTGCGGCCACCATTCCTTCAAAGCCGGCGGTGGTGAGCTTGTGATAGACACCGCCGTCGGCGGGATCCTGCATGGCGGCCAGCCACTCGAGGTTGTAGCGCACCTCGTCGAGAATGTCCGGCAGTGCGTTATCCGATTCCGGAATATTCAGGGATTGCGCCGCAAAGTATTCCGGGAAGCGCTCGTACGCGCTCATCAGGGTGCCCATGGTGATACCACTGTTGACCACGTACTTGTTGTAGTCGCCGGCGTCGTACCAGCCTTTGGGCGCGGACACCACGGTATTTTCCGGGCGCGAATCGCTGGCTGCGGAGGGGTGAATCAGTACCTTGTCGTCCGGGTGGCCGGCGGCGCGGTGCCAGGGACCCGCGTGGACTTCTTTCAGTTCCATGGACGCGCGCTGGTAGTAGAAAGCTTTGAGGCTGGCGGCGGCGAGGTCCTGGTAAATGGTGTCGTCTACCTGGAAGGACGCGGAGCGCAGAGGTTCTGATTCACCATTGCCGGAAATTTCCAGCTGGTAGGTTCCCGGTGTTTTCACGCGGGAGAAGTCCGCCACCAGTGCACTCTGTCCGCCCCAGGTCTTTTCACTGGATGCTTGCAGCTTTCCGCTCAGCACCTCCTCGCCGGTGTCCGCCGCGCGCACCACGAATTCCGGATTTTTTTGTCGGGATTCCTGTGTAATAAGCACAGCAATCTTTTCCGACAGTGGGGAAAAGCCCAGCTGGTTGAGACGAATGTCCTCGCTCACTGGTGACTTGGCCTGCACCTGCTGGAAACCGCTGAACACCACGGCCAGTGTCACCATACAGCCAGCGGCAAACGTACTGTGTTTTGATACCACCTTGTGGTTCTCCTGTTTATGGTGTTCTTGCGGCATGGTTTCCCGCGCAAGCGCGATGCTTGTTCAGATGGCTCCGCGAATATGTGGGCGCACCTGCTGCTGGTAGTACTCTGCCAGTGCCCGGTGGGTTGATACGGGCAGCGGCGCAAGATCAGACGCCGATGCATTGCTGGCTACCTGCTGCGGGCCGGAGGCGCCGGCAATAATGGTGGACACGGCGGGATGATCCAGAATCCAGCGCAGGGCCTGGGTAGCCTGGTTACTGTTGGCACTGTCCGGTAACAGGGTTCTCACCCCTTGTGCCAGTTCCACACCCTTTTCAAACGGAATGCCACCGAAGGTTTCTCCCACGGAAAAGGCAGCGCCGTCGCGGTTGTAGTTGCGGTGGTCACTTTCGGCAAAATGGCTGTCCTGGGTGAACTTGCCGGTGAGCAGGCCGGAGGCGAGAGGCAGGCGCACGATGATGCCGACATTTTTTTCCTGCGCCGCGTCCAGCAGCGCTTCCGCCGCATCCTGGCGGAACAGGTTGAAAATGATCTGCAGCGTGGCGAGGCCCGGGTTTTCAAGACAGGTGAACGCTTCCTCAATGGTTTCGACGCTGGCGCCGTAGTGACGGATCAGCCCCTCGTTTTGCAGCTGCGCCATCCAGTGGAAGATGTCGCCCTGTTGCAATACTTCCGGAGGAACGCAGTGCAGCTGCGCCAGGTCAATGGTGTCCACGCCAAGGCGATGGGCCGACTCCCGCAGGCTGTCGCGCACCGCGGACAGGCTGTAGCCGTCCGGGTACAGACCCTGTCCGCGGCCCACCTTGGTGGCCACCAGCAGGTTCTCCGGTTTTTGCGCGAAAGCGCCGATGCGCCGCTCGCTCTCACCACCGCCGTACACATCGGCGGTATCCCAGAAGTTGATACCGCAATCGGCGGCGGCCTGCAGAATGTCACTGGCGGTGTCGCCGGCAAGGGGGCCGAAATCGCCCCCCAGCTGCCAGCAGCCGAGGCCGATTTCACTCACTCTGTACCCGGTCTTGCCCAGTTGGCGGTAATGCATCATCTGCTCCAGTGTTTACTTCTTTTATGGCTGTTCTTGCTATTTGTATGGCGGGCTTCCAATGGGACGTTTCAGAAGCCGCTTCTTGATCTTATTGGTCGACCTGAAAGGGCGCAGCGGGCAGGCCGGCGCCGTTGTACAGGTTGGCCTCGGCGGGATTGTCCGCCCAGGCGTAGCGCACGGACCGGGGTTGTCGAACCTGCTCGCTCCACACTTCCACCCGCTCGCCGACAATCCGCGCATTGGCCCAGTGGTAGCGGCCATCGCTGCCGGCGATGGCGAACTCGTGCAGCTTTGAATTCCCTTCACTGTGCGTGCACTGGCTCGCGCAGGGGGCGGCGACCAGGCCTTTGTGTGTATGGGTAAATTCCAGCACCGCTTTTTCGTCATCGAATTTGGCCGATGCCAGTTGCGGACCGGAGGCCACCACATCCGCGTGGCCGTAAACCCGGTTTGCTGCTGCCAATGCCAGGCGCTGGCCCACGATCTTCTTGTCCAACGGATGGATGTCATTCCATTCACCGGCGTCGATGGTTACCGCCATTGCAGTGTCATCCAGTGAAAGCGCGCTGGCCTGAGCCGCGCGCAGTTCCGCCCAGGCGCTGTCGCCGGGATCGGCTTTTGGCTCGAGGTAATTGGCCAGCTGAACAAACAGGAAGGGCAGTGCATCCTGGCCAGCGTTCTGCTGCCAGTCGGCGCGCCATTCGCGGATCATTGCCGGGAAGAGTTTGCGGTATTCCTGTGCGCGCCCCACATTGGATTCACCCTGGTACCAGAGTGCACCCTTGATGCGGTAGTTCTGCAGCGGGTGCAGCATGGCGTTGTACAGCCCGGCGGGTTTCCAGCGTACAAAGGTCTGGCTTTCAAGCTCCGGCATCTGTGCGGACTGGCGGAATTGCCACTGGCCTTTCAGGTCGAACTGTTCGCCACCCACCGTCAGCTGGTAGGGCTTGTCTTCGACAAAGCCGCCGCGGGCACCGCCGCTATTGGTCACGCGAATCGCAATAACATTTTCTCCCGCCTGCAGTACGCCTGCCGGAACCTGATAGCGGCGGCGGGGATAGAGGTAGGTGGTGTTGCCGACCTTGTGGCCATTGATCCAGGTTTCGTCCGCATCTACGATGCGTCCCAGTTCCAGCAGCGCGGGCTCGCCTGCCTGCGCCTCGGGAAGCGCAATGGTTTTGCGCAGCCAGAAAACCCCTTTCTCCATGATGCCGGCTTGCTCCGCCCAGTAACCGGGAACGGAAAAGGTCTGCCAGCCTTCAGTGTCCAGTGCGGGTGCGTACCAGGGTGTTTTTCCCGATTGCAGGCCGCGGTCTTTTTGTGCCGCAGTGGCGTACCACTGGTCGCTGCGGGCGCGGTCCTGGCGCTGGATGGATTCGATGAGTTGCGCATCCTCAAATTTTTTCTTTTCCGCAAGGTGTGCGGGGAATTGCTGCAGGGTTTCCTCGCTTACCCAGGCCTCCGCCGGCGACCCGCCCAGACTGCTGTTGATAATGCCGATGGGAACCTGCTCGCGCTGCTGGGTGTTGTCGGCAAAGAAATAGGCCACCGCAGAAAAATTCTGGATATGCTGCTGCGTTGCCGGCAGCCACTCCCCGCCGGACAGATCTGCTTGCGGTACGTTGAAGTCGTAGGTCTGCGGTACCTGGAATTGGCGGATGCGCGGGTTGTTCACTGCCGCAATCTCATCGGCAAAAGCGTGGGCGATGCGATTGATCGGGTATTCCATATTGGATTGCCCGGAGGCCAGCCATACATCCCCCAGCAGGATATTCTGCAGCTGTATTTCGTTTTCCCCGCGCACTCGCATGGTGTGGGGGCCGCCCGCGGGGGTGGGCTTCAGGATGATGGACCAGTCACCGCCGTCGCCGGCCTCGGTCCGGTACTGCTCGCCAAGAAAGTCCACCCGTACGACTTCCCCGGCATCTGCCCAGCCCCAGATTTTTACCGGCGCCTCCCGCTGCAGCACCATGCCATCGCTCACGAGCTTGGGCAGGGTGACATCCGCGGTTGCCGGAGTGGTCAATGAAAGGGGGGTGAGCAGCCCGAAGGTCAGGCACACACGGGGAAACAAGCGAGCTTGCATGGTGGTTTCCTCATCGCAGTGGTGCAGGTGGTTGTTATTCTGGCGCTGTCTTCTTTTGTCAACAGTCGACGATGACCTTGGGTGGTCACGCAAGTGTTCTGCACATCCGGGTAACGCTATCAATTAATGTAAACGTTTACAATATGTGGGGGCGCTGGTTACACTCCTTCGCAGCGAATGCCTGAGGAAAATAACAATGTATAAAATCCTGTCCTTGCCGCTGTGCGCTCTGCTCATCGCGGCCTGCAGCGAGCGATCTGCAGATTCCACGGACCACGCCGGTTCCGTTGTTGCGCCTTTTGAAGCCGGCAGCCTGCCCTATCTCGATACCGCACTTCCCATACCGCAGCGGGTTGATGACCTGGTGGAGCGGATGACGCTGTCGGAAAAAGTTGCCCAGCTGTACAACGATGCGCCGGCGATTGAGCGCTTAGGTGTGCCGAAGTACGACTGGTGGAACGAGGCTCTGCACGGTGTGGCCCGCGCGGGCAAGGCCACGGTTTTTCCGCAGGCGATCGGTCTGGCGGCGACGTTTGATGATCAAATGCTGGGCGAAGTGGCCACCGCAATTTCTGACGAGGCCAGGGCCAAACACCATTACTTCGCCGATAACGGTATGGCGTTCCGCTATACCGGGCTGACATTCTGGTCGCCCAATATCAATATTTTCCGCGATCCACGCTGGGGCCGCGGGCAGGAGACCTACGGTGAAGACCCGTATCTCACCGGGCAGATGGCGGTGTCGTTTATCAGCGGACTCCAGGGGGACCATCCTCGCTACCTGAAAACCGCGGCGATGGCCAAGCATTTTGCGGTGCACAGTGGCCCGGAAAAATCCCGCCATTCGGATGACTATTGGGCGAGCCGGAAAGATCTCGCCGAGACTTATTTCCCGGCGTTCAAGACCGCGGTAGTGGACGCGGACGTAGAGGCGGTCATGTGCGCCTACAACCGGGTCAATGGCGAACCGGCCTGTGGCAGCGATATGCTGCTGAAAGAAACCCTGCGGGACCAGTGGCACTTTGACGGGCACGTGGTCTCCGACTGCGGTGCCATCGCCGATTTTTATGAGCCCGACGCGCACAATCTGGTCCAGGCCCCGGCGGAGGCCGCCGCCTGGGCGCTCAAAGCCGGCACGGATGTGAATTGCGGGACCGGTCGCCTCAGCACTTTCGCCAACCTGGGCTTCGCGCTGCAGCGTGAAATGATCGACGAGCGTGACATCGATACTGCGGTCAAGCGCCTGTTTACCACGCGTTTCAAACTCGGCATGTTTGACCCGGCCGAATCCGTACCTTACACGCAGATTCCCATGTCGGTGGTCGGCTCCGAGGAACATCTTGCGTTGGCGGAAACCGCCGCAGAAAAATCCATGGTGCTGCTGAAAAACGACGGCGTACTCCCACTTGCAGAGGGTACCCGGGTGGCGGTTATCGGCCCCAATGCCACCAACTTTTCCGTACTGGTGGGGAATTATCACGGCTCCCCGATCAAACCGGTCACTCCGCTGGAGGGCATCCGGTCGCGGGCCGGTGCAGACAAGGTGGTGTACGCACCGGGCTCTTCACTGATCGCCGACCAGTATGGCCATTATGAAATCGTCAACGCGGAAAACCTGTTTCACCGCGACGCGAACGGGAAGCTGCAGGCGGGCCTGAATGCGGAGTACTTCCCCGTCGATCTCACCCGCGGGGAAAAGGCGCGCGATTTCCGTTATATCCCTGCAACCACCCTGGCGGAGTCGCCGGCGTTTACCCGCATCGATCCTGAAGTGGATTTCTACTGGGCCCGCTCTCCGGTGGACGACACGGTGAACGGGGATTTCGGTGTTGTGTGGAAAGGCGTGCTGGTACCGCGGGAATCCGGAAACTACCTGTTTAAAACCGGTGGCGATCTGTCGATCAACGGCCAGCCCGTGGAGGGCGCGGTAGCGCTCGAGGCAGGGCAGGAGTACACCCTGAGCCTTTCGGACGTGTTCTTGCGCACAGTAACCGGTGCACCATTGGAGCCGGAAGTGCGGCTGATGTGGGTGAATACTTCCAGGGACTACGCGGCCGAGGCCCTTGAGGTCGCGCGCGGGGCCGAGGTCATCATCTATACCGGTGGCATCTCAGCGGAGCTCGAGGGCGAAGAAATGCCGGTGGTGCTGGCAGGGTTTGATGGTGGAGACCGTACTGATCTCAAATTGCCTGCGGTGCAGCGAGACCTGCTGCGGAAACTGAAAGCGCTGGGTAAACCGATCGTCATGGTGAACTTCAGCGGCAGCGCCATGGCCCTGAACTGGGAAGATAAAAACCTTAATGCCATCGTGCAGGCGTTTTATCCTGGCGAAGCCACCGGCACCGCGCTGGCGCGCCTGCTGTGGGGCGACGCGAATCCCTCGGGCCGGCTGCCGGTGACCTTTTATCGCAGTGTTGATGATCTGCCTGGCTTCAAGGACTACTCGTTTGCCAGCCGCACTTATCGCTACTTCACCGGCGAAGTGCTCTATCCGTTTGGTCACGGCCTGAGCTACACAGAGTTCGCCTATAGTGACCTGAAGGTTCCCGAGGCCATTGCGGTGGGGGAAGACCTTGCGATTGAAGTCACCCTCAGCAACCTTGGTGAGCGCGCCGGAGGAGAAATCAGCCAGGTCTATCTGAGCCTGCCGGACGCGCCGGTAGAGGTCCCGCTCCGGGAACTGAAGGCCTTCACGCACACGCAATTGGACGCCGGCGATTCTGCAGAGCTCTCGTTTGTGATTGACAGTGAGGACCTTGCCTACGTAGACAATGAGGGCATCTTCCAGCCCTATCACGGTAGGTTAAAACTCACGGTCGGATCCGGGCAGGGAGAATATCTGCAGGCGCCGCAAGTTGCGCAAGCGAGCGTCATGATTCAGTAGAAGGGAAGTTACATCGTCGCGATACCCGCCAGATCTCTGGTGGGTATTTTTTTGCGAGCGTGGCCGGAAAGTCTGCGACCCGTGTATCCGTTTTAATAAAGGGTTTTGGGATTTCTTAACCGGCCCATCGGCCTGCCAGTACCACGGCGAAATACCAATCAGCTCACTGACGGCATAAATCCCGTACGCCATCCCGCTCAATACCCGCCTGCAATCTGAATCACCAGCTGGATACCCGTACCGCCTTACTTTTGCACCGATACTGCGCCGACACCTTGCGGTCCATAAGAGGGAAATCTTCGGATGAAGGGAGCTTTGAAATTGCGGTGGGGTGCCTCGTGCGAGGGATTGGGAGGTAAAAAAAACAGCGGGGAGAACAGCGACTGCCCAATTTTAAAAACCATTCTTGGGCGTTTTTATCTCGTTTTATAACGCAGCCACCGATGGCTACAAAGTGGAGCCTCACAAAGCGAAGGCAGATCGCCGGGCGAAGGTTTTCAGGAGCGTCGCAAACAGGACGTTTGCGACGCAGCTTACATGGATGTATTCACAGCGGTCCTGAAAACCTTCGCCCGGCGCTCTGCCGCCACTACATTGCGCTACGAAGCTTTCTTATTGCGGAGTCACCGAAAACTCATCAATATAAAGAGTTTCCACTGCCAGCGGTGTGCCTTCAAAATACAGGCGCAGTTCCGTCACGCTACAGTCCGCCGGCACCGTAAAGCTGCCAGTCAGATCGTGCCACTCACCGGCCGCCAGACTGAGCGGGTTGCCTTCCGCATCCGAACCGGCAACACCTACATACGCATCATCCGCACCGTCACAGGCCAGCTTTTGGGTCAACTGCACCGGTGCCGCGTCCGGCCCGGAATGCCGTACTGAAAGGGCAACATCATAGGTCGTACCCGCTTCCACCTTCGACGTCAGGTCATAAGAAGGATTGGAGTTTTCCGTACGCGTAGACACCTTCAGGCTCTGGCTGCCTGCCTGGGACTGCTCGTCGGAAATCGCCAGAGTGGTGCCGCTGGTGTACCAGGCACTCCAGCTCGAAGACAGCGCCGCACCTTCAAAGCCTCCATCGGTAATCAGGTTATTGCTCGCAGGTTCCTCACCGCCACCAGGCACGACCACCTCCACCGCATCTAGATAGACATCGGTACCCTCGGGGGTATTCTCGAAGTACAGCAGCGCCTCATTGATCTGGCAGTCCGCGGCAATTTCCAGAATGCCGCTCATCTGTACCCAGGTGCCCGAGGGCGCAGCATCCTGATTATTGAGCCAGATATACTGATCGCCCTGGCCCTCACAGGCGAGCTTGGTGACCATAGTGATCTGAACCGGGTCGGCACCGGTGTGCAGTGCCCAGGCAGTGATCGGGTAATTGGTGCCGGGTTCCAGAGACGTCGTCAGGTCGTAGGTCGCATAGGCGCCGCTGCCGAAGCCGGAAGCCAACAGACTGCGGTTGCCGGACTGTGCGTAATCCGTAGAGGTGCTCAGCGCACCGCCAGCCCAGCCTGCGCCCCAGCCGTCTGCGCCCTGCTCGAAATCGCCATTGCTTACCAGGTTGTTCACCGGTGTGGCGCCGGCAACGCCGAAGCGCAGCCAGTCAATATTGCCGACACCCGCCACGTCATTGAACCGCACATACACATCATGGGTACCGGCGATTGGCGACCAGTCTGCGGTGATGGTCTGGAAGTCACCCCAGCCATTGGTAGCGGGCAGTTGCACCGTCGCAGCGTCGTCGGCATCCAGGCTTCCCAGTCGGATCGAAATGCTACCGGCCTCACCCGCGCCTTTGGCGTAGTTGACGCTGAAGCTGTCCCACGCATCCTTGAATTCCACCGCCTGGAAGCGAATCCAGTCACCGAGATCGGTTTGCGCGATGAAATCACCGGCCGCCTGCACCCCGCGGCCCTCGTCGAAGAGTTCCGCCTCCAGGGTGAGGAGTTCATCGCTGCCGCTCCAGCCCGCGGGGATGTATTCCGGAACCAGTACATCGCAGCCTGTATTGTCAGCCAGGTAGCAGTTCAGCCACTGCAGACCGGCGCGCTCGGTGCCGTCACTAGCCAGCAGCCAGGCTTCGCTGCGCCACATATGGCCCTGGCGGTAACCCCAGTGAGTGACGCCGGCCACCGCCGGGTGCTCCCAGAACACGGTAAACAGTTCGCGCAGTTTGTTGGCATGGCGCGCATCATCGGCGAAGTTGATATCCAGCTCGGAGACATAGATGGGTAGTCCTGTGCTGGCCAACGTATCCAGGTTGGCTGCCACATCCACCGCGAGAGACTGTTCGAGGAAGTGCGCCTGTACACCGACGCCATCGATCAGGTCGCGGCTTTTCAGCAGCTCCACCAGTGCCAGGTAATCTTCCGTGGCATCCTCGAGGTTGAGGATGTTGTAGTCATTGAGCAGCAGCTTGGACTCGGGGAAATGCTCGCGTGCCAGCTCGAAAGCGGTAATCAGCCAGTCCCAGCCAGTCTCGCCGTCGCCACCCAGGGCTTCTTTATAAGCGGGGGGCGCGTGCAGCGGCTCGTTGACCACATCGATCATATCCAGATTCGGGTAGCGCGCGGCCACATCGGTGAGCCACTCATCGATCTCTGCGCGCTGCTCTTCCACACTGAGGCCGTCCAGCCAGCCCGGCTGCTGCTGACCCCAGAACAGGGTGTGGAACTTGAACTGCAGGTCGTTGTTGCCGGCAAAGGTGTGGGCGGTATCCAGGTCGGTCCACACCGGCATATCCCGCTCGGATTCCACACTGCCCCACTTGCCCGAGTTGCCGGGGGTGATCTGGTCGAAATAGGTGGTGAGCTGGTTGTAGTCGTCCGGGTGTTCGATGGCGGTACCGAAGAACTTGTCGTACACGGGGAGCACCGTGACTGTCACTGCGTCTGCCGGGCTGGACGCACCGCCGTCATCGCTGACACGTAGCTCAAAGACCAGCTGGGAGGATGCCTCAACCGCTGGAGCGGTAAAAGAGACGGTGCCGGCGTCACCGGCTGTCAGCGTCACGGAAGGACCGGAAACCTGGCTCCAGTTGTAGGTGGCTATGCTGCCATCCATGTCCGAGCCGGAGCCGGAGAGTGTCACGCTGGCACCTTCACTTACGGTGCGGTCCGCCCCTGCATTGGCGGTGGGGGCGATATTGTTATCGGTTACCTGCGCCTGCTCGGGCTGTTCGATGTCTTTATTGGTACAGCCGGCCGAGGCTATGGCAACAGCCAGTACGGCAATTGGAAACAGAGTGCTTTTCATGGTCGATACCCTTCCCGTTGGCCCGGTCTTCCGGGCTTTTTTGTTGTAAATACGGTTTGTCAGGGCGGCTTTTATCGGCCGTCCCAGGCTACTGACGCAGGGAGGCCACACAGAATGCGGGTGTGTCATCGCTGGAGTCATCGCTATTTTTATTCGCAGTCTGATGTCGGGCTCTGCGGCCCAACTTAGCGGTAACGCTACCACCCGATGTAAACGTTTACAACGCGTGACGCGATATTCATCTGTTTGCCGGGGCTGACGGCAGATTATGTCGGGGAAAAGTCCTTGACAGCGGGGGTATCAGTGAATAATTCTAGAAATTGTTAGCGGTAACAAAATAAATCCTACACTCACAATAACAAGCCGCCGCAGCCGCTCCGGAGCGTGATGAACTCCGTTGCGTCGGCAAATAGCGAGATGGGGACGCGCCCATGTTTAATACGAAGAAGATCAATAAAAAGCAGATTCAGGAAAACCGGTTCAAGAAAAATCGTCTATCGGAAGTGATTTTCGCCCTGGCGACTACCACAGTCGTGGCGGGTCCGAGCCTGGCGTTTGCCCAGGACGGTGCAGCGGAGGTCGCGCAGGACAAGCCTGTTCAGCAGCAATCCGCCAGTGACAGTACCGAAGACAGCAGCCCGGCATATGAGGGCACCCTGGAAGAGGTTACGGTCAGTGGTGTGCGTTACAACCTGCAGAACGCGCAGGATATCAAACGCAATGCCGATACCTTTGTCGATTCCATCTCTTCCGAGGACATGGGCTCACTGCCAGACCGCAGTGTGCTGGAAGCGATGCAGCGTATGCCCGGGGTGTCGATCGAGCGTTTTGCTGGCGCTGACGACCCGGACCACTTCGGTGTCGAGGGCTCCGGGGCCGTTATCCGCGGTATGACCGCGACCCGTTCCGAATTCAATGGCCGCGACTCCTTCACCGCCAACTCCGGCCGCGGTCTGTCTTTTCAGGATGTACCGCCGGAGCTGATGGGCGGGGTGGATGTCTACAAGAACCAGTCCGCGGATATGATCGAAGGGGGTATCGGTGGCACTGTGAGCCTGCGCACCCGCAAACCGTTCGACAGCCCGGAGCAAACTTTTTCGGTCTCCGCGGATTATTCCCAAGGCGACCTGGATGAAAATGGTACCCCCAGCCTGTCAGCGCTCTACAGCGACCGCTGGATGACCGAGGCTGGTGAATTCGGTGTGCTATTCAATGTGGCCCACTCCGAACTGCAGGGCACATCCCACGGTATTCAGTCCGATACCTATCTCAACTTCGATGCCGAGGGCATTGCCGGAGCGGAAAACTTCGACTCTGTCTGGTTGCCCAACGCGTCCAACTTTTTCCAGAAAAGAGACGACCGCACCCGCAAGGGCTATGCCGGTGCTTTCCAGTGGGCCAATACTGACGAGACGATCCTCGCTACCGCGCAGTTTATGCGCTCGGATTCACGCCTGTCCTGGACAGAAAATGCGGTGAAATACCAGGGCGACTCCTACGATGCCGCACGCACCGTGGGGCCGCTGGCGGGCACCGAGTTTTCCTTCGACGACGATGGCGTATTCGAGCAGGGCGCCATGGTGACCGAAGCCGGCTGGCGCGGTGGTTATGCTCCCGGTGACGGGCAGTACGGCTCCAAGTTCCAGACCGACACCCGGGTCAAGGATACCCACACCGTGGTGGACGATGTAGCCTTCAATCTTCAGCTCACACCCAACGAAAACTGGGAGTACAGTTTCGACCTGCAGTATATCCAGGCGGAAACCCAGGACGACGACCTGCAGATTGCCATGGGGCAGTGGATGTCTCAGACCTATGACGCCAGTGGTGATACACCCACACTGGTGGTGGGGGATCCCAACCAGCCCTATGACGGCAGCAGCGATCCCAACTGGTTCAGAGATCCGCAGAATTACTGGTGGCGCTCGGCCATGGATCACTTCGAGCGGTCTGAGGGCGAGTCTGTCGCAGGCCGTTTTGACGGTACTTACTACTTCAGCGAAGAGCCGCTGGGCCTGCTGCGCGCAGCCAAATTTGGTGCGCGCTTGGCGCAACGGGATCAGACGGTGCGGATTACCTCCTATAACTGGGGCCCAATCGGCGCCGAGTGGAATACCCCGTATTATCTCAATGACCCGGAAGTGGCCGACCAGCCCTACGAGTACGTCAACTTCAGTGACTTCCACCGCGGCGGCGTTGTCAGTGTGCCCGGCGGCGGCTTCCTGTTCCCGGATGCGGACTATGTGAAAGGGGTGCTGAAGGGTAACCGCGACCTGTTCATTTCTCCCGATGGTGACCCATGGGAACCCTACCGGACCCGTGAAGACATTATCGCCAAGGGCATATTCCAGGCCCCGGAAGTGTTTGACACCACGGAGACCAATCGCGCCGCCTATGTGCGCCTCGACTTTGGTTCCGATGAAACCGCATTGCGCTTCTCCGGTAATGTGGGTTTGCGTTACGTAGAACTGGAGCGTGAGGCGCTGGGCTCGGTGCAATACCCGGACTTCGTCGGCGTACCCTATCCGGACGGTGCCCCGGTGGTGCTGAATGACTACGATGCCGTCGAGGAATGGGCCACCCAGGCGGTGGTAGATGGACGCTTCGCCACCGCCAGGGAAGCCATGGCGTATGCCCGCGACCCCAGTAACTGGCTTACGCCGGAAGAAAAAGCCTTCGGTAACGACGCCTTTAGTGCTGAAGAGGCGTGGAGCAAATACAGCAGCGTACTGCCGAGCTTCAACCTGAAACTGGAGTTGCGCGAAGACCTGCTTGCCCGCTTTGCGGTTTCCAAAGCAATCGCCCTGCCGGACATGTCGGAAGTGAAAAACCAGGCCGTGATCGGTGCGCGCCAGCTGGGCGTGGTGCGTGAAGACGGCCCGGTTGAGCCGCCGGCGGATGGTGAGGAAACGGAAGACAATGGTACCAATATCGTGTCGGTTGCACCGGTGGACTGGACCGGTTCCGGCGGCAACCCCTACCTGTGGCCGATGGAATCCATTCAGTACGATGCTTCTGTGGAATGGTATTTTGCCGATGTAGGTTCCTTCACCACCTCGGCTTTCTACAAAGACCTGAGCGATACCTTTATCAAGGGCGCCTTCCCGCGGGATTTTGCCAACCCGCTTACCGGTCAGGTGCAGACCGTGGACTTTGAATCCACGATTAATGGCGGTGACGGATTCATGCAGGGTGTGGAACTTGCCTACCAGCAGTTCTATGACTTCCTGCCGGCCCCGTTTGACGGGGTGGGCCTGCAGCTGAACTATACCTGGATTGATTCCGGTCTTAGCAACAGCGGTGTTGAGGGTGCTGCGGAGCCTACGACCGGAGAGGAACAGGCCTTTGACCGCTATCCGCTGCCGGATATCTCACTGTTGCCGCTGCGCGGTGTTTCCGAACACACGTTCAATGTGGTGGGCATGTATGAGAAGGGGCCCTGGTCGGCGCGTCTGGCGTACAACTGGCGTTCCAAATACCTGCTCACCACCCGTGACACCATCAGTAAATATCCGATCTTCAATGATGATGCCGGATATATGGATGGTTCCATATTCTATAACTTTGACAATGGTGTAACCGTAGGGCTGCAGGCGTCCAACCTGCTGGATACCCAGACGGAAACCATCATGCAGCTGGACAATCAGGGTACCGAAGCCAGACGTTCCTGGTTTATTCAGGACCGGCGTTATGCGCTGATTGTGCGGGCGAATTTCTAAAAGAAATATATTTATAGACGACTACATTCACAGGATCTTGTTGTGCTTTCTCGTCGGCGCACTGTTCGCAGTGTGCCTTTTTTTTGTTTGATGTTTTTTCCGGCGAACGGTAAGTTTGAGCCGAAGCGCGAAGTTACAACGGACGGCTAATGCAGAATAATAATATTCGTAAAATCGTGATCGTCGGCGGTGGTACCGCTGGCTGGATGGCCGCGGCGGCGCTGTCCAAAGTGCTGAAAGACAGCGCGCAGATAACACTGGTGGAGTCGGAAATGATCGGCACCGTCGGCGTCGGCGAAGCGACGATCCCGCAAATCCAGCTGTTCAACAAGATGCTCGGCCTCGACGAGGACGAGTTCCTGCGCAAGACCTCTGGCACTTTCAAGCTTGGAATTCAGTTTGTGGACTGGGGTAAACAAGGTGACTCCTACATCCATGCGTTTGGCGAAGTGGGCAAGGACATGGAGGGCATTGCGTTTTACCACTACTGGCTGAAGGAGCACCTCGCAGGCGGCAGTAAAGACATCGGCGAATATACTCTCACCGCACTGGCGGCACTGCAGGGGCGCTTTATGCGCTCGATCGACGCCGGTAATTCACCGCTTTCCAATATCACTTATGCTTTTCATTTCGACGCAGGATTGTACGCACAGTTTCTGCGCGACTATGCCGAGCAGCGTGGGGTGATCCGCACCGAAGGGGTGGTGGTACAGGCCGCGCTGCAAAAGGACAGTGGCTTTATCGAGTCCGTAAGGCTGCAAGATGGAAGAACGATTGATGGCGACCTGTTTATCGACTGTTCGGGTTTTCGCGCGCTGCTGATTGGTGAAACCCTTGGGGTGGGCTATGAAGACTGGCGCCACTGGCTGCCTTGCGACCGCGCCTGGGCGGTGCCCTGTGAGGGCGATGATGAGCCGCTGCCCTACACCCGCTCCACCGCTCGTCCGGCGGGCTGGCAATGGCGAATTCCGCTGCAACACCGTATTGGCAACGGTCACGTTTTCAGCAGTCGCTTTATGGACGAGGATGCAGCGCGGGAATCACTGCTGAGCAATCTCGACGGTGAACCACTGGCCGAGCCAAAACTGTTGCGCTTTACCACCGGCAAACGCAATGCCTTCTGGCACAAGAACTGTGTCGCCCTCGGTCTCGCCAGCGGTTTTATGGAGCCGCTGGAGTCCACCAGTATTCATCTGGTGCAGTCGGCCATTGCGCGACTACTCAGCCTCTTTCCCAACCGCAATTTTGATTCCGTCGATATCGACGAGTACAACCGCCAGACCCATTTCGAGATGGACCGCATCCGCGACTTCCTGATTCTTCACTACTGCGCCACCGAGCGGGACGACAGCGAGTTCTGGAACTACTGTCGCACCATGGAGATTCCCGACACCCTGCAACAGAAAATCGATCACTTCCGCAGCAACGGTCGCATCGTGCGTGCCAACAATGAGCTGTTCAATGAATTGAGCTGGATGGAGGTGATGCTGGGGCAGGGCATAATCCCGCGTGGTTACCACCCCTTGGTGGATGCCATGCCCGAGCAGATGTTTACCGGCAGGATGCGCGAAATCAGATCGGTAGTGGAGCGCTCGGCCGCCGCAATGCCCTCGCACCGGGAGTTTATCGCGCAACACTGCGCCTGATTCACCCGGTTAGCTTGATCTTATCCACACAGTTATAACCTGGCACCAATCGGAGGGTGCCAAGTAATCACACGGCCCGTCACTTCCTCAGTAGTAAACCCATAACAGGTAGAAAAAGAGGACAGCGAGGATGAGAAGCAGTGTGAGAAATAAACGGTTGTTGAAACTGGGGCTGGGTGTAGTGGGGCTCACTCTGGCAGCGGGCGTGGCCTTTGGTCACGGCCTGATTGTCGAGCCGCCGGCGCGCAATGCCCACTGTGGCCTGAATGAAAAACCAGACCAGGCCACCACGCCGGCGTGCGTCGAAGCCGCGCAGAAAGATTTCAGCGGCATGTACCAGTTCATGAGTGTGCTAACCCATGCCCAGGGGCACGCACAGGCCGACAGTAACAACGTGTGTGGCTTTGACAGCGAGACCTGGGACGGTGGCCCCACGCCCTGGGACTACCAGCTGGACTGGCCCACCAGCCCGATGAGCGGCGGTACCCAGACGTTCACCTGGAATATCAGCTGGGGACCGCACTGGGACGACACCGAAGAATTCCGCTACTGGATCACCAAGCCGGATTTTGAGTACCAGGTGGGTGGCACCCTGACCTGGGATGACTTCGAAGGGGAAGCTTTTTGCGTCCTGAATTACGACGATACCAATCCCACGGCCAACCCCAACATTGTGGCAGAGAAGGCCAGTGGCCTGTTCCATACCACTTGTGAGGTGCCGGAGCGGGCGGGGCGGCACATCATCTACGGTGAGTGGGGCCGCAATTACTATACCTGGGAGCGTTTCCACGGTTGTGTGGATGTGGCGTTTGACGGTAGCGGTTCCGGCGGAGGTTCTTCCTCTTCGTCCAGCAGTTCTTCCTCATCCAGCAGTTCGTCTTCGAGTAGTTCTTCCTCCGGTGGTTCGTCTTCCAGCAGCAGCTCGTCCAGCTCATCCGGTGGCAGTTCGTCCAGTAGTGGGGGTTCCAGTTCCAGCTCTGGTGGCAGTGCGGGTACCGGTGTCAGCTGTGAATATGTGGTGTCCAACGAGTGGAACAGCGGCTTCACCGCGGAAGTGCGCCTGACCAACACTGGCAGTGAGCCGGTAAGCGGCTGGGAAGTGGAGTGGGGTTACACCGACGATACCTCACTGGTGAACACCTGGAGTGCCGTGGTCAATGGCATGGGGCCGTTCACTGCTACCAGCATGGGCTGGAACGACACCATCGGTGCCGGTCAGACCGTCAGCTTTGGTATGCAGGGCAACAAGGGTGGCAGCAGTGCCGAGGTGCCGGAGGTTACCGGGAATGTGTGTGAGTAACCGTCCGCATTAAGCGAAGGGTAGTCACAGAAAAGCCAGCGGATTTCCGCTGGCTTTTTTATTGGTGGGCATACCAGGTTACCAGTCGTGCATGCTGCCGTCTTGCAGCCGGTTGACCGGCAGGTAGGCCCGCTGGTACGGAAATTCTTTTGCCATGTCCTCATTGAGTTCCACACCCAGTCCCGGCTTGTCTCCGGGGTGCAGATACCCGTCGCTGAAGGTGTATTCATGGGGGAAGACGGCGTTGGTCTCTTCCGTGTGATGCATATATTCCTGGATACCGAAATTCGGAATCGACAGCCCGAAATGCAGCGCCGCAGCCATGGTGACCGGTGACAGGTCCGTGGCGCCATGGCAACCGGTGCGCACATTGTAGAGCGCGGCGAGATTGGCGATGCGGCGCAGGTGGGTGATGCCGCCGGCGTGGACCACGGTTGCACGGATATAGTCGATCAGCTGCTCCTCGATCAGCTGCTTGCAGTCCCAGATACTGTTGAACACTTCACCGACCGCCAGCGGGGTCGTGCTGTGCTGGCGAATCAGGCGAAAGTTCGCCTGGTTTTCCGCCGGTACCGCATCCTCCAGCCAGAACAGGCGATAGGGTTCCAGGTCCTTGGCCAGGCGCGCGGCTTCAATGGGGGTCATGCGGTGGTGGGCATCGTGCAGCAGGTGAATGTCCCAGCCCAGCGCTTCCCGCGCCGCGGCGAAGAGTTCCGGTACCACACGCAGGTATTTCTCGGTAGACCATTCATTTTCCGTGGGCAGGTCCGCATCCGCGGGCTCGTAGCGCTGCTTGTCCTTGCTCACCCCGTAGGTGGAGTTCAGCCCCGGTACGCCGCACTGCAGGCGCACAGCGCGATAGCCCAGGTCGACATACTTTTTCGCCTCGGCGATGGTTTCTTCGATACTTTCGCCGTTGGCGTGGGCATATACCATATTGCCCTTGCGGCAGGCGCCGCCCAGTAACTGATACAGCGGCAGGCCGGCGACCTTGGCCTTGATATCCCACAGCGCCATGTCCACCGCGGCGATTGCCGACATGGTCACGGGACCGCGGCGCCAGTAAGCGCCCTTGTAGAGGTATTGCCAGATGTCCTCAATCTGATGCGCATCGCGCCCGATCAGGCAGGGGATAATGTGGTCTTCCAGGTAACTCGCAACCGCCAGTTCGCGACCGTTGAGGGTGGCATCGCCCAGCCCGCGGGTGCCGTCTTCCGTCTCGATCTGCAGGGTGATGAAGTTGCGCCCCGGACAGGTGGTGATGACCCGGGCGGATTTTATTCTCAACATGCCGTCTTTCCCTATTTAACCGCGATAGAGCAGGGGTGGCTGGAAGTTGTTCCAACCAGCCGCTCAAGGTGAAAAGTTGTGTTATCGTAGTTATGATAGCGCTACCATTCTAGCTCTTTGCCGCTGGTATTAGGAATAGATGGCAGGCGCGAAATAATAAAAAGACCGAGAGAAAACCATGAAAAGCGATGTGATCGGTAAATCACTAACCCCTTTGCCGGCCTTTCTGCTGGCCCTGCTGCTGGTGGTCGCCAGCGTAATGTCACCGCCGGCAAACGCCGACGATGGCTACGATCTTTGGCTCCGCTACCAGCCACTGGCAGCGGACGCCCGCGATCAATACCGGCCGCAACTCCGGCAACTGATCATACCTGGCAGTGAGCGCTCCCCAACGCTGCAGGCGATAGAGCGCGAAATGGTGGATGGTGTCCGTGGCTTGCTGGCGCAAGTACCGGTCGTTGACGATCGCATTCAGGGGGATGGCTTTGTGCTCGTGGTCACCTCGCAGACCGCTCAGGCAGTGCGCGGAGCCGGGCTTTCCGCACGTGATCTGAACGACCTTGGGGGCGAGGGCTACCTGATCCGCGCCATTACTCTGCGCGGCCAAAAGGGCACAGTGATTGCCGCCAACAACGAGCAGGGTCTGCTCTACGGCAGCTTCCACCTGTTGCGCCTGCTGCAGACCGGCACAAAGCTCGCCAATGTGGACATCAGCAGCCGCCCGCGCATCGGCCTGCGCCTGCTCAATCACTGGGACAATCTCGACCGCTCGGTGGAGCGCGGCTACGCGGGCCAGTCCATCTGGGACTGGTGGAACCTGCCGGACGTACTCGACCCCCGCTATATCGATTACGCCCGCGCCAACGCTGCGCTCGGTATCAACGGCACGGTGTTGAACAACGTCAACGCCAGCGCCGATAGCCTCACCGGGCGCTATCTGGCCAAGGCTGCCGCGCTGGCGGATGTGTTCCGCCCCTACGGTATTCGTGTGTATCTGTCCGCGCGCTTCAGCGCGCCGGTGGAAATCGGCGGGCTCGATACCGCGGATCCGAAAGATCCCGCGGTGCAGCGTTGGTGGAACGACAAGGCGGATGAGATCTATCGCCGGATCCCGGATTTTGGCGGCTTCCTGGTGAAGGCAAATTCCGAGGGGCAGCCCGGCCCGCACGATTACGGTCGCTCTCACGCCGAGGGCGCCAACCTGCTGGCGCGGGCGCTGAAGCCCCACGGCGGTGTGGTGATGTGGCGCGCCTTCGTATACCAGCAGGACAATCCGGAGGACCGCGCCAAGCAGGCCTACAGCGATTTTGTGCCCCTGGACGGCCAGTTCGATGACAACGTCATCGTGCAGGTCAAAAACGGCCCGATTGATTTCCAGCCGCGCGAACCTTTCCATCCCATGTTCGGTGCCATGCCGAAAACACCGCTGATGATGGAGTTCCAGGTCACCAAGGAGTACCTGGGGTTCGCCTCGCACCTGGCTTATCTCGGCCCCATGTATGAAGAGGTACTGGAGGCCGATACCCACGCCGCGGGGCCGGGCTCCACCGTGGCCAAGGTCGTCGACGGTAGCCTGCACAATCACAAGCTCACCGGTATCGCCGGCGTGGCCAATATCGGCAGCGCCCGCGACTGGACCGGCTCGATCTTCAATCAGGCCAACTGGTATGTGTTCGGACGCATGGCGTGGAATCCCGACCTGGAGGCGGAGGCCATCGCGCGGGAGTGGCTGAAGGTCACCTTCGGCCAGGACCCGCAGGTCCTCGATACCGGGCTGGACATGATGATGGCCTCGCGCCAGGCGGTGGTGGACTACATGACGCCCCTGGGGCTCGCGCACCTGATGGCCACGGGGCACCACTATGGCCCGGGCCCCTGGGTATCCGATCTGGCGCGGCCCGAGTGGAACCCCGTCTATTACCACCGCGCGGACCATAACGGTATCGGCTTCGACCGTACCAGTGAGGGCAGCGACGCCGTCTCACAGTACGCCCCGGCGATCGCTAAACAATTCGCCAGCCGCAGCGCCGTGGGTGACGACCTGTTGCTGTGGTTTCACCATTTGCCCTGGGACTATCCCATGTCCTCCGGGCGCGATCTCTGGGAAGAACTGGTGCACCGCTACGACCGGGGTGTGGCGGCCGTCGGCAAGATGCGGGCGCAGTGGCAGACTCTCGAGCCGCTGATCGACGCCGAGCGCTTCGACAAGACCGCGCGCCTGCTCCAGGTGCAGGAGCGTGAGGCGCAGTGGTGGCGGGATGCATCCATTGCCTATTTCCAGTCTGTCTCCGGTCGGCAACTGCCCAAAGGGGTTGCACCACCGGCCCGCTCTCTCGAGTACTACAAGGCCGTGGATTACCCCTGGGCGCCGGGACACTGAGCCGGGCTGCGACTGCCTGTTGATAATGATGTGCGCGGCTTCCCGGTTGTTCTCACCTCAGGGCGGCCGGTGTGCACGCTCTGGCACCGGGTTCCAGCGCGATTTTTTGTTTGGCGGGGGGACTATCCCCCCCAGTCAATCGTCTTCCGAATATAGCTAGGAGAAAAACCCCTTGACTCAATAAGTCAGGAGGCGTATCAATATTTTGGTAGCGGTACCATAAAGATTAAAAATTCGACAATAACCAATAAAAGCCGCCAGGGCTTCCCGGAGTGGTGCAGTCGGGCGAGTGTCGACCGCGGCTAAATGCGAAGAGGGAAATACAAATGTTCAAACGCAAAAAGCTATCGGGTGCTGTGGTTGCAGCCATTGCCTCGATGACCTGTGCTTCTTCTGTGCTGGCCCAGGACGCCGCTCTGGAAGAAGTTACGGTTACCGGTATCCGAGCCTCCATGGAGCGGGCCATGGATGTCAAGCGCGACTCCTCCGGGGTCGTTGACGCCATCTCCTCCGAGGATATCGGTAAGTTCCCCGATACCAACCTGGCAGAATCCCTGCAGCGTATCTCCGGTGTGTCTATCAACCGGGTAAACGGCGAGGGTTCTGAAATTACCGTGCGCGGTTTTACCGGCAGTAACAACATGGTGACCCTGAATGGTCGCACCATGCCTGGCGGTATTGCCTTCGGTGGTGGTAGCGGTGCTGGTGTCTCTCCCGGTGGTGGTACCCGTGCATTCGATTTTGCCAACCTGGCTTCCGAGAGTGTTAGCGGTGTGCAGGTATATAAAACCGGTCGAGCGGATGTGAGCAGTGGTGGTATCGGTGCTACGGTCAATATCGACACGGCGAAGCCGCTGCAGAACCCGGGTTTCAGTGCAACCATCGGTGCCAAGACTGTGCATGACACCACGAATCTGGTGGGCGATGATTTCACACCAGAAGTGTCAGGCCTGTTCAGCTGGACGGATGACAGCGAAAAATTCGGCGTTGCGCTGAGTGGCTCTTTTCAGGAGCGGGACTCAGGCGCTGCCAACTCTCAGGTGAACGACTGGAATATCGGTACCTGGGGTGAAGATAATCTGTACTCTTTTACCGATGATGCGCGAATCGAAAATGCGCCCGCGGACGGTCAACTGTACGCGCGCCCCAACGACCTGCGTTATGCCTGGTCCGATCGCCACCGCGAGCGCACCAACGGCCAGCTGACCCTGCAATTCCGTCCGGTAGACAATCTTACCCTCACCGGCGACTACACCTATGCGGAGAACTACCTTCAGGAGCACCGCAGCGAGCAGACCTTCTGGTTCGCAAATGGTGACAGTGCCAATCATGTTGTTTTCGATAGCGGTTCGGTGGCAGCCCCGACCCTTTATTCTGAAGTCTTGAGCAACAAGGATGGTGGTTTCGAGCAGCAGTGGCGGGAGCAGACCAACACGCTGAAATCTGTCGGCTTTAACGCAGACTGGGAAGTGAGAGATGGCTTCTCCCTCGCCCTCGATGTGCACGATTCCACTATGGATTCACTGCCGAGCGGCCCCGGTAACTCCGGCTCTATCGACGTGAGTATCGCGGCGCCGGTTCTGGGGTCCCAGGTAGTACGATTTAACAATGGACTTCCTGTGGCCGATGTCACTATCGACGATGCCGACCGGGGTAACAACAACGGCGTGCTGGATGCCGGAGACTTCGGTACCCAGGTGGCGCGTATCTGGTATGCAGGCCAGACCACTGATATTTCCCAGATCAAACTTGACGGTGAGCTTGAGTTTGATAATGGCCGTTTTGACTTCGGTGTGGAAAGCTCTGCCGTGGATATGCGTCAGCAGAATTCCGACCGGTATATGGGGCTCGGTGACTGGGGTATTGCCAACCCGGGCGAAATACCAGCAGGCCTGTTGGAAGAGTTCAGCCTGAGCGGTCAGTTTGACGACTACAATACCAGCAGCGCATTCTCCTCAGGCTTCCGCGGCGACCCCGTCGACCTGTGTAACTGGGCGATGACTAAGTACGCTACCGCCGACAACGACTACCAGTGTGCCTATAACCCGAACTTCACCACGAACAACCGGGTTGAAGAAGATACCGCTGCGGTTTACTTCCAGGGTTCTCTGGAGGGTGAACTGGCAGGTATGACCACGAACATCCAGGCCGGCCTGCGTTACGAAACTACAGATGTGAAGTCGTCGTCGCTGCAGCGTATTCCGCTGTACCTGCTGTGGATGGACAACAACGATTTCAGCACCAGTTACGCGGCCAGTGATTCCGAGCTGATTAGTGCGGAGACCACCTACGACAATCTGCTGCCGAGTTTCGATTTCTCGCTGAATATCCGCGAGGACCTCACCGGTCGCTTCTCCTACAGCAAGACCATTGCCCGTGCTGGCTACGGTAGTCTGTCCCCGTCGGTTGGCACTTTCGGTACAGTGGGTTCCACCTATAACGGTACGACACCTACCGCCGCGGCAAACAACCCGGGATTGTTGCCACTGGAATCCGATAACCTGGATCTCTCGCTGGAGTGGTATTACAGCGACAGCAGCTATGCGTCGGTTGGCTTCTTCGAGAAGCGTGTGGACAACTTCATCGGTACCGCTCAGGTTGAGGAAAACCACTTCGGCATGCGTGACGTGACCAATGGTCCGCGCGCAGAGGCGGCGGCTCAGGCGCTGGCAGATGGTGGCTTCGCCCTGAACGATACCTCGCTGTTCGTGATGATGGCGGTGCTGGATAACCCTGGTGCCTTCCCCGGCGGTGCCGCGGACTACACCGATGACGCGCAGTTCGCTGTGGATGTTGCCACCGCGTACGACCTGGCGCCGAATGCGAATGATCCTTTGATGATGTTCCGCACATCCAAGCCGGACAACAACAAAGAGGCGAAGATTTACGGTGCAGAATTCGCGGTGCAGCATTTCTTTGGCGATACCGGCTTTGGTCTGCAAGCTAACTACACCATCGTACGTGGTGACGTTGGCTTCGATGTGAACTCGGATCCCGGCGTCTCCCAGTTTGCCCTGGTTGGCCTCAGCGATACCGCCAACCTGGTTGCCATCTATGACAATTACGGGTTCCAGGCGCGTCTCGCCTATAACTGGCGCGATACCTACCTGAACGAAGTCAACAGGGGTAACTCGCGTAACCCGGTATTCGTGGAAGACTATAACCAGATCGATCTGAGTGTCAGCTACGAGGTGAACGACAACCTGGACGTGTTCTTCGAGGGGCTCAACCTCACCGAAGAAAACGTGCGTCAGTACGGTCGCTCTACCAACCAGCTGTGGTATCTGGAAGATCAGGGTGCCCGCTACCAGTTGGGTGCACGCTACGCCTTCTAAGCGATCCTTTCAGGTTTGGAGAAATAACCTGAAAGTTTGTTAACCTATTGGGGCCACTAATTCAGTGGCCCCTTTTCTTTCTGGGTAATGAATCTAATTTTTGGCTTGCGTGAAGCGCCCAATCGCGCAAAACTGAAATCCCCTCAGCGGGTGGTATAACGATAATAAAAAATTGATGAGAGGTTGCATGACTAACCATGTGTTGCTGAATAATATCGATCACGCGAACCTGAAAATTAAAACCGGTCACGCTAGCCTGTACGGCAGTCGTGTCGGTCTCGCGCCAGTTTTTCCCACTGAGTTCAGTGAAGTACAGCGTGAATACCCCATTCTTTTACGCCGCGACAAAGAGCAAAGCGGTTACCAGGCGGTAGCTTTACTGGGGTTTGCTGAGAATGAAAACCTTTTCCTGGATGAGCCTTCACATTCGCCGGACCATGCAGTCTGGCGTGCGGATTATATTCCCTGCATTTTGGAGCGCGGGCCTTTTCTGATCGGTTTCCGTGAACAGGAGTCCGGCGGTGTGCAGCGCCGGGAGCCAGTTATCCATGTGGATATGGATAGCCCGCGAATCGGTGGCGAATCCGGCGAGCCGGTTTTTCTGCCACACGGAGGTAATTCGCCCTACCTCGAAAGAATCGCATCCATCCTGAAAAGTATCCACGAGGGTATGGCGATTAGCGATGAAATGTTCAAACTGTTTTCCGAATTCAACCTGATCGAGCCGGTTAACCTCGATATCGAAATTCATCGCGATGAAAAATTAAAGCTTGCCGGCTATTTCACAGTCAATGAAGAAGCACTGGCCGAGCTCGATGGCGCAGCGCTGAAAAGGCTTAATGACGCAGGCTTTCTCGCCTATGCCTATTTCATAGCCGCTTCCCTTGGGAATATTCGCAGACTGATTCAACGCAAGCGGCTGCGGATTATGAATGCCTCCAAGGCGTCAGCCGAGCAGTAGGGGAGTACAGTGATGTCTTTGCCATCGGTGAGAGTCTTGCGCGGAGTGACGCCTGATTCTATCCCCTTTGCTGAATTGATGGAGGCGGGCGAGCCGGTCTTGCTTAAAGGCGTAGCTCGAGACTGGCCATTGGTGAAAAAGGGATTGCAATCACCCGCCGCAGCGATCGACTATCTCGGCCATTTCCACAATGGGCTGTCGGTGGCGGCGTATTTCGGTGGCAAGGAAATGCGCGGGCGCTATTTTTACAATCCGGACCTGACCGGCCTGAATTTCACCAGCCGCAGATTGCCGCTGGACGAGGTGCTGGCGATGTTGGCGGAGCAGCTCGATGAGCGTGAGCCGTGGCCAATTTATGTTGGTTCCACCACGGTCGATGCCTGCCTGCCGGGATTGCGTGAGAAAAATGATTTCGAGTTTTCGCACCCGATGTTTTCCGGCAATGCGCCGCTGGCAAGTATCTGGATCGGTAACCATTCCATTGCGTCAGCGCATTACGATGCACCGCACAATTTGGCCTGCTGTGCCGTAGGTCGCCGACGCTTCACCCTGTTTCCTCCGGATCAGATTGAGAACCTTTACCCTGGTCCTCTGTCACCCACGCCCGGTGGTCAGGCCGTAAGCATGGTGGACTTCGCTGCACCCGACTTCGACAAATATCCCCGTTTTAAGGAAGCCCTGGCGACTGCTCAGGTTGCAGAGATGGAGCCTGGCGACGCCGTGTTCTATCCCAGCCTCTGGTGGCACCAGGTAGAGGCGCTCGACCGTTTCAATGTGCTGCTGAATTACTGGTGGCAGACGTCGGCCAGGTTTATGGATACGCCGATGAATACCGTGTTGCACGCACTGCTCAGCCTGCGGGATCGCCCTCCAGTCGAGCGCGATGCCTGGAAGGCAATATTCGACTTTTATATTTTTTCTGACCCGGAAAAAGCGCGTGCGCATTTGCCTGAACATGTCTGGGGCGCGCTGGGACCACTGGATGAAGCTGCTGCTCGGAAACTCCGGGCAATGCTGATTAACAAGCTGAATCGCTAGCGAGGTGAGTATGGAAAGTACCATGAACAAGCCGACGCTCGACGAGAAGAAAATATCTCGGGTGGTAATTGCCGGTGGCGGAACTGCGGGCTGGATTGCCGCCGCGGCACTGTCAAAAAAGCTCGGTGAACTACTCGACATCACATTGGTGGAGTCTGCAGAAATCGGCACCATCGGTGTGGGTGAAGCGACTATTCCCCCAATGCGGGTGTTTCATCGCTTGCTCGGCATTGATGAGCGCGAATTCATGCGCGCAACCAGAGCCACATTCAAGCTCGGTATCCAATTTGAAAACTGGGGCCAGCAGGGCGATCGCTACATTCACGCGTTCGGTAAAAACGGTCGTGAGAGCTGGTTGGCGGAATTCCATCATTTCTGGCTCGAGGGACGCGTGCGCGGTATAGATTCAGAGATTGGTGACTACTGTTTAGAACTGCAGGCGGCGAGGCAGGGCAAGTTTGCTACTAGTACACAATCCAGTATCAATTACGCTTACCACCTGGATGCGGGACTTTACGCGCAGTTTTTGCGGAAATTCAGTGAGCAGTATGGCGCGCGTCGTATTGAAGGGAATATCTCGGGCGTCGAGCAGTGTGTAGAGTCCGGCAATATCACCGGCCTGCGGTTGGCGGACGGGCGGCTCGTGGAGGGAGATCTGTTTGTCGACTGCACCGGGTTTCGCGGGTTGCTGATCGAACAGACATTGCACACCGGTTACGAGGACTGGTCCCACTGGCTTCCCTGCGATAGTGCCGTTGCATTGCAGACCGAGGGCGATAACGCGTTTCTACCCTATACACGCTCCATCGCTGGCGAATCTGGCTGGCAATGGCGAATTCCTCTGCAGCACCGCACTGGTAATGGTCATGTGTTCTGCAGTCAGCATTTATCTGACGACGAGGCGTGCAGCCAGTTGCTCGGGGGGCTTGATGGAAAGCCACTGACCGACCCGAGAGTAATCCGCTTCCGAACCGGGCGGCGTCGCAAGGTGTGGAATAAGAACTGTATCGCTCTGGGCCTGGCCAGTGGCTTTGTCGAACCGCTGGAGTCGACCAGTATTCACTTGGTCATTGCCGGTATCACCCGGTTGATGCAATGTTTTCCCTACGACGGTATCTCCCCGTCGACAGCACACCGATTCAATCGTGAATCCCGCGAAGAGTTGGAGAAAATACGCGATTTTATTGTGCTCCATTACCATCTTACCCGTCGTAACGACACCTCTTTCTGGCGTTATTGCGCCAGCATGGAAGTGCCGGAAACATTGCGGGAGCGTATGGAGCTATTCCGAGACTCGGCATATGCCCACCAGGCAGAGGGTGAACTGTTCCGCGTCGATTCCTGGGTTCAGGTGATGGTCGGGCAAGGCCTTGTTCCCCGGGCACATCACCCGCTACCAAAACTGATGTCGACGGACGAGTTGAGTCGTTTCCTGGCAGGATTGAGGGAGAATATTCAGCGGGCGGTTTCGCCACTACCTTCCCATGACGCGTTTGTGCGTGGTTATTGTCAGGCTGAAGGTTGCCTTGATTAGGTCTTTGGTTAGATGATGGGTCTCTTGATGAGACCTATTAGACCGGATATTACATTGAAACCTAAGCAGAGCCGCCGCCAGGGTAGCGGCCCCACTATCGCCGATGTGGCCCGCGAGGCCGGCGTCTCGCCAATGACCGTTTCCCGGGTAATCAACGGTGAGGACAATGTGCGCTCGCGCACCCGGGAAATCGTCAATGCGGCGATCAAGTCCCTTGGGTATACCCCCAACAGTGCAGCGCGCAGCCTGGCCGGGGGGGCGCAGATCAAAATCGGCCTGATGCACAGTAACCTCAGTGCCTCCTATCTCAGCGCCTTTCTGATCGGCGCACTGGAGCAGACCAGCCGCTATAACATCCAGCTGGTCGTGGAGCATTGTGATGTTGAGCTGAACGCGGACTCGGTGGCCGCGCATATGCTGAACGGCGGGGTAGAGGCGATGCTGTTGCCGCCGCCCCTGTCGGACCTCCCCGCGGTACTGGAAGTGCTTGAGAGCAGTGAGACACCCGCGGTACTGATTGCCTCGGAGCTGCCTCGCAACAACATTTCCGTGGTCAAGATCGACGACTATCAGGCCGCTTACGAAATGACGCGGCACATTGCCTCTCTTGGCCATCGGCGCATTGGCTTTATCACTGGTGACCGCGGTCAGCAGGTGAGCCTGCGGCGCCTGGAAGGCTATCGCCAGGCCCTCAAGGACTCGGGGCTGGCACCGTCGGCGGAACTGGAAGTGGAGGGCTTTTTTACCTACCGTTCCGGATTGCTCGGCGCCGAGCAGCTGCTCGACCTGGAGCTCCCGCCCACCGCGATTTTTGCCTGTAACGACGAAATGGCCGCGGCGACCATCTCCGTGGCCCAGCGCCGCGGACTGGATATCCCCAAGGACCTCACTGTGTGCGGCTTCGACGACACAGCCCTCGCCACCACCATCTGGCCGGAACTGACCACCATTCACCAGCCGGTTGTGGATATGTCGCGGGCGGCGGTGGACCTGCTGGTGAAGAAAGTCCGCGCAGTGCGCGCCGGAGAAGCCGAGCAGGGCCAGCAGGTACAGCTGGACTTCACCCTCATCCGCCGCCGCTCGGACGCCCCGCCCAAAATCTGATCGCTTTCTGCAGGCATAAAAAAAGCCGGCACAAGGCCGGCTTTAAGCAGAGATACGATGAGAGTTCGATTACCAAGCGTTCACACGATACGATTTGGGGGAACTGTAACCTTTGACGGGCCCATGGCACTGTAGTTCCCCACCGGCATGAAAAAATCCCGTTTTTTTGCAAAATCCGCCATACCGGGGTGATCTTGTCGCCTAACTCCTCTTTTGTGGCGCCATTCTTCCCATTGCCAACGTGCGGTGGTAGCTTCTAGCGTTTGTGGAGTACTGCTCGTGGTTCGTTTATTGAAGAGCAGCACAAATTCATACATCCAGAGAAAATAACAAGATGCGCGGGAAACCCCCGGCGAGGTAATCGCATCCAATAAAAAAATACTACGGGGAGCGACAATGGCTGATCTGGTCATCCTGGCCGCGCCGGGCATGGGCGCGGTGAACGAAGACTTTGCCGAGCCGCTGTTTCAGGCGCTCAAGAGCGGACTGGGGAAAGACTGGTCCCGCATTCACACCGACACCATCCTCTGTCAGGGCCACCTGCAGCCTAACCTGGAGCGGGTGTTCGAAGCCATGCAGAAGCGCGACATGGACTACCTGCGCGCGCGCAAATTCATGCTCTACGGGCTCGCCGAAGCCTCCGCGCAACAGTCGGATATCCACCAGCGAGGCGGCAACTACGACAAGACCCAGCAGGCCATTTACCAGACCTTCGAGCGGGCCGCCAAAGCCACCGCCGACACCGCCCCGGTGATACTGCTCAGCCACTCCATCGGCTGCAGCATCCTATCCAACTACCTGTGGGACGCCCAGCGCCCCACCATCAGTCACGGCGTATGGCGCGACGGTGGCCCGAAGGGCGTACACAAAGGCTCCGCCAAGGATCTCTTCCTGCGCGGCAAAACCCTGGCCCACTGGTACACCCTCGGTGCCAGCAATCCCCTGTGGACCGCCGGCATGGCACGCGACCAGATCCAGGCGGTCACGTCGGATACCCGCGGCTACAACTTCCGCTGGAAAAACTTCTACCACCCGGACGACCTCTTCGGCTGGCCACTCAAGCCCTTGAGCCCCTCCTATAACCAGGCAGTCTACCGGGACTACGAGACCCGCCCGCTGGCGGACTGGAGCGCTGCCAGCTGGGGCCCCCAGCTGGTTGCCCACGATGGGTACTGGCAGAGCGAGATGGTGCAGAAGAGCCTGATCGAGGATGTGCAGGAGTTGTTGAAAAAGTCCTCGGCACGCCGCCCCAGCCCCATGCAGCGGGCGACGGCAGCGGCGATATAGCACTCAACGTCCTCACGGGCGGAACCGGAATTGAAGGTGGCAACCCGGTAGCACCATCGCCACCGGGGTGCAGGCGGAGCTCCCGTTTAGGTCGCACGCTTAGCGAGGTTATAATCCCGGGCGAAGACTAAACAGGTATTCCCATGGCTCTACAATTTCACTCGGTTCCCGTAACTCCGTTCCAGCAAAACTGCACCCTGTTGTGGTGCGATGACAGCAAGCGGGCTGCGGTTGTGGATCCCGGTGGGGATGTGGACCGTATCCTCGCTGCGGTAAAAGAACGCGATCTCAAGCTGGAAAAAATCCTCCTCACCCACGGCCACCTCGACCACGTCGGCGGCACCGCGCCCCTGTCCCGGGACCTCGGATTGCCCGTGGAAGGCCCGCAGAAGGCGGACCAGTTCTGGATCGAGAAAATCGTGGTGCAGGCGCAGATGTACGGATTCCCACCGGTGGAAACCTTCACCCCGGATCGCTGGCTGGAAGACGGTGACACCGTCACCGTCGGCGACGAAGTGCTCGAAGTCGTGCACTGCCCCGGTCATACCCCCGGCCACGTCATCTTTTTCCATCGCCCCAGCAACCTGGCACTGGTGGGAGACGTCCTGTTCGCCGGCTCCATCGGCCGTACCGACTTCCCTATGAGCAACCACCAGGACCTGCTCGACTCCATCACCAAAAAGCTCTGGCCCCTGGGCGACGAAGTCAAATTCATCCCCGGCCACGGCCCCATGTCCACCTTTGGACAGGAGCGGCAAACCAACCCCTTCGTGGCCGACAAACGCTTTGGTTGATTCAGCATCGATTCACGCTGGGGCAGGCTAAATAGTGGCACTGAACACTGACAGTAGCGGCAAATTGCCGGGTACAGGTTTTCAGGACCGCTGTGAACCCATCCCTGGGCGCTGCGGCGCAAACATCCTGTTTGCGACGCTCCTGAAAACCTGTACCCGGCACTTTGCCTTCACGTCTACCTCGTTACTTCGCATCACAGGCCGGATATGAAACTCTGGAAATTACTCACACTACTCGCCCTCCCCACAGCCCTGGCCCTCTCCAGCGGCTGCGCGGTAATTTCCGAAAACGAATGCCAGGCCGGGCTCTGGTACGAGCGCGGTATAGAAGACGGTGCCCGCGGTCGCAGTCAGGCTACCGTGTACAAGATCGCGCAGAAATGCCAAGAGTACGGTATCCGCACCGATACCGCAGCCTGGATGCAGGGGCATGAACAGGGCGTCGAGCAGTACTGCACCCCGGAAAATGGCTTTGTGGTTGGCCGTCGCGGGAGCAATTACGAAGGTGTCTGCACCGGCCCTACCGCAGACCTGTTTCTGGCCAACTACGAGCGCGGCCTCGCCGTGTACCAGGCCGAGCAGCAGTACGCGGCACTGGCGAAGCAATACGAGCAGGCGGAGCGCGAGGTGTACCGGATAGAGGACGCGCTGGATGAGGCGGAATCCAAGGAGGAGCGGCGCGCCCTGCGCAGCGAGCGCCGCAGCCTGCTGCGGGAAATGCGTCACCTGGAAGCTGAGATGATGCACTTTGGCGGCTTTGGCACTTTCAATCCGCAGCTGTTCTACTGATATTGTCTGGCCGTTTTTGCTGCGAATAGGTAAAGGTGATTTATGGCTGTCTGGCACACTGCTAACCCGACTCTGGATGAGGTAAATCGGAGCATGGGCGATTGCATGCCCAAATACCTGGGGATGCACATTACCGAAATTGGTGATGACTATCTGGTGGGCACCATGCCGGTAGAGGATCGCACCCGTCAGCCATTTGGCATTCTGCATGGCGGTGCCAGTGTGGCGCTGGCGGAGACGCTGGGCTCCATGGCGGCGAATATGGTGGTGGATAACAGCAAGTTCTATTGCGTGGGGCAGGAGGTCAATGCGAATCACCTGCGCCCGGTCCCCGACGGTGCGGTAACCGGCAAAGCGACCGCGGTACATCTCGGTCGCACCAGCCAGGTCTGGGAGATTCGTATTCACGACCAGAACGGCAAGCTGAACTGTATTTCCCGGATCACCATGGCGGTGGTGCCGGTGCCCTCCGAATAATCTCTGTTAATTCCGGTACTGCGTTTGTTGTGAGTGGGGATCTGTTTACCTTCGAGGATGTTGCCTACCGTCTGTCGCGTTCCCCGCGCCGCAAGCGTCTGGGGCTGGTGGTGACGGAGAAGGGCGCGGAGGTGCGGATTCCCCAGCGCTGCGCCGAGCGCCACGGTCATCAGTTCCTGCGCGACAATATCCAGTGGGTGCGCGCGCAGCTGCGCGGGGTGGCGGTGCGCCAGGCCCAGGTGCCGGAGCATCATTTCGCGTTTGGCGCACATTTCCCGTGGCTGGGTACTGCCCTTGAGCTGGATCGCGCGGCCCGCGCCGCGGATGCCGGAATCCGCGATGGATTTATCCAGCTCTACTGCCGCACGCGGGAGCCGGATGAGACGCAAATCCAGTCGGCACTGCACAAGCTGTATCAGCGGGAAGCCCTGGCATTGCTGACGGAGAAGTCGGCCTATTTTGCCAGACAGCTGGGGCTTTCCTTTTCCTCGGTCAAGGTACGGCGGACCCGCAGCAAATGGGGGCATTGCACCACTCGTGGAGAGTTGCAGTACAACTGGCTGGTATGCCTGGCTCCCGAGGCCGTGGTGGATTACCTGGTGATCCACGAGGTGTGTCATTTGCAGCACCACAACCACAGTGCAGCGTTCTGGGCGCTGGTGGAGAGCCTGTGTCCGGACTACCGCAGGCTGCGGCGCTGGTTGAAGGACAACGGCCACCGGCTGAAACTGTAAGCGTTCTCTCCAGGCAGGTTTCTTTTGCCGGATCTCCTCATTTATCCCCTCTAATTCTGATTGCCCGAACTATGCTCAGAGGCATAAAGTGCGTGTGCCCGCCTCTTTTTTGATTCACTGCGGGCGACTTTTGAGGATCTGCAAAATTGAGTAAATCCCTGATTTCCCGCCGCCCGACTTTCCGGCGCGGTGTGTCTGCGGGCGAACAGAAAACCACACCGGCCAACGGCCCCCCCCTGACCCGTCTGGGGTGGAAGCCGTTTTTCCAGCAGCAACTGTCCCTGGATGAGCTGGAAACGTGTGAACCGGTGCGGGTAATGGCGGTGCACCGCAGCCAGATCGAGGTGTCCGGTGAGCGGGGAGACGAGCCCGTACTGGTGAGTGGCCCGCTGTTTGACGATGCTGTGGATAAACCCACGGTGGGCGACTGGCTGCTGCTGGAGCGCGAATCCCGCAAACCGCTGCGGCGCCTTGAGCGCAGCAGCTTATTCCGCCGGATGGCCCCCGGGGCCAAGCAGGCCCAGCTGATCGCGGCGAACATCGATAACGTGTTGATCGTTTCCTCGTGTAACCACGACTTCAACCTGTCCCGGGTGGAGCGCTATCTCGCCCTGGTCAAAGAGGCTGGCTGTCGCGCCTGCCTGGTGTTGACCAAGGCCGATCTCAGTGACGACCACGAGCAATACCGCGAGGCGCTGAAGGGCCACCGGGATCTTCCTGTGGTACTGGTCAATGCCCTCGACAGCACCAGCGTGGAATCCCTGCGCGACTACTGTCGCAGAGGAGAAACCCTGGCGTTACTCGGCTCATCCGGGGTGGGCAAATCCACGTTGTTGAACAGCCTTGCCGGCAGTGAACTGGCGGCGACCTCAGGCATCCGCGAGGATGACAGCAAGGGACGCCACACCACCCGGCACCGGGCGCTCTACGCCATCCCCGATGGCGGGCTGCTGCTGGACAGCCCGGGTATGCGCGAACTCGGGCTGGCCGATGTCAGCGAAGGCCTCGCGGCCACATTTGCCGACATCGGTGAACTTGCCGAACAGTGCCGTTTCGCCGATTGCGCCCATGAATCCGAACCGGGCTGTGCGGTACAGGCGGCGATTGCGTCTGGGGAACTGGACGAACGCCGGTTGCACAACTGGCGCAAACTGGGGCGAGAGATCCAGAGAAATACCCGGACCCTGGCGGAATCCCGGGCGCAGGAGCGCGCGTTCAGTCAGTTTGTGCGCACGGTGCAGGGGCACTCCCGCGCGCGCAAGAGTGGAGAGGAGTAGACAGAAGGGGAGTTGTTAAAAGGCGTCCCGTGGCTGATTGCCACGGGACCTGTGCCAATTCCTGAAGCCTAGTTCAGCGCCGCCTGGCCACCGGCATCACTCACCGGTTGTGCCTTACTGATCTCTCCGCCCTGGGATTCAATCCAGGTGTTCATGCGGCTCTCCAGTACATTCAATGGCAGCGCACCGGCGCCGAGCAGCGCATCGTGGAACGCGCGGATATTGAAGTTATCCCCAAGGGCTTCTTCCGCGCGCGCGCGGATTTCCTTGATCTTCAGCTGCCCTACCTTGTACGCCAGCGCCTGACCTGGCCACACCAGGTAGCGGTCGATCTCCACCACGATATCGTGTTCCGGCTTGGCGCTGTTGTTCTTGAAGTACTCAATCGCCTCGTCCCGGCTCCAGCCCAGCTGGTGCATACCGGTGTCTACCACCAGGCGTACCGCACGCCACATATCGTAAGTCAGCGCACCAAACTCGTTATACGGATCGGTGTACAGGCCCAGGTCGTAACCGAGGCTTTCCGAGTAGAGTCCCCAGCCCTCGACAAAACCGGTGTAGAACTTGTTGCGGCGCAGGGGATGGATGTCGCTCTGCTCCTGGGCCAATGCAATCTGCAGGTGGTGGCCGGGCATGGCCTCGTGCACCGTTAGCGCTTCCATCTCCCAGGTCGGGCGGCTCTTCAGATCGTAAGTGTTGGCAAAGAATACCCCCGCACGGCCGGCTTCATTGGAGCCCGGCTGGTAGTAGGCGGTGGTCTGGGATTTTTCCGAGTAACTCGGAATCGGTTTTACTCCGTAGGGCAGTCGCGGCAGGGTGCCGAACAGCGCGGGCAGTTCGCCGTCGATACGCTTGGCAATATCCCGGTAATTTTTCAGCAGGTCTTCTTTATTGTCGTAGTAGAACTGCGGATCGTTGCGCAGGAAATCGGTAAACGCCTTGAAGTCACCTTCAAAACCGGTCTTCTTGATGATCGCGTCCATTTCGCCGCGAATCCGGCGAACTTCCTCGAGACCAATCCGGTGGATTTCCTCGGGGCTCATTTCCGTGGTGGTTTCTTCGCGTACTTTGTAGGCGTACCAGCGGATGCCGTCATCGTTTTTGGTAAACGCGGTTTCCGTATTGGCGTTGGGGATGTAATCGCGCTCGACATATTCTGCCAGTTGCTGCCACTCTGGAATCAGGGTTTTCTGGTAGATGCTCTGGGCGCGGTTGCGCAGTCGCGTCTGCTGGGCGGCGGGGATGCTCGCTGGCATTTCGTAAAATGCCTTGAGCAGCGGGCTCTGCTTGGGATCGGTGGGAATCAGGGCGCGGATCTGTCCCGGTATGTCGCGCAGGGTGATCTGCGGTGGGGTCAATTTTTGCTTCAGGCCCTTTTCCATCAGGATCTGGGTCTGGTCAATCAGCTGGGGAAGTTTTTCCAGGCGCGCGAGTATATCTTCGTAGTCGGCCGCGGTGCGTTTGGGCATGGCGCTCAGTACGGCTGGCACATTGCGTTGAATGCCGCTCATGTGATTGACGGGCAGCAGGTGTTCGGGAAACTGGAAGCCTTTTACTTGCAGCAGCAGGTCCTGGTAGAGCAGCTGGTAGTCGAGCTGTTCATTTTCGGGGAGCTTGTCTTCGTTGATATGGCGGCTGGCGGCGAGCAGTTTGCGGGTCTGCCCCTTGCGCCGTTCAATGCCTTTGATGGATTGATCGGTCCAGTCTTTTTCCCCTCCGGGGTAGCCGCGGTAGGTGGCGTTTTCCGGGTAGCTTTCCATAATCCAGCGATAGCGGATGTCCTGCAGGGCCTTGAGCTTTTCGCTGGCCCCTTTTTGGGGGATCTCATCCATGGCCTTTTCAAAGGCCTTTTGATCCATCGCCTGCACATTCAGGCTCGCGGCCATAATGGCTGCGGATAAGCTGATCAGCTTAGAGTTCAGGATTTTTCGGAGTGGTGAAAAGGACATAGTACTTCCTGTCTCTGTTTTATATTTAGTGTGTTCGAACTTTTGGCGACAAGGTGAGGATGCCAAAATTTAAGGCGGGACGCTGGGCAAAGCTTTTCGGAAGCGTCGGCGACAGGGACGTCGCCGACGCAGCGTAAATGGACGTATCTACAGCGGTTCCGAAAACCCGTACCCGGGACCCGGCCTTCGATTTTTAGTTATGTACTTTGTCAGCCCTAGATAGCCGTAGCTTGCCCTTTTGACTGGGCCTGGTGCATTTGCGAATGGCGTTCGCGGATTTGTTCTTCTATGCCTTTGGCGTCCAGACCAATCTCTGCCAGTAACTTTGGATGCTTGCCGTGTTCGATAATTTTGTCGGGCAAGCCGAGCTGTAGCAGTGGTACCGGAATCACTCGCTGGTTCAGGTATTCCGAAACCGCACTGCCCGCACCGCCGGCAACCGTGTTTTCTTCCAGGGTCACAAGCAGGTCGTGGCTGTCGGCCATCTGGTCGATCAGGGCCTCGTCCAGGGGTTTTACCCAGCGCATATCCACCAGCGTCGCACCGAGTTTGTCCGCCGCTTCTTTAGCGGATGCAAGCAGGGTGCCGAAGCTCAGGATGGCAATATCCTTGCCCTCCTGGACGACCCTGCCCATGCCGATAGGCAGTGTGTCCAGGGTTTTCTCAATGGTTACACCGGGACCGGTGCCGCGCGGATAGCGCACCGCCGATGGGCCATTGTGCTCGTAGGCTGTGTGCAGCAACTGGCGGCACTCGTTCTCATCGCTGGGGGCCGCGATGATCAGGTTCGGTAGACAGCGCATAAAGGTCAGGTCGAAGCTGCCCGCGTGGGTGGGGCCATCCTCGCCCACGAGGCCGGCGCGGTCGATAGCGAAGGTGACGTCCAGGTTCTGGATCGCCACATCGTGGACCATCTGATCGTAGCCGCGCTGCAGGAAGGTGGAGTAAATGGCCACCACCGGCTTCTGTCCCTCGCAGGCGAGGCCTGCAGCCAGGGTCACAGCGTGCTGCTCGGCGATGGCTACATCGTGGAAGCGCTCCGGGAAGCATTCCGCAAACTCCACCATGCCAGAGCCTTCGCACATGGCCGGGGTAATGCCGATCAGCTTGTCGTCCTGCTCCGCAGCGTCGCACAACCACTGGCCGAAAATATCCTGGTATTTCGGGCCTTTTTTCTTGGCTTCGCCATTTTTATCCACAGCCGGTGCTACCTGAACCTTGGGCTCCGGTTCGAGCTTGTTCAGCGCGTGGTAACCCACCGGATCTTCTTCTGCCGGGCCGAAGCCCTTGCCCTTGGTGGTGACGATATGCAGAAGCTGCGGGCCGCGCTGATTGCGCAGGTTGCGCAGGGTGTGGACCAGATCCTGCATATTGTGGCCGTCCAGCGGGCCCACGTAGTTGAAGCCAAGCTCCTCGAACAGGGTGCCCGGGGTGATCATGCCTTTGACGTGCTCTTCCGCGCGGCGCGCCAGCTGCCAGGCCTTGGGAATGACGGACAGTACCTTGCGGCTGCCTTCGCGCATGTTCAGGTAGGTCTTGCTGGCGAGGATGCGGGCAAAGTAGGTGGCGAGGCCACCCACGTTCTTGGATATCGACATGCGGTTGTCGTTCAACACCACCAGCATGTCTTTACCGGTATGCGCGGCGTGGTTCAGGGCCTCGAAGGCCATACCCGCGGTCATGGCGCCATCGCCAATCACCGCCACCACCTTGCGCTCATCCGGCGAGCCGAGGGCCATGCCGAGTGCGGCGCTGATGGAAGTGCTGGAATGACCGACGCCAAAGGTGTCGTAAGGGCTCTCGGAACGCTTGGGGAATCCGGAGAGGCCACCCTGCTGGCGCATGGTGAGCATCTGCTCCCGGCGACCGGTGAGGATTTTGTGGGGGTAGGTCTGGTGGCCCACATCCCATACCAGACGGTCTTCCGGGGTGTTGTAGATGTAGTGCAGGGCGATGGTGAGGTCGACGACACCGAGGCCGGCACCAAAGTGACCGCCGGTCTGGCCTACGCAGTACAGCAGGTATTCACGCAGCTGGGTTGCCAGCTCGGGCAGTTGTTTTTCCGCCAGCGCGCGCAGCTGGGCCGGTGAGTCGATCTGGTCGAGCAGCGGCGTAGACGGGCGTGTGCGGGGTATCTCGTCGAACATCAAGGGTCCTGATTCGGGCACTAGAGCCGGGCGGTGGCTCACAGTATCAATTGCAACTGATATAAGAAGCGAATTGTATGCCCACGGAGACGATATTGCATCCTGCTCGCGGCGTCACAGGCTACCTAGGATCAGATAGATCGCCAGCAGCAATACCACGCCGGCGACCATACTGCCGGTCAGCCAGTTGCGCGCCAGGATCCCGTCTGCACGGTGGTGGTCAGCCAGGCCGGTAATGAGGCGCTCGACACCCCGTGTGGCCGTGGCCCGCAGGCGTTTGTCGAGGGCAAACAGACCGCCAAACAGCCCTCTGGCGGCATCTGGCAACAGGCGCCGGTAAAGCCATTCGGCGTCCAGGTTGACCGAAGGTAGCTCCGGTGGGTAGAGATGGCGCAAATTTAGCCACACAAAGGCCAGAGCGGAGAAGAACAGAAGCTGCAGCTGTGTCAGGACGTGGGTGAGGTCATACGGGGTGTAGGACATCTCGTGCGGCAGCAAGCTGTACAGGGCCTGTGGGTAAATCCCCACGGTGAGGCACAGGGCTGCGGCGATGCTCATCGCTACCAGCATATTTGCCGGAGGTTCGCGGGCGGGCAGCTTCGCATCGTGGGCGAAGAAGGCAAAGTAGGGGATCTTGATGCCGGCGTGGTGGAAGACCCCGGCGGAGGCGAATAGCAAGATCAGCCAGACGCCCTCGTAACCGTTCTTGATCGCCGCACTCATCACCATCGATTTACTGACAAACCCGCTGAACAGGGGGAAGGCGGAAATCGAGGCCGCGCCAATGATGCACAGCACTGTGGTCTTGGGCATTTTCTTGTACAGGCCGCCGAGTTCGGAGCCGTTGATACGGCCGGTCACGTGCAGCACCGCCCCCATGGACATAAACAGCAGCCCCTTGAAGATCACATCATTGAACGCGTGGGCCACGGCGCCGTTGATTGCCAGCGAGGTGCCGATGCCGATGCCCACCACCATAAAACCCAGCTGGTTGATGAGGCTGTAGGCCAGTACCCGGCGCAGGTCGTTCTCGATCACCGCGTAGAAGATCGGGAAGCAGGCCATGGTCGCGCCGATATACACCAGCAGCTCGGTGCCCGGGTAGGCCCGTGCCAGGCAGTACACCGCCACCTTGGTGGTAAAGGCACTCAGAAACACGGTACCGGTGGGGGTGGATTCCGGGTAGGCATCGGTGAGCCAGTTATGGAAGAAAGGGAAGGCGCACTTGATACCGAACGCGAGGAAGATCAACCAGCTGTAGGCGCTGTCACTCAGGCCGATCTGGCCGAAAGTCAGGGTTTCGTGGGCCTGGCCGTAGAAAACGATACCGCCGAGCAGCAACAATCCGGACAGGATATGCAGAGTGAAATAGCGCAGGCCGGATACGTAGGCGCGGCCGGTGCGGCGGGCCCACACCAGAAACACCGAAGTCAGTGCCAGCAGTTCCCAGAAAATGAACAGGGTGAGCAGATCGCCGGCAAATACCGCGCCCAGCGCACTGCCGGCGTACAGCAGGCTCGCTACCTGTTGCAGGGTATCGCGTACGTGCAGGGCATAAATGACCGCAATCAGTGCGGCGATATGGAACAGGTAGCCGAACAGCAGGCTGAGTTTGTCGGCCCTGAATAGCAGCAGGTCAAAATCGAGAATACCGTAGTGACCAAAGCTGCCGCTGCCGAGCAGCCACAAATTGGCGAGCCCCAGAACCGGTACGGCGAGGGTAATCAGAGCGCGCGCCCGGCCGCGCAATACGCCGGCAAGCAAGGCGGCGACAAAGAACGGAATGAAGGGGGCAACTTCAAACATCGGTGCGGCCTCCTGTTACGGAATCGGCGCTGTCGCTGCCCAGCTCTCGCTTGTCGTAATAGTCTTCAGGCCGCATCAGGAAAGTGCGCATCCATTTTGCGGCAAACACCAGAATCACACAGCCTACAAACCCGTACAGGGGGTAAAACCCGGGCAGGCCTTCCCAGCGGAATTCGATATGGCGGTGTACTACAAAGTCTGCGGCAAACAGCAATGCGCAGATACCGTAGAACACCCGCAACAGTTTGCGGATATTGTCGGGGTTGTCGAAGAACGCCTGTTTATTACCACGCATATCAGATTCCGGCCTTGATCAGCTGATAGAAAGCATCGGGGTAGAGCAGCAAATAAATACAGCCCGCGGCGGTGATGCCGAGGGCAATCAGTGACGGCAGCGGCGCTTCCTGAATCGTGACAATACCGTTGTTCACCGCTACTGTTTCGGCGCCGCCATCGGCCTGTGTGTCCCGGGAAAAAAATGCGTGCAGGGGAATTGGCAGCAGGTAGGCAATGCTCAGCAGTGAGCTGACCATCAACAGCGCCATCAGTATCCACTGCTCGGCTTCAAAGGTGCCCAGCATCAGATACCACTTGCTCCAGGTGCCGCCGGTGGGTGGAATGCCGATAATGCACAGGCTGGCGATCAGGAACGCCGTCATGGTGATGGGCATCTGCCGGCCGAGTCCGCGCATGTCGCCGATCTCTGTCTTGTGCGCGGCTACCAGGATGGCGCCCGCACAGAAGAACAGGGTGATCTTGCCGAACGCGTGCATGACGATATGCAGTGCACTGCCGGTCATGCCCGCAGAGGTCGCCAGCAGGGCACCGAGACTGATATAGCCAAGCTGGCTCACGGTGGAGTAAGCGAGGCGCTTTTTCAGGTTCTGCTGGCGCAGGGCAACGATAGACGCCAGTAAAATCGAGGCGCCCGCCAGATACAGCAGCCACTTGGTGGCGGGAATGCTCTGCAATGTTTCAAACCCGAAAATCAGCAGGCAGATTTTCAACAGGACAAATACCCCGGCCTTGACCACGGCGACTGCGTGCAGCAGGGCACTCACCGGCGTCGGCGCCACCATGGCCGCAGGCAGCCAGCCGTGAAACGGCATGATTGCCGCCTTGCCGACACCGAATACGAACAGCACCAGCAAAACAGACAGTAGCGCCGCAGAGGTATCCGCGGAGAAAATCCCTCCCGGCTTGAAGGTTAACGTGCCTGCCAGTAGCCAGGTGGCGACGATGGCGAGGAGGAAGAAACCCACCGAGGTACCCAGCAGGATGCTCAGGTAAACGCGGCCACCGTGACGGGCCTTGTCAGTCCCTGCATGGGTCACCAGCGGATAGGTGCACAAGGTCAGAATTTCGTAGAACACGAACAGGGTGAACAGGTTTTCTGCAAACGCGATCCCCATCACCGCGCCGATGGAAACCGCAAACAGGCTGAAAAATCGGGTCTGGTTTTTCTCGCCGTGGCCGCGCATGTAGCCGATGGCGTAAAGCGTGGTAACGATCCACAGAAAGCTCGCTACCAGTGCGAACAACAGCCCCAGGGGCTCCACGCGAAAGGCCAGGCTCAACCCGGGCAGTATTTCCAGCCAGTGGGCGCTAATGGCCGTGCCTGCGAGCAGGGGTTGGTAGAGTTCTGTCGTCACTGCGAACAGCGCGCTGGCACTCACCAGGGATACCGCCTCCCGTATATTTTCCCAGCGTGCGGTCAGCTGAATTCCAATCAATGCCAGCAGAGGAATCAACAGGGCCAGCTGCAACAGGTTGGACTCACTCATGGTGCGGCACCTCCGATCAGGAATTGAGCGGCTGCAGCCGTTACCTCAACCGGCAGGCGAGTGTCGATACCGAAATAGATATTCGCGGCGATCAGTAACCAGGCGGGTAACAGTATCCCCAGGGGCGCTTCGGTAACCGCATCTGAATTCGCGGGCTGGAAATAGGCGGCCTCTACCAGGCGCCAGATATAAACCACTGCCAGCAGGGAGCCGAGCACGACCAATACGGCTACCCACCACAGCTGCTGCTCGATGGCCGCGGCAATCAGGTACCACTTGCTGACAAAACCGACGGTGAGCGGCATACCGATCAGGCTGATACCGCCAATGACGATTGCCGCCATGGTCCACGGCATGGCGCGGCCAAGACCGTTGAAGTGTTCGATACGACAGCCGCCGAGGCGATAGACCAGACCGGCCAGGGCCAGAAACAGGCCGCCCTTCATCAATGCATGGTTGAACAGGTGCAGCAGTGTCGCCTGCAGTGCAGTGGCCGTGCCGATTCCAATACCGACCACCATGTAACCCACCTGGGCCACACTGGAAAAGGCCAGCATGCGTTTGATGTTGGCTTGATAAATGGCGACGCCAGATGCGGCAAAAACACCCACCAGCCCCAGGCCAACGAGCAGTGTATCCATCGGCAGGTGGGACAGTGAAAACTGGATGCCGAAGACGGTAAAAGTGAATCGCAGTAACAGGTAGAGCGCCACTTTGGTGGCGGTGGCCGCAAGAAACGCGGTGACGATCGACGGCGCACAGCTGTACGCGTTGGGTAGCCACATATGCAGTGGAAACAGTGCGAGCTTGAGACAGATACCGACGAAGATAAAGGCGAAGGCGGCGAGCACCGTGGTGGATTGATCCATGGCGGGAATCAGGGTTGCCAGGTCCGCCATATTCAGGGTGCCGGTCATCATGTACAGGAAGCCGATCCCGATCAGGAGAAAGGTGGCCCCGATAGTGCCCATGATCAGGTACTGGAACGCAGCCCACAGCGCGCGCCTGTCGCGCCCGAGGGCAATCAATGCGTAGGTCGAGAGTGACGAGATTTCCAGGAATACAAAAACGTTGAACACATCGCCGGTGGCAACGATACCCAGAAGCCCGGCAAAACACAGTAGATAAAGCGCGTAGAAAACGGTCTGGCGGCTGGCCTCCAGCTCCTGCGCAACACTGGTCCGCGCCGCGGCAAGCACCACACTGCTCAGGCCCGAAACGATCAGCAGCACCCACGCATTCAGCAGGTCGATCCGGTACTCGATACCCCAGGGCGCCTCCCACCCGCCGAGGCGGTAGCTGATGGCACCTTCCGCATATACCTGCTGTAGCAACAACACACTGACAACCAGCGCGGCAAAACTCACCAGCAGGGTAAACAGCCAGACCAGTGTGGACTTGCGGATGATCAGGCAGGATGGAGCCGCTACCAGTGGCAGTATCACCTGCAGTATGGGGAGGTGGGCAAACATGGTTATTCCGCTCCCTCGACCGTTGACTGGCGCAATAGCTGTTCCTGTTTTTCTTCTGCGCTCTGTATATCCCGCTCTTCAATGGAGCCGTAAGCGCGTTTGATGCGAATCACCAGTGCCAGCGCCAGTGCGGTGGTGGCTATGCCCACAACAATTGCCGTGAGAATCAGTACATGCGGTAGCGGATTGGAATAAAGCACTTCCCCCTCACTGAGAATGGGGGCGCTGCCGCCTTCAACTTTTCCCACACTGATATAGAAAATAAAAACGGATGTCTGGAAAATATTCAGGCCGATAACTTTTTTCACCAGGTTGCCCTGGGCAATGACCATATACAGCCCGATCATCATCAGCGCGATGACGATCCAGTAGTTGTAGTGCGATGCCAGTAACATTTCAGCTGGCCTCCTGTCCCGGTATTTCCGGCGCAGCGTCGGAGGCGGGGTCTGTCCCGCGCAGGCGCAGTTGCTCCGAAAACAGGTAGAAAATCATGATCATCACCGAGGCCACGGTTATGCCCACGCCGAGCTCGATGGCAATGATGCCGATGTGCTGGCCGCTTACCGGATCCCCGGCGAGTGCGCTGTAATCGAGAAAGCTTTTGCCATTGGCCAGGCTGAGTAACCCGACACTGCCATAAACCAGTACGCCCATGGCAGATAGCAGCTGCACCACATCGTGGCTCGCCACGCGGCGTACCGCGTCCAGACCAAACACCAGCCCGTAGAGAATAAAACCCACCGCGAAAATCACGCCCGCCTGAAAGCCGCCGCCGGGCCCGTATTCGCCGTGGAACTGCACGTAGAGGGCATACAGCATGATCGGCGCGATCAAAACCTTGGCCACCACCTTGAGCACGATATCCTGAGACAGCGGCTGATTGTTTACTTGCGGGGGAAGCTGGAGTTCTACGGTTGAGGTAGCCCGCAATAGAGAAAGTACACCGAGACCCGCGGTAAAAATGACCACGACCTCCCCGAGCGTATCGTAGCCCCGGTAGCTGGCGAGCACCGATGTGACAATATTGGGGATCCCGATCTCGCGCATGGATTCCTGAATATAGTGCGGGGCCACATGTAATTGCGCTGGCGCATCGGCTGCGCCGAATGCCGGCATATCGTGGGTTGCGATGATCAGCAGCGCACCCAGTGGGATAACTAGGGCCAGTGCCAGTCGCGCGCGATTGCGGTCCGCGCGCTGGTGTCTGCCACACAGTGCCAGTGTCAGCAGGATTAGCAGGGGAGAAATTCCGGCGCCCACAGCTGCTTCAGTGAATGCGACATCGACGGCGCCCATGGTCATGAAAAAACCGGCGGACAGCAGGCCGTAAATGCCCGCCAGCATGGTTGCGGCGAACAGGTCCTTGATCCACGCGATCGATACTGCGGTGACCAGCAGCATTGCCAGCAGGGCGATATCCAGCAATAACTCCATTAATCGCGCTCCAGTATTTTGCATTCCCCTGACATCATGGTTTTACTCCCGATATTTTCTATTGCTAGCGGGAAACGCCTGCTGCTTCCACGGCGGTATCCGGCTCACTACCTTTGGTAGAAATTTTTTTCTGCGGCCGCCCATTACTGGCGCTGCCTTCCCACAGCGATTGCAATTTGAGTTCCGAATGCTGGGCGGATCGGGCCAGCGCGTGGCTGGCGGTAGGGCTGGTAAAAAATATGAATAGCAGGATCAGCCCGAGCTTGAACAGCGCCAGCGACCATCCCGCAATCAGCATAAGGCCGGTGATTACCAGGAAGGTCGCCAGCGTGTCGGTAATCCCCGCGGCGTGCATGCGGGTATAAAAATCGGGAAAGCGTAAAATGCCGATGGCGCCGCTCAGCATGAAAAAACAGCCCATTGCCAATAAAAAACCGCTGACTAGCGTTAAAATGGAGTCAATCACCGCGTGTCTCCTCCACAGCGGCAGCGCTTTTAAAAGCGCCGCCCGCACCGCTTCTAAACTCAAAATACCGCAATACTCCAATCACGCTGACAAAGTTGATCAGTGCGTAAACCAGCGCAATATCGAGATATTCCGGCTTTCCCAGGGTGAAACAGATTACCGCGATCAATAAAACGGTTTTGGTGCCGAACAGGTTCACCGCCAGAATGCGATCGTGAATTGTCGGGCCGAGCAGGGCGCGTATCAGTGCCAGTGCCATCACCACCAGCAGTGCGATCAGGGTTGCAGTCAGCATTGGGCCTCCGGCTGTGTAGCAGTGTCGTGATCTGGTGATGCGTCGCCTTCTGCCAGCTTGTGGATGCGTTGTTCCATCTCCCCTCGTTCGAGTTCCTGTAATCCATCCTGGGTCAGCGCGTGTACCAGAATGGAATCATTTCCGACATCGATGGAGACGGTGCCGGGAGTGAGGGTAATGGAATTGGCGTAGAGCACTTTGCCGAGATCAGTGCGCAGCACCGTGGGAATATATTTGCTCACCGGTGCGATGGGTTTGCGGCCCGGTAACAGACTTCCCCAGATACAGCCGACCACTTCGAGATTACTGGTGATGATTTTTCGCAGCAGCCACAGGTAGTAACCGGGGAGGGATGACCAAAGATTCAGAGGCAGGGATTCACCGTCGACTACTTTCATGCGTCGCGCAATCAGGATCACGAACAAGACTGACAACAGCCCGAAAAAGAGTATCAGTGGCGAGTAGAGGCCGGAATTGGCGAGCCAGATAAATGCAAGTACAGCGAAAAGACTAAAGGTGTAACGCATGAATGAATGACTGCTTTATCGTTTTGGTTACCGCGACAACAGAGATCAGGGGATGAGCCCCACACTTATTCCCCGGCCGCGTCGTCACAGCGGAAGTGGGCATTCAGTACCCCTATCAGTAGGGATTCCGCCGTCGCTTCTTCTGCAACAGGTTGCGAAATCCCTGCCACCTTGGCAGCCAGGGTGTCGATAGCGGTAGATCCGGGGAGGCAGTAACGGCTATTCAGGCGCTGTTCCGCGTCTTCCGACAGGCGGCTGGCGCGAGTGCGGATAGCGCGGGCTACGAATGGGGAGGGCTGGTCTTCGCTTGCAACAACGTCAGTGCTGGCAGACAGATACCCCTGGATAAAGGCGCGGCAGCTAGTGGCTTCGGGACTCTGCCGGTTCTCCTCGTGGGCTTTGCAGGCAGTGATCAGGCCCGGCGCGGTGAGGCCTTCAAGCGCGGATACCGACTGGCTGAGCGCGAGCGCCGCCGCGGTTGCCGCTGCGAATCCAGAACATGTAAATCCTTTCATACTCGCCACCTCTCTGTCTTTTTTATTGTTGGTTTTTTTGTTCGTAATTACTTTGGCACTTAAGGTGTGCGGAAGATTGCTAAATTTGTTAAAAAGTGTGCGGGCCTGTGTGAAATTTCTTTTTGGCGCGCTGTTTGGTTATTTGCGTTGAAACTGGCGCTAATTGGGCGTTTTTTAAATCTTTGTTACCGTGTGTGCAGAGGGAGAGCTTTATCGACGGGGGCTATTCAGAGTCCCACACGAATTTGTACATTTGGTCATAAATAACGATAAAGGTGCCAGATGGATGCTACCGGTGCGCCGAAAGCCCGACTTGTGGTGGTCGATGGCGACGAAGAGGCCTGCGGGCTATTGAGCTCCCTGCTCGAAGCGGAGGGGTACAGTGTGGAAATTCTGGGGAGCGGCGAGTTGCTGCTTGCCCATCTGGCCTCCCACACAGCGGATCTGATCCTGCTGGAAACCGTGCTTCCCGGTACCGATGGATTTGAGTTGTGTCGCCTGCTGTGTGGTGACGAGGCGATGCCGCCGGTGATGTTCGTTTCCAGTAAAAACAGTGAAGTGGACCGAGTGGTGGGGCTGGAGATGGGGGCCGACGATTACATTGTCAAACCCTTCAGTGACCGCGAGCTGGTGGCGCGGGTGAAAGCGATTTTACGTCGCGCCAACCGTCGCGCGCCCAGTGGCAAGCTCGGCCTCTACCGTTTTTGTAACTGGACCTTTTTCCCCGCGCAGATGGAACTCAAGGATGGAGACGGCAACACCATCGCCCTCTCCTCCAGTGAGACAGAGCTGCTGCTGGCTTTTGTACAGCATCCCCAGGAACCCCTCTCCAGAGACCGGTTGCTCGACCTCACCAAAGGCCGTGAGAGCTTTCCGTTTGATCGCAGTATCGATTCCCATGTCAGCCGCCTGCGGCGCAAGCTGGGGGATGATGCCAAGCATCCGGATATCATCAAGACCGCCTGGGGCACTGGCTACATATTTACCTACTCGGTAGAGCCAGGTTAAGCCGGGTTGGCCGAGAGACTGGGTGAGGGGGATAGAGAATAAAGTGGGGCGCAGGAACAGGGCAGCCAGGGGCCGCCCGTTCAGTGGGTCCGCTCGACGATATAGTCTGCGAGCAACTGTAGAATCTGGATGCCTGATGCACTGGTCGCATCTGGGCTGGCGGAAAGCGTCGTCAGAGCGCGGCTCGCTTCGCCGTGTAGTTCCGCCGCCTTGCTGCGGGCACCGTCAAGACCCAGCAGGGATACATAGGTGGGCTTGTTGCGCGCGGCATCGGCGCCCTGGGTTTTGCCCAGGGTCTCGGTATCCGCGGTTACGTCCAGGATATCGTCCTGCACCTGGAAGGCCAGGCCGATGGCCTCGGCATAGCGGGTGATGGCAGCCAGCTGATCGTCGCTGGCGCCGCCGATCATCGCCCCCATACGGGCACTCGCGGAGATCAGGGCGCCGGTTTTCAGGCGGTGCATCTCTTCCAGTTGCTCGAGGGCAAGGGCGTGATCCACCGCCGCCAGGTCGATGGCCTGGCCGGCAACCATACCGCGGGCGCCCGAAGCGTGGGCCAGTTCTGCGATCAGGCGGATCTTGAGCTCGGCGGGCAGGGCCGCGGCGGCGAGGAGCTCGAAGGCCTGGGTCTGCAGGGCATCGCCGGCGAGAATCGCGGTGGCTTCGTCGAACTGGATATGACAGGTGGCGCGGCCGCGGCGCAGGGCGTCATCGTCCATGGCCGGGAGGTCATCGTGCACCAGGGAGTAAGCGTGTACACACTCCAGGGCGGCCGCCGCCTCGTGGCTCTGGCCGGCTGCGCTGTTGCCCGCTAGAGCCTGGGCAGCGGCGTACACCAGTGCCGGGCGCAGGCGTTTGCCTGGGCCCAGGGCCGCGTAGTTCATGGCGGCGAACAGGGCTTCAGCGGAAGAGTGGTCTGCGAGTGCAGTGGTGAGGGTCTGTTCGACCTGCTGGCCGGCGGTCTGCAGGAACATCTTCAGTTTGGCAGGCATGGCTGCCGCGGTGCTACTGCTCACTTACTCCGCAGCTCCGGGGCCATTGTCTCCTGCAAAGTCGTCCTCGGTGTCGAAGGGCAGTTCCTGTACCTTGCCGTTCTCCTCCATCAGAACCTTTACCTTCTGCTCGGCACTGGCCAGCTTCTGCTGGCATTCGCGGGTGAGCTTTACCCCGCGCTCGAAGTCGGTCAGCGCTTCGTCCAGGGGCAGGTCGCCGCTTTCCAGGCGTTCCACCAGCTGTTCCAGTTCTTCCAGTGCGCTCTCGAAGGTTGCGGCTTTCTTTTTGGCTGCCATGAAGGGTATCTCTGATAGGGCTGCAGTTGCGGGCAACCTTAGCGGCTCGCAATAGGACGGTCAATTGGCGTGCGCGACTTCCCTCAGGGCAGGAAGTGCTCCAGCTGTGGCCCGCTGCCGTCCGACTGCACCTCCCGCTCCATCAGGAAATGCGCCAGCGCCCGTTTCTGGCTGCTGCTGAAACCGTAATTGGGCATCGGCGGCGTGGGCGTGTCGAAATAGTCTGCCAGTTGCTTGAGCGAGTATTTGCGGCTCAGGTCCCGCAGCGGCGCCTGCTGGTGGCAACGCACACAATTGCGCCGTTCGTAGATCTGGGCCCCCTGGCGGGCGGCGCTGCTGTCGATGGCGAGAGGCTTTTTCGGCGCGCTGATGGGCGGGCGATTTTCGGCGGGAATGGCGCTGCTGGCGGAATCCGCATCTCCGGGCTGTGCCCGGTAAACCGCACCGGCGTAGTCATCGGAGATATAAATATTGCCGCGGGCATCCTCTGCGATATCCACCGGGCGACCGTACACCGTGGTTTTGTCCTCGCCCAGGAAGCCCCACATAAAGTCCTGCGCGCGGATACTGCCGTCCTCCTGCCAGTGCAGAGCCACCACCTTGTAGCCATCCTTTACGTCCCGGTTCCAGGAACCGTGTAGTGCCACCAGTGCCGAGTCGCGGAATGTATCCGGCTGTTCCGGGCTGCGCAGGAAACGGATACCCAGCGGTGCATTGTGCGCGCGGAACTCGAATACCGGGGGAATCGAGGTGCGGATAAGTTGCTGTATTTCACCCGCATTTTCCCCAGCGCCCTCGCCGAAATCCGGGTCCGGTACGCGGTTGCCATTGGCGTAGGGCCAACCGTAGAAGCCCCCCTGCTGCACGCGGTTCAGCTCGCACGGGGGGAAGTCGTTCCCCAGCCAGTCGCGGCCATTATCTGTGGCGTAGAGCGCGGCATCTTTCGGCGACCAGTCAAAGCCCACACTGTTGCGTAGTCCGGTGGCGTAAATCTGGAAATCGCTGCCATCCGGACGAAAACGCATAATGGTTGCCCGGTGCGGGTCTTCCTCTATACATACATTGCAGGTGGAGCCGCTGGAAAGGTACAACCAGCCATCCGGCCCCATGCCGATGGTCTTCGTCCAGTGGTTGCCGGTATCGGCGAGGCCGCTGACAATTTTCTGGTAACGGCCGGCGATGCGACCATCGGAGTGATCGAAGGGCACCCGGCCCACGCCGTTGCTTTCCGCGATATACAGCCAGTCCTCAAACAGCGCCAGCCCGTGCGGCCGCTGCAGGCCGTCGATCAGTACCCGTTGGCCATCGGTCTTGCCGTCTTCGTTGCGGTCACTGAGCAGCAGGCTCACCTGGCCCAGCTTGGGTTGCGAGACCAGCAGATCGCCACTGCGGGTGACTGCCATAAAACGCGCGTTGGGCACCTGTTCACTGAACAGTTGCAGTCGATAACCCGGCGCCAGCATTAATTGACGCTCAACGGTTTTTTCATCGGTACTGGCGCCAATCAGTTGTCCCCAGGGGACATTGATACCAGGCACCCAACCGGCGACGATTGCCGCCACCAGCAGCAAAAAAAGAACAATGGCGCCGAATATTACCCGGCGGGTAAAAGTTAGCGCGTTTTTCGACGGAGCTTTCACGATCGTCTTGATCTCGTAACAAAAGTAACTATAGTAAGCCGCTAAATGTCGCACAGCCGTACCAGTTGCGATACGCGCCAAACCATCCCCCTCCGCTCTCCCGAGTGAAATGTGACGACGGTCACGTGCTTGTAAGACATCTCTTACAACAAGTTCAGCACTTTCCCACTACCTTATTTTTCCCCAGCGACCATAATGTATTTGCAAGGACGGAGAACGGATTGCAACGGCGGCAAGGATAGGTCCCCAAGGAATGGAGACCGCGCTGCCAGCCCGAAAGGATTTGGGCACCATCCTGTGAGACGCACCGCTTGGGCCGGATTGCCCAGGCGGTGTTTTACGTTTGGGGCTGTGAAAAACCTGTCCTGATCTTTTGCCGACATTGTCACGGCTTCCCTTTCCCAATTCAAATCATCCTGTCTATACAAGTCCCGGCGGTTTTCGTTGCCGCGCAACAGGCTTCTGCAAAAAAGTTTTTCTGCGTTTGCCCGGGCTAGATCGTTACGGACATCTCACAAAAGTAAAAAAACAGCAGCAGTTTTGTCCGCCAGTCTGGAAATCGTAACAAACCTCCGCTTTAATCAGGTAAAGCCGGTCCAAATAAAGTGACCGCGGAGGATGACGCATTCAGTAATGTATTGCCGTACCCGTTCGTAACGCAACCACCTTTCCATCATTGGTGGTCAAGCCTTCATCGCCCCCAAATTTCGCGCCATTCCTCCAGCGCCTCCAGATTCCCCAGTTTTCACAACCAATTTCCAGACTTCCAGAGCCCTGCCGGCCATCCCGCGGGGCTCTACTGTTTTCGTGGCTCGCAAAAACGGGAGGTGAACTCGTGCAAGCGCAAATCCTGAGGTTGAATCTCGCGGGGCAACCCCTCGAATGGCTGAGTTGGGAAGAGGCGGCCTGTCTGTACGTGCGGGAGCTGGTGACCTGGACCATGGGCGGGGTGGTGCAGACGGTACACGGCGGTATCAACCGCCTGGGAGAACGCTCCACCCTCGATCTCGCCGCGATCATTGCCTGTGGCGGCGATCGCATGGCGCGTCCGCGCAAACGCCCGCCGCTAAACAACCGCGCACTGTTTGCCCGGGACCAGCACACCTGTCTTTACTGCGGTAGCTGGTTTCCGATCCGCGAGTTAACCCGCGACCATGTGCACCCGGTTTCCAAGGGCGGCCGGGATATCTGGGAAAACGTGGTCACCGCCTGCCGTCGCTGCAACCAGCACAAGGGCAACCGCTTGCTGCAGGATCTTGAAATCGACTTGCTGGCGCTGCCGTTTGTGCCCAATGCGGCGGAATATCTGGCGCTTACCAACAGCGCGCGGATTCGCGGGGATCAGATGGAATTTCTGCGCGGGCAGTTTTCCCGCAAGCGGCAGGAAAGCTGGCTGTCAGAAGTGGTTCAGCAGGCGGGTTGATCTGAAATATGTGGTGCGGAAGCGCTTGCGGTGAAGGCGGCAATATCGGTTGCGCCACCTCCACCAAAGCCGGCTAAACGGCGTCGCGAATCAGCGCACCCAGGTAAGTGCTGAAATCGTGTCCCTGATTCTGCAGCATTTTCGGGAACATGGAGATCGGGGTCATGCCCGGGAAGGTGTTCACCTCATTGAGATAAATTTCCCCGTCGTCGGTGAGGAAGAAATCAATCCGCGACAGGTCCTTCAATTGCAGACCGATAAACGCCCGTTTTGACGCTTCGTGAATCCACCCCAACTGTGCATCGGAAAGCCCCTCTGCCACCACATGGGTCTGCGCGCGGCTCGCCTCCGCGTACTTTTCCTCGTAACTGTAAAACGTATCTTCCGGCGCACACACTTCCCCGGGCGGGGTAATCACCAGCTCACCCTGGTAGGTGTAAGCGGCAACTTCCAGCTCGCGGACCTTCAGGCACTTTTCCACCAGCACATAGGGCGACAGGCTGAATGCTTCGTGCAGGGCCTTCTCCAGTGCGTCTTCATCGCTCACCTTGTAACAGCCCACCGACGAGCCCTGGTTGGACGCCTTTACGAATACCGAACCCCACAGGGTCAGCGCATCCCGCGCGCGGGCGATCTCTTCCGAAGTATTCGCGCACAGGAATTTGTACGGGGTATTGTCGATCCCCAGCGCCGTCAGCCACAGTTTGGTGGTGATCTTGTTGAAACAGATCTTGCTCGCCTCCGAGCCGCAGCCGTAATAGGGCAGGCCGAGGATTTCCAGCTGGGATTGCAGGTCGCCGGTCTCGCCGGGATAGCCGTGAATCGCGGGAATCACGTAATCCACCAGTTGGGCGCTGCCGGTAGCGCTGTACAGCAGCTTGTCCGAGCGCAGCTCCTGCACCTGGCCGTTGGCATCCACAAAGCGACCGTCCGCTTCCATGGTGACTCGGGAGAGCTGGATATCGTTCAGTTTGCCCAGCTCGCGCTGGATGAAGTCCGCAGTGCGCAGGGAGACATCGTGCTCGCTGCTGCCACCGCCGCAGATCAGCAGTACGTGAATGGTCTGTTGGGCCTTGTCGCTCATTGGGCTCTCATCGTTCTTTCTTAATTGGATACCGCCGCGGGGGCGGCAAGCACCTGCGCACACTGCGCGGGCATCTCCGGTCTTTTCGGCGGCTTCTTCGGTACGGGTTTGGTCGGCGCCGGGCGGTTAAGGATGGCGTAAAATTCATCGCTAAACCACCAGTCGAGACCGCCGTTACAGGGTCTGCCGCGCACCTTTTTCTGGGGTTTGCAGTTTTTGTCTCCCGGTGGGCAGTTCAGGCGCACGTGAAAATGATAGTTGTGTCCCCACCAGGGGCGCACTTTGCGCAGCCATTCGTTATCGCTCCCTGCAATATCGCACATTTTCCGCTTGATGGTGGGATGCACGAATATCCGGGCGACACGAGGATCTTCCGAGGCGATACGCAGAATCCCGGGAATGCGTGCATCCCAGTTTTTTTCCAGCAGGATGTGCTTGCGGGTATCGGCCATGGGGATGGCGGAGATGTTGTCCCGCTCCCAGGCGCTCAGCGGGCGCTCGGCGGCGCGCTTGTCCTGGGAGAACCAGATATCTGCATCCAGCCCCATCTGGTGGCTTCTGTGTCCACTGCTGAACGGCCCGCCGCGGGCCATGGACATGTCGCCAATCTGCAGCCGGCCGAGATTGTTTTCTTCGACGGCGTTGGAGAAGTCCTTGAGGAATTCCACCAGGTACGGGTTGCCATAGTGCCGGTCGCGCCCGGTACGCACCAACTGGAATCCTTCTCCACGCAGTGGCATCTGTTCGGCACCACTCAGGCAGCCATTGCTGTAGCCACCGATACTGGCCGGTAGTTGATTCGAGGGCTTTTTAACGGCTTCCCACGGGTTTTGGGCGTGGGCGGGGAGGGCAATACACAACGTCAGTGTGGTGAGCAGGGCAAACAGGGATACGGGCATGTACGTCGACATAATTTACTGCGGTGGTGTCGGTTTAGGTTTTAGTGCCCGAGGAATTATAGAGGTTCCGCTGTGGACTTCTGTGGAATGGTCCGCTTGGGAGTTGTTGATTGGGATCGTGGCGGTACCTTGTAGATATTGCTGGGGCGGTCCAGGTACCGGTAAACCTTAGCTCGTGTCTCGCAAGAGAGCCCCATTTAGCCGAGCCGCCACAAGACGTTCGGGTAGGGGCCACTGAACTATCCGGTACGCAGCCCTGGCTTACAAAATCTCACGACAGGCCTGAACCAAAGCCTCCATCTCCTCATCAGTACCGATACTAATACGCAAGTACTCACTAATCCGCGGCTTGTTGAAATAGCGGACGATGATGTTGCGTTCGCGCAAAGCCACAAATAACGCTTCCGCTGAAATTTTCGGTGGCTTGGCGAAAATGAAATTGGCTTTGGACGGCACGATATCGAATCCCATCTCGGTCAGTGCCGCACAGGTACGCTCGCGAGTAGCGATGACCTTGGCGCAGTTGTCCGCCAGCCACGCGCGATCCGCGATTGCCGCTGTCGCCACCTTCTGCGCAATCCCATCAATCGGGTAAGAATTGAAGGAATTCTTTGCCCGGTTCAAACCCTCGATCAAATGCGCCTGTCCCATTGCATAGCCCAGGCGCAGGCCCGCCAGCGCGTGGGATTTGGACAGGGTGTGGATAACCAGCAGGTTCGGGTAGCGATCAATCAGGGTTGCGGCGCTCTCGCCGCCGAAATCGATATACGCCTCGTCGATCACTACCACCCGCTGCGGGTGCAGTTGCAGCAGTTGCTCGATCTCTGCCAGGGGCAGATAGCGGCCGGTGGGCGCGTTGGGGTTGGGCAGGATCACGCCGCCGGCATTTTCCACCGCGTAATCCTCCACCGCGATGGAAAAGTCGTCCCTCAGCGGCAGCTTGCGCGCCTCGATCTCGAAGAACTGGCAGTACACCGGGTAGAAGCTGTAAGTGATATCCGGGAACAGCAGGGGCTCGGGGCGTTTGAAGAAACTGTAGAACGCGTGCGCCAGCACCTCGTCGGAGCCGTTGCCGACAAATACCTGATCCGGCTGCAGGCCGAATTCCGCGGCAATGGTCGCGCATAGCTCGGTGGATTCCGGGTCCGGGTAAAGGCGCAGATGGGCAGCCAGGCCCTCTTGCGTCAGCACTGCCTGCGCCTTCGGGGAAGGCGGGTAGGGGCTCTCGTTGGTGTTGAGCTTGATCAGGCGGGCGGTGGTCTTGGGTTGCTCGCCGGGCACGTAGGGCTGGAGCTGCGCTACCGCGGGGCTCCAGAACGGGTTGTCTTGGGGCTGATCACTCATTTGATCGCTCATGCTGTCACTCCTTGGCCGGGCAAACAGGCCCGGCGGGCGGAGATTTTACGGGGTCAGCGCGCAGACTTCGACGCCTATTCGCCCTGAATACCCTGATCCTCCCCGGATTTTTTGCGCTTGGACTTGCTGCCGCCTTCGGCCTTGCTCTTTTCGATGGAAATATCAAACAGCGCCGGGGTGCTGGCGAGGAAATCGTCCAGCGGCACCGGGTCGCGCCACAGGAAATCCTTCGACTTAAGCTCCTTGGAGACCTCCGGAGAACCGCTGAACTCATCCATTCTGCCGATCTCCACCGCCGCGGCGAATCCCAGGAACGCCCACGGCAGCAGGATAGAGGCCACCAGTCGCCAGTGCGGGGCAACATTCAGGGCCAGGTAGGCCGCGCACCACAGCATCACCGGAATCAGAATCGCCAGTGCCAGGATATTCAGCAGCGGCATGATCTGGTGCAGGGAGAAATTGAAATTGAGCAGGGTGCCGAACCACTGCCAGGCGGCGTAAACCAGCGCCGCGGTTGCGGCGATGGACAGGTGGGCGAGGAAGTGCGCCTCGTGTTTTACCACCTTGCCGATAAAGGACCAGGCCGCGGCATAGATCAACAGGGCGAGGACCGCGTTGGTCAGTACTTCCACCGCGCCAGTCCACTGGAACTCGCCGGTATTACCCAGATAGGCCATCCACAGGCTGAAAGCCCCCACCAGCGCGCACAGGATCACCGCCACCAGCGGCGTTGCCAGGCGGTCGAAGATGGTCTCTGCAGAGTGCAGGGGGATGGCGGGGGGGACGCTGGTCTCGGTATCGATAAAGCGCAGGCGGCTCTTGCCGAGCTGGATCTCGTCGCCGCTCTGGATCAGGTGCTCGCGGATGTTCTTCGGTCTCACCGACTTGTCGAGAAAGTTGCGCATCAGGCGCACGCCGTTGAGGCTGTCCAGATCCCGCAGCACGTAACAGCCGTCTTCGTCGCGCACCACTTCCGCGTGCACCGGGTCCACGTGGGGGTCTTCCACCATCACCGGGTTTTCATAACAGCGCCCGAGAGTGGCGCGTTCACCTTCCATGCGGTAGCGGGTGCCCACCCGGTGGGCACGATTGATTTCCTCGATAATCAGTGCCATTGGATTTCACTCGCAAACTTCTGGGTAAAGGCCGTGGCAGATTCCTGGGTGAAGCCGGACAGGGTGAAATGGCTTACCAGGGCGCGATTGTTCTGGTCCACGGTGAGGCTGACGTAAAACACATCGTACAGATCCGGGAAGTCCTTGTAGCGGCGCACACAGTAGGAGGTGCGCGCGATCACCGGATCGCGCTTGCCGCTGGCTTTGGGCGGGGTGGCTTGCGCGGGCTCGTCTTCTGCCTGGCCCTGCTGTTGGGCTTCTTTATCGTTCCCCGCCGCTGTGTCCGTCTTATCGCTGGTGTTGGCGCCGATCTTATGTCCATTGCGCGGATGGCTGGTGAACTGCTGCTTGCAGTTGAAATCGGTCACATCGTCCTCGCCGGCACTGTTGCCGGGGAAGAAGCCACTCATGTTCTCTTCATAGGCACTGTAAAAGCGCGAGGAGCGCAGGTCGTCTGCCTCCAGCCAGAAGAACTCGTATTCCACACGCCCGGTATCGAAGTCCTCCGACAGGAACACCACATCCTGCCCGGTACAGCCCTTGGCCACCTGGGTAACGGGCTCGTCCTCATCGTCGGTGGAACTACCCCAGCACTGGATCGACGGCACGATTTCTCCCACCACCATGGCTTCCCCCAGCGGGCGCAGCTGCCAGTCTGCGGCCAGTACCTGGTCGATAATGCGCTGCTGGTTCTTGTGCAACTGGCGGCTGATCACCGGCTGCAGTTCCAGGGCGCCGTTGCCGGCGGTGGCTTCCTTTTTGTAATCCAGCAGCAGCGCAACCAGTTTATCCACAGGCACCAGGAAGCTGATCTGGTTGCCCGCGGTGGCCACATTGATACCCACCACCTGGCCATTGCGATTGATCACCGGGCCGCCGCTCATACCGGGGTTGATGGAACCGGAAAAATGAATGCGATCGTAAAAACTGCCGCCGGCAATCCCGTTGTAGGTGCCGGGGACAATGGTCATGCCCAGGTCGAGGGGATTGCCCATGGAGACAATGGTCTCGCCCTTGCTCGGGGACTTGGATGCCAGGCGCAGGAAATCACTGCCCGGTTCGCCCTTCTGGCGCAGGATGGCCAGGTCGTTGATGACATCCACGTCCAGCAGTTCCAGTTCCCCCTCCTTGCCGTCCACCGAGAGGTACTTGAGCGCGTACTTGTCCGGATCGTGCACCGCCTCGGACACCACATGGTAATTGGTGGCCACCAGGCCATCGGTGGAAATCTGGAACCCGGAGCCCAGCCCGGCTTTGGAATTGGACGACAGCTCGATCAGACGGATCTGGTACAGGCTGCCGCGGTAATCGCTGTACAGCTGCTCGTAGCTCTGCGCCAGTACCCCACCGGCGGCGCACAACAGCAGCAGAGCCAGCAGGGGAGAAAACAGACGCTTGTAAAAGTTGGACATATTGTGTGGTGCTTATGGCTAGCAAAAATTCAGGTGTCGCATGGCGCGCCGCAAATGTGAACGGGTGCGGGCAAAAATAGCGACGCAACAGCCTGGCGAAATTCTGGCCGAAAGGTCGGCCGATATTACGGGATCGGTCACAGCCCAACAAGCGAGCCGGGTAGCCGCTACCCGCGGAGAAATTCCGTCAACGACTGTTGAGTGTAGTGAACGCCGTAGTGATGCGTGTAATTCCGGGCCGGATTAAGTGCAATGTGAGTAATCACTTTGCCTGGCGCCTTTTACTGCCAGTAAATTGCGATTTGTGTAATGGCGTGTAATGGCTTGTGATCGACCTGTAATGGGTCCATCCGTAAAGTGCGTATCAAGGTTGAGGGGCGCGAAGCCCGGTCGTCACAGGAGCCGTGGCGAGGTGGATTGCAGACACCCTGTTAGCAGAGACCGTTACGGAAGACGGACTGTATTACAAGGAGCTGGGGAGAGCGACGGAATTGCTCTCCACTCAGTGAACAGTAACGCGCACTCAGCCATTGCCAAAGGATTGGTAACCGAACGATCCCGCAGGACTCCCAGTAGTTCCTGCAGGAAAGTTTGGTAAGTCAGGAAGAATTCCGGCGCAAGCCGGAAAGTCAGGCCAGCCCGGTAACCACAGAGCCTAGGAAGCCGGGATTCTAGGAAGGGCCTGTCAGAGGCACGGATGCCTCATTTTCGCTCTTGATAGTGTTGTTGTAACCGTAGATGGCTGGGACCATCTGATTCATACCGGCAGTAAGTTTGCTTACTGCCGGTTTTTTTTTGGCAAAATTCTGCCGAACTATGTGTAGAAAAATGCCAAGCGGTTGCAGTAAGCTGTGTGACGCAGTTCTCGTTCTGAGTCTGTGTTTGTTTGCCTAAATGTTTCAAGACCAACGATCACCCTGGGCGGTTTGCAGGGAGGATAGTCATAATTTACAGGATAGAAAGATGACCGAAGCAACCGAAGCGGTAGAAGCCTGCATTGAAGTGCCGGCGGAAGGAAAGACCACCTTTAACTTTACGCTTGAGCCCACTGGTGCAGATCAGGTGTGGACGCTGAAAGATGAAGATGGAGATGTTTGGGAAACCATCTGTGTCAAATTTGAGGGAGTATTGGCAGGGGGGCCAGAGAAGTCAGGCACAGCCACGTTGATCGTTACCATGGTCAATACCGATTTGGTATTCAAGAAGTTGCCCGGCAATATCGATGGTATCGAAACATATGATGAAATCGATGATGGTCTTGGCGCGATCAAGAAGTGCAAAGTTAAAAATCAGCAGCCGCAGGTTTTGGAGATAGACCTGAAAGCGAATAAGCAGACTGCGAATGGTTTTTCATTCAAGTGGGTCGGGCAGGATCAGAGCGGAGAGACTGTTTATTCGGCTGACCCCAAAGCGCGGATCGAGCCGGAATAATCAGTCGCAGATAGCGTTCGCGACCGTTTGCGAGACTTCGGGCTGGGTGCAGAGCTGCTGGAAGGCCGGCAGGTTAAACCACTCTGCGCCCATGCCTTGCTGTAACAAAGCTTCTAAATGGTAATTCGCCGATCGCCATTCTCTGGCTAGTGCATACACTTGGGCTGCGGCATATCTAACGTATGTGTCATCGCTTGCCTCGCGAATCATATTATTAACCAACACAATTGCTCTGGTCGAATTTCCTAGATTGGCTTCGGCGATGGCTTTAAATTGCTGTGCTTCAAGCCCGTTTTCTTCTTTAGACACTTCCAGCAATTTTCTAAAAGCCCGCTGAGCATCTTGCTTTTTTTCGAGCATTAGATACGTTTCAGCTATTTGCCCCAGAGTGGCGGGGTCGTCGGGCACTTCATTAATGACAGATAAGAAAATTTGTAAAGCGTGTTCGTAACTTTTTTGTAGGAAAAGTACGACCCCAAGATTGGACTTGGTACGCCAGCCGCGTAGATTCTCGGGAATGGAGGTAATGGCACTTTCTGCGGCTCTTAGATTGCCGCTTTCCAGCTCTATAACGCCGAGTAGCGCGTATGAAGACCAGTGTTCTGGGAAATGTTTGGTGATTCTGCTCAGGGTGATGCGAGCGTTTTCGTAATCTCCACTGGCCGTCTGGTTTATTGCTATAAGGTAAAGATTGTCGGCGGATGGGTTTAGCTGGGCTGCTTCCTGGGCATAATGTAGCCCCGCCTCGTAATCCCCCTGTACATAAAGGAATCGTCCATATTTCGCAAGTAGCGCTGCGGAAGGGGCTTCCTGCGATTCAAATTTTTTCAAGAGTTTTTCGAAAGAAGCTTTATCGTCGCTATATGTGCGCAGCCATAGTTCCTGCACCAGTAACTGTTGCCGGTCCAGTTTATGGGTGTGCGCTCTTTCAAGCATTGCAAGGCCGCGTTCGATAAATGCCCCTTGATCTGTTTGCACAAACAGTTTTGCGGAAACGCTGGTGTAGGCGTGGTAAAGATTGGTATTTAGTGGGTATTGGTTGATCATTACTTCCAGTACGCTGAGGTCCTCTGGGCTGAGATCTTTTTGATCCAGCCTGCTGAGTATTTCCAGATACTTACGATAGTCCTCGTCGGACATCGAAACTTGCGCTCTAGTCTTATTTGTATGACTGGCTGGAAATAACGCCGTAGCACTGTTGGTAATGCGGTATTCCCCTTCCTGCTGCTTATCTGCGAGAAAGGTAAAGCTTTTTTGTTGTTTGATCTGGCTATTTACAGGCTCTATTCGTTGTATATCAATTTCGCAGCGCACTTGCGCGCACTCTAGCCTTGCAAAAAGCGCATCGGTAACCCCCTTATCCTTCAGCTTTTGCAACTGCGCCTCAAAATCCTGCCCCTCCTTCGGGGTAAAGCTCACCAGCGCACTCGCCTTCAACTGCGAAACCGAATTCATCAACGCCTGCCGCACCATGGTCCTGGTCAGCGCCTTGGCATTCTCCTCGCCGCGAATTTCACCGTTAATTTCCACCGGCATTACCGCAATATATTGCGGCTCCAGCCGGGTGAATTCCTTCCAGCCCCAGTAACCGCTCGCACCCACAACCAGTGCGACGGCTATGCCCGCCACAACCCGCTGCCAGCGGCGGCGGCTTTTGATTTTGTGGTGAGTGAACAGGTCGGTCATGGTTGCGGTGAAATCTTCGCTCTCACTCTCCAACCCCTGTTTGTGTAACAGTGCAAAACCTTGGTACACGACCAAGGCGTTTTGCGGGCGCTGTGCCGGATCTTTGGCCAGCAACTTGTCCAGCAGTATCGCCAGTGGCTCCGGGATATCCGGCCACGCTTCCTGCGGCGGGGTGTGGGCCTCGTTGGTAATGCGGTTGGCCATGGCCAGGGCGCCGGCCTCGTGTTTTTCAAACGGGCGGCTGCCGCACAGCAGTTCAAACGCGATGGTACCGAGGCTGAACAGGTCGCTGCGGGCATCCAGGGGTTTGCCGAGGATCTGCTCTGGCGACATGGCGGTGATGGTGCCGGCCAGCTGGTTTTCTTCCGTGAGGGTTTTCTCATCCAGCTGCTGGGATTTGGCGATGCCGAAGTCGGTGATCTTGGCCACCGGTTCGCCCTTGGCGTTTTCGGTGATGAGGATATTGTCGGACTTCAGGTCGCGGTGAATGATGCCGAGGTTGTGGGCCTCGCTCAGGCCCAGGCAGATCTGCATCAGCAGGCTGAGTTTCTGCTGCAGGTTGGGGCTGCGCTCGCGCATCCAGGGGCGCAGGGTGGTGCCCTCGATATATTCCATCACCAGGGCGATATCCCCCTGGTCTTCCAGCACATCGTGCAGGGCGACGATATTGGGGTGGTTGAGCTGGGCTAACAGGCGCGCTTCCTGCTGGATGCGGTCGCGGGCGTTCTGGCTGGCGGCGTTGTCTTTGAGTTTCTTGATCGCCACCTGGCGGTGCAGTTTGAGATCTTCCGCCAGGTACACAATGCCCATGCCTCCGGCACCGAGAGTGCTCTGGATGCGGTAGCGGTCGCTACCCACAAAGACAGGGGAATCGGTACGCGGCTGTTGTTCAACCTCGGGATCTGCAATATCCATCTGCGTGTGTTCTTTTTGTTAGAGCCTATTGGGTGCCCGTGCCGAAACCCCTGGCGCGGGCCAGTGCGAGCCGTGGGAATCGGTACAGGGTGCTGGCCCGTTACAGATTCACACTGGTCTCGCCGCTGCGGGCGATCTGGGATTCGTCCGCTTGCTGGTGGTGTTCCTTGCCCGCGCAGAGCCCCGGATATTGCTGCCGGAGATCGTCGAACGAGGGCATGTTGCAGATTTTGACAAACCGCGCGGTGCAATACCAGATGGGCGAGATGCCCTGTTCCAGGGTCTTGCGGATATGCGCCTTGGCGGAGAGCAGGTCGCCGGTGCTGATGTACACCTGGGCCCGGGCGTAATTCACGTAGAGGTCGTCCGGGGCAATGCGGCGGATACTGATCAGGTTTTCCACCGCCTTTTCCGCCTCACCCAGCTCGGCGTAGGCGCGGGCCTGCATCAACAGGCCTTCCCAGTCGCGGCGCTCGCGGGTGAGCTCAAAGGCCTGCTGTGCAAGTTCCTCGGCTTTTTCCGGCTGTTGCTGCTCACGGGCAATTTCCGCGCGGTACAGCAGCGGGTCGGCGTCCTTGGGGGCGAGGCTCGAGACCTTGGTAAAGCACTGCTGGGATTGGTTGTACTCTTTCTGAATGTAGTAGGCCAGGCACAGGTTGTAGGTGTCCATGGGGCCGATGCGGTCGAGCCCGGCCTCGGACAGCAGCCGTATGGTTTCATCGGGCTTGCCGGTGTCGAGCATGTTGGCGGCGAGCATGGAGATGGCGGGGATGGCCTTGCCGTTTACCGCGATAGTCTGCTGCAGCACCTCGTTCGCCGCCGGCATGTCTCCCAGCAGGCTCAGGTTCAGAGCCTTCATCACCAGATAGTTGTAACTGGTGCGCAGCTTCAGGGCACTGTTGATCTCCCGCAGGGATAGCTCGTAATCCCCACGGGACTGGTGGTACGCCGCCTTCAGGTGGTGGTAGACGGTCTTGTCCGGGAGGGTCAGCTTGAGCTGCGCCAGCAGGGATTCTGCGGGGCCATCCTGACCGTTGATGATGGCCAGATACAGCTTGGTAATCAGCAGTTCCGGGGTGTCTTCGAGCCTGGCGGGCACCTTCTGCAACAGCTTTCTCAGGCGTTCGACGGAGTCCGCTGCGCGGGAGTTGAACTCGTGGTCGATGGTCATTTCCGCGTACAGCTCGTACAGCGGTGGGAAGCCCGGTTCGCGCGCCTGCAGCTCGTCCAAACGGTCCAGTAACTCTCCCCGGTGAAGGGCGTCGTGGCGGCGCTCGTAGATCTCCAGATAGGTGAGGTAGTCCTCGGCACTGATCTGGGTGAGCGGGGCTGTGGCGCGCGCGGGATACTCCGGCAGCAACTCATCCACCTGGTGCAGGGTGCGGGCCCGGCTTTCCAGGCTCTCATCGATTTCCAGCCGGGTGCTGTTGCTGTGGACCACCGCCAGGGTATCGCTGTCGAGCAGCTCCAGCGAGAGTTCGCAGCTGCGCGTTGCGCAATCCAGCGTGGGGATCAGCAGCAGGTCGGCATTGAGCGACTTTGCCTGTACCGCCAGCGGCTGGTCCTGCAGGTCGCGGGTTTCTGTGTGGGGAACCAGGAAGAGCCCTTCGCGGCCGGCCAGTGCCTGCTTGAGCGCGCTGCGCACGTTGCCGGCCAGCAGCTTGCGGTTCTGCTCACTGGGCGTGTCGTCTTCGCCGCCCGGCATTTCCGCCTGCAGGATGGCAATGTACTGGCCGGAAGTGGGCGCATCGGAAAAGGTGCTTATGCCGAGTGCCGCCAGGGCGCCGAGGGCGCACACCGCGAGTGTGGCGACGATACCGCGCACCGGCCAGCGGCGCCGCTGGTCTGCCTGCTGATAGAAGTTTTCCGCAGTGACCGTGGCGGTAATGCTGTGGGTGCGGGTGAAACTGGTGGAGCCGCCCTGGATCTGGTGGATAACGGCCTCCAACTCTGCGGCCACCTCGGCGGCGTTGAGCGGGCGCTGCTCCGGCTTCTTGGCGAGCAGTTTGTCGAGCAACAGGCACAGGGCTGCGGGCAGTTCCGGGGCCACGCGGGCGGCGGGCGGATGCGGGCTTTTGACGATGCGATCCACGGTCACGTAGGGACTGCTGTTGTCCCCGAACGGGTTCTGTCCGCACAGCAGGCGATAGGCCAGCACACCGAAGGCAAACAGGTCGCTGCGGTTGTCCAGCGGTTGGCCCTGGGCCTGCTCCGGGGACATGGCGCCCCAGCTGCCGGCCACGTGCTGCTCGCGGGTGAGGTCGCTGTCTTCCTGCAGGTCCTTGGCGATACCAAAGTCGGTGATCTTGATGGTGCCTTCGCTGTCCACCAGGATGTTTTCCGCCTTCAGGTCCCGGTGGATGATGCCGGCGCTGTGGGCGCGGGACAGGCCAGCGCAGATCTGCTTGAGAATCTGCAGCTTGCGCGGCAGGTCTGGCGAACGTTCCCGTTGCCAGCGGTGCAGGTTGCTGCCGTCTACATACTCCATCACCAGGGCGATGCCGTTCTCGCTCTCGACCACGTCGTAGAGTTGCACGATGTTGCTGTGGTTGAGCTGGGCGAGCAGCAGGGCCTCGCGGCGAATACGTTCGCCGGCGGTGCCACTGTTGGGATTGCGGAGCAGCTTCTTGATGGCCACACGGCGGTTAAGGCGCTCGTCGGTTGCCAGGTACACCACACCCATACCCCCGGAGCCGAGTCTGGCGGTGGCGCGGTAATGACCGATGTAGAAGGGTAACTGCTCTGTTTGCATGGTGTTGACTGCGGTTGTAACTCTTTGTGTTAGACCGCCGTCCGTGGATGGTCAGAGCCCGCCGTGGGCGGGCGTGTTGTTGTTTTGTCGAGTCCCTGCGTTGGCTTGTTTCTTCAGGCCGGTTCCGGGACCACCGGGTGTTCGCCGGTGGAGGCCTCCACTTCTTCTTTCTGCGATCCCTTGAAAATATCCAGCAGGAAGCAGCCGAGGCGCATCTCGTAGGCCCGGCGTTCTACCAGTCGTCCGGTATCGATGGCGTCTGGCAGGCTGTCTGCAATCTGCTTGCGCGCACGGAATATCTGCGTGTTCAGGTGATTGACGGTGATGCCCAGCTCGCGGGTGGCGAGATCGATGGCGACCCAGCCCTGGTCGGGGCCGTCCACATTGCGCTGGATGTCGCGGATACGGGCGCGCGCCAGGTACAGCAACAGGTAGTTGTGGGTGCGCGCAGCCAGGTCAACACGGGTGTCGTCTTTGGACAGCTGCAGCTGGATGTGTTCTTCGTGGTGGCTGACGATGAACTGCAGGCGGAAATCCGATACGCACAGGCTTTTGAACGAGAGCTCGGTCGTGGTGCTCTGGCTGTTGGCCAGGAACAGCTCCCAGCTGTTGCGGGCGCAGTCGACGCGGCTGCCGTGATTGACCACCTTGGCGTATTCGCTGTGCTCGGGACTTTCGAGCAGCTCGTAAATCCACACCCCGTTGATGGGGTTGAAGTGCAGGCTGGCGATGGGATCGTGTTCGTCCGGCAGCAGGTGGTAGGACTCCAGCACCTGCGCTTCCCCGGATTGGATATCGATCAGCAGGTTCTCCGGCGGATCGAGGTTCTCCACTTTCCAGACCGGATTGTTGGCGCGGCCGAAGGCGAGCCTGTCGCCGAGCTGTAGCTGGTGATTCTTGGCCGGCACCAGCTGCTGGTCGTTGACCCAGGTGCCGTTGCGGCTGAGATCGCGCACCACCCAGTGGCTACCGGTCCACTGAATAGCGGCGTGAATACCGGAAATCTCTGGCAGCGTGATGCGGGTATCCGCGACTCCCTGGCGGCGGCCAATCGTGTGGTGCGCCATCAGGTACACGGGTTGATCCCGATCAGGATGTTGCAAGCAGGCCATGTTCAGTCCCTTCCCCAAAAGACTGCGACGCGCTACCCGAATGGTGTGAAACCGGTGCTCGGCGGCGTGCAGAAGTTATCGAGACAGGGCGGCCGGAATGCTTCTCACCGGGCACCACCGTGTGCCCGACGTCGTGCCGGATGCTACCTGCGGGGCAGGGCATCGCACGGGCCGATTGTTTTTGCCGGGGGCGCTGTCACGAAGCTCGAGTGGTACACCATTTGCCATGCTCGGCAGCGTGATCCACTTCTCATTTTCGCCTCTGCAACTGCGCTTTTCGCCGCTGTCTTGAGTCAGTGGACGCTAACCGACTGGGCGAATGTCCACTTTAGTGTTGCCGGTCCATTTATACCGGACTGCGTCCCGAATGCAACGGCTGGATGCCAATTGTTTCCAAATGAGGGGCTTGTTAGAACGTTGACTCTGGTGTCGCCTAATTCAACGTTCATTGGTTGCGCGATTTGCGGAACTGGAGGTGTGGAAATTCAGGGGCTATTTGTCTTCGTGATTGGGCAGGTTGCGGCTGTCCTTGCGGTCCAGATCGCCCACATCCAGCACCGGTGAAGCGTCGATATGTTCGGCGTCCATCATCAGTGCCACGCGCTGCAGCGCGGAGATGATCATGGACTGTTCCCACTCGCGTAGGTCACGGAACTGTTTGACGAAGTGCTCCTGCAGCGGGGTGGGGGCATCGCGGATGATGTCTGCCCCCTTGTCTGTCAGGTAGGCGTGAACCTTGCGCTTGTCTTCGGAGGAGCGTTCCCGGTACACCAGGCCGCGCTTTTCCAGGCGGTCGAGGATGGTGGTTACGGTGGCCTGGCTGAGACTGATTTCCTTCGCCAGGGCGCCGATGGTCACCTGGCCCTGCTCGCGGATCGCCTGCAGCAGCAACAGCTGCGGCGCGGTCAGCCCCGCCGTTTTGACCAGCTGCTTGGAATGCAGGTCTGTGGCGCGGATCAGACGGCGCAGGGTGATCAAAACTTCTTCAATTTTATCCATCAGCAGCAGGCTCTTGAAATCGGGGTGGCAGGCATGGCGGCTTACATGCCCGCCGCCGATTTTGGATTCTGCGCCGTTTTTGTCAATTGCCTCGTTGCGGTAAATGCTTTCCTGGCCACTTTTTGAACCATTAGTCGGTTTCCGGGTGGTCTTTGGCGACACCTTTTCCTGCCCTTGCCCAGGTGGCTTCGCGCGCCCGTCAATGGTGCGCGAGCCCCGTAGTTGCGCGGGCTCCGCGCCATCTTGGGGCTCTTCGCTGGCGTCGTAATTGGTCGCGTTCTGATCAAATTGCATGAGGCTTGGCCTTGCGCCCTCGATAATGTTTAGAGTACTATGGATTTAAATGTTTAGAGCAGTAAATAACTTTTTGCGAAAAAGGTCAAATTTCAAGCGGAATCCGGTTTTAGCGACAGGGTTCCGTTTTCATTACAGAAGTTTGATATTGCTCTAACAATTTGATGACTAAAGATCGAAAGAAAGGTATTGGTTTGAGCGCGACAAGCGAATTGAAAGAAGACGACTCGATTGACGACAAGGTCAAGCTGGCGCAACAGAAGGAAGCTCGTGAGGCCACCCAGGCCCCATCCAAGAGTACCCAGGTTCTGTTGCGCCGCCCGATCAGTGAAGACGGCGCCAATGTGCACCGCCTGATCGGGAATTGCCCGCCCCTGGATACCAATTCCCTCTACTGCAACCTGCTGCAGGCCAGTCACTTCTCTGCCACCAGCGTGGCCGCGGAGCTGAACGGCGAGCTGGTTGGCTTTATCTCCGGCTACATCATCCCCGAACGCGCCGACACCCTGTTCATCTGGCAGGTAGCGGTTGCCGAGCAGGGCCGTGGAATGGGACTCGCTGGTCGCATGCTGCGGGAAATCCTCGCGCGCCCCGCGTGCACCGAGGTGCAGTTCCTCGAAACCACCATTACTCCGGATAACGACGCCTCCTGGGCGCTGTTCCGCAGCCTTGCGCGCAAGCTTGAGGCGGAGTGCGCGGACTCGGTGATGTTTGACCGCGACCGCCATTTCGACGGCCAGCACGACAGCGAAATGTTGCTGCGGATCGGTCCGTTTACCGCCGCGGGTGATGCCCGTTGAGCGCATGCGCCGCTCTACGAGATTGTTCCGAATTTCCGTTTTCCATTTATGTATTTAATCAACCATTAGAAAAGGGTTGCCACGATGAAAGTATTTGACGAAATTGAATCAGAAGTAATGAGCTACGCCCGCGCTTTCCCGCGGGTTTTCAACAAGGCCCAGGGCGAGTACCTGTACGACGAGGAAGGCAACCAGTACCTGGACTTCCTGGCCGGCGCGGGCACCCTGAACTACGGCCACAACAACCCGATCTTCAAGGAAGCGCTGCTGGAGTACATCCAGCAGGACGGCATCACCCACGGTCTGGACCTGCACACCAAGGCCAAGCGTGAGTTCCTGGAAGCGTTCTACGAGAACATCCTGAAGCCGCGTGACCTGTCTTATGTCATGCAGTTCACCGGCCCCACCGGCACCAACGCTGTGGAAGCCGCGCTGAAAATCGCGCGTAAGTACAAAGGCCGCGAGAACATCATCTCCTTCACCAACGGTTTCCACGGTTGCAGCCTGGGTGCCCTGGCCGCTACCGGTAACTCCCACCACCGCGGTGCCTCCGGTGTGAGCATGAGCAGTGTTGCGCGCATGCCGTACGACGGCTACCTGGGTGACGAGTTCGACACCACCGCGTACCTGGACAAGGTGCTGAGCGATTCTTCCAGCGGTGTCGATCACCCGGCAGCGGTACTGGTGGAAACCGTGCAGGGCGAGGGCGGTATCAATGCGGCAAGCGTTGAATGGCTGCGCAACCTGCAGGACGTTTGTAAAAAGCACGACGTGCTGCTGATTGTCGATGACATTCAGGCGGGCTGTGGCCGTACCGGTAGCTACTTCAGCTTTGAAGAAGCGGGCATCGTGCCGGACATCGTAACCCTGTCCAAATCCCTGAGTGGCTACGGTCTGCCGTTCGCTGTGGTTCTGATGAAGCCGGAGCTGGACCAGTGGAAGCCGGGTGAGCACAACGGCACCTTCCGCGGCAACAACCTTGCCTTCGTTACCGCCACTGCAGCGATCAAACACTTCTGGAGCGACGATAAGTTCGCCAAGGAAGTGCTGCGCAAGGGTGAGTACATCGAGAAACGCCTGCAGACCATCGTCGACAAATACGGCGACGGCAACATGACCACCCGCGGTCGCGGCATGTTCCGTGGTCTGAACTGCGTAAGCGGTGAGCTGGCCGACAAGATCACCACCGAAGCTTTCCGCAACGGCCTGGTGATCGAGACCAGTGGTGCCGACGACCACGTGGTTAAAACCCTGTGTCCGCTGACTATCAGCGACGAGAACCTGACCAAGGCGCTGGATATTGTTGAAGCTGCAGTAGCCAAAGTACTGAAGGGCGAAGACGTGCCGGTAGAGCACGACTTCTTTGCCGATGACAGCGAGCAGGAAGAGAGCACCCTCGCGGGCGCAGCCTGATCCCCGGCAGCCTGGCGGAAATGCGGCCTGTATTTGGCCGCATTTTTTCGCCCCTGATTTGAAGACCGATTTTTAAGACCTGATTTTAGAAAGAGCTAGAAATGATCGTAAGAAAACTGCAAGAAGCCGAAAAAACTGACCGTCGTATTGTTTCCGAGGGCTGGGAGAGTACTCGTCTGCTACTGAAAAACGACAACATGGGCTTCTCTTTTCACATCACCACTATTTATGAAGGTGCCGACCTGCACCTGCACTATCAGAACCACCTGGAGTCTGTGTACTGCATTTCCGGTGAAGGTTCTGTAATGGCTGAAGATGACGGCGTGGTTCACGAAATCACCCCGGGCACCATCTACATCCTGGACAAGAACGACAAACACGTACTGAAAGCCAAGTCCGAAATGAAAATGGCCTGCGTATTCAACCCGCCTCTGCACGGTAAAGAAGTGCACAACGCTGAAGGCGCGTACGAGCTGGATGCCGAAGAGGTAAAGGACGAAAAATAAACCGGTTGTGAACAACATTGCAGCGGAGTTCTGGGGCACCACCCGCAAATACTTTGGTGTCCCCCCGGAAAACCCCGAAATCGGTAAGCGTAAGGATCCCATGAAAACACATACGGTTGAAAAAATTGGCGGAACGTCCATGAGTGACTACTCCGCAGTACGTGACAACATCATTCTGAAGAACGGCAAAGCGAAAACGGAAGGGTTGTACCAGCGTGTTTTCGTGGTTTCTGCTTACGGTGGCATCACCGATATGCTGTTGGAACACAAAAAATCCGGTCGTCCGGGCGTATTTGCCCTGTTCGCCGGTGCGGACGACGAGCGCGAATGGTCCGATGCGGTCGCTGGGCTGCGCACGCGCATGGAAGAAATCAACGCGACCCTGTTCAAAGATGATGTAACCCTGGCCAAGGCCAATGCATTTATTGGTGAGCGACTGGACGATGCCGCCAACTGCCTGGCGGACCTGGAACGCGTCTGCCAGCACGGCCACTTTGCCCTGGAAGGACACCTGGACGTGGTCAGCGAAATGCTCGCCAGCCTGGGTGAAGCCCACAGCGCCTGGAATACCGTGCAGCTGCTGAAGCAGGAAGGGATCAACGCCCGTTTCATCGACCTGACCGGTTGGCGCGACGGCGAACACATGACCCTGGACGAGCGCATCGACCGCGCCTTTGCCGATGTCGACTTCGACAAAGAGCTGCCGATTGCCACCGGTTACGCGCACACCGCCGATGGTCTGATGAAGACCTTCGCCCGCGGTTACAGCGAAATGACCTTCAGCCGCATTGCGGTGAAAACCGGTGCCAAGGAAGCGATCATCCACAAGGAATACCACCTGAGCAGTGCCGACCCGCGTCTCGTAGGCGAGGAACAGGCCGTGCCCATCGGTCGTACCAACTACGACGTGGCAGATCAGCTGGCCAACCTGGGTATGGAAGCCATCCACCCACGCGCTGCCAAGGGTCTGCGTCAGCAGGAGATTCCGCTGCGGGTGATGAACACCTTTGAGCCCGAGCACCGCGGTACTCTGGTCACAGGTGATTATGTAAGTGACACACCGCGTGTGGAAATCATCGCGGGGCGTAAAAGCATCTATGCTGTTGAATGTTTTGATCAGGACATGATGGGCAGCATGACCAGTTACGACCGGGCGATTAACGAGATCATCGCGCGCTTCAAGGGCAGCGTGGTGACCAAGGATATCAACGCCAACACCATTACCAATTACCTGGGTAACAACCTGAAAACCGTCAAGCGGATCAAGAAAGCCATTGGCGAGTTGTTCCCCGATTGTGATATCCAGGTGCGTAAGGTGGCGGTGGTTTCCGCTATTGGTAGTGACATGAAAACCTCGGGCATGCTGTCTCGTGCGGTCAGTGCGCTGGCCAATTCCGCCATCAGCATCCTCGCGGTACACCAGTCCATGCGTCAGGTAGACATGCAGTTTGTGATCGACGAGAGCGATTACGAGAAGTCGGTCAAAAGCCTGCACGCCGCACTGGTCGAAGTTCACGAGCACGGCGACGCGATATGCGCAGCCTGATCGCGGCTCTGACTTCCCGACTGCCGTCAGCTTTGCTGGCGGCAGTGTTCGTTGTGGCCTGTGTATTTTCAACGGTCGTCGCACCGCTGCATGCGCAGGATGCAGAGGCGCCGCCGGTACCCGAGGTAACCGCTGAAGAAAAGGCGGCCAACCAGAAAAAGCTCGAGGAACTGGACCGGGTTTCCGAAGCCGCGAACGACCTCGACAAGCCCCTCTACTCTCCGTTTATCGAGCGCTATGTGCTGGATGAACTGAAGCAGTTGCGGGTGGATATGGCGGCGCAGAAGGTCTCCCTGACCGAGAACATTGTCGATCGCCAGTTGAGTGCTGCCGACAAGGCCATCACCTACGCCACGGATACCATCACCTACTTCTTCTACCTGATAGCCGGTTTCAGTTCCCTGTTGGTGATTATGGGCTGGACTTCCATTCGCGATGTGAAGGAAAAGGTCCACACCCTCGCCAACCAGGAGATTTCCAGCCTGGTGGAGCAGTACGAAGAGCGCCTGCGCAGTATCGAGGAGCAGCTGTCGGAGAAAACCCAGCATATCGAGCACAACCGCGATGAGATCGAGCTGACCCAAGAGGTTCACTCCCTGTGGTTGCGCGCCGGCCGCGAGCAAACCCCCACCGGTAAGATCGCGGTATACGACCAGATCCTGAATCTGCGCAAGGACGACGGCGAAGCGCTCACCTACAAGGCGGACGCGGTACTGGAGCTGGATGAGCCGCAGTGGGCCATCAACCTGTGCCTGCAGGCGCTGCAGATCGATGGCGAAAACGGCAATGCCTACTACCAGCTCGCCTGCGCTTATGCGTATCTGGAGCAGTGGGAAGAGTCCATCAGCTACCTGCAGAAAGCGCTGGATATTTCGCCCGCGTATCGCGACGAGGCGATGGAAGACTCGGCATTCAACGGACTTTATGATTCCGAAGAGTTCGCAACGCTGATGGGTATCCAGCAGGACCACAGTAGCGGCAGTACAACGAAAGGCTCGGATGGGGCGAACTGATTGCGCCCCTGATGCAACGCCAAAAATAACCGCTGTATAAATTTAATAATTATTGAAAACTGTTTTGGGGGAATGGACGTGCTGATCAGTTTCTTGTTTTTTCTTGCATTGTTCGCCGCGGTGGGAATCAGTTCCTACCGCAAGAGTCGCGGTACCAAAAAGGATTACTACCTCGCGAGCCAGGATGTCTCGCCGATGCTGGTCGGTCTCTCCGCGGTGGCGACCAATAACAGCGGCTATATGTTTATCGGTGTCATCGGCTACACCTATGCCACGGGTCTCGCTTCAATCTGGTTGATGCTGGGCTGGATTCTCGGCGACTTTCTCGGCTCCCTGTGGATGCACAAAAACCTGCGCGAAGCGGCAAAGCGCAGTGGTGAATCCAGCTATGCCGGGGTGCTTGCCTGCTGGCAGGGCACCCGCTTCGGCGCCTGGCAGAAGCTTGCCGGTATCCTCTCTCTCCTGTTCCTCCTCGCCTATGCCAGTGCACAGCTGGTGGCCGGCAGTAAGGCGCTGTTTGTGGTACTGGATATGCCAATCTGGAGCGGCGCGGTTATCGGCGGTGTGATCGTTGCCGCCTACTGCCTGGCGGGCGGTATCCGCGCGTCCATCTGGACCGATGCAGCGCAGTCTCTGGTGATGGTATTCGCCATGGGGCTGTTGCTGTATGTGGCAACGCAATCCGTTGGCGGTCTCGGTGCAGCCTGGCAGGAAATGGGCAAGGTAGAGGGCTTCCTCAACTGGTATCCGCAAGACCTGCTGCTGCCGGGTGTGGCCGGTGGTGTGCTGTTTGCACTGAGCTGGCTGTTTGCGGGTATTTCCGTGGTGGGCCAGCCCCATGTAATGGTGCGCTTTATGGCACTGGACGATGCGGGACGCATGGTGCAGGCGCGCTGCTGGTATTACCTGTGGTTTACGATTTTCTACTTTATGGCCACCGGTGTGGGTATGCTGTCGCGGATTCTGCTGAGCGACCCGGGTACGTTTGATGCGGAACTGGCGCTGCCGATGATGGCGATGGAGTTACTGTCACCGGTGTTTGTTGGGCTGATCCTTGCGGGCATCTTCGCCGCGACCATGTCTACTGCGGATTCTCTGGTACTGAGCTGCTCTGCTGCGCTGACCCACGACATCCTGCCGCAGCGCACGGAAAATACCCGTCTGTTGAAGGTGGCTACCCTGGGGATTACTGCGGCGGCAGTTGCCTGGGCGCTGTTGAATAAACAGAGTGTTTTCAGCCTTGTGGTAATGAGCTGGTCGGCCCTGGCTTCTGCCTTTGCACCGCTGTTGATGGTGCTGGCGGCTGGTGCGCGTCCTTCGCAGAAACTGGCGGTGGTGATGAGTGTACTCGGCCTGGCGACGGCGCTGATCTGGCGCTGGCTGGGTTGGCATGCGCATATTTATGAAGGTATGCCGGGGATTCTGATGGGGCTTGTGGTGTTTGTTATCGGACGTTTTTTGGTAAAGGAGCCTGTGGCTAGGCCTGTCAGTGCCTGATCGGGTTGTGGTCCGTTTTATTTGAAGTCTGTGGCGGCGGATCGACAGGGATCTGTTTTTGAAACCGCCATGCATACATCCCTGTAGGCTGCGTCGGAAACGTCCCTGTTTCCGACGCTTCCAAAAACAGATCCCTGCCGCTCCGCCTTCGCCCATAGTTCTTTGCGTCGTTAGCTATTAAGTAGTCCCGATTTCAGTGCTTACGACGTCCGATTGGTTAAATTGAAGGCAAAGTGCCGGGTATTCCTTTTCAGGAGCGTCGGCGACAGGGACGTCGCCGACGCAGCGTACAGGGATGTATTCACAGCGGTCCTGAAAAGGAATACCCGGTGCTTTGCCGCCAGTAAAAGTAAAAACAGAGCTCATGCTCCCACCCCGGTACCACGCAGCCCAAAAACAAGAAACCCGGCACAAAGGCCGGGCTCTCGCGTTTCCATCCTGTGAGATGAAATCAGACGATGATTACTGGCGGATACCTTCCACGTCCAGAATCATTTCAACGGTCTGGGACGCAGGGCCCAGGTCGTAGTCGATGCCGAAGTCCTTCAGCTTGAACTCAGTAGTGCCGGTGAAGCCCTGACGGTAGCCGCCCCAGGGATCCTTACCGCCACCGATCTCTTCAACGTCGATAGTGATCGGCTTGGTGACACCGTGCAGGGTAAGGTCGCCCTTCAGGACAGCTTTGCCGTCGCCCTTCGGTTCAAATGCGGTGCTCTTGAAGGTGGCGGTGGGGTACTTGGCCACATTCAGGAAGTCTTCGCCGCGCAGGTGCTTGTCGCGCTCCGCGTGGTTGCTGTTCAGGCTGGTAGTGTCCACGGTGACTTCCACGGAAGACGCTTCAGGCTTGGCTTCATCGTAAACAAAGTTACCGTCGAACTTGTCGAAGCGGCCGTACAGCCAGCTGTAGCCCAGGTGCTTGATGCGGAACTGGACAAACGCGTGCGCGCCCTTGGTGTCGAACTTGTATTCGGCCGCCTGGGCAGAGGCGCCGATGAGGGTAGCAAACAGCAGAACTGCAAGTTTCTTCATGGGTCAGTTTCCTGTTGGTTATTAAACAGAGTGTGAAAATCGTGAAACAGGTTTGAAGCGATCGTTATCTGCGCGGCGCTACGCCCAGCATTTTCTTCAGGGTGCCATCTTTATTGACGAAGTGATGCTTGAATGCCGCAAGGCCATGTAACAGCACCAACCCCATCAGTCCCCAGGCCAGCCACTCGTGGATAACCCCCGCGATATCCTCCTGGTTCTCCAGCCCCTGCAGGGTCGCCGGTACGCTGAACCAGTTGAATACCTCGATGGCGCGGCCGTCCGCAGTACTGATCAGGTAGCCGGAAACGAAAATGGCCAGCAGCAGCCCATAAATCAGCCAGTGCGCGGCACCAGCGGCAAACTGTTGCCAGCGGGGGGCGGGCTCCGGGCTTGGGGTTTCATTGGCCCAGCGCCACGCCAGTCGTGCAACCAGCAGAATCAACAGCAGTATGCCCACCGACTTGTGGATATCCGGCCCCTGGCGGTACCAGGGGTCGTAATAGGACAGATCCACCATCCACCAGCCGAGGGCGAACATGCCGATGATGGCCGGTGCCATCAGCCAGTGGAATAGTACGGCTACCCAGCCGTAGTGGGTTGTGCTGTTGCGGGTCTGCACAAAGGACTCCGTCAGTGAATTCAGGTTGCGCGCATTATAAAAATTCTGTGGCGCGGGAATAGCGCAAAAAGCCGGAAGTATTTTTCGAAAAAATCGCAAAGGATCAAACGCTGGGCCCGCAGCCTGCGTTCGACGGATGGTTTGGGGCGGTCAGCTGAGGGTGTGAGGCGGGGGATGAAATAAGGAGTACGCAGCCGCGCCTTGAATTGGTGCGCGACCCGGGAGAGCCCGGAGGCAGGTCAGTAGTGGGTGGCGTGCTGGCGCTCGGCGGCATTCAGGACCTTGCCCAGCAGGTTCGGGTCCAGTTTGGTGCGATCGCTGAGCTCATGGGTGAGCCATTCCAGGTCGTGTGGTTGCTCGGTTTGGTCCTGGCCGTTTGCCATGGCCAACTGTTCCAGCTGCCAGATCACATCCAGCAACAAATCGGGCGCCAGCGCCTGGTCGTCGTCCTCGCTGAACAGGTGGCTTTCCAGCCGATCCAGGTCCCGGCGTTTTACCACCAGCTCGCCGTAGTTGGGATACCAGCGGCCGCTGAAGGGTTCCGGGCGGCGGCTGAAGTCGAAGGTGATCTGCAGACGATTACCCTTGTCATCCTGCATGGTCGGGGTGTCATTTTCTTCTGCGGGCAGGGCGGGGCGATGGCGCAGAACGCCGACGATGGCGCGCCAATCGCTGCTGTGCTCGGGGCACAGGCGCAGGGGCTCGGTGAGTTCGGTTCTGGGTTTGCCGGGGCGGTCGATATAGCTGAGCTGCTGGCCCGGGCGATACCAGTAGAGGTCGAGGGTGTGGTTTTCCGCCAGGCGCGCGAGGTCATCGCTGGTGAGGGGGTCTTCCGAGAGGGCGCTAAGATGATCGACGGCCTGCTGAACGCTGAGCCAGCGCCGCATATGGAAAGGTTTGCTGGATTTGGAACCCTGACTACCCGCCGTCGCCATTATTGCCCTGCTTCCCTGAAGTGTTTTCGAACCATTTAAGGTTAGCAGCTGGGGGGTGGATTTGCGGGTTCGTAGCGACTAGGGGGTGGGCGAAGAAGCCCCCGGTGCCACCTTCGCCACTGAAAAAGAACGTGGTGTGCTACAACCACCCCTTCTTCTTGAAGTACAGATAAGGCGCCATGCCCGCCAGCAGCATCAACAGCAACGCCCAAGGATACCCCAACAGCCACTCCAGCTCCGGCATGTGCTCAAAGTTCATGCCGTAGATACTGGCGACCATGGTGGGGGGCAGGAAAACCACCGCAGCAATGGAGAAGATCTTGATGATCTTGTTCTGTTCGATGCTGATAAATCCCTGGGTGGAATCCATCAGGAAGTTGATCTTTTCGAACAGGAAGGTGGTGTGTGACATCAGGGTATCGATGTCGCGCAGAATCGCCCAGCAGCTCTCGCGCAGTTCCGGGTCGTCCTTCAGGTGACGCTGCAGGAAGGCGATGGAGCGCTGGGTATCCATCAGGCACAGACGGATCTTGCCGTTGGAGTCTTCCAGCTTGGCCAGGTGATCAATGGCTTCTTCCAGATCGGCATCTTCGTCCTCCAGCACCAGGTGGCTGACTTCGCCGAGCTTCAGGTAGTTGTCCTCCAGGGCATCGGCGAGGTTTTCCACTTTCTGGTCGAACAGCTGGATCAGCAGCTCCTGGGCATTGTGGGCTTCCACCTGGTTGCGGCGCGCGCGCATGCGCAGCAGGCGAAAGTCAGCCAGCTCGGTATCGCGCACGGTAATCAGGCGCTGGGGCTGCAGGATGAAGGCCGCGGTGGCAGTTTCGTGGCGCCCTTCGCTCTGGGTTAGGTACAGGGAGTGGACGTGAATGCCAGCGGAATCGACGAAGTAGCGCGCGGAGGATTCGATCTCCTCTACGTCTTCGGATTCCGGAAGCTCGGTGCGCAGCAGCTGCTCGAGCAGGTCCCGCTCGTTTTCCTCCGGGTCCTGCAGGTCGATCCAGGCCGCGTCAGACAGGGGCTGACTGTGGTAGTCGCTGCCCGCATAGGTTTCTTTGATCTTGCCGCGCTGGATTTGAAACAGTCTCAGCATTAACGCTTCCTTGGTCGATAGAGGTGCTTGCGGGAATGGTGTCAGGCTGTCGGCAACAAATCAAATGCCGCCACCGGGGGCAGTGGCGGCTTTGGGGATACCTGGACTAGAGCCACATGGGCAGCTGTGCGCGGATCTGCTCGCTGTCGCAGGTGGTGAGGTTTTTACGGGATTCGCCGGCGATGGTGGCGAGGCAGGGGGAACTCATCGACATCCGCAGGCTGCCCGCCATGGATGGCTCGGCAACAATATAAAGGCGGTCGAAGCGGCCTTCCTGGCGCCCCTTTTCCAGGGTGTGGGCGATATCGCGGGCGAACTTCTGCGCGCCCTGCTTGCGCAGGCTGGTGGGTTCCGCCATCGCGTGGCGGCCCTGACCGTAGCTGTCAAACGAGCGCCCGGGGGCATCGGCGAGCAGTTCCTGTCCTTTCATCCGCCCCTCCGGGTAAACCAGAGATTCTATTTCGTTGAGCTTGCCCGCACGTTTTTCCGCCTCAAACACGCGAGCGTGAGTATGGTTGGCTACCAGAACCCAGGCTTTAGACATGACAGTGCACCTCTGTTTTTGCTGTGCTTTGTTACTGAATGGTAGCTCGCAGCCGGTCGGGTTCGTAGTCGTTACTGGCGGCGGGGTCGCTATCATTGAGGCAAATGCTGAATCGATGATGATGTGCGGGAGGTATAAAGTGAAAGTCGAACAAGCCATGCACCGGGGTGTGACCTGGTGCTCCCCGGATACGCCGCTGACGGAGGTTGCGCAGCTCCTGCGGGACCACGATGTAGGCGCTATCCCGGTGGGAGAAAATGACCGTCTGATCGGTATGGTGACAGATCGCGATATTGTCAGCCGCGGCCTCGCCGAGGGCTGGGATCTGCGCGATCGCTGCGCGCGGGATGTGATGACCGAAAACATCGAGTACTGCTACGCGGATGAAAATATGGAAGAAGCCATCGATCATATGGAGCGTATGCAGATTCGCCGCCTGGCGGTGATCGATGGTGCGCGACGTATGGTCGGCATGCTGAGCATGGGAGATATTACCCACGGCATGGACGACCACAGTAGCCACCGCTATACCGCGGCGGTTTCTGCGCACCATTGATCTTAGTGGCTTGTCGCAATGAGTGATCTGAATGGTTGATAGGTAGTTTTGCGTGCCTCGGTTTTATACGAGCGGAAGTGTCATCACCGGACGAGATCTACTGGACCATCCGGGCTCTCGAAGGAGACGCGCCAGTTCATAGGTTTGTCATAAAAAGTACATAGACTGCGGGCTAAATTTACCGAACTGTACTTTCTAAACTTTCCTATGCTTCCGCTGTTTCTGACCAGCCACAAGGCCTACTTCGGCGTGCTGGCGGCATTATTCGCCGCGGGTTTTTCGCTGTGCCTGTGGTTCTCGAAACAGCAGGCGTCACTGCCATTGCTCGGGGATTATCACGTCTACCACTGCGACACCGGCGGCAGCGGCAAGGGAAGCTTTAACCTGCTTACCGTCTCTTCCATTTTTGCCCGGGAAATTGCCGATAACCTGTGCCGCGCACCGCTCATGGCGGGACACTACAAATCGGTAAGCATCTCGTGGAAACCTCGCCAGCAACTCACTGCGGAAGAGGTCCTGAATGAAGATTATGATCTGATCTGGAGTCGCGAACACAGTTTGCGCGGGCTGGTGCCGGAATATTCCAGCTACTACGAATCCCTGCTGCGCTACGACCAGTACAAGGTGTTCTGGTTCAGCCGCAACGACCAGCCGCAGCTCACCCGGGAATATTTTCGGGACAAAAAAATCGGTCTGTTGAACGACAGGCTCAGCCATACCTTTCATCTTCTGCCACTGGCTTCGCTGAAGCAGCTGGGGGTGGATATCTCCCTCCAGTCCCTGATTTATTTCGACGATGCCAGCAGTCTTTACCGGGCGTTTGCCCAGGGTGACTTGGATCTCGTCAGTGGGGGCCTGTTTCTGGAGCAGGATCTGGATATACCGCTGCAGCGCATGTTGATCGCGGACAACGTCGTCGCTGCCACATTGTTTGTACGCAAGGCGCGCCCGGCGGAAATCGACTGCGCGATTGCCACGGCCTTTGATGATGCCACTGCAGGCTATTTCAGTGCACACCGGGATTTCCCGGGGGCGGCGCACTGTGGTGGTTAGCACCAGACGCTGGCTGCCGCTGGCCTGGTGCGTGTTGACCGCGCTTTTGTCCGGCTCGGCCTACTGGTATGCGCGGGCCTCGTTTGCCGAGGATCTTTCCCGGCAACTCCAGCAACAGTTGCCGCAGCGTCTGGCACTTGCGTTACAAAACCGCTTGGCGAATAACGGGCCCCAGCCATGGGTGATCGAACAGCTGGAGCGGGACCTGGCATCACTCCCTGCAGCGGGCCATTTGCCGCTGCTGCAGCATTGTCGCGCACGGGTAGAGCAGCTGATCAGTGAGTCGGCGGTGCCGCCTTCATCCCGTGGCGAGGATCTTGTCGTGGACTGGCATATCGGTGATGGCGACCTGCAGGAGCGCACGCGGTTTTCCCTGGATTGCAATACCAACTGGCCGCTTTTGTTGGTAAGCCAGGGCGCACTTGCGTTGCTGTTGATCGGCTGTGTCTGGCTGTGGCCCGCGCCCCTGTCATCTGCGCGCAGGTTACAGATACGTGCGCTGTTAGGGGAGGGGGTTGAACCAAGGCTGGCGCGGCGACTGTCCGCCAGACTCGAGCAGTTCAATGCATTGCAACGGGAGCTGTTCGCCAAGCTGCGCGGGCTACCTGGCCTGACACTGGAACCGCTGTTTGACTGGCTGGCAAAACCCGAAGTGGCGACGATGGATCCGCAGCAGATGCCGTGGCTCTACCTGGCTCTGCGTAATGGAATCGAAGGACCGCAGGATCTGGATCGGGCGCTGGCGATTGCACTGGCTCCCGCCCACCTGCAGTTCGACTGCAGGCAGCTGCAGGTGATCGTGCACGGCGTCCCGATCGCCCTGGCCAAAACTCCTTTCTTTTATTTTCTCTGGTATGCGCGCCGGCGCCTCGCTGGTGATGGCTGGTATCTCAATCCGCCCACCAGCCGCCCGGACCGGGATGGCGCCGGCCCCCTGATTGCATCGATGGAGGAACTGGGTGGGCACAACAAGTCCATCAACGATCTTCGTGCGCACGGCCTGCGCGCAAAAACCCTCGATCAGAACCGCAACAAAATTCGCGATGAGCTGGTGTCCGCTCTGGGTGAGGCACTGGCGGAACCCTACCTGTTCGAATCTCGCCGGGATATGAAAAGTGGTCGCTACAGCTATCGCATCGCTCTGGATGCGGGTCGGGTACAGGTTTTCTCACCATAGCTTGCTCGCGATAACCCGCTGATAATCAAAGATTTTTATTTTTAGAGATATCTCATTTCACGCCCGGGTTGTCTTTTTAACCTGGCTGTCACACCCCCTGCCGAATATGCCTCCCAGGCGGCCAGCTGGCCCGCTTTCAAGACCAAGCAAGACCAAATTCTATTCATTCGAAGAAACAGCTTCGGAGACTAACGATGAACAATTTTTCTCGCAGCAGACTATATCTGCTGATTGCACTGGCTGCGGCAGGTGTTACCCAGGGGGCAATGGCACAGCAGGCTGTGGATGCTGCAAAGATTGACGGCGCAGCGGTAGAAGAGATCGTGGTGATGGCTTCGCCCATTCGCGATAGCCAGAAGGCGGCCATCGACGCCAAGCGCGATGCGGACAACAATGTCGACATTATATCCGCCGATACCATCGGCCGGTTCCCGGACCAGAACTTGGCGGACTCCCTCGGCCGTGTGCCGGGCCTCGCCATCGAGCGCGACCAGGGCCAGGCCCGCTATATCAATTTCCGCGGTGCACCGTTCCGCTACACGGCTTTGGCCATCGATGGCCTGAGTATCCCCGGTGCCGAGAACGGCCGTGTGCCGCGCTTTGACAGTTTCCCGTCTGTGATCACCAGCCGCATCGACGCCAACAAGGCGATCATGCCGAATATGCCCGGTGAGGCGGTGTCCGGCTACATCAATATCTCCACCTTCGACCCGTTTGCGAAGGAAGGCTGGGCCTTCTCCGGTGACGTGGGTATGGGCAACCAGCAGCTCGGGGACGGCGATATCGAAAAGCTGGGCCTGCGCACCTCCTGGTCCAATGACATTTTCGGCTTCTCCCTGTTTACCTCCGAGAACAGCCGCGAACAGACCACCGACAACCGCGAGTACGATATCGAGCGCGAGACTAGCGGTGAGCTGCTGGTCAATGAGCTGGATTTCCGCAGCTACAAGGTGACCCGCGAAGACCGCGCCTACGGCGGCCGCTTTGAGTTCCGCGGTGACGGCGCGCTGGAGCGCGTCTTTGTCAGCACCCTGTACAACGAATTCCAGGATTTCGAAGAGCGCAACCAGTTTGTATTCGATTTTGCCGGTGGTGCCGAAGCGGTGGGTGCGCCACAGGCAACCGGTGCCGTGGGGGAAAATCAGTTCGCCCTGGTAGGGCGCGCGCTGGAGTACGGACTCTACGAAAACTCGACCTTTACCAACACCCTGGGCGCGGACCTGGCTCTCGGCGAGTGGCGTCTGGAATCCCGCGTCAATTTCACCGAAACCGAAAACAATATGTTCCTGCCGATGCCGCGCAGCATGGGCGGGTTCGTGATGGCGAGTTTCGACGTGAGCGACCTGTACGACCCTGCGGTAGACAACCTGATCGATCCTCGCGCCCAGGCGCCGATCGGCATGAACGATATCAACTACGCGGTGGACCTGGGCATGCTGATCGGTACCAAGATGGATATTGATGCCACCAAGTTCAAGCTGGACGCCGAGCGCGACCTGATGCTGTTTGGCCAGCAGTCCGTGCTGAAAACCGGTGTGGAGCTGGACGCCCGCGAAGCGGAAGGGTACGGCACCGTGTTCGCCATGGGCGGCATCCCGGCGGATGTGGATATTTCTTCCTTCGCTACCAGTGAAACCTGGGAAAGCCAGTTCAGTAACGGCATTGGCGCGACCTATTACGACAACAAGGCGCTGCGCAAAGCCTGGGATACGGCCGCCGGAGGCCTGACGCTGACCCCGAACGCGTCACAGGCGATTCGTATCGAAGAGGACGTCACCGCGGGCTACGCCATGGTGAATACTGACTACAGCTGGGGCAACCTGGTACTGGGTGCGCGGGTGGAAAATACCGATTACCTGAGCGAAGGCCCCTCGGGCAATTTCGAAGACAGCTTCACCAACGTGCTGCCCAGTGCCCACCTGAATATGGATCTCACCGACGAGGTGAAACTGCGCCTGTCGACCTCCACCGGAGTCAGCCGTCCGACCTATTCCGAATGGCGCGGTGCCGACATGGTGGACATGCTGCAGGGCAGTGTAATGGCGGGCAACCCGCAGCTCGAAGCCGAGGAATCCTGGGGGGTGGATGCGGCGATCGAATGGTATGCGGGCAGCGCCAGCCTGCTGAGTGCCGGGCTCTTCTCGCGCAGTATCGACAATGTGATCTACGCGGAAAGCGGCGTGATTGCCGGTGATGAATACCTGCCGGAAGTCGGCCGCGACAGCTGGACCTACACCCAGTATGTCAACGGCAGTAATGGCGAAATGCGCGGTGCTGAGTTCAATGCCATTGCACAGGCGGCGGACTTCCTGCCGGTTCTGGACGGCTTCGGTATCAGCGCCAACCTGACCCTGCTGGACAGCGAATTCGAAACCCTTGATGGCCGCCGTCACAGCCTGCCGGGCACCTCCGAGACTATCGTAAACGCCTCGGTGTTCTACGAAATGGAAGGCATCTCCGTTCGCCTTAACCACCAGTTCCGTGACGACTGGCTCTCCACCACCGAAAACGTCGGCATGAATGATTACTGGGCGGCGCAGAAGCGCGTCGACCTCGCCATCAGCTATGACTTGCCGACACCGGTATTCGGCGCCGATGTCACCGTCTACGCCAACGCCAACAACCTCACCGATGAGCAGGATGTGCGTTACACCGGCGACGAGCGCACCCCGAACCAGGTGGAAAGCTACGGCCGCCGCTATCTGGCCGGCTTCCGCGTCAATTTTTAACACATCCCCGATTAATGACATCGCCGGGGTGTGATCCCCGGTATCGAATTCAAAAATATTGAGGCAGACAATGAAAAACAGATTTGCTTACGGCGTTATCGCCGCTGCTATGACCCTGGCACTGGGCGGCTGTGCGGCCACCGATACCCTGAACAGCAATGCACTCACCGCCGCCAGTGCACAGCAAGGCACACCGGCCAATATCGCATCAACGGTCGAGCGCACCCGCGTATTGCCCTTGGAAGGTGGGCGCAACTTCCGAGATCTCGGCGGTTACCAGACCAAAGATGGCAAAACGGTTAAGTGGGGCAAGCTATACCGCTCCGGTGTGCTGACTCACCTGACGTCTGACGACTATGACTACCTGCGCGACCGAGAGATCTCCACGATTGTCGATTTCCGTTCCACCGATGAACGCACCAATGAGCCCACCAACTGGCAGGCGGGCAGTGTCATGGAACTGACCTGGGATTACGACATGGGCAACTGGGAACAGGAGTTCGCCAAGGTCATGTCCAAGCCAGATTTTGCCAAGGAAGACCTGGTTGGGCTGATGGACCAGGGCTACGTTGGCCTGGTGAAACAGCAGACTCCCCACTACCGCGCCATGTTCCAGAAACTGATCGAGAGCGATGAGCCCCTGTTGTTCCATTGCTCCGCGGGCAAAGACCGCACCGGTATCGGTGCAGCGCTGATTCTCACGGCCCTGGGGGTCGATCGCGAGACGGTGAAACAGGACTATATGCTGTCCAACCAGACCCTCAAGGGCGAGAAATTGATGCAGTTACCGGAAGACGCCAGCGAAAAGGAAAAGCGTATGTTCGCGTTCTTTTCCCAGTTGCCGCCAGAAGTCCGCGGGGTACTCGCCGGGGTAGAAGTCTCCTGGCTGGAAACCGCATTTGCTGAAATGGAGCGCGAGAGCGGCTCTGTGGAGGCGTATATCGAACAGGAGCTGGACGTAGATTCGGCCGAACTGGCCCTGTTGCGCGCGCGCCTGCTGCACTAAGGTTCTCCTGCAGAACTTGCCCGGTTAGGGTTGCTTACGCGATCACCGGGCAAAAACCTGCAAAAAACACGCGAAAATGTATGAAAAGAGCATTGTAATAGCTTCCTTCCCGGTTTTTCCTTATATCTGGCCCGTTGGTTGCAAGGGCTAAGGGAATAAATGGTTAGTGCGCCAACTGGTCCGCGTCACCGCGCGGTCATTCTGGCCATACCAGAAACCAAGGGAGCTAAAACTATGTTCCGAAACAGTCAGAACCTTTCCTCTTTTCGCAATTCGGCCCGTCGTCTGACATTTTCCGTCCTGTATGCGTTGCTGATGTTCTCACCCGTAGCGGCCGCCAAAGCCCCCGAGGGCTGGATGGGCATGGGCAGCGAGGATCCGGTGATCCGTCTGGCGGTAACTCCGGTCGAGATCAAGATCGAGGCGCCTACCCCGCTCACCGGCAACAACCTGCAGTTACTGCTCGCGCTATCCGGTAGCAACGGTGGCCTCGGCGAGATTCGTAAAAAGGCCAGTCAGGAGTTCAGCCAGTATCTGGACCAGCAGGTACAAATGCAGTTTGGTGAATTTTTCGAGGATGAACGGGTGCACCTGGTGGACAACCGCGCACCACTGACCCTGCATACGGATTTCAATGTCGTCATTCGCCAGAAAATCCTGGATATCTTCAGCAGCAAGGATTACGACCTGGAAAAGGGCAGTATGACCGCCTATGGCGAGTTCCACTATCGCCTGCAGGGTGCCATCGGCGCGCATGTGTTGCGGGAGGGGACTGTGAATATCTCCAAGCTGAAACTGGAAGCCCGCTACCGCACCAAAGCGCCGAAAGATGGCGGTGTGGTGGAAGATACTACCCGTGAGGCCACCGAGCGGCTGCTGGCTGAGATCGCGGAGGAGGTGCTGGATCAGGTGGAAGATGACCTGGAGGCGGATGCCCTGCTGAGGCTGGCCCGACGCTAGCTGGTTGCAAAACAGCCCGCCCGGACTGTAAGGGAAAGCCCCCAAAGCCGGTTCAGTTTAGAACCGGCTGGCCGCGATACATTTTACGTGGCTGGCTGGATACGCCACGGCCATCGTGCAGCGCCAGCTCATCCCCGTAAATCATTTCGTAAATATCCTTTTTATCCTGTTCCTTCAGCACTCGCTGGCCGCGGTAGAGGCGCTCGGGCGGCTCATTGCCTGTCAGGAAGGGACTGCCCTTCAGGGATTCCAGTTGCGCGATCAGCTTCAGGGATTCGTCGTCGTGGCTGCGGTGCTTGAGTTCCGCCAGCTGTGGTTCAAAGTCGAAATCGGAAAAGCGCAGACTGATATCGAATTCAGCCTGAATGCGTTTGCGTAGTTTGCGCAGAATATTGAGGGCCTGGGAGGTCATCAGCCACTGGTGGTCCGTCATCGTTGTGAGCCTCTGTAGTGTTTTACTGTTAGTGGAGCAAGGATCGGGCCAATTTCCCTGGTACGGTTTTTATCTTCCTTTCCCTTTCTTGATTGAGCCTGCCTGTTGCGCTGCGCCCGCGCTACGTCGGGTGCAGCAAATGTCGCCACGGAATCCGCGGGGCACCAGTGGAGTGCAATCTTGCGTCACCTGCCCCCGGAGTGTGCGATTGGGCGGCGTTGCGCGCGGCGGATCTGTTAAGCTTTGGCTCAGGTTCGGCGCTCGCCGATGAGTATCAGGAGAGGAGTGTTTATGTCTGCAGAGACCATCAAATGTAAAGCGGCGGTTGCCTGGAAGGCGGGTGCGCCTCTGTCTATCGAGGACGTGGAGGTCGCGCCACCCAAGGCCGGCGAAGTGCGTATCAAATTGATGGCTACCGGCGTCTGTCACACGGATGCCTTTACCCTTTCCGGCGATGATCCGGAGGGAGTTTTTCCGGCCATCCTTGGCCACGAAGGTGGCGGCATCGTGGAATCCGTGGGTGAGGGCGTAACCAGCGTTGCGGTGGGCGACCATGTGATCCCGCTGTATACCCCTGAATGCGGTGAGTGCAAGTTCTGTAAATCCGGCAAGACCAACCTGTGCCAGAAGATCCGCACCACCCAGGGCCAGGGCCTGATGCCCGATGGCACCACGCGCTTTTCCGTCAACGGCGAGCCCATCTATCACTACATGGGCACTTCCACCTTTTCCGAGTACACGGTACTGCCCGAAATTTCCGTGGCCAAGGTAAACAAGGATGCACCACTGGAAGAGATCTGCCTGCTGGGGTGCGGCGTCACCACCGGCATGGGTGCGGTGGCAAATACCGCCAGGGTCGAAGAGGGTGCCACGGTGGCGGTGTTCGGTCTCGGTGGCATCGGTCTCGCGACGATCATCGGGGCACGCCTTGCCAAGGCCTCGCGGATCATTGCCATTGATATCAACGAAGGGAAATTCGAGCTGGCGAAAAAGCTCGGCGCCACCGACTGCATCAATCCGAAGAAATACGACAAGCCCATCCAGGAAGTGATCGTTGAACTCACCGATGGTGGTGTGGATTATTCCTTCGAGTGTATCGGCAACGTCAACGTGATGCGCTCGGCGCTGGAGTGCTGTCACAAAGGCTGGGGGGAATCGGTGATTATCGGCGTGGCCGGTGCCGGACAGGAAATTTCCACACGTCCATTCCAGCTGGTTACGGGAAGGGTCTGGCGCGGCACCGCCTTTGGCGGCGTCAAGGGGCGCTCCCAGTTACCGGATTACGTGGAGCGTTACATGGCCGGTGAATTCCAGTTGGATGACTTTATCACCCACACCATGCCGCTGGAAAAAATCAATGAAGCCTTCGATCTGATGCACGAGGGTAAAAGTATTCGCAGTGTGATTCACTACAAGTAAGGCAGGCCGATGACCGTAGAACTTGTCAGCAAAACCCATAGCTTCGATGGCACCCAGTGCCAGTACACCCATCGCTCCGAAGTGCTCGACTGCGATATGCGCTTTTCCATTTTCCTGCCTTCCCAGGCAGAAAAGGATGAGCGTTTTCCGGTGCTCTACTGGCTCTCGGGATTGACCTGTACCGACGAGAACTTTTCCCAGAAGGCCGGCGCCCAGCGCATGGCCGCAGAGCTGGGTATCGCGCTGGTGATTCCGGATACCAGCCCGCGCGGTGATGAAGTGGCGGACAGTGAAAGTTACGACCTGGGCAAGGGTGCGGGCTTTTATGTCAACGCTACCCAGTCACCCTGGAAGCCGCATTACCAGATGTACGATTACGTGGTGGAAGAACTGCCCCAACTGGTCGAAGCCAATTTCCCGGTGAGCCAGCGGCGGGCGATTTCCGGGCATTCCATGGGCGGGCACGGGGCCCTCACTATCGCCCTGAAAAACCCGGGCCGCTATGCCTCGGTATCGGCGTTCAGCCCCATCTGTAACCCGATCGCATGTCCCTGGGGCGAAAAGGCCTTTTCTGCGTACCTGGGAGCCGACACAACCCTGTGGGAGGAGCACGACGCGACCTCTCTGCTCAGCCGGGCCCAGGAGCGGCTGCCCATGTTGATCTCCCAGGGAGAGGACGACCAATTCCTGGAGGAGCAGCTAAAGCCCAATGCGCTCAAGGCGGCGGCCGACGCGGCAGGTTACCCGTTAAAGCTGGAATTCCACGCCGGCTACGACCACAGCTACTACTTCATCGCCACGTTTATCGAGCAGCACCTGCGTTTCCACGCGGACTACCTGCTGGCACATTGATGAGTGTCATCGCCACCCCGGGGCTCAGTGGCCCCAGGGTGCTGGTGGCGTCTCGACGGGCTTGGTCAGATCGAACTGGACGCGGAATTCACGCCCATTTGGTCTGGTCAGCTCGTAAATGAATGCCTTGCCCGGGTGAATCTCCATCGCCCAGGTGTTTTCCAGTGAGGCATTCAATCCCTCGCGTTTGAAGGTCTCGATAGATTCCTGGTCCACCGGAAATTCCTGCCGGTTTTCCGTTCCCTCACTACTGGTATCCCCTCCGTACATGGTGACGGCATCCTCACTGCCGTCTTCGTGACGGTGGTCGTGCTTTAGGCGGATTCCATCCTCAGTGCGTGTCAGTATCCAGGTGCGGGAGCGGTCTTCTCCCACGTGGAAGGGAATACGAATTTCCTGTTCGGGGGCATCGCAGCCGCGCACATGCATTATCAGTGTCTTCCCTTCGAATGCATCGGGTTCGTTGGTGCGTGGTTCATTGGCGACAATCTCTCCCGCGAAGGCCTGTCCGCAGTAGTTGGCTATGTTCTCGAGGAATTGATCCTGTGGCTGGCGCGCGGCTTTATCAGCATCGCAACCGCCAATCAGTAAAAGCCCTGAGATAAGTCCGGCAATGGTGCTGGTCCGACTTTTCATAGATATTTCCGTGGTGTTTTCTTTCCTGAAGGGGGCCCATAGTGAAAAAGACCCGCAGTGGCGGCCTACTGGATGAACCTTTACGAGCGCGGGATCAGCTAGCGGATTCTGTCAGTTGTTGTAATAGCGCCTCGAATGCACTGACTTCCTGGGCTCCATTGATCGCATGCTCGTGATTGAACATAAACAGCGGCACGCCGCGGATACCCTGTAACAGCAATTGCTCTTCACGGGCCAGGGTCTGTCGGGTGATCGCTTTATCCTGAAGCGCTTGCGATGCTTCTGTCCGGTTCAGGCCGACGGCCTCTACGGCATCCAACAGTACTTCCTCGTGGTTGAGGTTTTTGCCGTGGGTAAAGTAGTCCTCGAACAGGCGTATCTGCAGATCAGTCTGGTGCCCGGTGGGCTCGGCCCAGTGGAGCAGGCGATGAGCCTGATTGGTATTGTAGATACGCATCTCGTCGGTAAAATTGAATGTGAAGCCGAGCTCCCGACCGATCTCCGTAAGCCGTTCTCTGTTTTCTGCACTTTCCTGGTCGGAGATGCGGTACTTGTCGGTGATATGTTCGCGCAGGTTTTCGCCGGAGTGCGGCATTTGCGGGTTCAGTTCAAATGGGTGCCAGACGATATTGAGGTCAAACTGTCCGGGGAATTTGGCGAGGGCCTGTTGCAGACGTTTGAAGCCGATGACACACCAGGGGCAGACGACATCTGAGACGATATCAATTCTAAGGTAGTGCTTTTCCATCGCGGCCTGCCTTTTTTCTTCGTTGTATTTCTGTATCCCTACATAATGGCCGGGGATTCTTGGCGTGTAAATATCCTTTGGCGCCGCGTTCTCACTGATATGTCCCGGCACACGCACCGAAATGCAGGGTATGTAAGCACTTGCAAATGACCCGAATGAGTACGGTTGCGGCCCTTACAGTGTGTGTCAATCCACAGGAAATGCTGGGATTGACTGAGCTTTAAGGGAGAAAATGTGCGTTAGTAGGCACTTTTTTGTGGGAACCTGCTGTGTCTGGCAGTTCCAGTGCTGCTGACAACACGGTATCCGTCCAGACTTTCTCCCCCCCCCACCACCCGATTTTCCCGCTCGCCTGAAAGTATCTAACGTTAAATTAACTTCTTATCGAAAATGATTCCCACGGTAATGGCCGGACTTTGTGCCTGTGAACTACTGGGGCAGATCTGGTCGCGGTTTAATTGGCGGGGGAGGGCTCGCATCGTTACTCGTCGGATGATCGATAACCTCAATCACGGTAATGGTCACATACAATGATTTTTGGGGTAACCCGGTTATTTCGTCGGTGTCGGTGGTGTTTCTGGTCGGTGGTTAGTGTGCTCTCGCCGCGGGCGAGGGTGAAGCCCGTACCAGTGCCGGCGCTTGACGCCAAATAACCTCGAATCACCGCAAATTCTGGCGCTTAAATGGCGGGCCGCCTATTATCTCCGGTTCTATCAAGCCCCAATAAATAGCCCAGAAAACCCAGATCGCGAGTGGTTGTATGAAACGGAAACTCTTTTTCCTGCTTGGCTGCGCTTTTGCCAGTTATTCCTCTGCCGAGCAGCTGACTATCGACAGAATATTCTCGGATCCCGCCCTGAGCGGTACCAGCCCGCGTGCCTTGCAGTATTCGCCTGATGGCAGCCGGGTCACTTTTCTGAAAGGGCGCGAGGAAGATTACAACCGCTACGACCTGTGGGAGTACCGCTTGCGCGATGGCGAGACTCGCATGCTGGTGAACTCCGACAAGCTCCACCAAGGTGAGGAAAAGCTTTCGGACGAAGAGAAGGCCCGCCGTGAGCGCCAGCGCATCTTTGGCAGCGGCATCATGGAGTACAGCTGGTCGAAGGATGGCAAGTCCCTGCTGTTTCCTCTCGCCGGTGATGTCTTCTATTACGCGCTGGAAGACGGCAAGTCCAAGCGCCTGACCGAAACAGAAGCTTTCGAAACCGATGTGCGCGTTTCCCCGCATGGGCGCTTTGTCTCGTTTATCCGCGACCAGAATATTTTTGTAGTGGATCTGGAAACCGGCAAGGAGCGTCAGCTCACCAGCGATGGTAAAGGCCCGATCAAAAATGGTATGGCGGAATTTGTGGCCCAGGAAGAAATGGACCGCATGACCGGTTACTGGTGGTCACCGGATGAAAAACGTATCGCCTACCTGCAGGTAGACGAAAGCCCGGTGGACGAAGTTACCCGCAGCGAAATCTACGCAGACCGGATCGACATGATCCAACAGCGCTACCCGGCGGCGGGTCGTCCCAATGTAAAAATCAAACTGGGCGTACTGGATCTGGCCAGTGGCAAAACCCAGTGGCTGGACCTGGGCAGCAACGAAGACATCTATATTCCGCGGGTAAAATGGGCCCGTGACAACCTGCTTTCCTATCAGTGGCAAAACCGCAGCCAGAACCGACTGGAACTGCGCTTTGTGGATATCCCCAGCGGCAAGACCCGCACCGCCCTGACGGAAACCAGTGATACCTGGGTGAACCTGTTCCATGGCCTGCGCTTCCTGAAAGACAGTGAGCGGTTTATCTGGGCGTCTGAAGAAGACGGCTACAAGCATCTCTACCTGTACGATTTTTCCGGCAAGCAACTGGCACAGCTGACCAGCGGTGAGTGGGCGATTGATGCGCTGGAAGCGCTGGATGAAAAGAATGGCAAGGTGTATTTCTCCGGGCGTAAAGATACCCCGTTGGAGCGCCACCTGTACGTGACCGATCTCGTTGGCAACGGCAAGATTGAAAAAATCTCGTCCCGCGAGGGCATGCACAGTATCGAGTTTGCCGACGATGCTTCCGGGTATATCGATACTTACTCCAATCCGTCCACTCCCGCCCAGGTCAGCCTGCACGGTGTCGATGGCAAGCGGATTACCTGGCTGCAGGAAAACAAGGTGGAAAAAGGCCACCCGCTGTACCCGTACATGAGTGACTGGATCGAGCCCGAGTTCGGCACCATCAAGGCACCGGAAGGCCACACCCTGTATTACCGCATGTACAAACCGGCGGGCTTTGATCCGAAGAAAACCTATCCGACGATGGTATTCCTGTACGGCGGCCCGCACGCACAGCTGGTGACCAACAGCTGGGACAGACCGTTTAACCAGTACATGGCGCAGCAGGGTTATGTGGTATTTACCCTGGACAACCGCGGCTCCGCCCATCGCGGCAAGAAATTTGAAGATCCGATCTTCAAAAAAATGGGCAGCGTGGAAGTGGATGATCAGGTTACCGGGGTGAAATTCCTGCGCTCTCTGCCATTCGTGGATCACGCGCGCATCGGTGTTTACGGCCACAGCTACGGCGGCTATATGGCGCTGATGACCATGTTCAAGGCCGGCGATTATTTCAAAGCGGGGATTTCCGGTGCGCCGGTAACCGACTGGGGGCTGTACGACACCCATTACACCGAGCGCTATATGGGTAACCCCAATGAAGTCCCGGAGGCTTACGAGGCGTCCTCTGTATTCCCGTACGCCAAGGACCTGAAAGGCTCGCTGCTGATTTACCACGGCATGGCAGACGACAATGTCCTGTTTACCAATACCACCAAGCTGATCAAGCAGCTGCAGGATAACGGGCAGCAGTTTGAACTGATGACCTACCCGGGTAAAAAGCACAGCCTGCGCGGCAAGGAAACCCGCAAGCACTGGTATACGATGATGAAAGACTTTTTTGACCGTCACCTGAAAGGCGCCGAAGAAAAGTAATCACTATTCGACAACCGGAAAACCAAAAGGGCTTTGCACTGCAAAGCCCTTTTTTGTGAGCCGCGTTTGTGAAGCGGCCTGCTAAATCAGTTGCTCGGACACAGCCCCTGCAGTCGCAACAGCGGACCCTGTCCAGTTTCCTTGGAAGTCATGTCGACCCCATTACTCCCTGACTGGGAGGCGATGACCAGTCCGGTGTTGTTGCCGAGCCAGGTTTCCACAATGCCGGAAGCGAGCAGGTCAATCTGGTGACTGCCAGTGGAGGAGGGCACGAAGCTGGCCAGTTGTGATCCGAGAATCACACTGCCACCGACGCTGTTCCAGGTTGCGGACTCTTCCTGCCAGCCTGCGGTGGCTCGGTAAATACCGTAGGTATTTCCGGAGCGATCGGTTACGTTCAGTTCCAGTTGGGCCTGGGTAAAGCTGGAGCAGTTCTCTATGCCTGTCAGATCAAATTTGACCAGGGTGTAGAGCTCCCCGTACTGGCGATCACTGCCATCGGCCAGTAGTCCATCGCTGCTGCCATCAAAGTTGCTCGCGCCCTGTGCCGAGCCGACGAATACGTCGTCCGATGCAGCCTGCACAAATTGCTGGCTGGTGCCGGAACCGGAAGAGCTGCCCGAGGAGCTACTGGAGGAGCTACTCGACGAACTGCCGCCGCAATCGGCGTCGACGGTCAGTACCGGCGCGGTACCGGTTTCCTTGGAGGTCATATCCACACCGTCACTACCACCCAGTGAGGCGATTACCAGTCCGTGGTTGCCACCGCCCAGCCAGCTCTCAATGACATTGCCCGCGAGCGCAACCTGACGCAGTCCGGTGGTGGATGGGGTAAAGCTGGCGACCTGGCTGCCGAGCATGCCGCTGCCACCAATATTGCCCCAGGTTGCGGACTCTTCCTGCCAGTCACTGGCCGCCAGGTAAACGCCGAAGCTGCTGTTGGAGTAGTTGGTGATATTCAATTCCAGGGTGACATTGCTGAAGCTGCTACAGCTCGCGATATCGTCCAGGTCAAATTTCACCAGGGTCATCATCTGGCCATAGGCGGAATCGCTGGCATCGGCCAGCAGGCCTTCATTGCTGCCGTCGTAGTTGGTCGATGTGAAGTTGGCGGTGACAAATACATCGTCGCTGGCGGTCAGTGCTGTGGCTTGCCCACCGGAGCCGCTACCGGAAGAACCGCCGGATGAACTGCTCGAGCTACTGCCTGGGTTGGTCCCGATCACGCTGCGGTTACTGGCGTTGCGAGTCAGGCTCATCGCTTCGCCCACGTGGTTTGCACTCCACCAGTTGATGTTGCCGGGCAGTACCAGCGAATCGGCAGCGCGCTCGGCGCGGCTCAGGGTGCTGGCGGAGGTGTTGAACTGCGCGGTGCGCACAACTACTTCTTCACCGCTCACCTGAATCACCTTGAACTGCTGGATGCTGGCGAGATCAATGGTCCAGGATTTGGGATCGTTGGCGGAGCGCGCCGGCGCTCCCCAGCTACCTTCGCCCACGTACACGGTGCCGCCGTTGCCGGTCGCTGCAAAGCCGTTGCCATCCGGGATCAATGCTTCGGTGAGTTTGGTCATGTGGGTGTCCGACTCCACCACCAGATTGATCGCGTTGTCGTAAAAGTCCTGCGCCCACCAGCTGTGCAGAATGGTGTTTTCCGATTTACCGGAATAGTGCGGGAACATGGGCTTGTGATATTGGGCAAAACGCCACTGGGCGCTGCTGCCATAGGCCGCGAGGTCGCTCTGCAGCCAGCTGTTCATGGCGCTGGCATAGGAAGACCAGCCGCTGTTTTTGAACTGGCTGTTGAGGGTGTAAACACGCAGCAGCGGGGACACCTGCACGGCACCGTAGGTGTCATCCGGATTGCAGTTGCCGTCGCCGTCGAAATCCACACCGAACACCTGACACAGGGTGAAGTAGTTGTTGTCTTCGTGATTGCCGTGGGTGGGAATCAGCGGGTAAATACGCTGGTAGTTGTAGCCGTCGATCTGGTCGCTGGAGTAGGTCAGCTCCCAGTCATCGAGGAATGCGCGCATCTGCGATGCGCTATTGGCATCGGTAAAGTCACCACCATGCATCACCGCCAGCGGGCGGATTTTTGCCAGCAACTGGTTGCCCTGGCGGCGGGTGGTGTGGCCGGTGCGGGTATCCCCGCCGGCGACGACCACAAACGGGTCGTTGTTTTGCGGCGCGGTGCGAAACCAGAAGCGATCGCCACAGCCATCCTGGTCACACACGCGATAGAAAATTTCCGCGTCCGCTGTGAGATTTTGCAGACGCACGAAATGGCTGACCACACTGCTGTCAAAAGTACGGGTGGCATCGACACCGGCTGTGGACCAGCCGCTCTCATCAGTGGTGTAGCCGTAACTTACGTAAGGATTGTTACTGCTGCCGTCCGGAGAAAAGCCGATGACGGCGCTGTCGCGACCATCGCTATCCCATACCAGCCGGTGATGTTTGGTGGCCGCATTGGCGTCTGTGAAAGTTAGACCTGCGAACATCGCAGCACAGATGGTACTGCGTGCGATTCCGGCCCATAGATTACTACCCAGAAAGTTGTTCATGGGGAAACTGTCCTGATTAAGGATTATTGTGGGGCGAATTGGTTTGGAAAAAGGTACTGCGAGGAAGAGTGTGCGAGCGCTTAGTGACAGCTTTTTGAATTTCTAGCCACCAGGCGCACAAATGCCGCATTGCGGTGTGGAAGTGTGACCTGTTGCCCTTCCACAAAACTGACCGCTTCGGCGCCGCTTCCCAGATGCTGGTAAATGCCCTGCAGTGGTTTTCCGGAATCCGCGGTCCAGTAATCCCCGCGCTTGGTCTTCGGGAAGAACGCGGTATTGATGGCCGGCTGGCCCGCTTTGCTGTCGGCATATACCAGGGTGCGCAGTTCGGTTGCGCTTGGCAGTCGCCAGTTATTTTCTGCACATAGCTGTTGCTCGCGGGTGCGACGGATCAGGTCCGCGGTATCGCAGCGGTCCGGTTCAAAGTAGCAGTCGCCAAGGTTCTGGGAGCCTGCCGCCGGTAGCGGCATTGCGTCCTGTATTGCGGCAGCGGTCGTGAATCCTGTTTCCGCTTTCCGGTACCAGGAGTAGGTCCAGAGACCATCGTGAATACTTTCATCGTCGGTTTTGACTTCCCACAACAGGCCGGTGTTTGTGTCACAAACACAGGACCAGGGGCCGGACCAGGGAGCAAGCGCGTCGCCGCGGTTATTTATTTTTACCAGGTGATACGGCTGGGGTTCCGGGTTGGCCGGTTGCTTGAGGAATGCAGCCAGGCATAAAACCAGCGGCAGGCCAGTAACGACGAAGGTGCGTTGCCAGCGGTTCATTGGGCGAACGCCAGGCGAATGGCACGGGTGTGCCGGGTGTGGGCAATCTGCGCGCGGTCAAAGGCGGAAACCCACAGGCAGATACCGTCGCCGATAGGGACATCCAGCGATGAGCCGGTTACCAGACTGCGCGCCATTTCCAGTGTCCAGTATCCCTCATGCCAGCGCGCCCGCGCGCGCACGTCGGCGCGGTCGCCTTCGAACCGGTTGGAGTTGTACAGCACCGAGGGCATCACGCTGCCCGTGGGAATCCCGGCATCGGCCGCTTCGGTATACGGGTGATAATCGAACCAGGGAATAACCCGCAGGTTGTGCCCGGCATTGGACAGCGCAGCCAACTGCTCCGGGCTCTGCGGCAGCCGCTTGGGGGTAATACTGTCGCGCCGGTACCACTGCCAGTTCATCACATAGGCGCCGGACTCCTTGCCATCCTGCTGGTAACCAGCGGTATAGCGGCGCTCGCCGGCGCGGGGGCGGTCTGCCGGGCCGATAAAATTGTCGTCGGCCAGATACATATCGTTGGAGCGCACGGCTTTCCAGTGCCACAGGTCGTGCAGCTGGCCATCGCTGCTGTAGTGGTAGCCCTTGCCGTGCCAGTTGGCCGGTTTATCCGGCAATGGCTTGCGGCCCAGATGTGCGGTGCCCGCGGCGCCAAACGCGCAGTTGGGAGAGAGCAGTACCGCGAACTTGTCCTCGTAATGGCGCACTTCATTGAACTCATGGAATCCATCCTGCTGCACCTGCCAGCCGGTATCGGTTTTTAGCAGGGGCAGGTGCGCCAGGCTTTTATCCCTGTCGCGCCAGCGGGCCAGCAGGAAAAACTCCGTACCATTGCTCAGTGCACGCAGGGTCACGTTGGTAGCGCCGTTATCGAAGTTGGCACCGCCATCGGTGTTCACCGTAATAGAGCGGGCGGCTTGCCAATGGGGCTCATCGGCATTGCCGTCGATATGGATATGATCACTCAGGGCGATACTCTTTACTTCGAGCGGGTAATGACTTTGCTGGCTGGTCAGCTGCCACATGATTGCGAACAACGGGAGCGCAGCAAGTGCGCTGATGCCCAGGCGCACCCGCGCGGGAAGCACAATGTGGAAAAGCGCCGAACGCCCCCAGCGAATCAGGTAGAGTCCCCCGTGTCCCAACAGGTACAGGCCCATACCGAGGGCGCAGAAAAAGTGGATATCGCGGGTGGTGCTGCCAGCGGTAAAAAACATCAGCCAGCCGCTGGCAAGCGAGCCTGCCAATACCGGGTAACCGGCACGAATAATGGCTCTGTGCCATCCGCACCAGAGTGGACGCTTCTTTTGACTGGTATTTTTGATGCGGAAAATCAGATACAGCAGGGCGCAGAGAGAAATGGTGAGGGCGCTAAAAAAATGCAGCTGGTGTACTGCGCCCTGTGGCAGCAGTTCTTCGAACTCGGCGACCAGCGGACGCTGCAGGGTGGCGATACGCAGTCCAGTGAACAGGCTGCACAGCACTGCGAACATCGCAGCGCTGTGCAGCAGTATCCAGTTCAGGCTCTTGCGCTCGGGAGTCACTTTGCCGCCTCAAATAAGGAACAGCTTAGACGTATCCCGTGGCAGATTTATGAATTGCGCGCCCGCTAGAACCTTGCGCGTAGAACCTTGCGCGAGGTTACCCAGTACGCGTTAGGGATCGACGCGCATTGTCCTGGGCGCAGTCGGCTTGTTCAGGCCGAGCCGTTCTCGCGGACGATCTGTTGGTACAGGCGGTCTTTCATGTGCGCCCGGCGTATCTTCAGCTGGTTGAAGTGATTGTCATCGGTGGCTACCCCTCGTTCTTCGAGTCCTCGTATTTCCTTATCCAGCTTGTGGTAACTGTCGCTGGTGGAACGGAACTCGAGGTCGTCCTCGCGCAGGTGCCGAATGGTCTGGGCGTATTTGGGGAAATCGGCTTCCAGTGCGTGGGAGGGTATTGCCATTGATGTATCTCCAGTAGGTTGGTGAAAATTTAATCGTTACAGATAAAAGTCTAGCTGTTGATTCCGATGTCAGCCCCGCTGACGGCAGGCTCATGAACGCTCAACTAAAGCTAAATGATAATAAGTTGCATTTGCGAAAGTGCTTCTCTAGAATCCCGTTCCAAATTCATGGGGTCATCTTCTGGGGATATACAAAGATGCAATCAGAACAGCACATTTTTGCGCGTACTCTGCTGGCAACTGCTCTTATCGCGGCGGGCAGCGCTAACGCCGACGACAAATCTAATGTAGTGGAAAATGTAGAAGTCGTGGGGGAACAGGCGGAGTCCTACCTGATTGACGGGGCAGACACCGCCACCGGCCTGGGCCTGTCGATCATGGATACGCCACAGTCCGTGTCCGCCATCGGCAGCACCCAGCTGGATGACTTCAATATGTACAACCTGAACGACGCGCTGCTGGCAGTGCCGGGCATTCAGGTTGAGAGCGTCGAAACCGACCGTACCTACTATTCCTCGCGCGGCTTCGATGTCACCAACTTCCAGGTTGACGGTGTGGGCCTGCCGGCTACCTACGGCAACCGCAACGGCCAGACCGATACTTCCATCTACGAGAGCATCCAGGTAGTGCGCGGGGCCAATGGCCTGATGAGTGGCGCCGGTAACCCGTCTGCCACCGTGAATATGGTGCGCAAGCGTCCCACCGACGATCTGCAGATGTCGTTCAGTGCCATTGCCGGCTCCTGGGGCAGCCTGCGTCTGGAGAGCGATGTATCCGGCACCCTGACCGACGGCCTGCGCGGCCGTCTGGTAATGACCAAGGAAGACGCTGATTCCTACCTGGACTACTACGCCACCGACAAATCTGTAGCCTACGGCGCGCTGGAAAAAGACCTGGGTGAGTCCACCCTGCTGACACTCGGCGCCAGCTACCAGAGCAGCCTCGCCGACAGTCCCATGTGGGGCGCGTTGCCGCTGGTGTACTCCGACGGTACTGCCACCGACTACGATGTGTCCGCGAGCACCTCGGCCAAGTGGGCCTATTGGGACAACATCGAGAAAGAAATTTTCGCCGAGCTCAAGCACGAACTAGCTAACGGCTGGGAAGTGAAGGGTTACTACAGCACCGCGGATATCGAAGGCGACAGCGACCTGCTGTACATGTACAGCCTGCCGGATCGCGAAACCAATGAAGGCCTGATCGGCTACGCCAGCAAGTACACCCTGGACGAGGATCGGCAAGTATTCGACCTGCGCACTTCCGGTACCTACAGCCTGCTCGGCCGCGATCACGACCTGCTGTTCGGCTACAACTGGTCGGAAGGTTCCACTACCGAAGTTTCCCTGTACGACTACACCAACGGTTTCCCGTGGATCGGTGACTTCACCGAGTGGAACGGCGAGACCCCGGTGCGCCCGGTGTATACCGACGGCCTCACCGGTAGCGACTTCGACTACGAGCAGAGCGCCATATTTGCCGCGACCCGCTTCCGCGTTACCGACAACCTGAGTCTGGTGGGGGGCGCACGCGTGGTGAACTGGGAAGCCGAGGGCGTGGGTTACGGCACCAGCAAGCTGACCGAGGTGGATGGCAAAGTGCTGCCCTACGCCGGCGTGGTGTACCGGATTGACGACAGCTACTCCCTGTACGCGAGCCACACCGAGACGTTCCGCGCCCAGGACGATATCGCGGAAGACCTGACCTTTATCGATCCCACCGAAGGTGTGAACGACGAAGTGGGTGTGAAGGGACAGTTCCTGGATGGCAAGGTGATTGCGACCCTGGCCTATTACCAGACCCAGCAAAACAATGTGGCGGAATACGCCGGACAGATCCCGGATCCGGTCAACGATCAGGTCATGATCGACTTTTACGAAGGGCGTGATTACGACAGCGACGGTTTCGACCTGACCTTGAGCGGTGAGCTGATTGACGGTCTGAACATGGAGTTCAGCTACGCCAAAGTGAACATCGACAACAAGGCGGGCAACGGCCTGAACCGCGACTTTATCCCGGCCCAGACCGTGCGCCTGTACGCCAGCTACCGTCCGCCGATGCTGGATCGGCTGAAAGTCGGTGGTGGTATCAACTGGCAGGACGATATTTCCCGGATACACGCTGCCGGCCACACCATCAAGCAGGATGCCTACGCCACCCTGCAACTGTTCGCCAACTACAAAGTGACCGAGCAGCTGAGCTTCTCCCTCAATGGGGAAAACCTCACCGACGAAAAGTACATCAGCAGCCTCTACTGGGATCAGGGCTTCTATGCCGCGCCGCGTAATTTCAGTGCGTCGGTCAACTGGCGTTACTGATTCGGTAACGTATTGATGTGATTCCCTGGGGCGGCGGGCCTGAAGACCGTCGCCCCGTTTGTGTATTTAGAAATTGTGTTTTTACAGACCGCCAAAAATCATGAATAAGACCCTGTTCAAACTGCACAGCTGGATGGCCCTGATCGCCTTTGTACCGCTGCTTCTCATCTGCGTGACTGGCAGCATTCTGGTGTTCAAGCACGAAATCGATTCCCTGCTCCTGGCGGACAAGGTGCGGGTAGAGTCCGGCGGGCGCGAGCGTCTCAGCCTGGATACCCTGGAGGCATCCCTGCAGAGTCATTTTCCGGACTACGAAGTGGTGGGCTGGGCGCTGTTCCAGGACAAGGAGCGCGCGGACCTGGTGTATACCATGCAGCGCGGCACCGACGAGTGGACCTATGCCCTGATCGACCAGTACAGCGGCGAGCCCCTGCGCGCGCCCATGGGGCTGACCCATCACCTCACCGACTGGCTGCTGGACTTCCACTACACCCTGTTGATGGGGGACTGGGGCATGTTGGTAACCAGCGTGTTTTCGATTCTGTTGTGCCTGCTTGGCATCACCGGTTTTATTCTATACCGCAAATTCTGGAAGAACTTTTTCACCCTGCGCTGGAACGCGCGCATGATCGTGTACTTCTCCGATCTGCATAAAATGACCGGCATCATCGGTGCGCCGGTGCTGCTGATTCTCGGGTTTACCGGCGCCTGGTGGAACATCACCCACTTCGCCCATGAAATGGAAGAGCACGCCGAAGGCCACGAGCACTACACAATGGAACGGCGGCTGTACAGCGATGACCTCTCCCTGCAGGCGCTGATGGATGACACCGGCAACCAGCTGCAGAATTTTGAGACCACCTATATCTCCTTCCCGTGGGAGCCCGGCAGAAACCTCACTTTCTGGGGCGATGTGCATACCGGCAACCCGCTGCTCAGTCAGTACGCCAGTAACATTACCTACAACGCGCAGAGTGGCGAGCACATGCTCAGCTACGATATCCGCGACGCCTCACTGGGTGCCAAGATCCTCGACAGCTACCGCCGCCTGCACTTTGGCAACTTTGCCGGCCTGGTGAGCAAGATCCTGTGGTGTGTAATTGGTCTGTCACCGCTGCTGCTGTCCTTCACCGGTATCTATATCTGGAACCAGCGCCGCGGCAAACGCAGGGCGGCGCGCGAGAAGCGCCGGGTCAAGGCCGCGCAACTGGCCGGGGCCTCTGCCTGAGGGTAGGCTCACGGGCCCGAATGCATCCTTCCAGCCGGGCTTGTCCCGGCTTTTTTGTGTCCGGTTTCTTGGACAGTTTCATCACAACACGGCTTTTGCTACCATCGTTTGGCCTTACCAAATAATTAAATTCTGCCTGACAGAATCCCGTAGCGAGCCCTAGTATGAAATTTGCCCAACTGTCGGTCCGCTCCCTGCTGCTCTCGGCCCTGGTGTTCAGCGTTTCCGGTTGCAACGCAGAGGCCGACCCGCTGGATCAATTACAGCCTGCCAAGACCATGGCCGAATACCGGGCCATGTCGGAACAGCTCTACAAGCTGGACCAGGCCGCAGTTAAGGCGGAAGCCAAGGCCGCGGGCCTGGACAAGCCTCCCAAGCCGAAAAAAGCCAAGCGCTTTGGTTTTGATGCGCAAAAGGCGGCCACCGATAGCGACTTTTTCACCACGCCGGAAGGGCGCCAGATCGCTGAAAACCTGCTGACTTTCCAGACGCCATCCGGCGGCTGGTCCAAGCGCACGGATATGGGGGTGCCGCGGCCGCAGGGCTACCAGTACGGCACCGAGAAAAGCTACGTGCCCACCTTCGACAATCTCGCCACCAGTACCCAGTTCTGGGTCATGGCCAATGCGTGTAACAGCCTCGGGGAAGCGCGCTACTGCGACTCCGCAACCCGCGCGCTCAAGTACATCCTGATTGCCCAGTACCCCAACGGCGGCTGGCCGCAGACCTTCCCCCTGCGGGGCAAGTATCACGACTACATCACCTACAACGACACCGCGATCACCAGCCTGCTGGCCATTGTCGCCGCCGCGGCCAATGACGATGCGCGCCTGAAGTTCGTGCCGCAGGCACTGCGCGAACAGGCGCAAGACAGCCTGCAGCGGGCACTGGAAATGGTGGCCGCCACCCAGGTTGAGGTGCAAGGCAAACCCGCTATCTGGGGCGCCCAGCACGATGCGGAAACCTTTGCCCCCAGTGCAGCGCGCGCTTTCGAACCGGTGGCACTGGCGACCAGTGAAAGTGCCGACCTGGTGCTGTTCCTGATGTCACTGGAGCAACCGCCGGCACATATCCAGAAGTCTATCGACGATGCCAAAGACTGGTTTGAGAAGCACCGCATCGACGGCCTGCGTTACCGTCGCGACGGCAAGCTGCCGTCACTGGTGCCGGAGGAAGATGCCGACCCGCTGTGGGCGCGCTTTTACGATATCGATAGCGATCGCCCGATTTTTGGCGACCGCGATGGCAAGGTGTATTTCGATGTGGATGAGGTATCGGAAGAGCGTCGCCGCGGTTACGCCTGGTACACGGAGCAGCCGTACAAGGTGATCAAGCAATACCGCAAGTGGCAGGAGTAAGCCGTTTATTTCCAACGGCGCCCTTGCATAAAAAAAGCCCCCGGTTAGTCCCGGGGGCTTTTTATTTACGGGCCAATTAATGAAAGTGATTAGTGATAGTGCAGGTCGGTGGCCTTGCCCCGGAACACCCGGTAGGAGAACGCCGTGTACATCAGGATCATGGGCACCACCACCACGGCGCCGACCAGAATAAACTGTAGCGATTCCCGCGCACTGGCGGCCTCCCAGATGGACAGTTGACCGGGCACGATATCCGGGAAAAAGCTGAAGCCGAGCCCGCTGAAGCACAGGGTGAAAATTCCGACCACGATGGCGAATGGCACACCGCAGTGACGATCCGCTTCCTTGGGCAAACGTCGCAGCAGAATGTCGTTGGCCACAAAGCCGAGAAAACACAGGGTAGGAATCAGCAGCACGAACATCACCAGCGGGAAGGTAAACCAGCGGTCGAATACTCCCGGGTTGACCAGCGGGTTGATCAGGCATACCGCCACCACGCCGACCAGGGAAGCGCGTCCGGCTGTTTTGGTCCAGCCCACCGCCCGCGCCTGCAGCGAGGATTCGGTTTTCAGCACCAGCCAGGCGGCACCGATATAGCTGTAGGCCGCGGTGACCCCGAGGGCGCTGATGCCACAGAACAGCAGGGCAGGCAGACTCTGGTCAAACCCCATCACGTACTGGCCGAGTATATAGCCCTGGGTGAGGGTGGTTACCAGCGAGCCGACCTTGAAGGTGCGGTCCCACGCGAGCTTGTGATCCACCGCCGCCTTGGCGCGAAAGTCGAACGCGACCCCGCGCATGATCAGACCAATCAACATGATCGCCACTGGAATATACAGGTGCATCAGGATCAGGCTGTGCGCCGCGGGAAAGGCAATCAGTAACAGTCCGACTGCCAGTACCAGCCAGGTTTCATTGGCATCCCAGAAGGGGCCGATGGACGCGATCATGGTATCGCGCTGCCACTCATCCTGCTCGCCCATGGGCAACAGGATGCCCACACCCAGGTCGTAGCCATCGAGAATCGCGTAGGCGAGTACCGCCAGCCCCATCAGCCCGATAAACACCACCGGCAGCCAGTCGCCACTAGTGGAAATTGCGCTCATGCTGTTCATCGGGTACCTCCGGCGATTTTGGATTCGGGCAGATTGGTGAGGCTGCCATCTGGCGCGGGCTCGTTGGTTTCAAACTCCTCCACATACACCGATTTGAGTGCCATGCGTTTCAGGGTGTGGATATACGCCCACATCAGGATTACGTAGACAATCAGGTAGAGGGTGAGGGAAAGCCCCACATTGGCCGGCGCAACCGGAGTAACCGCATCCGCGGTAGTGAGAATCCCGGTTACCAGCCACGGTTGGCGGCCGACCTCAGTTACGTACCAGCCCGCCAGGGTGGCCACCCAGCCGGAAAAAGTCATTGCCACAAGGATCTTGAGAAAAGTGCGCGGAATCTGCGGCCTGCGCAGCAGATAGCAGCCGGCCCAGGCAACCGCCAGCATCAGCAAGCCCATACCCACCATAATGCGGAAGCCGAAAAACAGCGGCTTGACCGGCGGGTGGTCGCCCTCGAATGTATTCAGGCCGCGAATCTCGCCATCGCTGTGGTGAGTGAGGATCAGGCTCGCCAGCTTGGGAATGCCCACGGCCAGATGATTACTGCGGGTTTCCTCATCGGGAATGGCAAACAGCAGCAGCGGCGCGCCCCGTTCGGTTTCCCATACCCCTTCCATGGCGGCGATTTTTTGCGGCTGGTGCTCGAAGGTATTGAGCCCGTGCAGATCCCCCACAAATGCCTGCAGGGGTGCCAGTACCGCGGCCAGAATTAGTCCGGTTTTCAGCGCCAGTCGCGGCGCCTGTTTTTCATCCCCTTTCAAAATCCGGTATGCGGAGAGGCCGGCAACAAAAAACGCAGCCGTCAGCCCGGATGCCAGGAGCATATGCACCAGGCGATAGGGGAAGGAGGGATTGAAAATGACCTGCAGCCAGTCCGTTGCGTGCACCACACCATCGCGGATCTCATAGCCCGCCGGAGTCTGCATCCATGAGTTGAGCGCGAGAATCCAGAACGCGGAGAGGGTTGTGCCGATGGCTACTACCAGTGCGGAGAAAGTGTGTACCTTGCTCGGCACGCGCTTGATACCAAACAGCATAATACCGAGGAAAGTCGCCTCCAGGAAAAACGCCGTGAGTACTTCGTAACCCAGCAGAGGCCCGGCAATATTGCCCACCTTTTCCATATAGCCCGGCCAGTTGGTGCCGAACTGGAAAGACATGGTGATACCGCTCACCACGCCCAGCGCGAACGTCAATGCAAAAATCTTTACCCAGAACCGGTAAGCGCGCATCCACACCGGGTTACCGGTGAGGTCGAAGCGCAGTTTGAAAAAAAACAGGATCCAGCAGAGGGCAATGGTGATGGTGGGGAACAGAATATGAAAGCTGATATTGGTGGCGAACTGTATTCGCGACAGCATCAGAGTATCCAGCATAGGTACCTCGGTGGCAGGCGGCCGTGGGCCGCGGGTGGGTTACAGCGGGTGCCGGGAACTTTTAAGTGGTGCGCTTCTCCGTTGATTTAGCTATTGGATTTTTTCGACTTGGCGCCGGCCTTGAGGTCCAGCAGCTTGTTCAGTCCTGAGCCCAGTTTCATAAGCCGAATCAGGTCCTTGTGCTCCAGCTTGCTCAGGGTATTGGCGAACTGGTCGAGCATTTCCAGCAGGCTGTAGACCTCCTGGATACGCTCCTGCGCCTGGGCTTCCTGTGGGTCCCTGGGATCGGTCAACAGCAGCTGGCGCAGCAGGGTGAGGGTCGGATCCAGCTCGCGCTTGCGGCGTTCTTCAAACACCGTGCGGGCGAGATCCCAGATGGAGCCGGCCGCGGTGAAATAGTCTTTCCTGTCTCCGGGCTGGTGATGTAATTCGATCAGGCGCCAGGCCTGCAATTCCTTGAGCCCCATACTCACATTGCCGCGACTGATCTTCAGCGCCTCCGCCAGCTGGTCGGCATTCACCGGTTCGGAGTGGATCGTCAACAGGGCAAACATTTGCCCGACGGTGCGATTGAAGCCCCAGCGGCTACCCATTTCACCAAAATGCAGTACAAAGGCCTGCGCCTGACTGGAGAGTTTCATTATCTTCTTAACTTTCAGAAATTTCTGAAAATTGTAAACAAGGATTGACCGGTGTCAAGTTCGGCGGTCATTTCTTTTGTTAGGGAGTGGCGAGCTGCGCCCGGGAAGCCCAGTCATTCGGCACGATAAATCCGCGGGTGACTTCGCGGTATTTATCCACAGCGGCGATACACAGGGGCCCTCGGGCATTTAGCTTTTCGGTGATTGCGCCGGTGGCATCGGTCAATGTGAGCGGCGGGGTATCGTGGATGGGGGCGCAGGGAGCGAGCCAGCATTGCTTGGGCAGTTGCAGCCAGTGCCAGGGTTTGTCGGCAAAGGTGCGCAGGAAGCCAGGCCAGTCTGCCCACCAGTAATCCTCACCGGTTGCGGCATTGCCTAGCGGGTGGAAGCGGCGCCCTGGCATCAGTGTCCACTGTCGTTGTATCTCAATGCTCTGGCCGCGCAGGAGTGGCTTGACTTCCGGCTGGTGAATTATCGGAAGCTGGTGATCGCGGGTGCGTGCGAGTTTGATATCCAGCCGGTCCTTCAGGCCGGGGCCGACCCAGGCCTCTGCAATCTGCAAGTAGAATTTGACCGCCACTTCCCAGTGTTCGGTGACATCGTGGGGAAGATACCGCACCACGAAATCCAGCTCACCGAGCGTCTTACCGGCAACCCGGAGCGGGAGATTGCGCGCGATCAGCTGGTACTGGGGGTGATACCTGAAGGCAAATGTCCAGAGGTTTTCGAAATAGACTCCCAGGCGCCGGCTGCTGGTCGACTCTACAAACGTGCGTAAAATATTTTCCAGGGAAGCCCGCATCGCCGGCGCGGCAAAAAAATCCCCTAATTCTGCGCGCCGTTCGCTCGGCAGCCAGGGCAGGGAAGATGTCTCACTGATATCGTCAGTGGTGAGCGCCCACAACAGGTTGTCCCAATGGTCGGGATAGGTTGAAGGGAGAGTTGGGGTGTCCGGATCAGTCATGCGCCGATTATAAGTAAAAGCGTGGCGCGGGCTGAACTCTGCCTGTCTGCGGGCGGTCGGTAATTCCGGTTACCACTTGAAGCGGAACCCGAATGTAAGGCTCGTCTCATAGCTGTCCCCGAAGTTGTCCATGCTGGTCGCGTAGTCCACTTCGCCGTAGACCGAGCAGCGGTCGCCGCACTGATCGTAGGTAAAGCCCAGGCCGAGCTGTCCCCACCAATCATCGCGCGCCTGGTACAGTGCGCTGCCGGAAACATCCACTTCCGTCTTGTCGTCAAAGTAATAGAACGCATTGGCGATGGCGTAGAGGCCAATACGCTCCAGCAGCAGATTGCCGTACATATTGCGATTGACCCGCTGGCTGACGCGCTGCTCGAACGCCACGCCCAGTCGCGCGAACGCGCCCCGGTTATCCGTGTCGGCCAGGTAAGCGCCGTAGGGATCGAAATTGTCATCGATATCTTCGGCGGTATAGGCCAGCTGGAGCTGGGGTGTGATGGAATAGAAGTCACACAACCTGAAGCTGTGCCCGCCCTCTACGGAAAAATTAAACCCGATGGCATCATTGCCGGTGCCGAGATACCAGAGTTCGTGGGAATAGAGGTCGGAATCGAACCAGTTGAATTGCGCCTGGATATCCGCGTAACTCCCCTGGCTGCCATACCAGGTGAAGGTGCTGCCGATGCCCCAGTTATCGGTACGGATGTCGCCGTGGCCAAAGTAACTATCGAGCTCGGTACTGCCGTAGCCGTACTGGGCAAAAACGCCGAGTACCAGGCGCCCCCGGTAAACCGCTGGATCAAAGGAAAAATCTGCACCCAGCTGAATTTGGCCAAAATCCTGTTGCCACTGTGAATAAGATGTCGACCGTTCGGGATCATTTTCGCTATAGGCGGAATTCCCCCTAATCCACAAGCCGCCGCCATCGATTGCACGTTCAATGGCATTGCCGTAACAGCAGACGCCGCGATCGCGGTGGCTGGTGCCGGCCCAGAATCGGTTACCCACACGCTTGCGCAGTGTGGTTGGCGCGTTCATGCGACGGATCGCCTGGGCATAGGTTTCATACAGTACAGCGCCGGGTTGCCAGCGTGGAATCAGCTGGCCGCTATCGGTAAAGGGGTCAACGATGGTAGATCGCAGGTACCAGGTGCCATTGTCGGGATTGTTGATAGCGCCGCGGTGCAGGCTATAACCATAAGCGCCGCCGACGGTAGCCGGGCGCCTGTCGTAGCCCCGGTAATCGCCATCGAGGATAAATGCCCTGGGCGGGTTATTTCCTCCTACCCGGATAATGGGAATGCCATTACCAGTAGTGATTGCGCCGTCGCCACCTGCATTGTAGATACGCACAAAGGTGCGGCCGCTTGCGTTGCCCTCAATACTCAGGAAGTCCGTCGGGGCGTCGTCCCCGGCGAGTGTGGTATCCATCCACAGGCGCGCGTCGCGCCCGCGCCCGTCGTAGTTACCGAAGCGTCCATTTGCGTGGCTACTGATGTCGAGGCGGTTGAATTCGCCATTTGCGAGTAACAGCGTGCCCGCGTTGTTCACATCGCCAAAAATAGTGAACTGGGATTCAGTGGGTTCAACAATGGCACCAAAACGGATATCCAGTCCCAGAGGCTGCTCACCATCGCGGCCACCGCCAACAGATAGATCATTGAACAGTCGCAAACGCGTACTGCCGTTGACGATAATCCGTTCCCAGTTGAGCAGGTCGCCACCGTCGAGCAGGTGGTCTAGTTTGAAACGCAGGGTATCGATGTAGCCGTCATCTGCGTAGAGATCATCGCCGCCATCGAGAATGGCATCTCCTTCGTAGGCGTAGGCATCAATCTCTATGTAGTCGGATCCATTTCCACCATCAACGTGATAGACCAGGCCCTCATCCAGATAGAGAGTGTCGTCCCCGTCCCCCAGCGACAGCTTCTCATAGATAAAACCACCATCCAGTAAAACGTAATCGTCACCGGCGCCCATCTCTGCAACAAAAATAAGGCCATCGTAGAGTTCCAGCCGATCATTTCCCGCGCCGGTATTCAGGCCACCGCCGAAATAGTTACCGATTTCCGAATCGCGAACGTCGATGATGACGGTATCGTTGCCATTTCCGGTAAGCAGGTCGGTTTCAATCACCGCGCCGTTCAGGTTGACGAGGTCATCACCATCGCCGGCATCCACATTGCCGATAGTGCCGCCGTTCAGATCCAGAGTATCGTTTCCCCCGAAACTGTTTACATCGGCTCCTTCTGCATCGTTATCTTCGTCACACAATATCTGGTCGGGCCCGGCAGTACCGGTATTGCCCGGGCTGCAGTCGGCTATGGCACCCAGTGGAAACGCAGTAAGACCCAGAGCGAGCCAAATGCCCGCGTGCCAACGTGATGCTGAATCAGAACTCATAGGTGATACCCAGATTCAGGGTCCAGGGGTTGGTTTCAAATTCTGAATACAGGCGCTCGTAGCCGAGTGTGGTGGGGTAAGTAACTTCGGTATCGAGATTCGAGTCGGTGTAGATCACGGCTGCATTGATCAGCCAGGAGCGCATAAATCCGCGGCCCAGGCGCCAGTCTATGCCGAGTTGTGCACTGGCGCCCCAGGAGTGGGTCATACCGAAATGCCCGGGTCCCGTCGCCATGCCACTGGCCTGAAGGTAGTTCTGGAATTCCGGGTAAAGGTCGTCGTCGTAATAGTCGGAATAATTCAGTCCAACGCCAATGTATGGTTGACCGAGACATTCCAGATCCGTCATATACCAGTTGACGAACAGGTTGGCCGAGGAGGCACTGAATCGCCCGAAATGAATATTGTCGCGCCCGGGACGTGCGCGGAAATTTTGCAGCAACAGCGAGTGATCCGAGTCGCCAATATACAACATCTCGATACCGAGATAGGGCAGCGGTCGCCATACACCGGAAACATTCCAGGTGGTGTCGTCCTCGATTTCCCAGCGGGTCCTGTAGAGCTCCCAGTCCTGCAGCAGGTAGTATTTGAGTGAGGTGTTGTTGTCATCGGGATAGACAAAGCTGGCCCCTACACGTACGTAGAACCGGGTAAGGTCTACATCGGAAACAGGGATCTGCGCTTGCGCAATAAAAGGGAACAGGAATGCCAGGCAAACGGCCAGCTTGAGTTTTTTCATTGTTAACTCCGTTTAACACCGGTTGACGCTGACGACCTGATTATCATTGGCTGGTCGCGCATCGTATCTTGAGTTACTGGCGCCCCATTTATGATTGGATGGCGCTGCAGATGCCGAATAAATTATCGGAAAATCTCAGAGGCACCTGTAAAAGTAGCATGAGGTAGCGAGGTTGCAGGAGAAAGGGTGACCATTGAGTGACGGCTGGTAATTCAGCATGGGGCCCGCGTGAGAACGGCGGGCCCGCGCTGCCAAATCTTCAATTTTTCGGATGGGTTTCAATGCTTGAATTCAATCACTTCACCAGCTCCACTTCACTTGGGCGCCACTGCTTCATGAAAAAGGGTTCCAGTGGGCTATAGAGCCGCAGAACCGGGAAGAAGCTTTTGCCCGGAATGGTCTGGATCCAGTTGCCCCGGGCCACGCCGTCCGGTTGTTCCGGAGAGAAATATACGGTGATGGATCCATCACTTGCGGCTTCGGCGGCGGGTGATGGGTAGCTCTGACTGCCGGCCCGTGGATAGCGCTGTGGCGTATCGAGCATCGATCGGGTCATGGTGTCGTATAACGTCCAGGACCAGAACTTCTCCGCTGGCACATTCTTTGGCAGCGTAACCTTGTAGGTTTTGGCTCCATCGAAGTAGTTGTTGTCTGAATCCACCATGGTCCACAGGTAGGTGGAGCCGATCCCGGGCAGGCGCATGGCCATGGCCGGGGTGATACCGGTAACGCCGTAAAAGAACGCCTGGCGCGCATCCAGCTGGCGGTAGCCGGTGGTCGGGAAAGGTTTGACGCCCTGTTTGGTGATCAGCGGGATGGGCGTCTCGAACTCGTAACCGGTGACAAACAGCATGTTCTGCCAGTTAGAATCGTCGTAATAGAACCAGCTGCGATCCCGCGAATTCATTAACAAGGTGCGCGACGTGGCATTGCCGATCTTCAGCGCTTCCTCAAGAATTCTTTTCATGCGCGCGTCCGGCGCAAACGGCTTGCCCTTGACGATGCCGATGGCGGCGACTGGCCCCATCAGTTCCGGGTCGAGCGAAGTCGCCGGTTCTTCCTGTACCACCTGGTTCAGCATCTCGTAATACGACATGTCGTTTGGCGGAATGGTATTCATCACCTTGCCGCTGCCCTCATGAAATACTGTTTCGGCGGGCTTGGAGGGTTTGCCGAGCTTGGCTTTACCAGCGAGGAATTCAGCGACGGAGGTGCCGACGCCGCCGGGGTTGTACGGGTAGACCTTGGTGAACTTGCGGATGCGCTCGGCCACCGGTTTCGGATCGTTATTGTTTTCCAGGAAGGCGCGGGCAAACCATACACCGTGGATGGTTTTGGAGTGCGCAATGTAGAAGCCACCCTCGGGCAGGGGGCCATCATAGCCCGGAGGCACAATCAGGTATTTGCCGCCTTCACCGCGATCCGGCCCCGGCATGCCGATATCGATCACCCAGCGAAACCAGGCATCCTGAATCGTGCCGAGTACCTGCGGCGGTACTTCCAGCACCAGGGGGCCTTTGCTGAGATCGAAGCCGCCCATCAGATACACAGTGTCCGCGTTGGCGGTGAGGAACAGCGACTTGGCATCCATCAACTCGGAAAAAACGATGACCTCGTTATCCTTCACGCCAATGTCGCTCAGGCCCTTGCGCAGCGCGTAGATACTCACCCCGCGCATGGTGTCGGAAAAGGCGCGTACCGCGTGGGCCAGATCCAGTTGCTCATAAACCTTCTTGCTGGTCTCCTCGCTTGGCATGCCGTCGTCAAATTCGAGTGTGCCTATGCGCGATTCCACCTTGTCCGGCGTTGTAATGGAGGTCGGGACGGAAGCATTTGATTGTGCAGAAGTGGATTGTGCGGCGCTAAATAGAATAGAGGCTGCAGCTAGGCCTATGAGCTTGAGTAGACTGGGCATTGGGGGAACCAAGATAGAGTGGGGTTTTCTGAAAAAAATTCTAGCACCGCGAAAGAAAGGGCCCGGAAAATGGCAGTACATTTCATCGTATATCACGGAAATGTCATAAAGTAATCGCGCCGCTAAAACGAAAATTTGATACCGGCGAACAGGCCACTCAGATCCAGATCGTCAAAATAACGCGAATTATCGAAATTCCATTTCAGGTAGCGATAGCCACCGACAATATCGTAGCGGTAGCAGCGATAATTGATGGCACCGAACCCTTGCCAGGTCGAATCGCTTTCCCCGCCGCCGACATCCGCGTAATAGGTGAGATACCAGCGATCATCGAGATCGGTCTTGCCGCGCAGGCCAATCACGCCATCCCATACACTGCCGGAGTCCGAAACTCTGAAGCGACGGAATCGGTCGATGCCTCCGGTGACATCCACATCGAGCCCCAAATAACGCGCGCCGAATGTCACGTTGAGTCGCGTGATATCGGACTGATAGAAACGATAGGCGCCGCCCAGAGTGGAAACAAATCCCTCAAGGTCAATATCGGCACCGACGCGGAACAGGTCGCCGCGAAAGCGAACGGTCTGCCGGATATCGTCGGATACATCCAGATAGATCATGTCGGCAAATAGCGTCCATTCGTTCCGGCTGGCGGCGAGGGTGCCCATGAAGCCCATTTCAAGATCTTTGATCAGTTCATCGAAGCCGATATCAATATTGTCGCCACTTCTGTTTTCGCCACCGATACTGGCGCCCCACAGGTAGAGTTCGGCCCCCAGCATCCAGCGATCCGGAGGGCCTCCACCGAACGTCTCGGCCCGACCGTAACTTTGTGCCTGCGCCAGACAAAAGGGAAAGCTCAAAAGAAATAGTATCAGGATGCGTTTCATTGCGAGTCGTCCTGTGGTCCTGTCATTATTCATATGCCTCTGGGCCGGGTGCTACTCCGGGCAAACTAAGCCGTGAGCGTCCAGCTGCGCGCCGTCCTTTTCCCCACGATTTATTGAAAGCACGGTTTTTGAATCTCTAGATCTTGGATTAGATTGACGGCGCCAAGGTGGCTTTAACTGACGATTTGTCGCGATGGCCATAAAAAGGAGATCTATCGGCGCCACTTTAACAATCGGACTAAGCTCCAGACTGTCCATGACTGTCGTCGATACGCATTCCTTGTTTCCCCGGCAGTGGATAAAGAGGACAAGGAGAGTCCTATGGATTACGCCGATCTCACCATTCTGGCGCTGTTTGTTTTTGCTTACTGCGCTATCAGCGGCCGTGCGGATCGCACGCCCATCAATGGCGCGCTGGTGTATACGCTGTTTGGATTGGCGTTTGGCGCCTGGGGACTTGGGCTGTTGAGTTTTGAAATGGACTCGGAGAGCCTGCGCACCATCGCGGAATTGACCTTGGCGCTGGTACTCTTTTCTGATGCAGCGAATTCCAACCTGCACGTCTTGCGCAAAACGATTGTCGTGCCCCAGCGCCTTCTCTTGATCGGTCTGCCGTTGACCATCGGGCTGGGTATTCTGGCCGGGCTGTTCCTGTTTCCCGAGCTGCCAGTATTCGAAGTGGCCGTGCTCGCCACCATGCTGGCGCCAACCGATGCAGCGCTCGGCAAGGCTGTGGTCTCTAACCCGGCGGTCCCCGGCTTTATTCGCCAGGGGCTGAATGCGGAAAGCGGCCTTAACGATGGTATCTGTGTTCCCATTCTGTTTGTGTTTCTCGCGCTCGCCACCGGGGAGGTATCGGCTGGAGCGCCGGGCGGGTTGGCGCTGAAACTGGTGATGGAAGAGCTGGGTATCGGCTTGTTGGTGGGCCTCGGACTGACAGCGATACTCACCCTACTATTGCGCAGCGCCAGCCGGCGCGGCTGGATCATGGACACCTGGCAACAATTGCCTGTTATCACCATGGCGCTCGGATGTTTTGGTGCGGCCCAGTGGTTGGGTGGCAGTGGTTTTATTGCGGCGTTCAGTGGCGGACTGCTGTTCGGCTGGCTGGCGCATGCGGAAAAACGCGAATTATTGAAGGCGGCGGAAGGTGCCGGGGATGTGCTCGCGCTGCTGACCTGGGTGGCATTCGGGGCCGGCGTGGTGGCCAAGGCGCTCGCACATATGACCTGGGAAGTCGTACTGTATGCGGTGCTTAGCCTGACCGTGGTGCGCATGCTGCCGGTGTATCTGTGCCTGATCGGGACCGGGCCCGATTTGCGCGAGAAACTGTTTATGGGGTGGTTCGGGCCACGGGGCCTCGCGAGCATTGTGTTTGCTGTTATCGTGCTCGATCACCAGCTTCCCGGGAACGACACACTTCTCCTGACAGTCTCCATCACCATTTTACTCAGTGTTATCGCCCACGGCTTAACCGCCAACGCCTTCGCGGCGCGTATTGGGCGCGACGAAGCCGGGCCGGGTGGAGCATCAAGCTAGCCATGGACAGCACAGTGATATCCACAGCGCTGCGCTCCAGAGCGACACGGGAGGCGATCAAGACGGCACTGGCGCTGGTGCTGACTTACTGGATCGCGCTGCAGGCAAACTGGGACAAGCCCATGTGGGCCGGTCTGGCCGTGGCGCTGGTGAGCCTGGATTCGCTCGGCTTATCCCTGAACAAAGGGATGATGCGGATGCTGGGCACACTGGTGGCGGCGATGGTTGCGCTGATACTGGTAGGTTTTTTTGCCCAGGACCGCTGGTTGTTCATGATCGCGCTTTCGCTGTGGGTAGGCGGCTGTACCTATATGGTGCTGGGTTCGCAGCGCGCCTACTTCTGGCAGGTTTGCGGATTTGTCAGTGTGATTATCTGTGTCGGTGCCGCAACCTCCCAGGGGGGCGCGTTTGAAACCGCGGTATTGCGTACCCAACAGACCGGGCTGGGGGTACTGGTTTACAGCCTGGTTGCCATGCTGCTTTGGCCCAGCCACAGCGGTGACAGGTTCCTCGATGCCCTCGCAGATCTGCATCAGAAACAACGCGCGCTGTATCAGGCGGTAATTACTGCCGGACATGGCTCCGTGGATATCCAGCAGGCAACCAAGCAGTTGGGGGAACTGGCGACGGCACACCGCACTCTGGCGAGTCTGCTCGACGCCGCGATTGCAGACAGCTACGACATCTGGGAGGCGCGCAGTGACTGGCAGCGGTATGTGGACCGCTGTAAAGCGCTCACCGAATGCCTGGAGCAACTGGCAATGTTCGCGCCGAGTGATGCTCTGCAGCAGCTTGGCACACTGATCCCTTCGCTCGACACATTCGACGCTGCCATACAGCAGCGTTTCCTGTGGCTCACTGCCCCGGCGGACGGGCTTGTGGATAAATCGCAGAAAGCCGCGCACGTATTGGACGTTGAGAAGAGCCGGCTGACATCTTTGTCACTGTACGATGCGGGAAACCTCTCCGTGGTTCGGCGCCAGCTCCGCAATCTCGACACCATGACCAGGGAGCTGGTGTCATTCAGGGCGCGTATCGAGGGTGGCGCCGTTGCGGCGCAGGCCGCGGGGCAAGTCAGCGAGCCTCTGGTTATTGGCGACACTCAGGCCGAGCCCCGCAGAAACACCGCACACGTCGCCAACGTTAGCCGCACACTGGACCGGGATCGCCTGATCGCGACCTTGCGCGTCATGTTGACTCTTTGGGCCGCATACCTCATTTACATTTACGTTGAGGCAGTGCCGGGTGGGCCTGCGCTGGTGACGCTGACCGGGTCGCTGGCCATGGCGTTGGCGGTAGTGCCACAGGTCTCTCCACTGCGGCTGGTAATCCCTGTGTTGCTGGTTACGTCGCTCGCGGCGGCGATCTATCTTCTGGTCATGCCCCGGCTGTACACCTTCTGGCAGCTGGGGCTGCTGCTGTTTTGTTTGAGCCTGCTGATTTGTCGGCTTTTCGCTGCCCCTGCCATGCAGGCGGTCAAGGCGATGACATTTTCCCTATTCATCTCTATCTCCAATATCCAGAGCACACAGTCCTACAGTTTTATCGCCGTTGCCGATATCGCCATGGCATTTGTTATCGTGCTGGCCTTGCTGTCACTGGCGTCCTACATTCCCGCGTCGCCGCGACCAGAGCAGGTTTTTCGGCGGCTTCTCAAGCGCTTCTTCTTGTGTGCCGGTCGGCTATTTCTGAAAGGCGGTGGTATGCAGGAGAGGGGAAGTGCCAGGGGGTTGCGGAAAAACGGGCGTAGCAGTTCGCTGATTGCGACGCTGGCTACACTTCCCGGGAAGATTTCAAACAGCGCGGCCCGCGTCCCTGTCCGGCTTTTGCCCGATGCGTCGCGCGATGCCCTCGACTCTCTGGTGACGCGAGTGGGTGCGCTAGCCTTCTATAGTCAAACTCTGGCGCAGCATCGCCCCGACAATTGGGAAGAGCCGGCCGCATTGCGGCAATGGCGTGAATCGGTGGCAGGCGCACTGTTCGCCATGGCTGAAGGCCTGGGTGCAAAGGGTAATGAGACCATCGACTACCGCGCGCTTGCGGCACGCCTGCAGCTATTACTTAGCGAAATCGAATCCGATGTGCGATCACACGTCGCGCAGCTGGAGACCGCAGACGCGAGTGAAGTCGAGCAGTGGCTGTGCCGCGCCGGGCTGCTCCGCGGTATCGGCCAGTCGCTGGTGGATGTGTGCCGTAGCGTGGATGAATTCAACTGGAGACAGTGGGATGACCAGCGTTTCTTTTGACAAACAAGCGACACGCGCAAATGCCTGTACCCCATGAACTCTCGATTGCGGGAATTTATCTCTCCCCCATGTTGGCCGCAGCGTTTATCGGTGTGCTGATTGCGCTTGGCGTGGCGCGATTACTGGACAGGTTTCGCTTGTCGCGATACTTCGCTCATCCCGCACTCGTGCTGACCAGTATGAGTGTGATCTTTACCTTGCTGGTAGGAACGTTAATGATCGGAATCTGAAACTTGCGCGTGTCCAAAAAAATTGTATTTACCTCTCTGGTGGTGCTGTGCGCGGTACTTTTTGTACTGCTCAAGAACTGGTACGACCTGCGTAATCCCTGGACGCGGGACGGGCATGTGCGCGCGGCGGTCATACAGGTCACGCCGAACGTGTCCGGCCAGGTGGTAGAGATGGGCGTGCGGGACAATGAGTTTGTCGAGCAGGGCGTGTTGCTATTTCAGATAGACCCGCGCCCGTTTGACGCGCAACTGGCGCAGGCCCGTGCCGAGTACGACCGCACCGGCGACAATTATCTGGCGCAGGAACAAAATGTCGCCTCGGTGGCGGCGCAACTCGAAGTGGCGCGTGCAGCGGTAGTGCAGGCGGAGAGTGCGATTCGTGAGATCGATGCGGTGATTGAGAAAAACGCCGCGGAACTGCAGCGCCAGCAGCGGCTGTTGCCCCAGCGGGCAACATCGCAGAAGCAGGTGGAGAGCGCCATGGCGCAGCACGCGGTATCACTGGAGCGGCGCAAGGGAACCGAAGCGGCGCTGGTTCAAGCGCGCGCCAGATATAACAGCGCAGCCGCCCAGCTGGATGAGGCCCGTGCGACCCTCGGTGAACTGGGCGATGCCAACCCTAATATCCGCGCAGCGCGCGCGGCCCTGCAGGAAGCGCAACTGAATGTGGAGTTTGCCCGTGTGACCGCGCCGGTTGCCGGTTACGTCACCAATTTGAATCTGCGGGTCGGCAGCCATGCGGTCGCCAATCAACCGTCGCTGGCATTGATCGATGCCGATAGCTTCTGGATCGAGGGATTCTTCCGCGAAACAACGGTAGCGAGAATCCGGCCCGGCGACCGCGCGCTGGTGACATTGATGAGTTATCCCGACCGCCCGATTGAAGGGCAGGTGGAAAGTATCGGTTGGGGCATCGCCCAGCAGGACGGGGCTACCGGGCGCGACCTGTTGCCGCAAGTACGCCCCACCTTCGAGTGGATACGACTGGCACAGCGGATACCCGTGAAAATTGCCCTGGGCGAATTGCCAGAGGGCGTATTGCTGCGGGTGGGCACCAGCTGTTCGGTAAAGGTGCTCGGTGGAACCGCGATACCGGATGAAGAAGCGCGTGGGTATAAGTAGCACGCAAAGCAGGTCATTGAAGACCGCGAGGAAGGCGCCGTTCGCGACCATCCTCGCCGCCAGTGTGAGCATCACCAGCTGTACCCTGGGCCCGGTTTACCATCCCCCCGCAGTACCCGTGGCCGACCACTGGATCGAGCGCGGTGAGTCGGAGATCAGTAGCAGTGCACCGGTGGCTCCGTTGTGGTGGGAGCAGGCATTTTCCGATCCACGGCTGGATGAGCTGGTTGCCATCGCCCTGGAGCAAAATCTCAGTCTGCGTTCGGCAACCTTGCGCGTGATGCAGTCACAGCAACAGCTGGCCATTGCGGTGGGCAATCAGTTTCCACAGCTTCAGCAGCTCACCGGTTCTGCCGCGCGCTTCAAACAGAGCAACCTGATCCTCGAAGAGTATGACGTTGGCTTCAATCTCTCGTGGGAACTGGATATGTGGGGGCGCTTTCGCGGCCAGGTGCGCTCCGCCGCCGCATCGATGGAAGCCAGTGTGGCGGCTTACGACGGTGTGCTGGTGTCGGTGGTGGCCCAGGTCGCGCAGATTTATATCCAGATCCGTACCACCCAGAGTCGCTTGGAAGTAGCGCGCCGGAATATCGTACTGCAATCACAGAGCCTGCATATTGCGCGCGCCAAGGCCGATGCCGGCGAAGTGAGCGACCTGGATGCCGAGCAGGCCGAGTCGCTGTTGTACAACACCAAAGCCATTGTGCCGGGGTTGGAAAGTACCCTGCAGCAACTCAAGAACTCCCTTGCGGTATTGCTGGGGCGCACCCCGGGGACGCTGGGTGATCTGCTGGGCAGTCCCGGCAGCATTCCTGTTGTGCCCCCGCAGATCGCGGTGGGCATGCCGCAGGACTTATTACGTCAGCGTCCGGATATTCGCGGCGCAGAGCGCTCGCTGGCGGCACAGGGTGCGCAGATTGGTGTGGCGCGCGCAGATTTGTATCCGGCGTTTTCCATCGCCGGTGCGATTGGCTCGCAGGCCATGGACATCGGCCAGCTGTTTGAAGGGGAAACGGAAACCTGGAGCATCGGCGGCGGCTTCGCCTGGAACCTGTTCAACTACGGCCGGCTGCGCAGCAATGTGCGCCTGCAGGATGCGCGTTTCCAGCAGCTGCTGGAGGACTACAGGCAGACCGTACTCGAGGCCCAGGCCGATGCCGAGAATGCCATCGTCGCCTATCTGAAATCACACCAGCAGCTGGCGATGATCGAGCGCGCCGCGGCCGCTTCCCAGCGTTCGGTGGCGCTGTCCACCGCGCAGTACACCAATGGTCTGGTGGGCTTTAACACCGTGATCAGCACGCTCACCGCAGACGCGAACCAGCAGGATCAGCTAGCGCAGGCACGCGGTGCAGTAGCGGCCAGCCTGGTGCAGGTATACCGCGCGCTGGGCGGCGGTTGGCAGGTGCGCGGCGACCTCTCACCGGTTGAACTGGTACCGCCGGAAACCCGCGAGGAAATGGAACAGCGCACCGGTAGCTGGCGCAAGGTGTTCATGGAATGAAACGTGTTCAGGGAATGAATGGGCCCAGGTGAGATAATGCTGCTCAAAGTCCTGCTGATTGCATCAGCATTGCTGGTGGTCAACACAATGATTCACGCGGTGGCGATGACCCTCGCTCTCCGCTGGAGCCGGCACATTGCGGGATTGCACCCGGCACATCCATTCCTGCCTACCGGCAGGCCGGTGGTGGTATCCGCGGTGGTATTACTGATGTTCTTTGCCTCGGTGGCTGAGGTAATGACCTGGGCGCTGGTCTACCGCTGGCTGGGTGCGTTCAGTGATGCAGAGCCTGCGCTCTACTTCTCCATGGTGACTTACACCACACTGGGGTACGGGGATATCGTGCTCGAAGGCAGCCTGCGTTTGTTGTCTTCGTTTCAGGCGGCCATCGGTATCATCATGTTTGGCTGGACCACCGCCGTGGTGTTGGCGGTGGTTCAGCGGCTGTACCAAAAACCGCAGCACTAGTCTCTCAATCCACTCGAAAGACCAGTGCGCTGCCCGCCGTTTACTGTTGGGGTGTGTACCAGATCGGCGATGTCCACGCGCGTTCCTGAATACTCACCGGCAGGTCCTGCGGCCGTTTGAGGCCCGTGCGCGCGGCATCGTAGGTAGACCAGCGTGGGGTAGGAATCTGTAATACACGGGCGTAGTAGAAGGCGTACTGCGCGGGATCAAAATCGGGATCTGTCCAGGTGGCCATTAACTGGTTGTCGCCGATGGTGTTTTTATAGGTCGCGTCCTTTTCGTTTACGGTATTACCCACCGGAGGAATCTTGCCGTCGGGGCCGGGCTTGCGGTCACCGGACAGGGCGATGTCATAAATCTTGGACTGCTGTTCCCCGGATTCATCCACCCAGCCTTTCACGATCTGGATACGGTCGAGATTGGCCCCGTCCGCTTCCTTGAGTGCCTGCACGATAAAGGTCGGCGCCGTGTCGCTTGCTGCGGGTAAATCGCCGCCCATGGGCACACCCTTCGCATAGGCCTGCTTTACGCCATCCTCGCTGCCAAGGGAAACACCTGCCATGTCGAAGCCGCCAAAGAAACGTACCTTGAGGCGCGGCCCGGAGGTGGCGAAGGTTTCCTTGCGTTGGATCGCTTCAAAAATACCGTCACGAGTGTTGGCTTCCGCCCACACCGCCGCCACACCACCAGAGCTGAAACTCCGCACCTGTTTCGCGCCAGCCGCATCTACCCCGGGCGGGCCTTCCAGTCTGTGCTTGGGATCGATTTCAAAACCGAACTTGCCGGTGTAGTTGTCTTCTTCGATCGCTGACGCCCCATTGTGGGTGTCCGAGTCGCCGATAAACCCGAATTTGAACGGGTTGCCGTTGCCCTCGCTTTCAAGCTTGAGCCCGCGGATCAGGGCTTCCCGCGCGTAGCCGCCTTTCTTGTGCTCGGGCGGGGTTGCGGTGGGTGCCAGCGTGTAGTCCCAGAGCTCGAAACTGCCGAATTCATCATTGGGAAACAGTGCCGGGTGGGTCTCAGAGGTGCCCTTGATCTGGGTGATTTCATACACTGGCTCGTTGCGCATACGCGCCTCGGCGTATTCCTTATTCAACGTGCTGCCGCCGTACGACTTATCCACGGGGAACATGAGTCCGTCGCTGGCATTGCCGTTGTGTGCAATGGCGAGAAGGTCGTTACCGGCTTTGCGCTGCCCGTCCATCCAGCGCCAAAGGTCCTCGGGCGTGCTGGAGTCGAGGGCGGAGAAAGGGGCATCCGGCACTTTGGCGCTGTCGCGGAAAAAGACGACTCGATGCAGGTTTCTCCAGTCGGGGTTTGAAGTCCACTCATATCCCGGCATGGTGGTGAATTTCCCTGGCTCATAATGTGCGTCGGCAATTTTTACCACCTCCGACCAGAGTGACCTTGACTGTTTTTTGTCGCCGAGAGTCGGATCCACCTTCATATTGGAGATGCCATCGAGGATCTGGCCGTAGGCATCGAAGGATTTTTTCGGGTCGTCGCCGGTGATATCGGCAGCCAGTGGATGCTTGCTGATCGGGCTGTCCGGGTCTTCCATCAGCGGTAGCACGCCCAGGTACTCCGCGTGGTCAGAGACGATATACCAGTCCAGGGGGACGCCTATTTTCAGGGGCTTGCCGGTCTCACCCGGGGGAATCTTCTCGCCCTTGGCCCAACGGTAGGCCGCATCGGGATCCACCCAGGCCTCATTGATATAAGCGTCGAAAGACCAGCGAGTGTGTACGTGCAGATTACCGAAGTAGACATCGCGGTTCGGGTTGCGCGGTATTTCGGTGACCGTGGTATTAGTGTCAGCCGTTTGTGCCTCTGTTGTGTCTGCCGTCTCTGCCGCGCTGCTGCTCTCAGGCATGGTTGAATCCGGCCTGTCGGTGGTATCTGGCGACGCCTTGTTATCGGTCTCACTGCTACAGGCAGGAAGCAGGGCCGCAAGTAACAGAACAGAGTAGGGGAATCGCATGGGACACTCACTATTCAATAAAATCAAAATGGAAATCCGGGTAGCTTAGTAATAGTTGAGTGGGGGAGCGCCGGGGAGAGTTGAGTGCCAAATACAAGCGACAGGTGGCTTAAGGCGTGTAGCCCTGTCCCTACGCTTTTGCGAATAGCGGAGACTTGTTGGTCGGTCACCCTGGGGGGGATCAGTTGCCCAAAATTCATCCCTGGGGTATTGTCCGACCTGTTGTAGGAGGACGACCTCCCCCAATATGGGAACATGATGCCGAGGACGACCTGGCCCTGTTGTAAAAGGAGCAGTCCATGTCCTGGATCTACCTTCTCGTTGCCGGTGCCCTTGAAGTTGTTTGGGCCTTCTCCATGAAGCAATCCCAAGGCTTCACCCGGCTTACGCCTTCCCTGATTACGCTAGTCACCATGGTCGGCAGCTTCTGGCTGTTGGCCGTCGCCCTGAGGACCATCCCGCTCGGCACGGCATATACCATCTGGACAGGTATCGGTGCTATCGGCGCTTTTCTGGTGGGCATTATGTTTTTGGCGGAGCCGGTGAATACGATGCGAATTGTTGCGGCGATTCTGATTGTGTCGGGGTTGGTGCTGATGAAACTTTCCGCGAGCTGATAGCCCTCGTCTTTGTATTAAATACCCGGGAGGAACCGTGCGCTTTCGAATGCGCGGGCCCTCCTAATAGCTTTCAAACTATTACCATGTATTCCACCACATTCACCCGACTTCGCGAGCAGGAGCTCGCCAAGTCCACCAAGCCCTTTCAGGCCAAAGGTAAAAGTGTAAAACGCTGCCCCGACTGCCAGATGGGGGACTTTGCGTGTATGTGCGCGTGGCGGCCGCAAAGCGAGAGTCCGGTAGATTTCGCGCTGCTGGTACACCGCAAGGAACTGTTCAAGCCAACCAATACCGGCCGCCTGATCGTCGACGTCTTTCCCCGGACGAATGTATTCCTGTGGAACCGGCTTGAAGCGCCGGAGGGGCTGGAGCGCCTGCTGAATGATCCGCAGCGGCAGTGCTTTGTGGTATTCCCGGCAGACGGTACCGAAAACTGTTCGCGGGAGGTGACCCGTACGTTGCCGCCTGCGAGTGGCAAAAAAACAACACTGATCCTGCTCGACGGCACCTGGAAACAGTGCAGTCGTATGATCGGCCTCAGCCGCTGGCTGGATCGCGTGCCCTGCCTGAGCCTGCCCGAGACCCTGGTGCGATCCTATTCCGTGCGGGATTCCGGCAGGAGTCACCGTTTCTCAACCGCGGAAGCGGCCATCAGCTGTCTGTTGCTGGCTGGCGAAGAGGATTCGGCCGGGGTTCTTCAGCACTACTTTTCGTTGTTTAACCAGCATTATCTGGCGACCCGGGGCTGTTACTTGCCCGAGCGGGGAGAGAGTCATGCGGTGCTGGAAGCGTATACCAGCCAATTAAAGGCGGGATAAGAACCGGGATGAAAACCGAGGGAGTATCTGGGGTCTCCCCCGGCTTCCAGTGCTTGTGATCCGGCACTGATGACCAGTGCCGGTTTTCAGTAGGTCAGATTAAAAGTTATAGGTCACCTTGCCGTAGATAAAGCGACCGCGCGGATCGTGCTGGCTGGAAACATAGCCGTAAAGGTCCGAGTCGCCATCACCAATGGCAAACGGCGGTTCTTCGTCGAACGCGTTGTCTGCCCCCAGGCTCAGAATCATATTCTCGAAACCGGTATAGCGAGCCTGCAGGTTCACGGTCATGAATGAATCCACAATGCGGGATTTATTCGTGTCGTAATCCAGGGTGCCATTGAAATCGATATCGGGGGTGTCTTCAAACTCGCCGATATAGTTCAGGCCAACGGTGAGGGCAAAGCTGTCCCGCGTCCAGTCGGCGGATGTCGCCCAGCGGTGTTCGGGGTACTCATATTCTCCGGCGAGATCACGGCTCAGGAAAGCATCTCCCGCAGAGTTCAGCTCGACCCGCTCAAACTCCGACAGGTAGGAGTAATCCAGGCGCAGGCCGAGATCACCACCGGCTACCGTCAGCGCGGAGTACACCACACTCAGGTCGATACCGGAGACGGTCTGCTCACCGATATTGATAAAGCCACTGTTAATCGATTGCAGGGAGCCGAGGGACTCACCGGGCAGGGGCGCCGAGCGCACACACACGGTGCTGTTCTGGTCGTTACAGAACTGGCTGTACAGATAGCCGAATGGGACCTCGTCAATTTTGCCTTCCTGGGTGATACGCCAGAAATCCAGTGACAGCTGCATGCCATCGACCGGTTTCACCACTGCACCCAGGTTAACCGACTCGGACTCCTCCGCTTCCAGATCCGGGTTGCCGGAGAACACGATGTTGTAGTCGGTGCTGGCACAGTAGGCATCATTGATGGCACAGCCATAGGAATCGATAAAGAACTGCGATTCCTGCGAGGGGCCGAGGCCGATCTGCGCCAGCGACGGTGCGCGGAACCCGGTACCCCAGGAGGCGCGCAGAGACAGCTGCTCGCTCGCGGTCCACAGCAGGTTGGCCATGGGGTTGGTGGTGCTGCCGAAATCGCTGTAATCGTCATAGCGGCCGGCCAGGGTCAGGTCCAGGTTGGCGGGCAGCGGAATGGCGACTTCCACAAACGCCGAATTGATATCCCGGCTGGCAGCGGCAGAGACGGACTCGGTACCAAAGATCAGGCCGCGCTGGAACTGGTCGTCGGGAATATCCGAAGCGCTTTCCTCGCGGCGCTCGAGACCGGCGGCCAGTGCAATGGCGCCATTGCTGGTATCCAACAGCTCACCACTGATGGTGAAATCCATGCTGCGCAACTCGGATTTACCCTGGCGCACCAGGCTGGTGGTAAAGGCATCGATAACGGACTGGGGGTTCTGCACACCGCCGAACGGATTGTAGCGACCCGCGTCAATTTCCTGCTGCAGGAGATCGGTGCGTACCCAGCCCTGGGTGCGGTCGCCGGTCTGGGTGGACTCACTGCGTGAGCGCTGTACCGAGGCCTCCCAGTCCCAGTCGGAGATGGTGCCGCGCAGCCCGAATACCCCACGCAGGTTATCGGTCTCAATATCCCACTGCCGCGCGCCGGCATCCACGGTACGGTAACGGCCGACATCGACACTGCTGGCGCCGGCAAACGGATTGTTGGGGTGATCCAGGGGTACGGTAAGACCGGCATCCTCGTCCAGCGGTGTCGGCGCACCCTGGGCGATGGAGGTATTGTGCTGCACCGCGATCTCGCTGAAGAATTCGATGCTGTCCGTCAGCTGTGCGTGGCCGAGCATAAGTACACCGGTGCGTTCCGCCTCCGGGGTCAGCAGGGTCCAGGGGCCGTAGTCGTAGACACAGGTCTGGCCGAATGCGTCGCCTTCCGGGCAATTCGGGTCGATGGTGGTCTCACCGTCAACAATGAAGCGTCCCGGATACCCGCGCGATGAACGGAAATCCATACCGCCGCGGAAGGACTGGTCCGCGGTGTCCAGCCCCTTGCGCTCGACGCTGGCCAGGGTCGAATTCGTCCGGTGATCAAAGATCAGCGTGAGGTTTGAATCTTCGCCGTTAACCCCCCACACCGCCGAGACCGACTGCTCGTCATAGCCATCGGCACCACCGTAATCCACGGATACCTCAGCGCCTTCGAAATCTTTGCGCAGCACAAGGTTCACCACACCGGCAACCGCGTCGGAACCGTAAATGGCCGAGGCCCCATCCTTGAGTACTTCCACGCGCTCAACCGCGGCGATGGGAATGCTATTGATATCGACAAAGTTGGTGGTAATGCTCTCGGCAAAAGCGCTGATGGCCACGCGCTTGCCATTGACCAGCACAAGTGTTGCGTCGGCACCCATACCGCGCAGACTCACCGCGGCTGCACCATTGGCGGTGGAGTCCTGGTTATTACCCCGTGTTGAGAAGGTGCCGTTACCCGCAGCCGGGTTTTTCTCGAACATTTGCTGAAGGTTGGTGAAGCCGGATTTTTCGATGGCTTCCCGGTCCATTACCTGAATCGGCGTTGCCGTTTCGAATTCCGCATTGCGTTGGATGCGGGAACCGACAACGGCAACTTCTTCCATCGCACTTTCTTCGGCCGCGTAGAGAACTTGCGATGCGGATGCGGCTGCCGCAGACAGGATGGCGCAGGTTAAAACATTTTGGCGTGGTAAATATTTTTTCATTGAGTGTGCTCGTCCATTTGTCGTAGTTATTATTGAATGACCGAAACAGCATGGCCGTTCAGTTACCCGGAAACACTATCAACGGCGTAGAGACGAGGCAATTAATATGAGGCGAACGGTTGAGAAGTAGAGATTTGTTGAATGCTTTTATCAAAATTAGTGTGAAATTGTTTTCACGAGCGGGATGAATTTATCTACGTTATTTTTTAACTGGTACGAAAACTCCAGTTTGAAGTGGGTTACCTGGAACGGTTGTTCCTGTTTGGCGATGAGTTCCCATTGTTAACCCTGTAGTAAATTTCGGCATCAACATGCACTGCGATCAAGGTATTTCCACTAGATTCAATGGGTCTAGAAAGTAAGGAATGGAAACAATGAAAGCCCTGCCAGGGATCGTATCGCAATATCTCTCCGTCGCATTTTTTATTCTCGCCCTTTCAGCTACAAGCTATGCAGATCAGGGGCTCACCTCCATGCAGATGCAAGGTGTTGAACCCGTTGAGGTAGAGGTTGATGTGGAGGCGGCTGCCAAACGGTTATCCAAGGCGGTCCAGTTTCCCACGATTTCAAACCAGGACCGGGCTGACTTTGATGTAAAGGCGTTTGAGGGATACCACAAATTTCTTGAGGAAGCCTATCCAAACGTCCACAAGACCCTGAAGCGGGAAAAGCTCGGCAAGCCCCGTCCCTACAGTCTGCTGTATACCTGGGAAGGCAAGGATCCATCGCTGCCACCAGCGGTATTTATGGCGCACCAGGATGTGGTCCCGATTGCCGAGGAGTCGCGAGACCAGTGGAAACAGGAGCCATTTTCCGGCGCCATCGCAGATGGTTATATCTGGGGACGCGGTGTGCTGGACGACAAAAACCAGATTCATGCGATCCTGGAAGCGGCGGAAATGAAGATCAAGGAGGGCTTTCAGCCTGCTCGCACCATCTACTTCGTCTTTGGCCATGATGAGGAGGTTGGCGGCCCGGAAGGCGCCAAGCATGTGGTCGATGTACTGGAAGAGCGCGGGTTGAAGGAAATTGCCTTTGTCATAGACGAGTCCGCACCTCTGATACCGGGAGTGTTCCCTGGTATCGAGGAGAACTCGGCATTGATTGGTATCGCCCAGAAGGGCTACATGAGCCTGGAGCTGACGGTGAATGGTGAGGGCGGCCATTCTTCCCAGCCTCCAAGGCACTCGAATATCGGTATTCTCGCCGAGGCCATCACCAAGCTGGAAAAGGCCCAGTTCCCTTACAAGATCAATAAAGCGGTGCGCTACCAGTATCGCTTTATGGGGCCTGAACTGGCGAAAGAAAAACAGCCCATGTACGAAGCTGTCGCATTCGGTGATGACGCCAAGACGACGGCACTGGAGCAGAAGTTTATCGAGGAAATGGCTGAAGACCAGGTCACACGCGCCATGCTGCATACCACTATCGCGGTCACCATGTTCAATGCCGGAATCAAGGACAACGTATTGCCCCCTTCGGCAAGCGCCGTGGTCAATTTCAGGATCGCCCCGGAAGACAGCAAGGAAAGTGTCATCGCCCATGTCAAAAAAGCGATTGACGATGATCGTATTGAAATTAAGGATATATCAGCATCCACCCCGCCCACCAATATCGCGGACCCGCATGGCGCGGGCTATAAAATGCTGGAGAAAACCATCCGCCAGACCTGGGGCAATGACCTGATTGTCTCCCCGTTCTTTGTGATTGGTGGCTCGGATTCAAAGCATTTTCAGGCGCGGCCGTTTGCACCGAATGTTTATACCATCACCGGCATTCAGCTGGAGTCGACAAAGGAGTTCGCAGGATTCCATGGTGTGAATGAACGGATTCTGGTAGATGAATATGGCAAGTCCATCGCCTTCTTTTACCAGTTGATGGATAACCTGGACGACCTCTGACTGTCACGCGCACTTTTAAAATGTCCAAACGAAGAAGCCCGCTATCTTTCGATAGCGGGCTTTCTGGGTTTTTCAGAACAAGGAAGAGTAATGTCTTTCTCTGATCTCAGCTGGCGAGCGCAAACTCTATTTTTCGACGCTCCATATCCACAGCGACAACACGGGCTTTGATCGTGTCGCCGATGGCAAAGCTTTTGCGGCGTTGTTCGCCGATCAGGCACTGCCGGTCGGCATCAAAGTGATAGTAGTCGTTTTTCAGTGCCGATATATGGATCAGTCCCTCGACCTGAATACCGTCAATCTCGATAAACAGACCGAAGTGGGTAACGCTAGCCACCACACCCTGGAATACATCGCCGACGAAATCCTGCATATATTCGCATTTCAGCCAGGCCTCCACGTCCCAGCTGGCCTTGTCGGCGCGGCGTGAGGCGTTGGAGCAGTGCATGGCCAGAGACTGCATGGCGGTTTTGCCATAGGGGTAGCTTTTGCCCGGGGCGAGGAGAGGCGCGCTGTCGAAGCGTTGTACCGAATCTTTGCCCTTGCCGATGATGAACTTCAGCGCCCGGCCAAGTGTAGAGCGCTGCTTGGACTGGCGAATCACCGAACGGATTGCCCGGTGCACCATGAGATCCGGATAGCGGCGAATGGGCGAAGTGAAATGTGCATAGGCGGAATAGGCGAGACCAAAGTGGCCGCGGTTGTCCATGCTGTACTCCGCCTGGCTGAGGGACCTCAGCAGCATGGTGCGAATGGTCTGCGCATCGCTGCGTTCACCAATCTGGCTCATGAGCTGGTCATAGTGCTCCGGGCGTGGCTTATTGCCGCCGGCGAGCTTGAGCCCCTTGGTGGTCAGGAATGCGCGCAGGGCGGTCAGCTTTTTGTCTTGTGGACCGTCGTGTACACGGTACAGTGCGGGCATCTTCTGGCGCTTGAGAAAGTCTGCGGTCGCCACGTTGGCGCTCAGCATGAACTCCTCAATCATCTTGTGCGCGTCGTTGCGGATTACCGGAATGATCCGATCGATCTTGCGGTCTTCGGTAAACACGAATTGCACTTCGGACTTTTCAAAATCCAGCGCGCCGCGTTGGGTGCGCGCCTGCTTCAGTACCGAATACAGATCGTGCAGCGCGTGAATGTGCGGTGCGGTTCCCTTGAGCTTGCGAGCAGTCTGCCGGCCCAGGCCGGAGTCGGGTGCAGTGATGAAAGCATTCACCTGGTTGTAGGTCAGCCGCGCATGGGAATGGATCACACCCTCAGAAAAGGTGTAGTCGGTCATTTTCCCGGTTTTGCTGATGGTCATTTCACACACCATCACCAACCGATCGACATGGGGGTTGAGCGAGCACAATCCGTTAGACAGGGATTCCGGAAGCATCGGGACCACACGGCCCGGGAAGTAAACGGAAGTTGCGCGTTTCTGCGCTTCCAGGTCGAGCGCGCTCTCGGGCGCCACATAGTGGGACACATCCGCAATCGCGACGAACAGGCGCCAGCCACCGGATGGTGTTTGTTCGCAGTACACGGCGTCGTCGAAGTCCTTGGCGTCCTCACCATCAATGGTCACAAACGGCAGCTCGCGCAAATCGGCGCGATGCTGTTTGTCCGCCTCGGGTACGCTGTCGCCCAGTTTTTTTGCCGCGCGCAGGGCATCCTGCGGCCACTGGTGTGGAATATCGTGGCTGCGGATGGCAACGTCGATTTCCATACCCGGGCCCATGGCATCACCGAGCAGCTCGGTCACACGGCCGAAGGCATTGTAGCGGCGGTTGGGAAAGTCGATGATCTCGACGGAAATATACTGTCCGGGCTTAGCGCCCATCAGCTGGTCGCGATCGAGGTCGATCTCGTGGGATAGTCGGCTGTTCTCGGGCTTGAGGAAGTAGTCGCCTTCCTCGAACTGCAAGCGGCCCACCAGGTGGGTGGTCTTGCGTTCCAGCACATTGACGATCACACCGGTTTTACGCCCGCGCCGATCCACGCCACTAACGCGCGCCTCGACGATGTCTCCGTCGAACACAGTCAGCATTTCGTTATCCGACAGGAACAGGTCTTCAGCAGACTCATCGCTGTTCAGGAATCCGAAACCATCCGGATGACCGATGACACGTCCAGTGATCAGGTCTTCAGGTTTGATGAGGCTGTAGCCTGCATCGCGATCGAATGCGATTTGGCCGTCGCGCTCCATGGCACGTAACCGGCGACGCAAAGCTTCTTTCTGCTCTTCGCTGGAAAGATCCAGCACTTTTGCCAGCTTTTTGCGGTCGAGTACTTCTTTGTTGTCTTCGAGCAAGCTCATAATGAACTCGCGCGCGGGAATAGGGTTGCTGTATTTTTTGGCGTCCAGCGGATTAAACGCAGCTATTGGGGATTCGCTCATAGTTTCCTCTCGGAAAGACCGCCAATAAGATTGCGCTTGGTAAAAACTTGAGTGATGTGTAAGGACAGATCAGGTGTTACTCGGCAAGGTATGCAGGCGGAGATTGCTCAACAGAGTTGAGTGGGGGTATTGCAGTCGGTGATTCAAACTGATTCCAGCCTGAATCGCCGAATTCTTGGTTGAGCTACCTTGCAGTAGCTCAACCGAAGAGGCCTAAACAGCCTCTTAGAGCAGACCGCTACACGGCCTGCTTTAGCTCAATGGCTCAGATACAAACAATATTTTCAGCTTGCGGGCCTTTAGGGCCCTGAGTCACAGAGAACTCAACGGTCTGGCCTTCGGCCAGGGTCTTGAAGCCCGAGCTTGCAATCGCGCTGAAGTGCGCAAATACGTCAGGGCCAGCCTGTTGCTCAATAAAGCCAAAGCCTTTGGATTCGTTAAACCACTTAACAGTGCCGGTTGTTGTCTTGGACATGATAATTTCCTGTAAACAAGTAGGGATACGCCTTCACGAGGCATGAATAGCAAAGAAAAGACTGGAATTTAGATGCTACAGGACGAAGAAAACGACGAAACTGAGGATTTAAACAAGAGACTTACTTTTAACTAGAGTCACTGTAGGCCTCCCTGTGAGCTAAGTCAAAGCTTTTCTCAACCCGCCATCCTGCGGGGGCTGGAGCAGAGGGGATACCGGTAAGTCGCCAGATACGTGGAGTTCTGGAGCGTCATGACTCCCCTGAACCTGTCAGTCAGTGTTCGCCTGGTCACCGGGTCGAAACCCCCGAGAACGCAGCAATACGTGAATCGAGTAAATTTAAACGGCTATGGAAACCCTTGAAGTTCAATCCTGGAGTGCATAAAGGATGACACCTTCCAGTCACAAAACTCGTTACCAGAACCGCTCCGTGGCGCTGTTGACGAAGCACGATAAAGCTACCGTGATCAGCCCGGCAATGGCAGAGCTCGGTCTCCACGTCGTGACCACCGATGCATTCGATACTGACAGGCTGGGCACCTTTAGCGGAGAAATACCGCGGGAACTGTCGCCGCGGGAATGTGCCGCGCACAAGGCGCGGCTGGCGTGCGAGCTGACCGGGTTGGATCTCGGGCTCGGCAGCGAGGGCAGTTTTGGCGGCGGCCCTATGCCCGGGCTGGTGAACTGGGATGATGAGATTCTGGTGTTCTATGACGCAAAGCAGGACCTTGAGATCACCGCCTACGCCTCGGGTTCACTGCAGGCGTTACGCGACTGGGTGGACCGTTTTCCGCCTGAGCAGGCATGGATACTGCGGCTGCCCGAGCGGCTGTACAAAGGTCTTACCGGCAAGGAATCACTGCGGGAAATACTTGCCGGGAAGGGCTTGCTGTCCAACGGGGAGATTGCCGGGGAAGTGCGCCTGGAACCGGATCTGCGCGCTATGCACTGCCCGAAACGGCGTTCTATATAGGGCAGGCGGCAGAGCAACTCTGCCAGCGATTGCAGTCGCTGTGCCCGACCTGTGTGGAGCCCGACTATTGGCAAACCGCCGTAGAGCGCGGACTGCCCTGCGCCTGGTGCAGTGAGCCAACGGAGCTGGTAAAAATACTGATAAAGAAGTGCCGGCAATGCGGCTTTACCGAGCGGCAGCCGGTGCACAAGCCCATGCAGACCCGGGCCAGTGCCAGCGGTGTAATCCGTAGCACGGTCACCGCTGCTGCGATTGGAGCGGGTGCGTACCACAAATATTTGCAGAGACTGAACTTTTTATGAGTGTCGACACGCTCTTTGTGGGCTGGGATGTGGGGGGCTGGAACTGCGACAGCAATGCCAATAGTCGCGATGCGTTAGTAGTACTGGACCAGGCGCGGAACCTGCTTGGCCGGCCCTGGCGGGGCAACCTGCGTGTGGCAATCAATGAGGCCGGCAACACGCGGGAGTGGGTGCAGACGCTGTTGCGTTACTGCGAGGTCGATCTTCACGACGATTGCCCACCCGTCGTCATGGCCATTGATACCCCCCTTGCTTTCTCACAGCCATTCCTTGAACTCATTAGCGGCCGCGGCGCTGCGGGTGATATTGGCAACTCCGCGGCTAATCCTTACCTGTTCCGCTACACCGAACACTTTCTGTTTCGGCATGGCCTGAAACCCCTGTCTGCAGTCAAAGACATGATCGGCAGTCAGGCCACCAAGGGGATGCACGTACTTGCGCGCTTCGCCCCGGAAGTCGCTGCTACCGGTGTCTGGTGCAACGGTTCCGCGCTTACCGCCTTTGAAGCCTATCCCTCCGCCTGCAAGTCATCGACAAGGGTGCGTGAGCTGTTGCAAAAATATCGCACGGAATCGGCACTCACTCAGGGCGAGGCGTGGGACATTGCGGGATTTGGTTTTGGTATTGATCACGAGGACAAGCGCGATGCGCTGCTGTGTGCGCTGGTTGCGTGGTCGTTTCACTCTCAACCGGATGGGCTTTGTTTTCCCGGTTCAGGGGTGCCAAGGGGGGAGGGATGGATATTTGTGCCGGAGGATGCGCTGGGGGGGCGCGGGGAGTAAATCGTTTGGTGTTTGGTTTGGTGATGGCCGGAGTCAATTACCGAGCATAACTTATTGATATATCAGAACTCTATCAACCGAAAGATATCCTGGTGTTCCTTTTATTCAACTCCACTACAATAGCTTAAGGAGTTGCACAAAAAAGCGACACACAGCTAACGCCCGTTGAACGGACGTTAGCTGCTTTACCTACATGTGTCTTTATTTACAGGCCCCCTTCACGCGACAAGCACATTCAGATTGTACATGGCAAGCATGCGTATCTGAGTCACAGCGGGCGGGGTGAGCTGCGCCGGCTGGGTAAGGACCAAAATGACGCTCGTACAGTTCGATCGTCTGATCAAAACTGTCCTGCAGAGCCTGCTGGTCATCCTCACCGTAAATCCCAAAATAAGGGTAGTGGTCGATAAAGCGACCAAACACGGTATTGCAGTCCTGACGGTACGCGCGGGTATCGAGGATGTGGGCATGCCATACCTGGTCAACCAGCTTGCTGGGCACTAGGGACACGCCAGGGTACATCTGCTTCAGGGTGAGGAAGCGGCGGTACTCTTCCTCTCCCTTATCCCAGGCCTCCTCGGTCATTTCGGCTTCTGCTGTTTGCGTAACTTTATGCTTCAAACGGGCGAAGTCCAGAGACGCTACGGCTGGGCTCAGTAAAGCCACTGTATTCAGAAGGGCAGGGTGAAACTGTTTGGTTTCAGAGTTGCTGGCAAGATTCATAATTTTATTCCTTTAACGAATGACTAAGTTCAGTTGAGTGGCGCGGGCTTAACGCCCGCGCTCGTGTTCTTATTGCTTTGGTTTTTTATGATGTGCGGCTGCGCGCTCAGCGCGAGCGGCAAAACTTTTGGAGGGCACGCTGCCCCCGCTCTGCTTTGCGGTAGCGCTGGTGATGCGTGAAGCTGCTTTCTGAGTCATTGGTGTTTTCTTGGACATGCTTGCGTTCCTTTTTGAACATTAAGTGAGTATGTGGATGCGGTATGTGCATCACCTTCGCTTAATGGTTGTGTCGAAACACTGGCGCGCAATCAGGCAGTAAGGGACCAGATGCGGACCGTGCTCGCGGTAGAGGAGGCGCCAGCCACGGCCGATCTTGAAGCGGATGATGTGGGGGCTTTGCTTGATACGCTTGCCGCCGAGGCGGTTGAATGAGGCACCTTCAGTGAGCTGCTGGTGCAACTCCATTGCCCGTTGGATATGGCAATCAGGGACCTGGTGTGGGCATTTAGACAGGACTTGTTGTAGAGAGATCATTGTTTGGCTCCGTTTTTCGAGTTCGGAGCCAGTGTGTTCTCGTGCAATGCACTAAAAAGCGTTTATTGCAGAAAATCTAATAAATCGTCAAATTCCTTGGCTGCACGGTATTCCCGCTCTATCAAGTCACGGTATTGGAGCAGTCTTGGGTCAGTTGTGCTCATTTGTTGAGCGGAATCCCAGGCGGCTTCAAGATTACCCTCAAGATAATGCACCATCATGGCATCTCCGCTAGAGAGGCTGCTGTTCTGGGCCAATATCGCCTGCAGCAAGTCCAGCGGGCCGTCCAACACCAGCTGTGGGAGCGTCTCGAAAGGGTTGGCGAGCCTCTCTTCACGCAAATTTGTGGTGCCGGAGAGAACCCCAAGAAACCTCGCGACCTCAGGTTTAAGCAGGGAGATATCGACAATCGAACGCCGCCCAAGCAGGAGCGCGCTAAACAGCTTCGCCATATTCTGCCGGAACGCCTGATCCTCAAAGACCTTCTTCACCTTCTTGGGGTCAGGTAACAGCGCCTGAATAATGACCGCATTGTGCAGTGTCGTCAGTTGATCTCGAGGAATTGCTCTTGAATTGCGCTCGACAATCAGTTGGTCGTTATAAACGATCAGGCCATTGCGCATGAAAGAGCCGACCTTGTTCCTGAGGCCTTCGCGCTTTGATAGCTTTATGCCAAAGAGTTGTTCAATGGCCAGTGCCACCGACATCCCCTGGTTCGAACTAGCCGTCACAGGCTTCATCCAGTAACTGCTCTCTGCTGTGCAGATATTGTTCCGGGTCTTGCTTGGCAATATACAAAGCTTGCTGATACCACGGACTATCACAGCTATAGCCCTTATGCTTGACGTGCTCTTCCAGGATGCCACGGCAAATACCAGCGCGCATCGCTTCAGCGGGGGAGGTTGAAACGCTTGCCATCAAGTTTTTTTCGCCCCGGCGATCATAGATGGCCACATACTCCTGACAGCTGAGGATCAGTGTTTCGCCGTCGATATCTGCGGCGGAGCTATTCATGGCCATAAAGGCGGTAAACACAAGGAGGTATCTAATCACTGCGCGAGCCCCTCTGTGCTTGAACTCTCAGTTACTGTTTGTTTGGCTGGGAGCTTGGGTGCTGCCCAATAAAAGCAGAGCTGAAGCACAATCAGATCCAGCCACTGCATTCGATTACTATTCTTAGCCATGAATTGATTGAGCTCATCAATCTCTGCGCCTTTCAGAAGGAAAAAGATAGCCAGGCATAAGAGTGCCAGATTTACCCAGCCAATATTCCTTAACGGGCGATAGATAACACTGGTCCACTTCAATTGCGCTGCCTTGGACGCCGTGAGATGACGGCTAATGAGTGAAAGCAGCAGCAGACTAAACACGATCTCCAGAAGCGACAGCTCAGAGAAAGTAAAGTTGCCTTCGAAAAAATCCACAAAGGTATAAACCAGGGAGGCTAGGCCTATGCACAGCAGCAGGCTTTGGCCGAGAAAGAGTAGGGTGGCTTTCGCCCAATGTTTAACGCCCTTGGGCTGATTGCTCTCTGTCACTTACGTACTTCCAAATCATTGAGTCAAAAGAATTAGTCAACAGGCCAGTAGATCCGCACGAGCGGTATCAGCGCCCGGCCTTCAAGGTCGAAACTCTCATAGTGGCTGCCGATTAAATCCGCCTGCTTCTTACCTTAAAACCTCAATCATCATGCGCTCATGCGCGGCGATAACTTCAGGCTGCTCCGGCCCCCAATGTTTGTAGCTCATCATAAACACCTGCTTGAGGCTTTCTACCGCGGTGGCCTTGTCGTAGTGCTCTTTCTTAGCTGTGGGGAGATAGTTGCTCAGCTTGGAGTTATTGCTGTGGCTTATTAAGCAAAGGTTGCCAAAACTGTCGACTCCGTTGGGGAGAGTTTCTGATGCTTTTAGCACGCTACCACCTAGTGGGTTCTGCGGATAATAGTGCTCGACCGAGGTGCGGAAGCTAAAGCGAAAGGTCTGATGGCGCCCTCTTACGTAGGACATATCCACGCCGGGAAACGATGTGCCGTCCCTCAGTTGTAGCCAAAGCCGGTAATCGAGGCGGTTAAAGATGAAATTTTGTACACCTGTGCCCTGGTCGAGATAGGATCGGTCGAACTCGCGGGGCAGGTTGGGCTCGCTATAAGTGAGGTGAAAATAGTCCAGGGGCTCACCTTTGCCGAAGCGGCCATAGAAAAACTTGTCACTCAGTGACTCTAGGAATATCAAATAAGAAGAGCCATCGATCGTTAGGTCGTGGTGCGTATTCTTGTAGAGGAAGTGCAGCGCGGCGTTGAGCCAATGCTTATACACAAGGGTAGGAAAGGAGACGTGGAACATCGACAACAGCATGATCAGGCGCAGGTTTTGCTCCGGACTCTCAAAGCTGTTCACATAGCCCATGGAGTTGGCTTGGTTTTTCCGGTCGTACAGCCTTAAGCCCTTTAGGCTCCAGTCCTCTTCATTCTCCCGTTTGATGATGTACTTGTCGAATAACATCCGGCACTTGAGTAGATCCATAATGAACTGACGTGGATCGGGGTGGTGCTCGGCAAAAGTGTCCAGCAACCGCTTGTCATCCAGGGGCAAATCTTCTTTGCTTGTGACCCGCAGTACGTGCAGGAGAAAGTTGGAGAAGTTGATGACCGCGCCAAAGGCGCCATCGTTATCTGATGTGCTGTCAGGGTTAACTGCAGCGAATTTTGGGTTTTCAATGATGTCCGCTAGGGTGCGTGTGTCGCTCGCTGAACCCTCTTTTTGCTGTTGGCAGAGCTCAGTAAAGTCCGTCGGGCAGGTATTCCAGTCGGCGCCAAAGATGCCAGCCCGAACGTCTGAGTCAATACCCATCTGTACATAGCGGTTCATATCTGAACAGGCATCCCAAACGCGAGCAAAGCTGCTGCGCTCAAGATCGTCACCCAGCTGACTCATCAAGCTGGCTTTCAACACCTCGTGCTTCTCCAGCTGCTCCCCGCGGTTATTCATAACCTCAAAATAATGATTGAGGTCTGTATCGTCAGGCACGACCACCCTCAGGATGGTTACTTGGTGGAGCAGATACTCGACGAATCTATCTAGATTGGCCTTGTCTCGAGTGAAATAGCGCTTGGCGATGTCATAGGCGCCGCAGATGCCAGACTCTAACGGCTGGCCGTCATGTTGGCTGCTGCCCGCAAATAGCCTGCGTAGGGTGGTCTGGGATTTCGGGCGGCTATCAAAGCTGAGGTTAATGCGCTCAACACCTTCCAACGCCTGTCCAAATTCGTTTTTCAATACAGCGAGAACAATGCTCAGGGTGGTGTGCCGCTGCTGACCATCGATAGTTTCAAAGTGACCATCCGGGCGGCGGTAGGCGACCAGGCTGCCAAGATAATATGCGCCGTTAGACTCGTCGCGTAGCGCCATGTCCATCACGTCTTGTAGCAGCTGTTCTACTTCAGGCTCGCCCCAGGCGTAGTTACGCTGGTAGATAGGGATAACATACTGGCCGTCTCTGAATAGCTGCGCAACCGACAGCTCATTGATATCTTGGTCAGTATTCATTGCAGGTATCCCTTTCTTTTAAATTCTTCGATCAATCCATTCACGTTGGTGCCTTTCACCTCCCGCTCGGCTAGCGGCTCGACGCTGAAGGCCAGTACTTCATGCGGGTGGAGCGCGCGCTTTATCGCAATTAGTAGCCCCTGGTTGCTCATGGCGGGGTTGTCGATCGATTTCACTTCAACCCGGTTTTGAGCCAGGCGAATACGATAGCTCCAGAAAAAACACAGCTCTGCGGCTTTTTTGAGCTCTGCATCGCCAAACTTGTCGTAGTAGTAGAGGACCGAACAGTAGAACAGATTGCGCACGTAGTGATCACCGGTGCGGTTGCGGCCCTTGTAGTTATTGATAACGCTCAGTAACGCAGACAATTCCGGTTTGGGCTGTACAAACAGTTGCTCAAAATTGCGGATATAGTGCCGTATGTATTCGAAGAAGCGCTTACCGTTGGGCATTAGCTGGTCGACTTGGAACGGATAGACCATCTGCTGTCTGTCCCAGTAACGCGTTTTATCGGCATTATAGTGGTCGACCATATAATCCAGAGCGCGCAAAGAATCGGTATATCGATAAGGGCTTTCCCGGAGGCTGGCACCCTTAAAAACGTCAATTTCATTGCGTGTGAAGCGCACGCCAGACTGGCCTGAAGTCCAGCGGCGCAGGCGAAAGAGATAATCTCCCATAATGGTGTGCAAGCTAGGCGTATTGCCATCAGGGCTTACCTCGTCTTCCCAGGTGGCTACACAGGCGAGGCGTTCCTGCTCCGTGTTATCAGCCATCTCGCGCAGGTGGAACGCCTTGAGCAGATCGTGAGGTGCCAGCTCCTTGCCGCGGGCGTTTTGCGAGTCAAAGAACTGAAAGGCCTCGCTGAGATTATCCAGTACCACACAGATAAGCTGGCACTTGTGCAGGAGGAAATCGGTTAACTCTTCCCTGTCGGTTTCACTCAGCTGGTTCACCCGGCTTCCCAGTATGGCCATGTTGTGCTGCAAGTTGCGGATGGTCACGGGAGCGCTAAATCCCTGCTCGAGTAGACATGGGCTGCATTGGCGCCGGCCTTCGTCCAGTATGGAGCACAAGAGCGTCAGGGTTAGAAGTCGTTGCTGGCCATCTACGATGGCTTGTTCGGGGGTGTCGCTATCCGGGTCGCGGTGAAGGACCACGGTTCCCAGACGATAGCTACTTTTGTGACGGTGGCGTAGCAGGTCGTCAAACAACTGGTTGACGTGAGTGGGTTGCCATTTGTAGGGCCGTTGGTAATCCGGAATTGTCAGCGGTTTTTCGAGCAGTGTCTTAACTGCCTCAACCGTCTTGCTAATGATACTCATGAGAACAACTCCGTATTCGGCCGTTGGCCGCTTTCCCTTGGTTGATGCGATGTAGCACCTAGGTGCGCTAGGTTCGATGCCGTTGGCAAAGATGTCGCACGGCCGATGACATTAATCAGCACCTGCTGCGGTCGTGCTTCCGGCTTTGTCAGCCCAGTCGCGCTTGAGCAGCCGCTCATAGGTGACGCTGATATCCAGGGCGAGATGTCTTCCCGGGACCTCTTCTTTGTATCTTCCTGCGTGAATCTTATTGCGGGCATGGCGGACCTCGTGAATTTGCTCCGCCTCATGCTCATCGATTAGCTCGTTTTTTAAGGCACGCTTGACAAGCCATTCGAAACTATCCAGCTTGTATTCATTCCACAGCAGACCCTCCAGTACCCCACCTACCATCAGAACATAGGAGAGCCAGGATTGGCTGGCAAAGGCGTTGTCGGCTTCCTCCGCGAACTGGCCGAGACGCTGCTGCAAAGCCTCGTTGTCGATATGGGGAACAGCAGGCGATGATCTTTAATACCATTGTGGTAAACGGTCAGCCAGCCGCTGGGATCTCCAAGCATGGGTACACACCTGGATGACAGCACGAGTGTATCGGTTGTGAGGTGATACATCGACTGCTCTAGGGCAGCTTCTGAAGTCAGATTGTTGTCGAGTGCCAGCTGGCTATGGTGCATGGCGTAGGCGGGCAGTTGGGGTAGGCGAAATACGGCACTCGACTGCTGGAATACCGGATCGCCTACGGGGACATAGTCTGGGTCCTGGAGCCTGAATGTACTGACCTGCACGTTAGTTCAATGCCTCATTCACTAACGAATCAGTTAGCTGTAGTTGAGTATTTTGGGCTTCAATTGGGTGAACTTTTAGCTGGTCGCAGAGCAAAAAGTCTTCAGTGCTCACTTGAGTGATGATGTCCATTTCTGTGAGTTACTTTTTACCATTGGCGGCCGGGCCTACATTCGGGGCATCTGAGCCCTTAGTTATTGGTCTTGATGAATGTGTGATGGCGTTCAAATTTACCACATGATGGGAGTTGTGGGTATGTTGGGCGCGGGTTCGACTCCCGCCATCTCCACCAAATTAAAAAGGCCCACTACCTTGCGGTAGAGTTTGGGAATGCGGTTGTGGTGGAGCGGCTGCTGGCGCTTCGTCAGAAGGTATTGTTGGGCGCTGAGGGCCCTGATGGCGGGAGTGATTCGTCGCTGCGCTCCTCACCCCTACGGGGCAGCCTGCGGCTGTCTTAACGCGCTTTGCGCGTTGATCGAACCCTCGCTTTGCGTTCCACTCGCGTCAGCTCGCCAAATTAAAAAGGCCCGTTACCTTGCGGTAACGGGCCTTTTTAATTTGGTGGAGATGGCGGGAGTCGAACCCGCATCCGCAGGCCTTATTTCATGGGGCTTTCAGCGCCTTTGGCTTGGCTGGTGTTACATCTGGTGTTACATAAACTTGGCCTTGGCCAAGGTACTAGCGGCGCTCCATTAGTCTGATTCTTAACGGGTCCATCACTTATCTGCACGTGCCCCATCGTCCGTAAGATCGACTGAATGCCGGTAAGCTACACTTTTCGCACCTTGAGCAGACATGGAAGGGTTTGGACGTGCATAAAGGATTAGTTAGATCACTGGCGCTGGCTGCCGCTATGGCGCTCAGTGCCGCACTGGCAGGGGGAGTTCTGGCGCAGGAGTCAAAGCCCGCCACTGCTGCAACCAAGAAGGCGAACGCAGCGGTTAAAGGCGAACTGCCATTTAATGACCGGAAAGACTTTGAGGATGTGAAGCGGGGATTTATTGCACCATTGCCTGACAATGGCGTCATCAAGGATGACAAGGGTAATCCTGTATGGGATCTCAGCGCCTATGCCTTTGCGAAAGGCAAGGAGGCGCCGGACACTGTAAACCCTAGTCTATGGCGGCAGCTACAGCTTCTGTCTGAGGGAGGGCTGTACGAGGTTACGCCGGAAATCTATCAGGTGCGTGGCGCAGACCTTTCGAACATTACCTTTATCGAGGGCGATAGAGGGGTTCTGGTGATGGACCCGTTGATTTCGAAGGAAACTGCCGCCGCCGCTCTGGAGCTTTATCGCAAGCATCGTGGCAACAAACCTGTCCTCGGGGTCATTTACACCCACAGCCACATCGACCACTACGGGGGCGTGCGTGGCGTGGTGGATGAGGCCGATGTCAAATCGGGAAAGGTCAAAATCATCGCCCCAGAGGGCTTTGTCGAGGAGGCCGTAAGCGAGAACGTCTTCGCGGGCAACCACATGGGGCGCCGTGCGAGTTTCATGTACGGAAACCTGATTCCCAAGAACGCGGCAGGTGGCCTTGGAACTGGGCTGGGACTGGGCACCTCAACGGGCGAGGCTACGCTGATTGAGCCCACCGACACCATCACCAAGAACGGTCAGACGGTCGAGGTCGATGGGCTCACTTACGAGTTTATGTTGGCCCCCGGATCGGAAGCCCCAGCTGAAATGCATTTTTACATCCCGCAGCTCAAGGCTGTTTCAGCGGCAGAGAACGCCAACCATACCTTGCACAACCTATATACGCTACGTGGCGCCAAAGTCAGGAATGCACGCGCATGGTCCAGCTATCTGAATGACACAGTAAGCCGCTGGGGGGGGAAGGCAGAGACCTTGTTTGGGCCTCATCACTGGCCGACCTGGGGTAAAGACAATGTCGTCGATCACCTGAAAAAACAGCGTGATCTGTACAAGTACTTGAATGACCAAACTCTCCGCATGGCCAATCAGGGCTACAACATGGTTGAAGCGGCCGAGATGATGGAGTTGCCTCCAGAGCTAGCGAACTACTGGGGTAACCGCGGTTACTACGGCAGTGTCAATCACAACACTCGGGCAGTATGGAATTACTATCTCGGCTTCTTCGATGGCAATCCCGCCAGACTGTACCCGCTGCCTCCCACTGAAGCAGGCAAAAAATTTGTCGAGTATATGGGCGGGTCAGACAGAGTACTGGAACGCGCGAGAAAGGACTTTGACGCTGGGAATTACCGCTGGGTGGCACAGGTTCTTGATCAATTAGTTTCTGCTGAGCCGAATAACAAGGCGGCCCGCGATTTACTTGCCGATGCGCTCGAACAAATGGGATATCAGGCAGAGAGCGGACCTTGGCGCAACTTCTTTCTCAGTGGCGCAAAGGAATTACGCACGGGCGTTCAGGAGCTGCCGGTTCCAGTTACCGCCAGTCCTGACACCATTCGTAGTATGCCCATCGAGGATTTCTTCGACTACCTGGCCATTCGGCTGAATGGCCCCAAGGCCGCGGGTAAGAATCTCGCTATTAACGTCTCTCTGCCCGATGTAAAGGGCAACTACTCGCTTGTGCTGGAGAACGGTGTGTTGAACTACGGGCCCCCAGTGGATAAGCCAAGGTCGACAGTGACAATCAACCGCGCTGACCTGAACGATATTATTCTTGGCAAGGCTAAGATGACCGACAAGATGAAAGAGGGATCAGCGAAGATTACAGGCGATCAAGCGGAGTTTGAAACGCTCCTTTCCCTGCTCGACAGTTTTGAATTCTGGTGGAATCTAGTTACCCCGAATCCGCCGCCAAAAAAATAAACTTTTTAGCGCATGGGTGGGCGTCGAACCCCGCCCTACGCTATCACGCTGCTGGTTATTTTTGACCCCCTAGTCATAATTTGCGGGTGAGCACATCCGGCTACCGACGCGGTGTACTTAAAAAGCCGTAGAGATCTCCCTCCCCCTCCCCAAAGGCTTATAGCGCTGGCGTCACAGCCTCGTCAAAAGGCATTGGCTTCGCATTTTCGAGGTTCGTTTTCCTCGCGGCTAGAAACTGCCGGAGCATAACCAGCGCCAGCTAAACCTCAAGGCAGGTAGTGATGTAGCAAAAACTCGCTATCGATATGGAGGGGTTTGTATTCATATTGCAGCGGCGCAGGCCCAATAGCGTGCAGTTGCCAGCAACGGATTAACACTGCACGGTCACAGAAAAATTAGACACGAGTAGAGGCGTAAGTTAGGCTCAGGCTTTCGCTTGCCGCGCCCCGTCAGGGGCCGGGGCGGCAGATAGCGAAGCATCCCAGAGCCTACTTCCTCTACTCCTTTCTTTCTGCGCATACCTCTTCTAGCTTTATTTAAATTTAAAAGCTCATGGTGATTCTTTTGTCTCCGCTTCATGCAGGACTTCGGGCAAAAAAAAGGCCCTTGGTAAGGGCCTTTGCGGTAAAAGTGTAAGGGGCGTTCCAGATGAGTCTTTAACGCGCCTCCATGTGCAGGCTCTCCTGCAGTTCTCGCACATAGCCAGCCTTCCATACAGAAGTTCTTGGGCCTATCTTTTTCGGGCGTTCGACCCTGCCCTTTTGAACCCATGCCCACCACGTGCTCAGGCCGATACTTAGAAAATTGGCACATTCTGCCGCTCTCACAAATGCATCTGGATCGACAGGAAAAGTATGGTTCGTCTGTTTCGTCATTAGTAAAAACCTCAGTTTTGTTAAGGCCGGCATGGGCCTGAGCAGCAACAATAAGAACGAAATAGGGCAGGGGAAAGTGGTCGGTGACAGGTGCTTCCTAGCGAGACACTGCGATATGGGTGTACAAGCTGCTATGCGCTGCGATGGAGAGATATCTCGTGGAAAATAAATATTGAAAGAAAAGTATTTTATTCTGCTTTGAGGTTTAAAAACGGGTGGAACTTTTAGGAAATAGTTGCCGTTTTAAGAAGCAAAAGCCCTGCGATCCGAGATTTTTTGTGCAGGGTCTTTAGGGGCACTGAAGACGAAATAGCTAAATCGGGGTGTGAATGGGCTATCAAGTGCCTCCAAATTTTCCGGAGATCACGTTTTCTGGTGTGGGCGGTGCTAGGTCAGCAGCAGTAAGAGTGCCATTGAAAGCCCGTTCAAGTAGCTCGCTCCACCAAGCCATAACTTCGCGGCGTTGTTCTAGATAGTCTCCTCGGTCGTATGCGCGAACTACTTTGTTTTTCTCCGTGTGGGCAAGTGCGCGCTCCAGAGCCTCAAAAGTAAATATCCCTTTCTCCCCTGCTCCTGTCCTAAAAATTTTTCGAAAGCCTGATGCTACTAACTTCCCCTTAAAGCCGTGGCGCTTAAGAGCGGTGTTGACGCTTTGCCGGTTGGCGTTGATCTGGGGGTTTCTGTCGCCTGGGAAAATAAACTCTCGGCTCCCGCTAATTGGGCGCATGGCTGCCAACACTGCAAGTGTTGAAGGGGTTAGAGGTACCCGGTGCCGCTCCCTCATTTTCATGGTCTTGGAGGGGACCAGCCATGTATTGTTTACCTCGTCTATCTCGCTCCAACGCGCTTGCGCCGCTTCTCCGGGTCTCACTACAGTATGCAACTGCCACAGAGCCAGCTGCCGCGTGGTGTGCTTAATCGACGCGCTGGCTAGGGTTTGCATCAGTTGCGGTAGCTGTTCTGGTCGAATAGAGGGTAAATGCCGGACGTCGGGGGCCGCAAACGCATCTGTGATCCCTGCTAGAGGGTTTGCGGTGACCAGTCCAACATTAGTGGCCCAGCGCATAACCTCGTTGATGCGCTGGCAGAGGCGCTTTACTGTCTCTTTGCTCCCTTTCTCATAAACCGGGCGCAATACGGCAATAGTGCCCTGTGCGGTTAGCTTATGTAGAGGCGTTGCCCCCAGCTTGGGGAATATGTGAAGCTCAAAAGAACGCTTTATGTCCTGCACGGTTTTGCTGGATAATTTCCGTCCTCCCTTTATTTGCTCGCTTTTAACGAGCAGCCACTTTCCCGTCACGACTTGAAGAGTCGCCTCGTGCCGCTCCGCTTCCATATGCTCCAGCTCGTTCCTGTGCTCCTTGGGGTCTATTCCCTGCTCGACGAGCTCACGGGCTTCTCTACCTCTATTTCGGGCAGCCACGAGCGAAACCTCAGGGAATGAGCCCAAGCCGAGGGTGCTGCGCTTCTTCGTGTGGGGGTGTTGATAGGTAAAAATCCAGAACCTGGCCCCGCTGGGTTTTATCCGGCACTGAAGCCCATTGCCGTCGGAGAGGTTGTACTCCCTCTCCCGAGGTTTTGCGTTAACAAGCTGCGTGTGGCTCAGCGGGGTGACTTTCTTGGGCATCTATGTAACACCGATGTTGGCTTTAATGGGGAGTGTTACAACGAGTGTTACAAAGGTTGCTGGTCGAGGCAAGATTTCGGAAGGGTGGTGAAGGGCAACAAAAAAGCCGCAACCCCTTGCGTGGTGCGGCTTTCAAGTCTTTCTGGGGTTGTCCCAGACAAGTGTTTGGTGGAGATGGCGGGAGTCGAACCCGCGTCCGTCAGCACTCTGCCAAGAGCTCTACATGCTTAGATCCGCCTATTGATTTAGCTCTCTACAGCCCAGCGGGCAGGACGTAAAGAGCGAGCCTGAATAAGTTTTAGTCCATCCGCGTCAGGCACGCTTCAGGACGATCCAGTTCTGTATGACAGCCAGCAGCGCGGTACTGGAACCTTGCTGAGGGCCGCTAAGGGCGAACCCTTAGTAGTGCTTTACGGGCTGCTTACGCAGCCAGTTGGGCACCGTAGTTGTCGTCGTTGGCAACTAATAAAATGCAGCTTTGGATTTACGTGATTCGCTACCCTCACGGCATGCACCCATGGTTTCGCAACCAACGTCGAATCCAAGTCATCCCCGGAATCTACGCAGTGAACAGGCTTTGTTCGCCGGTCAGTACGAAACGCATTTGCGTAACGCACAGTATACCTGAAGGTCACTTTCCACCATAGGGCGGGGATAGAATTTTGTGACTATCCGGTACCTTTTCGGTTACTTGCGTTCAAACAGGGCAATGGACTCCACATGGGTAGTGTGGGGGAACATGTCCATTACGCCCGCCTGACTTAGACGGTAGCCCCGTTGCAGAAGTTCCGCGGTATCCCGTGCCAGGGTGGCGGGGTTGCAGGAGACGTAGACGATGCGTTTGGCCCCGAAATGCGCGATGTTGCGCACCACTTCCAGTGCGCCGGTGCGCGGTGGGTCCAGCAGGATTTTGTCGAAACCGCCTCTTGCCCAGGGGCTTGTGGAAAAGTCCTCGGTGAGGTCGGCGGCCTGGAATTGCACATTGTCTAGCTGGTTGCGCTCGGCATTTTCACGGCCGCGGCGGGTGAGGTCGAGGGCGCCTTCAACGCCCACCACTTCCGCGGCGCGTTTGGCCAGCGGCAGGGTGAAGTTACCCAGGCCACAGAACAGGTCGAGTACGCGCTCGTCTGGTTGTGGATCCAGCAGTTCGACCGCGCGGTGCACCATCTGGCGGTTGATGGCGAAGTTCACCTGCACAAAGTCCTGGGGATGGAAGTGCATCGTCAGGTCGAATTCGGGCAGGGCGTAGCTCAGCCTTTCTTCGCCGTCTTCGGGCCAGATTTTGTGGGGTGTGTCCTCGGCCTGCAGGTACAGGTGCCAGTCCTGCTGCTGCTGCACGAAGTCGAGCCAGAGCTGCACATCGGTTTCCGGTAATGGTTTGAGGTGGCGGACTACCAGCGCGGTGGCGTCTTCGCCGGCGGCGACTTCAATATGGGAGATGTGTCGGCCTTCCCGGCACTGGTCGACCAGCGCGCGCAGTTGCGGCAGCTGGCTGGAAAAGGAGTCCGGCATCACCAGGCATTCGCGAATATCGGTGAGGTTGTTGGAGCGCTTCTCGCGGAACCCTAGCACCAGCTGTGGTTTGCCGCTCGCTCCTTTCTTGTGTGCTTCTTTCACATAGCGAACCCCCAGACGCGCCTTGCGGCGGTAGCCGGCGATGTCGGCAGTGAGTGGCGGCAATACCTGGTCGGGGCTGATGCGGGCAAAGCGTTGCAGCTGGTCGAGCAGGATTTTCTGCTTGGCGGCGATCTGCGCATCGGGCTGCATGTGCTGTAGCGCGCAGCCACCGCACTGGGCAAAGTGGGGGCAGGGCGGGTCCTGTCGCTCCGGCGCAGCTTCGAGTACTTCAGTCGCGACGGCTTCGTCGAACTTGGCCCGGTTGGCCAGGTAGCGCACCTTGACGGTTTCCCCGGGCAGGGCGTTATCCACAAACAGGGTTTTGCCTTCCAGCCGCGCGATACCGCGCACTTCGTGGCTGAGTGCCTCTATGGTCACCGTCGGTGTGGCGTTCGAGGGTTTTGTGCTGGACGGTTTGCTGCTGCGCTTGGGGGGCGCGGCTTTGCGCGACCTGTTTGTCGGAAAGGGAGGGCGTCTGGAGGGCATCGTGGTTGCTGCTTCTGGTCGGTGATGTCGAGAAAGCGGCAATGATAATGCGCTGCAAGCAGAATTGCGCGCTTGGCTGAGAGGGAGATTGGCGGGCGGGGAGGGGAGCCGGCCGCGGGGATCCGCGGCCGGTCAAAAGTTAGATGATGGTCTGTACAAACGCGGCCAGGATCAGCAGCGGGCAGACGATGCGCACATACCAGGGCCAGACTTTCCAGAACAGGGTGTTCTCAATGCCCTCGTGGCCTTCCTGCAGCTCTTTCAGCAACTGGTCGCGCCGCCAGATCCAGCCGGCAAAAATACACAGCGCCACGCCCAGCAGCGGCTGCCCGTATTCGGTACTGGCGGAGATCACCAGGCCGAACAGGGTATCGAAATTAAAGATAATCAGGGTGCTGATACCGAAAATGACGGCGCCGGTAAGCAGCGTGGCGGGCTTGCGATTCAGCCCCAGGCTTTCGATGCAGAAGGCCACCGGCACTTCCAGCATGGAGATGGAGGAGGTCAGGGAGGCGATCACCATCAGCGCAAAAAAGGCGATGGCCACAAACAGGCCGCTGGTGCCCATGGTGTCGAACAGGGCCGGCAATACCTGCAGGATCAAGCCGGGCCCGGCGATCAGCTCGCCAGCTTCCGAGTAGATCTGGGTGCCGGCTTCCTGGGCCACATACATGGCGGGCAGGATCAGCAGGCCGGCGGTGAAGGCAATGCCCACATCGATCAGGGTCACCAAGGCGCCGAGGCGCGGCAGGCTCTCCTGTTTGCTGAGATAAGAACCATAGATCAGCATGGTGCCGACCCCCAGAGACAGGGAGAAGAACGCCTGGCCCATGGCGGAGAGCAGCAATTGCGGGGACAGCTTGCCGAAGTCCGGGATCAGGTAAGCTTCCAGACCGTTCATGGCTCCGGGCTGGGTGAGCACGTAGACGATCAGCATCAACAGCAGGATGATCAACGCGGGCATCAGCAGGGTGGACCAGCGCTCGATACCCTTCTCTACACCGCTGGCAATGATCAGCATGGTGAGGCCGCTGAAAATGGCGGTAAAAGTGAAGTTACGCGTGGTGCTGTCGCCGGTGAGCCAGGTAGCGGTTTCCGATGCGCCGGCCAGGGTGGCGAAGGGATCGGCGAGGTGCGCGACCATCCAGCCGGCAACAATCGCGTAGAAGCTGAGGATCAGCGAGGCGACCAGAATACCGCCGAAGCCTGCAAGCGTGCCCACGCCGCGGGATACCGGGCCGGTGGAGATACCGCGCAGCGCCTGCACCATATTGCGACGGGCGTAACGGCCGATTGAGAGCTCGGCCATCAATACCGGGTAGGCGAGCAGGAAGGCAAGTATCAGGTAGACCACGACAAAGGCGGCACCGCCGTTGGCGGCCACATTGGTGGGAAAGCCCCAGATATTGCCAAGGCCGACGGCGGAGCCGGCGGCCGCCATCAGAAAGCCGAAGTTGGAGCTGAACTGTCCTCGCGGTGCACTCATGGTAAATCCTGTAATTATTGTTTTGCCGAGTTGAGTTTCTTATTCGGTGTATCGCTGCCCCGGGGGTCGCCTGTCAGCGGTTGTCGGTCCGCATGATGCGCTGCTTCTGGCGGTTCCAGTCGCGCTCTTTCAGGGTCTCGCGCTTGTCGTGCGACGCCTTGCCCTTGGCCAGTGCGATTTCACATTTGATCAGGTGCTTTTTCCAGTAGATCGCGGTGCACACGCATGCGTAGCCCTTCTGGTTGACCGCGGCCACCAGTTTGGCGATCTCGCGCTTGTTCAGCAGCAGGCGGCGGGTGCGGTCCGGTTCGGTCACGAAGTGGGTCGAGGCGCTGGGCAGAGGCTGGATGCGCGCACCCAGCAGCCAGGCCTGGCCGTCTTTGAACAGCACGTAGCTGTCGGTGAGCTGGGCCTTGCCTTCGCGGCAGGACTTGACTTCCCAGCCCTGCAATTCCATCCCCGCCTCGAACTTCTCTTCGATGAAGTAATCGTGTTTTGCCTTCTTGTTGAGGGCAATGGTGTTCGAGGAAGGGGCCTTTTTCTTCTTTGCCATGAATACAACTTAAATGAGATTGAACAGGCTCGTATTGAAGAACTTCAGCAGTACTGTGTTGATGAATACGAGCAACAGGATCGCGGGAATAAAGGTACCAAGGGAGAAGTTGACGTACTTCTGTGACAGGGAGCCAGCAAAACTGCTGTCGCCTTCCTGCAGTTCCTTGTCCAGGTTGGCCCGCTTCCACTTGTAGATCACGAAGATACACACCAGCAGGCCGTTCAGGGGCAATATGGTGTCGTAAAACAGGATTTCTACCAAGTCGAAAAACGATTTGTCGCTGCCGGCCAGGGTGACGAACTGGGTCAGCCAGTCCGCCATGCCAAATGACATGGCGCAGCAGACGGCGAGTATGAACTGTACCGCCGCTACCGTATAGATTGCCTTCTTGCGGGTCATGCCGCGCTCATCGCGCAGGGTGGCGATGGGGACTTCAATGATGGAGACCAGCGAAGTGAGTGCAGCCACAAATACCAGGAAAAAGAAGGCTGCGGCGAACACGCTCGCGCCAAAATAGCCGATGCTGTCCTGCAGCGAGAGGAAGATCTTCGGCAGGAACAGGAAGATCATACCGGCGGAGGAGTCGCTCAGCGAGGCGGTATCGATCTGCGGATTGAAGTGGAAAATGCTCGGCAGGATCAGCAGGCCCGCGGTAAAGGCCACCATGGTGTCGGTCAGGGCGACCGCCTTGGCAGAGCCGGGCACGGAGTCCCGCTTCTTCATATATGAGCCGTAGGTGATCATGATGCCCATACCCAGCGACAGGGAGAAGAACGCCTGGGCCATGGCCTTGCTCACGACTTCCGCGCTGATCTTGGAGAAGTCGGGGATCAGGTAGTACTGCACACCAATCATGGCGTTTTCCCGGGTCAGCACAAACATGACCAGGATCAGCAGCATGACAAACAGCATCGGCATCAGGGTCTTGGCCGCGCGCTCGATACCGTCTTTAACGCCCATGGATAGTACCCCGTTGATGATCAGCATCAGAGCAATGAGGTACAGGAATACGGTCTTGGAATTGATAAACTCGCCGAAATACGCCTCGGTGGTGAGTGAAGTCAGGTTGCCCTTGAAGATTTCCACCAGGTAGCCGAGCACCCAGACCGTTACCACCATATAGAAGACGGCGATCATGAATGGTGTGATCAGTGCCAGCCAGCCGGGAATGCGCCACAGGTGCGAGCCGCCGGAGAGCTGGCGGTAGGCGCCCACGGGGTCCTTGTCGGTTTTTCGGCCCAGTGCCAGCTCGGCCATCATCACCGGCAGGCAGATGAGAAATACGAACAGTGCATACACCAAGAGGAACGCGCCACCGCCACTTTTGGTTGCCGCTACGGGAAAAGAAACCAGGTTGCCAATACCAACGGCGGAGCCGGCGGCGGCCAGGATGAACCCGAGTCGGGAGCCAAAATGTTCTCTTGTTGCGGACATAATCTTCTCGCTTGCCTGTTATTCTTGTCGCCAGAACGATTGTTACGGCCGTGGCACCAGAATGGTTGCTCGCGGCCGTTAAAGGTGCCGATTGTTGCAGGAAATACCCGCCTTGAGTAGCGCCAGTGGCCAAAATCGCCCGGCTACCCACAAGATAGGCAAGATAACCGCGGTTGGCGGGCAAGGTTTGAACAATGACAAAAATTGAACGCAGTGCGCTGGTGATGTACAGCGCAGGGCAGATGTTTGACCTGGTCAATGACGTGGCCAGTTATCCACAGTTCCTGCCCGGTTGCCGCGGGGCAGAGATCCTGCACCGGGATGAAGATACCCTGGAGGCGCGCCTGGACCTGTCCCGGGCGGGGATCAGCCAGAGTTTCGTTACCCGCAACCGCCTGCATCGCCCGGACAAAATGGAGCTGGTGCTGGTGGATGGCCCGTTTAGCGAATTCAACGGGTGCTGGACCTTTACCCCACTGGCGGAGAACGCGTGCAAGGTGATGTTTACCCTCGAGTTCCGCGCCAAGAATCGCCTGCTGGGGGCGGCCGCGGGCAAATTGTTCAGTGGCATCGCCAACCAGATGGTGGATGCCATGTGTGAGCGTGCCGGCCAGATTTATGGAGAAAACGGATGAGCAGTAAGAAAACCATCGCGGTGGAAGTGGTGTATGCGCTGCCCCACGAGCAGCGCCTGATGAGCATGCTGGTGGAGCCGGGCACCACCGCGCTGCAGGCGCTGGAGCAGTCGGGGATACCGAAGGAGTACCCTGAAGTGGATCCGGCGACGGCGAAACTGGGTATTTTCGGTCAGGCCCTTGGAACCAAGGGATTGGCGGTTGCCGCGGAGTATGTATTGCAGCCCGGAGACCGGGTGGAAGTGTACCGGCCGTTGATTGCCGATCCGAAGGAGGCGCGCAAGCAGCGCGCGGAAAAGGCCAAGCGGCAAGCGCAGGGCGGATGAGCCCTGCCTCTTAATCCTCTGGCGGGCTGAAATCAGGGCCAGCCGGCCGGCTGCCAGTCGCCGCTGGTGGCGATCAGCAGGTCGCCGTTGAAGTACACGGAGAAACGCTTCTGGGTTTCTTCACCCTGGGGGCTGCGCACACGGTTGATGTAGTCCCAGCGGTTGGGATTGAAGGTGTCTTCCAGCAGCGGGGTCCCCAGGACGAAGCGCACCTGGCGGCGGGTCAGGCCGGGCTTGAGCTGGTCCACCATCTCCTGGGTAATGATATTGCCCTGCTGGACCTGAATGCGGTGTACGCCGGGAAATTTGAACAGGCTGCAGGCGGTTGCCAGGCTGCAAAGGCCGACGATCAGTAGAATTCGTACAACTGATGGCATTGAATGCTCCATCTGAATTTTTATTGGGTTCCCTAATTTGGGTGCTATTGCCGTGCAAGTGGGCGCAGCAGGTCGCTCGACGCGGGTAGGTTCGCCGCTGTTGACAGCATAGCGGACCTGGCGGCCGTCTACTAAGTTGCCGGCGCCCCAGTCTGTGGGTGAGTGGTTACTCGCCCCTGGCGCAGCAGTGACGTGCCGGTTGCCCGGTTTGAGACCCGATTCCCCGCTTGGGGTTCCGCTGCCTTCACTGGGCGTGGATAATACCCGAACTGTACGCCTGCCGACAGGCGCACAACATTTATTGAGAATGACGCTAAAGCGATCACGAGCACACATCCGGAACTTTAATACTCATGTCGAACGAAAATCAGGAACTGCGCAAGGCGGGTCTCAAGGTCACTCTGCCGCGAGTGAAAATTCTGCAACTGCTGGAGAATGCCAGCGAACAGCATCTGAGCGCCGAGGATGTGTACAAAATGCTGCTGGAAGCCGGGGAAGACGTGGGCCTGGCCACCGTCTACCGCGTGCTGACCCAATTCGAGTCCGCCGGACTGGTGATTCGCCACAACTTCGACGGCGGCCACTCCGTGTTCGAGCTGGACCGCGGTGACCACCATGACCATATGGTATGCACCGATACCGGCCAGGTGATCGAATTTCACAATGAGCAGATTGAAGAGCTGCAGCACCAGATCGCAGAGGAGCACGGCTACGAGCTTACCGGCCACAGCCTGGTGTTGTATGTGAAGAAGCGGGAAGGCTGATAACGCGCCTTCACACGCAAAAAGGGGAGCTTCTGCTCCCCTTTTTTATTGGCGCCAGTTCAGGTGACGGGCGCGGTGCTCACACGGGAGCGGTGTAGTCGTCGGGATATTTGCCGACCTTGCTCGCGTAGAAATTGCCAAATCTGGCCAGTTCCTTGGCCAGGTTTTCACCCATTTCCATCACCGGTCCGAGTCCGGCCTCCTTTTTCGCAAAGTCGATGAAGCCGCAAACCACCGGTACAGCCGCGCCGCGTGCGATGTGGTAAAAGCCGGTTTTCCAGCGCTCAGCCTTGCCGCGTGTGCCCTCTGGCGGCACCGCAATGACCAGTTCTTCGCGCTCGTTGTACTGGTTTACCGTGGCTTCCACCAGGTTATTGGCCTTGCTGCGGTTTACGGCGATGCCGCCAAACCAGCGCATGGTGCTGCCGAGGGGGAACTGGAACAGCTTGTCCTTGCCCATCCACTGCGGATTTACCTTCAGCTTGAGCGCCGCCAGGATGAAGAAGTAGCCATCCCAGTTGGAGGTGTGGGGGGCGGCGAGCAGCACGTATTTTTTCAGCTTCAAGGCGCGCTCGTCGGCCACGACTTTCCAGCCGTGCAACTTGAGCAGCAGGCGAGCCAGCAGGCGCAGGCAGGGAGTGAGAATGGGAGTGTTGAATATGGTTGTCTGCATGGTATGACCGAGTTCTTTGCCCGTCAGTGTAGTCGGATCCCCTGTTCAGGGCATGAGTGAGGGCGCGGGAGTATAAAGTGAATCTCTTTTCACTTTCGGTCAATTTGGGCCCCGGCACCGGGAATATTTGAGACCGGCCGGTTCAATTTCTGGTGTGCCTGCGCGGCCGGGCATCAGGCCCGGCTCAGCATCTCCTGTGCGTGGGCGATGGACTGGGTGGTGGCCTCGCCGCCCAGCATCCGCGCGATCTCACTGCTGCGTTCCGCATCTTTCAGCTCGCGCAGCGCCACAAATGCGGCTTCGCCATCGCTGTGCTTTTCCACCAGGTACTGGCGGTGGGCGCGGGCGGCAACCTGGGCCAGGTGGGTAACGCAGATAACCTGGCCGCGCTCCCCCAGCTGGCGCAGCAGCTTGCCCACGACATCGCCGGTGGCGCCGCCGATACCCACATCCACTTCGTCGAACACCAGGGTGGGGGTGCGGGAGGTCTGCGCGGTAATTACCTGGATGGCCAGGCTGACCCGCGACAGTTCACCGCCGGAAGCGATCTTGCCCAGAGGCCTGGGCGGCTGGCCCGGGTTGGTGGAAATCAGGATCTCTACCTCTTCGAGGCCGGTAGCACAGGGCTTGTCCAGCTCGGTAAGCGCCAGCTCCACACGGGCGTGGGGCATGGCCAGATCGGCCAGCTGCCCGTTGACGGCCTCGGCGAGTTTTTTCGCCGCGGCTGCCCGCAGCTTGCTGAGTTTCGCTGCGCTTTTGCGGAATGCCTGTTCCAGCTTTTCGCACTCCTCGGCCAGCTTGTCGAGGGTGTCCGGGGTGCCAATTTCTTCCAGTTCCTGTTGCCACTGCTGTTGCAGGTCGGCCAGCTGGTCCGGCTGCACCCGGTGCTTGCGGGCGATCGAGTAGATCGCGGAGAGGCGCTCCTCCACTTCCGCCAGACGTTCCGGGTCCATCTCGAAGCGATCGATGTGACGCGACAGGGTGCTGGCAGCCTCGTCGATCTGGATACGGGCGCTTTCGAGCATCTGCGCCACTTCTGCCAGCGCCGGGCTCTGTTCCGGCATGGCGCCGACCAGTTGCAGTCCGCGGTGCAACTGCTCGGCGATATCTCCTTCGCCGCCGTTCAGCAGGGCCGCCAGCTGGTAGCTGCCACTCAGGATATCGCCAGCGTTGGCCAGCTGGCGCTGCTCGCTCTCCAGTTCTTCCAGTTCACCGGGCTTGAGGTCGAGCTGTTCGAGCTCTTGCAGCTGGTATTCCAGCAGGTCGCGACGGGCCTGGGTCTCGCCGGCGCTGTCTGCCAGCTTGCGGTAGCGCCGGTGCTGGTCCTGCCAGGTCTTGAAGTGAATACGCACTTCGGCGCTGTGGCTTTCCGCGTGGGCGTACTCGTCCAGCAGGCGACGGTGGGTGTCTTTCTTCAGCAGTGACTGGTGTTCGTGCTGGCTGTGGATGTCGATCAGTTGCTCGCCGAGGGTGCGCAACTGCATCAGGGTCACCGGCTGGCCATTGATGTAGGCCCGCGAGCGGCCGTCGGCGCTGATGGTGCGGCGCAGGATCACTTCGCGTCCGGCGTCCATTTCCTGCGCTTCCAGCCATTCCTGGGCCTCAGCGTGGTTGCTGATATCAAATGTCGCATGGATATCCGCGCGTTTCGCGCCGGCGCGCACCAGTTCACCGTTGCCGCGGTCGCCGAGGGCGAGGCCGAGGGCGTCCAGGGTGATGGACTTGCCCGCACCGGTCTCGCCGGTGAGGGTGCTGGTGCCGGGGCCGAACTCCAGCTCCAGCTGGTCGACCAGGGTGAACTGACTGATAGACAGGTGCAGCAACATGGGGATCGATTTCACGCTGATTAAAGTAGTGGTTGTTTATACAGTATTTGGCGGCGGGGTTTCAATCACCCCGGGGCCTGAATGTGCTGCATTCCCTTTTCGTGGCTGGCCTGCCGCGACGCTAACCTAGGCCGGGCTGTCCGATTCCCGCGCCCCGCGGCATTCCTCAAGAGCTCCCTCCCTTGAAGTGGGGCGGGCAGGCCCCATATAGCTCTGCATTGCCGGCTTCAGCCGGCGTTACGACCTAACTGGCAGTATGCCGACGGACACATACGGAGACAGCAGTGGCCAAAGAGCGCAGCGAAGAAGAACAGACCGAGACCGGCGAGCAGGCGGCAGAGCAGGCCGCAGAAGTGGAAACCCCCAGCGCGGAAGAGCAGCGTGCGGCGGAGGAAGCCCTCGCTGAAGAGCTGGCTGGAGAAAGTGCGCAGGACATCGAGATCGCTGCGCTGCAGCAGCAGCTGGCGGAACACAAAGACATGGTGCTGCGCGCCCAGGCAGACGTGCAGAACGCCCGTCGCCGCGCCCAGCAGGATGTAGAAAAAGCGCACAAGTTCGGGGCGGAAAAGCTGCTCAAGGACCTGCTGCCGGTTGTGGATAACCTGGAGCGTGCCATCGCCACTGTCGACAGTGAGCACGAGGCGCACAAGGCCGTGGTGGAAGGGATCGAGCTGACTCACAAGTCTTTCATCGACACCCTGACCAAAAACGGTGTTGAGGTGATCAATCCGGCAGGTGAGCCCTTCGATCCCGAGTTGCACCAGGCCATGACCCAGGTGCCGAACGGCGATGTGGAGCCGAATACGGTACTGGACGTGTTCCAGAAAGGCTTCCGCCTGAACGGCCGCCTGGTGCGCCCGGCCATGGTGGTTGTCAGCAAGGCACCGTAACGCAATTGTAAAACCCTGCTCCGCCGCCCTTGAAAACGAAACGGCGGCACCAATATAAGCAGCAACCGAATACAAACGTGTGCAGCCAGGACCGAATCCGGCGCGCAGTAAAGTGAGGAATCAGACCAATGGGAAAAATCATCGGTATCGACCTGGGTACTACCAACAGCTGTGTGGCAGTACTGGACGGCGACAAGGCTCGTGTCATCGAGAACGCTGAAGGCGATCGCACTACGCCTTCCATCGTTGCCTTCACCGACGACAACGAAGTACTGGTAGGCCAGTCCGCCAAGCGTCAGGCAGTGACCAACCCCACCAATACCCTGTTTGCGGTTAAGCGCCTGATCGGTCGCAAGTTCAAAGACGACGTTGTGCAGAAAGACATCAAAATGGTGCCTTACTCCATCGTTGAAGCCGAAAACGGCGATGCCTGGGTAGAAGTAAAGGGCGACAAGAAAGCACCGCCGCAGATCTCTGCCGAAGTCCTGAAAAAGATGAAGAAGACCGCGGAAGATTTCCTCGGTGAGAAGGTAGACGCTGCGGTAATCACCGTACCAGCCTACTTCAACGACTCCCAGCGCCAGGCGACCAAAGACGCCGGCCGTATCGCCGGTCTGGACGTGAAGCGCATCATCAACGAGCCGACTGCTGCGGCCCTGGCCTACGGCATGGACAAGGCCGGTGGTGACCGCACCATCGCGGTATACGACCTGGGTGGTGGTACCTTCGATATCTCCATCATCGAGATTGCCGATGTTGACGGTGAGAAGCAGTTTGAAGTGCTGTCCACCAACGGTGACACCTTCCTCGGCGGTGAAGACTTCGACCTGCGCCTGATCGACTACCTGGCCGAGCAGTTCAAGAAAGAACAGGGCATCGACCTGAAAGGCGATCCCCTGGCCATGCAGCGCCTGAAAGAAGCCGGCGAGAAAGCCAAGATCGAGCTGTCCTCCAGCCAGCAGACCGAAGTGAACCTGCCGTACATCACTGCAGACGCTACCGGTCCGAAGCACCTGGTGGTCAAACTGACCCGCGCCAAGCTGGAAAGCCTGGTGGAAGAACTGGTAACCCGCTCCCTGGAGCCGGTTAAGACTGCGCTGGCCGACGCCGACATGTCTGCGTCCAGCATCGACGAAGTGATCCTGGTGGGCGGTCAGACCCGTATGCCGCTGGTGCAGCAGAAGGTAACCGAGTTCTTCGGCAAAGAGCCGCGCAAAGACGTAAACCCGGATGAAGCGGTAGCCGTGGGCGCTGCCATCCAGGGCGCGGTTCTGGGCGGTGACGTGAAAGACGTACTGCTGCTGGACGTAACCCCGCTGACCCTGGGCATCGAGACCATGGGTGGCGTGGCCACTCCGCTGATCGAGAAGAACACCACCATCCCGACCAAGAAGTCCCAGGTGTTCTCCACCGCAGACGATAACCAGACCGCGGTAACCATTCACGTAGTTCAGGGTGAGCGCAAGCAGGCGGCACAGAACAAGTCCCTGGGTCGTTTCGACCTGGCCGATATCCCGCCGGCGCCGCGCGGCATGCCGCAGATCGAAGTGACCTTCGATATCGATGCCAACGGCATCCTGCATGTGCACGCCAAAGACAAGGCGACTGGTAAAGAACAGTCCATCGTGATCAAGGCCTCTTCCGGTCTGTCCGATGACGAGATCGAAAAAATGGTACAGGACGCCGAGGCCAACGCCGAAGCGGACAAGCAGTTCGAGGAGCTGGTGACTACCCGCAACACGCTCGACGGCCTGATCTCTGCCACCAAGAAGACTCTGGAAGAAGCCGGTGACAAGGCAACTGCGGACGAGAAAGCGGCTATCGACGCGGCGCTCTCCGAAGCGGAAGAAGCGGTGAAAGGCAACGACAAAGCTGCCATGGAAGCCGCAACCACCAAGCTGACCGAAGCCTCTGGCCCGGTGGCCCAGAAGATGTACGCGGAGCAGGCGCAAGCCGGTGAAGCGGCTGCCGAGCAGGCCGAACAGGCCCAATCCGGTGGTGACGACGCAGTGGACGCTGAGTTCGAAGAAGTCAAAGAAGACAAAAAAGAAGACAAGTAAGTAACTACTTGCCTATGCCCTGACTTGTAGGAGCCAGCCTTGCTGGCGAAACGCCGCTGGCGGGATTCAATCCATTCGCCTGCAAGGCAGGCTCCTACAGGGCAATACAAAAAGGCGCGGAGGCTCTGTAGAGCTTTCGCGCCTTATGCAGTTTAAGAAGAACACACAGAGCTATGTCCAAACGCGATTATTACGAAGTCCTCGGTGTCAGCAAAGGCGCGGACGAAAAGGAACTGAAAAAGGCTTACCGTCGGGTAGCCATGAAGTTCCACCCCGACCGCAACCCCGATGACAAAGAGGCGGAGAACAAATTCAAGGAGGCCAATGAGGCCTACGAAGTCCTGTCTGATCCGCAGAAAAAAGCGGCCTATGACCAGTTCGGCCACGCCGGTGTGGACGGTCAGGCTGGCGGCGCGGGTGCCGGTGGCTTCGGTGGATTCTCCGATATTTTCGGCGACGTGTTCGGCGATATCTTTGGCGGCGGCGCCGGTGGCGGCCGTCGCGGACCGCAGCGCGGCTCCGACCTGCGCTACGACCTGGACCTGGACCTGGAAGACGCGGTGCGCGGCACCACCGTCAAGATCAAGGTGCCGACCCTGGCCAACTGTGGCACCTGTCACGGCTCTGGTGCTAAGGCCGGTTCCCAGCCCCAGACCTGTGGCACCTGTGGTGGCGCCGGTCAGGTACGCATGCAGCAGGGCTTTTTCTCTGTTCAGCAGACCTGCCCCAACTGTCGCGGTCGCGGAACCGTAATCACCGACCCCTGTGGCAGCTGCCACGGCCGCGGTCGCGTGGAAGAAACCAAAACCCTGTCGGTCAAGGTACCGCCGGGTGTGGATACCGGTGACCGTATCCGTCTTGCGGGTGAAGGCGAGGCCGGACCCGACGGCGGACCGGCCGGCGACCTGTACGTACAGGTTATGGTGCGCGAGCACGAGCTGTTCCAGCGCGATGGCAAAAACCTCTACTGCGAAGTGCCGATCAGCTTCGCCACCGCCGCACTGGGTGGTGAGATGGAAGTGCCGACCCTGGACGGCAAGGTCAAGCTGAAGATCCCCGCAGAGAGCCAGACCGGCAAACTGTTCCGCCTGCGCGGCAAGGGTGTAACGCCAGTCCGCGGCGGTGCACCGGGCGATCTGTTGTGCCGCGTGGTGGTGGAAACACCGGTAAATCTCACCGCCAAGCAGAAAGAGCTGCTGGAAGAGTTCGCCGACACGCTCAGCGAAAAGAAGAACTCCCCGCGTCAGACCGGCTGGTTTGAAGGGGTGAAGAACTTCTTTGGTGACATGAAGCTGTAACTCAGCAGCGCAGGAAAAACCCGGCAAATTAGCCGGGTTTTTTTATGGGGCAAGAGTTGGCTGCAACACATCTCCGCTAGTCCAGGTAGCATACCTGTGGCGGCGCGTGCATCAGGAAATTCTGATGTGAAATATTCCACGCATATGCGCCGGCCAGAGGAAATACCAGATAGTCCCCGATAGCCAGTTCGTTGACCGGTTGCCGTGCTGCCAGCACGTCCTTCGGTGTACAAAGCTGCCCGACGAGTGTAACGGACTCGCGGCTAATGGCCTTGCCCCGTTTGCGGCCTTCCAGCACAAAAAATGGATGGTTATGGGATTGCGCCGCCGGCGTACGAAAATGGTGAGTACCACCGTGCCCGATTGCGAAGTACTCGCCGTGGTTGCGTTTGATATCTAATACTTCCATCACGTAATAACCACAGGTTGCGGTGATGAAGCGGCCGCACTCAAAGCGTACCTTGGTATCCCACAGGTTTGTCTGTTCCATCAATACTGCCAGCCCCCGGCAGAATCTCTCCCAGTCGAAATGATTTGCCTGTTCGCCATAGTCTATTCCCATGCCGCCGCCGACATTCAGAATTGGCAAGTGCAGGCCATATCCTTCACACCACCGTCGGAACGTGGAGAAGTAAAGCTCAATCAACTGGAGATGGGTATCTGCACACAATTGATGTGACATCATGTGGAAGTGAAACCCATGCAATGACAGTCCCGGATTATCGCGGATCAGGGCGAGTGCGCTGTCCAGATCCAGCGGATCGAGTCCGAAAGGACTGGGCTTGCCGCCCATGGCGAGCTTGGTAAGGGCGATCCCTTCCAGTGAAATGTTCATTCGTAACAGAATGGGGACCTGCTGGTCTCTTTGCGTGATGAGCTGAGCGAGCCGGTACAACTCGGTGAGGCTTTCAACATGAAAGTATTCGACTTGCTTGTCCAGAGCACTGGCAAGTTCGCTTTCCAGTTTCCCCGGCCCCCCGAAAATCAGTGACATCTCCGGGTGGGTTTCATAAAGCCAATCGAGCTCGCCGCCGGACGCCGCTTCAAAACCTTCCACCCAGGGGGCAAGCGCTGCGAGGATTCTGCTGTCTGGGTTGGCTTTTGCGGCATAGTACAGCTGCGTATTTTCCGGCATTGCTGAACGCATGGCTGCAACGTGCCGCTGGAGTTCTGCCAGGTCGTATATATATGCGCAGACAGGCTGCGATGCAGAAGAGGCCAAGGATTCAATGGCCTGTTTTAATCGGTGTTTCACATTAATTACCTGTTTCTATCTGGTGCGCAATGTGTGTTCTGAGCTTTGATGGTTCTGGCTTACGGGCGATAGCACCAGCGGGTTTTTCAGGTTGGTGTAGCCCGCCTGGAAATCCGCTTGCTTTAACAACCGTGTCGTAAAGTTGTTTTTGGATGGTATCGTCTCCCCGAGCAGTAATTGGCCCAGCTCAGGCTGAGCACCATTTTCATACTGCCACTGCTCAACGGCCGTTCTCAGAAGTTGCCAAAGCTCGCACTCTAGCCTTATGTTTTCCTGGCAGTTATCTTCCTCATGCCCCGCCGCAAGGTGGAAGATGGCCTCACTGAAATTATTTACCAGCAGGCAGTAAGCGATGCGCTTCCATCCCTTTTCCCGCTCGTAATAGACCGACCGCCGCGCCCGCGCTTGTAATTCGGAGAGCCGTGTAGCAGGCCAGAACTCGGGTAACAGCTTGGTGCCCTCGAGATCGCGAATCCAGATTTTATGGGGAAGACCATTGTGAAACCCGATTACCGTGTTCTGCAGGTGAGGCTCAAATACGACCCCCTGCTTGAAAAAGTAATAAAAAATACCGCGCAGGCTTATTTCTATGTATCGCTGGAACCAGTCCAGTGCCATTTCTCGATAGCTAATACCTGACTGGCGGCAGTGGTACGCTAGTTGAATTGCGATGATGCTGTTTCCGCGAGCGTCACAAGTGAACTGGCTGGCGGCCAGTTGCGGTCGCAGGTTTTTATTATTGCGGGCGCTCAGGTTTTCCCGGAAAAGGATACCGAATGATTCCATGCAATCTCTTGCAGAAGGTTCATTCATGCCGAGCTCCCTGGCCAGGGCACCCAGGTCTAGTGTGCTTGCCAGTGGTTCGTACATCACCTGAAAGTCCGGACAGTATTCACGGGCTTCAGTAGCAAGCGGTCGTAGTAAGCCTGTCAGCGATACCGCGCTGTGCAGCTCATACCAGGCATTTTTTCGAATGCAGTTGGTCAGTCTGACATGAATGGAAAATTTCATCTGCAGATCAAGGTCTTCCCGATAAACCGTTCGCACCGATGACGTTGGCTGTACGGGATTGCCCAGCTCGCCTCGAGGCTTGAGTAGTCCCTGTTTGATTGCCGCCAGTATCAGTGGCTGCTTCAACAGGTATTCCGCCTCCCAGGGATGACAGGGATAGAGATATCCATTTTGGCCGTGTAAATTTCGCAATACATTCTCTGCCTTTTCGGTCTGATTTCCCAAAATTCGGATTAGTTCCGGTGAGACTTCAAACCAGAAAAGCGGAAAGCTTGCAGAGATTTCAGGCGAACACTGCAGGAGGGTTTCGAGAGGCACACCGTGCCGGCTTTTCGGGCTGGGGTGCAGTGCATGCCCCCAAAGCAGGCTTTGCTCGGCACGGATAAAGCTATTTCCAGTTTGATCTGGATTGACTTTGCTGCTGCCGAGAAATGCCTGGGTAATGTCTCGGCTATTTTGTACCTGCTCGAGCAACTCTTCATTGAACTCTGCGGGCAATATCAATGAAAGGTGGTTCAGAAGGAAGGTGCATAGCTCCAGGGTTTCCATTGCGAGCCAGGGAGAGCCTTCCTTTTTCACGAAGGGCTTTCCCAGGAAACGACAGCGGCCGATGTTACTGACCTGTTCTGCAACGGCGAGCAAACGGGCGCCGGACTGTGGAAAATTGAGCAAGACCCATTGGCCATTGGATTGCGCTTTGAGTGATCGCAGCGAAAGTGGGCAATCGGCAAGTTCGTGATGAAACGACACTTCATTGGCGTTCATTGCGCACTCGCGGATATAGCAGTTCAGCAGGCAGGTGGTGGCATTTTTGTCAGAGAGCTCTGCATTGATCTGGGTCTGAATTGATTCAATAAACTTCCGTATTTCCATGGATTTTCATACTCCCGGTTTTGAATGCAAGCAGGGTAATAGCTATCCCGCAACTTACTGCGGATAGGAGGAAAGGCGTGGCACTGTGCTGGATTGAAGTCGTGGTGGCGGCACCAAGCCCTGCCAAGACGCCGCCCCACTTGCCGGCAGAATCGATAAAGCCAAAAGTGCGTCCGGCCTGAGCTTTGTCGACTTGAGTGCTCAACAGGCGATTGAGTCCGGTATACGCAAACACTACGCCGATACCGAACAGGAGCCTCAGCGGCCACAGCTGTTCGAGTGATACCGCCAGGTATTGCCCTGAACAGGACAATCCCAGGCACAACAAGCCAAGTAACGCCTGGCCCTGCGCAGGCAGCCGTATTTTTCCAGCGGGTACAATCAGTAGGATGTACACGACGTGTGGCAGGCTATATAGGAGGCCAACCAGTCCCTCTGTTGTCACACCCAGCGTACCGGCATAGGGCAAAAAGTAGGGGTAGGTAGCGACCATAGCGAAGCAGAATAGGAACTGGAGAATGAAAAGCAGGTGTAGTGCCCGGGGCAGAGGAATGGCCCCCGCTCTCCTGTTGGAGCTGATATGTGGCGTGTCCGCCGGTAGGTTCAGCGTAATGAGTACTGCGATAAATGGCAGCAGAGCGAGATAGCGATAGACCTCTAAAGGCGCTATCCATTGCAACGTGACCCCGAGCAGTATCGGCGCAATTATGAGAGCCATTCGTGCGGAAACCTGTGTGAGGTTCAGACTCTTTGCGAGCGTCTCGCCTTTCTGTTGGGTAGATAAAAATGCATTGGACGCGGCTATGGTCCCGCCACATGCGCCCTGCACAAGAAGCCCGATGGCGAACGTGGAGATGGATTCTGCAAAACCGCACAAGAGGAAGCCAATGATCAGCCCCAGTTGCGCGCGAAGCAGCGACGTACGCTTGCCAAAGCGATCCGCAAAGCGGCCCCAGAGGGGCGCGCTCAGGGCGGTACACACACTTGGCAGGGTAAACAGCAGGCCAACCCAGTAGCCCGGAAGGTTGGCATCCAGGTTTTGCAATATTCGCGGAATAAACAGCGTGATTCCCAGCACGCTGAAGGCTGAGAGGAAGTGACATAACAGGACGCTGCCCACGAAGGCATTCAAGTTACTGCGCATTGGTCATCCTCAGGAAATTTGGTGCAGATTGACCGTAATGCTTGTTGATGTCAGCGGCGCCTGAACGACTTTTACTGAGCAGGCTTCCGGCGCTGAGCAGGTACTTTATGGGGAGGTATTCCTGTTGCAGCAAGGATTGAGTCGCGAAAGTGGTATCCACTCCGTCACCTTGCAAGGAATCGAGCTCTACCTGTAAAAATTTTCTTAATTTTTCATACAGGGGGCGCCGTCTGGCCAGACCGCGCTGGCAAAGCGCCTCGATAATGACCGCAATATTCAACTGTAACGTGATGGTGCAAAACATTTGTGCCAGTGACAGTTCTTCGTCAACCCGAATGCGTGCATCACGCAGATCTTCGATGGCTGATTGCAACTCGGGTGCCGCGGAAATACAGCGAGCAGGCAAGATGCGGGCCGAGTCATTGTCTTTCATGATCAGGCCGAGGGGCCTGCCCTCACAAAAGTTCAGTACAGCGTTTTGCTGGTTGGCCTCAAGCGCGATGCCGTAAACAAGCCACAGGCGCAAGTGCACCTTGAGCATCAGGGATAGATATGCATCGAGCCAGGCGTGCAGGTCTCCTCGGTAAAATTGGTCGACCAGATGTTCGAGATACAGCCTCCCATCAGGCATCGAGCTCGCCAGCGCTGCTACCGGTACCAGCGTCGATTCCTGCAGTTGCTCAGCGGGGTAGCGGCGCAGGATGAATGCAAGCTCGCGAGATTCTCCGCAATGTCCGCCGGCCTGTTCGTCGCAGTGCAGATAGCTGCCGCGCAATACCGGGTCGCGCTTTGCTATCTCCGTCAGTAGGCGGGAAAAAGCATGGCCGTCATACAGGGTTGAGGGCTTGATCGAACGGATATTTTTGGCCCCCAGCGTACTCATGCTGAGGGGTATTTTGATATGCAGATCCGGCTGGTCTACAAACATGACCGTTCGAACCGAGAGGGTAGGCAGGACTTCCCGTGCGCTATTGGGGGCCCGGATGATCCCTGCGTGTGGAAGCGTCAGATGCTCCCAGGTCAACGGGTGTACCGGTAACAGATAGTGGCTGTGTGAAAAGTCTTCCGGTAAACCGACCTCGCTAAATGATGGCCAAACGGATGGCAGCGGCGCGGTCAGGGTAAGTAGGGGTTTTTCTACCGCCAGCCACCGCAGTGCAAAGCTCGACATAAATTCCGGGGCGTAGCGGCGCAGGTCCTCGTCGTCCAGGCCATGCTTGGCCCTGGCAGTCGGGTAAAAGGGGTGGTCGAGGTACGAGGCCACCTGCTCGCTGTATAGCAGTCGCTGCCACCAGTGTGGTCGTGCGGATAGAGGCAGGCTTAACACCGCCTCTTGGTTTCGGTACGCCTCGAGACATAAATCGCGATGACGTACCGCGGTCTCCGATTCTTGGCAGTACGCGGAAAAAAGTGCCTGGGTTTCCTCATCCTGTGCATATGCAAGTAGGGACAACCAGTGACGATAGCCTCGCTGCTGCAGCCATTGGTTCTTGCTTTTCACCAGCCACTGGTCGCCAGTAGCGCGCCAGCTTTGCATAAATTCATGTTGTTCAACGGGCAGATAAACCGTGCCCTTGCCGGTGGTAAATATCAGCCAGTAGTCGCTGTGTAGCGCTACTGTAGATCGCACTGCCGATGTTGGACATTCGCGCGTGACGGTGGCGTGGGCAAGGTCACCAATTTGTTCGCGAACGCAGGCGTTGATGATACGTTGCGTAATGTAGCTTTCGGCCGATTCGCTCATGCTTGGATTCTCCACTCGAGAGTGCTGCAGAATTCCTCGACGGCGCTGTGGAGGTCGATAGAGGCGCTGGCGATAGCGGTTACCACGCCAATGTAGTCTTTGTTGGAGCGCGATAAGCGGATGGTTTCCCCTTGTTTACGGAGTGGCTGGTAGCTGAATTTCACACCGTTTTCCTGCCGTTGAATTTCTCCTGTCTGCTCGACCACTTCACCTTCTTGCTCTGCTATCAGGTAGTGAATGATTGCCTGGTCCTTTGGCGCGCTAAATGCGGGGAGCGGTTCACCTTGGTGGAGTTGCAGGATGGGTATGAACCATCCTCCCGGCAGCAGTTCATCGAGTAGAAATTCACGGCCATCGCCGATGCTCCGGTAATTGATTTCTACCAGTTTCGGCCCGGATTCGGTCGCGATGAATTCGCTGTGGCAGACGCCGAAGTGCATACCGAATTCCCGCAGTTGTGCCAGTGCCTGCTCGCGGTACCGCATACTGTTTTTTCCATTCCATACCGCGCTGTGCTCAATGAAATCCGGTGGCTCGGAAAGTGTCACATCAAAACCACCAACCGCAATCAAGTCATGCCCGTCACCCAGGGTTTCCAGTGTGAACAGGTCTCCCTGCATATATTCCTCCAGCAGAACGGGAGTGATCGGATTGGCGCGACGGAATACTTTCAGGTATTCGGTGAGCTCTTCCGCGTTCTGACACATGCGCACATGCATGCTTGCCACGCCCTCGCGGGGTTTTGCGACGACCGGATAGCTGAGTTGTGTGGGAAGACTCTGGGTTGGCAGCAGTAATTCAGAGCGGGGTGTCGGGAGTCCGAGCTTTTCCAGGCGATTGCGCATAGACGCCTTGTTTTTCGCGGAATAGCAGCGGCGCCAGTTTTTTCCCGGTAAAGAGAAATACTCGGCCACCAGGGCGGTGACCGTCTGCAAGTGGTCACTATTGCTGAACACCATATCCGGTGAGAGGTCGTGACTGCTCAGGAGGTCAATCACGGCAAGGGGGTTGAATACATCACATTCGAGAATGGTGGTGGGTAGCTCTACTGACTGTTCGACAAAGTGCTGTTTGTGCGCCAGGCCGCAATCGGTCACAAGTGTGACTTCATAGCCCAGTTCCAGGCTCGCGGGGAGGAAGCCGCGCACGATAGCGGGATGGAGGATGTGCGTAATCAATACCATTTGACGGGGCATTGCGATCTCCTTTGCTGATTGTGGAAACCGGGGAGCAAATTGCCCCCCCAAAGCTCGGCAGCCGCACCGTCGGATTACGCCGTCATCAGATGAATTTAATTCCCCATTTTTTCAGGGGTTTTCAAACTGATGACAAAATTATTTCCTCTGCGCCAATCCGTCGGTACAGGTAACGGTGACGGAGCATACATAGGGAACCCCTTCTTGTATATCTAAATGAAAATGTTTATCATTTGAATTAACTGGTTCGGGACGTGTGTCCCAATTGCTGTTGTCGGGCGGCTTGCTGGATCAAACCTCAGGCAGGTGGCGGCAGGTTATTTGCGAAATGTAATACGGGAAAAGGAAGTCGAAGCCGTGCTTCAAAAAAATTCGGCCAAGGAAAAAATGCTTCGCCGGCAAGAAGTGTTTGGCATTCTGAATTCTGTGCCCTCGCCGCTAGTTTGCGAAATGATCGGCGCTGCAGGCTATGACTTTATTATTCTCGATACCGAGCATCTGCTGGTGAATCCTGCGGAGCTGCAGCACTGTATTCGTGCTGCGGAGTCTTTCAATATAACGCCCCTGGTGCGTGTGCCGAGTAGTGACAACGCCCTTATTGCACGCGCATTGGATGCTGGTGCCCAGGGCATAGTGATTCCGCGTGTTAGCAGTGTGGCTCAGGCGCGTACAGCAATTGATGTGGTGCGATTTCCTCCCCGTGGGCGACGCGGAATTACCGGAGGGCGTAATACGGGCTTTGGAGCCCTGAATCTCGATGAGTATATGGCGCGGGCCGACCGCGAAGTTTTACTGGTGTTGATGATCGAGGATCCTGAAGGCGTTAGCGCGCTGCCAGAGATTCTCACGCTCGATGGCATCGACATGATTCTCGAAGGGGCGCTGGATCTCAGTATTGCAATGGGCCATGGCAGCCAGGTACAGCATGCATCCGTACAAGCGGCACTCCAGGCCATGGCGGGCGCTTGCTTTGAAGCCGGCATTCCATTCTGTGCCATTCCCCGGCAGCCAGCCCAGCTCGATGCGTGGCGGGAAAAGGGTGTGCATACCTTCGTTACCGGCGAGGATCGTGGAATTCTGTTTCGCCAGTTGAAGGCACACCTCAATGATTTCAAATTACCAGGCTCCGCGCGGTCCCCTTAATCCCTGCTAATCCCAACTAATCCCAATGTTTGATTTCCTGATATAGGCCAAGGACATTCCTATGCAAAATACGTCGAAATTCTTTCCGCGCTCAATGCTGAGCTGCGCTATCTTGGCTTCCGCTATCGGCGCTGTCGGAGCGCAAGCTGCAGATCGTGAGACTGAGCCCGCAAAAGCCAAGCTGGAAGAGGTTCAGGTTACCGGCAATGTGTTGGGCAACTCGCTGCCGGAAGAAGTGCTCACTTATCCCGGTAATCGCAGTCTGTTGACCGCCGAGCAACTGCAGAAAATGGCCACTCTGTCCATTGATGATGGCCTGCAGCGGGTGCCGGGCGTCAAGATTCAGGATGAAAGCGGCACCGGTGTTTTACCCAATGTCGCCGTGCGCGGCCTCAACGCCAGTCGCTCGGGTTATACCCAATTTCTGGTTGATGGGATTCCACTGACACTGGCCCCCTATGGCCACACCGGTCAATCACTGTTTCCCGCTGCCCTGAAAAGCCTCGATCGTATTGATATTGTGCGCGGTGGTGCGGCGGTGCAATACGGTCCCAATAACGTCGGTGGTGTAATCAACCTGGTTACCAAGCCGATTCCGCAGCGGTGGGAAACCAGCTTGCAGGAGAAGCTCACCAGTTTCTCTGGTGGCAATATGCTCACCGATACCTACGCCCGTACCGGTGGAGCACTAAACGACCAGTTTTCCATTCAGCTCGAAGGTAACCTGATTAGCGGTGATTCCTTTCGGGATCATTCGGATACCAGTGTCAAAAACTGGCTGGTAAAAAGTCGCTGGAATATCGATGCTGGCAAGCAATTGGATCTGACGCTGCAGCGCTACGATGCCGATACCGAAATGCCGGGTGCATTGACTGCGGACGCTTATGCCAAAAATCGGGAACAGTCGCTGCGGCCCAATGATGAATTCCAGGGGGATACCACCCGTTTCAGTGCGCACTACAAGCAGCAGCTGGGTGAGCTGGGCTTCGCTGATGCGGGCACCTTTGAGTGGATGACGTTTGCGCACAGCTCAACGCGTAATTTTCAGTGGGACTTCAGTACTGATCCCAGTGCCAATCACTGGGCGGACCCGGCTGCGCCGGCCACGCTGCTGCGCAGTTCACCGCGTGAGTTTGATGTTTGGGGGACCGAGCCGCGGGTGAGCCTGCAGTTCGCAGGCGATGTTTCGCATACCCTGACTTTTGGTTCGCGTCTGGTAAAGGAAGCAGTGGATTACAAGCTGGTTCAGACGGTGATCGATACCGGGGCTACCGCGACTCCGCGGGACTGGTTGCTGGAAACCAGTGCGATTGCCGCCTTTGTCAGTGACGAGATTCGCCTGCTGGATAAACGCCTGAGCGTTACACCGGGGCTGCGCTACGAAAGCGTCGACATGGATTTCACGGACGTGGGTAATGACTCTGCTGCGGATAATCGCATCACGGAGCTGCTGCCGGGTATCAGTGTGGGCTTTGAGGCCAGCGACAAGCTCTTCCTCTACGCCAATACCCAGCGCTCTTTGCGCGCGCCACAAATCGCCGTCATCCGCGGCACTGGCGACGAGGGGGCGGAGCTGGCGTGGAATTATGAGGCGGGGATACGATTCGAGCCGGCGGAAAGTGCGAGTGTGAGTGCCTCACTCTACCGTATCGATTTTACCGATCAGCTGCTTTACAACAGCAGCGAGCAGAGCTTCGACAATGTGGGCGAGACCCGTCACCAGGGCTTGGAGCTTGAAGGTGTGATCTCCCCCAGCAGCCTGCCGGCACTGCAGTTGCACATGGCCTACAACTATCTCGATAGTGAGCAGCGCGAGGGCGCCAATATCGGCAAGGAATTGCCCTACGCTTCCGAGCACCAGTTGAGCTGGGATGCGAGTTATGCACTGGCGGATGTCGATATCACACTGTCCGGCTTCTATTTCAGCAGTGCGTACAGTGATCAGGCCAACACGGAAGAAGAGCTGGCATCCGGTACCACCGGGAAGCTGCCGGCCTACACTGTGTGGAATCTGCAGGTGAGCAAGGTGTTTACCCGGGCGAATGGCTCAGAGTTGTACACCGGTCTCTCGGCGAACAACCTGCTGAACGACGAGTATTACTTCCGCGGCATCGATGTGAGCCCTTCCGGCCGCTATCCGGCACCGCCGCGTTCGATCAGCGCGGAACTGAAGTACACCTTTTAAGTAAGGGGGAGGGGGAGGTTCAGTGGAAACGAGCCGGGCGGCCGCCCGGCTCGTTTCAGATCAGGTGGTTCTTTCAATTGCAAAACTGGCCAGCTGCTTGAGCGCGGTTTTGTGTTCGCCTTCTTCCAGGAACTCCAGTTTTTCCATCGCCAGGTCTACTTCGGCGCGGGCGCGCTCCAGGGTGTAGTCCAGGGCGCCGCAGGCCTCGATGGCGGCGACAATCGGCTCGAGCTGATCCGCACTCTTCTGTCCGATGGCCTGTCTCACCAGGGCCGCCTGCTCGGCGGTACCGTTCGCCATGGTGTAGATCAGTGGCAGGGTGGGTTTGCCCTCTGCCAGGTCGTCACCCACATTCTTGCCCAGCTCTTCCGAGTTACCCCGGTAGTCCAGCGCGTCGTCTACCAGCTGGAACGCGGAGCCCAGGTGGCGGCCATACAGCTTGAGGGATTCGCGCTCTTCCGCGCTGCAACCGGCGAGTACCGCGGCGGTCTCGCAGGCGGCCTCAAACAGGGCGCCGGTCTTCTTGTGGATAACATTGAGATAGTTGGCTTCAGTGACCGCTGGATCCCCAGCGTTCACCAGCTGCTGCACCTCGCCCTCGGCGATGGTGTTGGTGGTGTCGGAGAGGATGGACATGATGTCCATATCCTTCAGTGCCACCATCATCTGGAAGGCGCGGGAGTAAAGGAAATCGCCCACCAGCACCGCCGGCGCATTGCCCCACTGGGCGTTGGCGGTCAGGCGGCCGCGGCGCATGTCGGACGTGTCCACCACGTCGTCGTGCAGCAGGGTGGCGGTATGAATGAATTCGATAATGGTGGCGAGGCCGATGTGGGCATTGCCCTTGTAGCCCGCAGCGCGGCTGCACAGCAGCACCAGGAGAGGGCGCAGGCGCTTGCCGCCGGCTTCCACCAGATAGTGGCCGATGTTTTCCACGAGGGGGACGTCTGAGTGCAGCTGGTCGAGAATATGCTGGTTGACGGCGGCAAAGTCGTCCGCGGCTACCTGATGAAAGGGCAACATGCAGGGTTCCTTATACTTCTGTGATATCTGGCTTCGGGATTCTGGTGTGTGGTCTGCTTACGGCGGCACAAGCCTAGCGGTTTTGGCCCCGGGCGGAAAGGCGACCTGATGGAAAAGTGCGCTATTGTATCAATCGGGCGAATTGATTAGAATCTGCGCCCCGCTCGAACTGGGCCTTTCCTCTGTGGATAGCCGTTAGGCGGAAAATGTAGTTTTAAACAACAACGGCGCAAGCTCCCAAAATGCTGGCTGGTTGGTCACCACCTTATTCTGTGACCCCGTCGCTGCTTCGTGTCGTCCATTTTGGAGCATAGAAATATGTACGCTGTTATCGAAAGCGGTGGCAAACAACACCGTGTTGAAGAAGGCGAAGTTCTGCGCCTGGAAAAAATTGAAGTGGCTACCGGCGAATCTGTCGATTTCGACAAGGTTCTGATGGTAGTTGACGGCGATGCCATCAACATTGGTGCGCCGGTAGTGGAAGGTGCCAAGGTGACTGCAGAAGTGCTGAGCCACGGCCGCGGCGAGAAAGTGAAAATCATCAAGTTCCGTCGTCGTAAGCACTCCATGAAGCGTCAGGGCCACCGTCAGTGGTACACCGAAGTTAAAATCACTGGCATCAAAGGCTAATCACCGGGTAATAGAAGAGGAGTAACTACTCATGGCACATAAGAAAGCTGGCGGTAGTACGCGCAATGGTCGCGATTCCGAAAGTAAACGCCTGGGCGTAAAGCGCTTTGGCGGTCAGGCTGTCTCTGCAGGCAGCATCATCGTTCGTCAGCGCGGCACCAAGTTCCACGCTGGTGTTAACGTTGGTATGGGCAAAGACCACACTCTGTTCGCTACCGCTGATGGCGTAGTGAAGTTTGAGGTCAAAGGCGCCAACAACCGCAAGTTTGTTTCCATCGAAACAGCCTAAGCGGTCGTAACGCCCGATAAAAAGCCCCGCAATCGCGGGGCTTTTTTGTATCTATAGCCCGTTTTTTGTTATTTCTGTGGGCAAATTACACTGAAGACCGGGTAATCCGGTAAGTAGAGTCATGAAATTTGTAGATGAGGCGCCGATTTCGGTGCAGGCCGGCAACGGCGGTAAAGGGTGTCTGAGCTTTCGGCGCGAGAAATTCGTCGCCAAGGGTGGTCCCGACGGCGGTGACGGCGGCGACGGCGGCTCGGTGTATTTGCTGGCTGATGAGTCACTGAACACCCTGGTGGACTACCGCTACCAGCCCAACTACCAGGCCCAGAACGGCGAGGCCGGGCGCGGTCGCAACTGTACCGGCGCCAAAGGTGAAGATCTGGTGCTCAAGGTGCCGGTGGGCACTACCGCCATCGATGTGGATACCGGGGAGACTCTGGGAGACCTGCTCGAGCCTGGCGAGAAGCTGATGGTGGCGCAGGGTGGCTGGCACGGCCTGGGCAATACCCGGTTCAAGTCCAGTACCAACCGCGCGCCGCGCCAGACGACTCCCGGCAGTGAGGGCGAGCGTCGCAACCTCAAGCTGGAGCTGAAGGTGCTGGCAGATGTCGGCATGCTGGGGCTGCCGAATGCGGGCAAGTCGACCTTTATCCGCGCGGTGTCTGCGGCCAAGCCGAAGGTGGCGAACTACCCGTTCACCACGCTGGTGCCCAACCTGGGTGTGGTGAAGGTGCAGAAGTATCGCAGTTTCGTGATTGCGGATATTCCCGGCCTGATCGAGGGGGCTGCAGAGGGCGCCGGCCTGGGCGTGCGTTTCCTGAAGCACCTGACCCGTTGCCGCGTGCTGCTGCACCTGGTGGATCTGGCGCCGTTCGACGGCTCCGATCCGGCGCAGAATGCGCTGGCGATCGAGCATGAGCTGGAGAGCTTCAGTCCTACCCTGGCCGGCCGCGAGCGCTGGCTGGTGCTGAACAAGACCGACCTGGTGCCGGCGGATGAGCTGGAAGAGCGCTGTCAGTCTGTGGTCAATGCCCTGGGTTGGCAGGGGCCGGTATTCCGTGTGGCGGCCATTCGTGGTGAGGGTACCGATGTGCTGAGCGGGCAGCTGATGGATTACCTCGAAGAGCGCAAGGAGATGGAAGAGCTGGACGGCAACCTGTTCGAGGCCGAGCAGGAAGCGCAGCGCCAGATGCAGCGCGAGGCGCGCGAGCGTATTGAAGAGCTGCGCGAAACCCAGCGAGCCAAGCGCAAAGCGGCAAAAGAGTCCGGTGAAGTTGACGAAGATGATGAAGATTGGGACGACGATGACTACGACGTCGATGTAGAATATCGTCCCTGAGAAAATCGCCCCTTCAGAGCTTTATCCTGATCCTGGCCGGCACTGGCCGAGGTTCATCTGAAGCCCGCCTGAGTGACCTGAAGGGGCGCGTCCTGATATGAGGAAGAAATGGACTCCATCTCGTCGCGCCAACAGCTTTCTACCAGCAAGCGCTGGGTCATCAAAATAGGCAGTGCGCTGCTGACCGACAATGGTCGCGGCGTAAATCGTGCGGCCATCCATAACTGGGCTGGCCAGATAAGCGCTCTGCGTCGACAGGGAATCGAGGTGCTGCTGGTCTCTTCCGGTGCGGTAGCGGCTGGCATGGACCGCCTGGGCTGGCGCAAGCGCCCGGAGTCCATCCATCAGTTGCAGGCCGCCGCCGCGGTGGGTCAAAGCCACCTGGTGCAGGTGTACGAGCATGCATTCGGCCAGTACGACTGTCGCACCGCGCAAATCCTGCTGGACCACGACGACCTCTCCAATCGCACCCGCTACCTCAATGCGCGCAGTACCCTGAAGACCCTGCTGTCTCTCGGTGCCGTGCCGATCATCAATGAAAACGACACCGTCGTTACCGATGAAATCCGCTTTGGCGACAACGATACCCTGGGGGCGCTGGTGGCGAACCTGGTGGAGGCGGATGTGCTGCTGATTCTCACCGATGCCGAGGGGTTGTTCACCGAAGATCCTCGGGATAACCCGCACGCTGAGCTGGTGCGTGAGGCCACGGCATCGGATCCGCGTCTGGTCGCTATGGCGGGAGATTCGCGCAGTGGGCTTGGGCGCGGTGGAATGGCCACCAAGGTGCGCGCGGCCCAGCTGGCAGCGCGCTCCGGCGCGCGCACGGTGATTGTCGGCGGTGCCAACGATTCGGTGATTGAGCGAGTGGTGGCGGGAGAAGACCTGGGAACCCTGCTGTTGCCTGAGGCAGATCCTCTGACCGCGCGCAAGCGCTGGCTGGCGGGGCAGCTGCAGGTGCGGGGTCGTCTGCTGCTGGACGGCGGTGCCGGGCGCGCGCTGCGCAGCCAGGGGAAGAGCCTGCTGCCTGTTGGGGTGACCGCTATCGAGGGGCGTTTTCACCGCGGAGACCTGGTCAGCTGTATCAGTGAGGCGGGGGAGGAGATTGCCCGCGGGCTGGTGAACTACGATAGTGCCGAGGCCCAGAAGATCTGTGGCCAGCCTTCAGACCGGATTATCGATCTGCTGGGATACCGCGACGATGACGAGCTGATCCACCGGGATAATCTGATCCTGCTGTAGGTCAACCCTGCCGCTGGCTCGGTTGTAGTGGTCTTAAACGGGATCGCTACTTTATTCCAGGCAATAAAAAACCCCGCAATAGCGGGGTTTTTTGTGCTCAGAAGAGCGGGCTTCCTGATAGATCAGGCAGCCAGCTTTTTGATCTGGGCATTCAGGCGGCTCTTATGACGAGCAGCCTTGTTCTTGTGGATGATGCCCTTGTCGGCCATGCGGTCGATAACCGGCACGGCTTCCGCGTACGCGGTCTTGGCTTTTTCCGCATCACCTGCATCGATGGCTGCAACTACCTTTTTGATGTAGGTGCGCACCATGGAGCGCAGGCTGGCGTTGTGATTGCGGCGCTTTTCGTTTTGGCGCGCGCGTTTCTTCGCTTGAGGTGAGTTGGCCACCGGTTGCTCCTGTCTGGAATCTGTAAAACTCGAACTTCGGGCCGGGGGCCCGTTTGGGACGCGACATTATCCCCAGCGCCGGTCGTTTGTCAACCACCGCCAGGGGCTGTTTGTGACCGGCCGTGCCTGCACAGGATCGGTAACGGATCACCGGGGGATGCAAGGGGCGCCGGGACGGTAGAAGGCGCCCAAAATGGCTGTGTCTACATCCTCTCCAGAGGGATAAATCCACTAGCGGGGCAGGCTCAGGGTAAAGATCACCCCGCGGTTGTCATCGCGGTTGGCGGCGCTCAGTTCCCCCTGGTGGAAGTCGGCAATCAGGCGCGCGATATGCAGCCCCAGTCCCAGGTGACCGGCCTTGCCGCCGTCGTCGCGCACCGAAACCAGGGAGTCGAACAGTTTCTGGCCAAAGCCTGCCGGCAGCGGCGGGCCGTCATTGCTGACACTCAGCCGGTACTGCTGGCGCTCTGCTTCCAGTGTCAGGCGGATTTCGCTGCCCACGGGGGCGAAGCTCACTGCATTGTCCACCAGCTTGTCGAGCAGCTGTGCCAGTAGCTCTGGCGCGCCGTGATAGGACTGGGGGCCATCTGGACAATCCAGCGCAAAGCGGTGTTCCGGGCGCGCATCTGCGTAACTCTGGGTCAGGAGCTGCAGCAGGTCGGCGAGATCAAAGGTCTCTTTGTCCGCCTGGCTGATACTGGCCTCCAGGTGGTTGGCGGCGGACAGTGCATTGAGAATCGACGACAGGCGCGCGCCGCCATCGGCAGCGCGCTCGGCATAGCGGCGACTGTCGGCGTCCAGATCGCCTGCCGCGAGGTTGTCCAGGGAAGAGCGCACAACCGCCAGCGGGGTGCGCAGTTCGTGGGAGAGTTTGCTCGCCAGACTGCGCAGGTACTGGTGGTAGTGGTCCAGCTCTGCGAGCAGGCTGGCAAAGGCGCGATTGAGCGCGCCGAGCTCGTCATTTAGATACGGGCGTGGAAAGTCGCCGCGCAGCCGGCCGCTGGCATCCACCGCATTGCGCGCTGCGCGGTGCAGGCGCCGAATGCGCCATGAGAGCCAGCTCGCATAGCCCAGCAACAGCAGCAAAACCAGACCGGCTGCGGCGGCGGTGGTGAGCCACAGTCGGCGCGCAGCAGATTCGGTCAGCGATTGCAGGGCACCCGCGGACTGGGCGGCGATCACCCGTCCCAGGAGCGGGCGTTCGATAATGTCGTCGGCGCGGGTGACCACAGGCACGCTGACCGCGCCGATACGCTCATCGCCCGGTGCGCTGAGGGCGTCCTCGGGGGCGCCGAACCACTGCGACGCGGTTTCGCGGTTTTCGGTCAGGGCCGCGGGGTATTCCCCCTGTGGCAGAGGCGGCAACTGGTCGGTTTCCAGCAGCTGGCGGTAAAACCAGTCGCGCAACCAGCGGCGCTCGTGAGAAGCGCGATTGGCTGCGCGATCCCCATTGGTGGGAGTGCCCCCGGATTGCGCCAGCACAAATCCTTCCTGATCCACTACGGTCAATTGCAGCTCCGGCCGCGCAAAATGCTCCAGCTCCTGCTGCAATGCGGGCAGGGGTTCTATCAGGTTGCCCGGGCGCCCGTCGGCGGGCAGGGTGCTGGCGAGCCGCGCCGGATCTTTGCCGTCGCTGTGGGAGCGATCGAGCACGCGGAAGGCCAGTTCACCGCCAGTGAGCGCAAACGGCAGCGCTAGCTCGAGCTGGTAGCCCTGGGGTGAAGCAGTCCAGCGACCGCGCAGGCGCAGTTCGCGCTCGTAGCTGCCGCGCCGGGGATTGTAGTGCAGGGCGCGCACCGGTCCCTGGCTGGCCACCGGCAGGGTGTATTGCTGTCGCGCGGTGTAAATTTCTACGGTGTCGCCACTGGAGATACCGGTACTGCGGGGGTCGTGGTAGCTGGGGGTGCGATCTTTTACCGTCAGTAACAGGTACACCTGGCTACCGTACTTGCCCAGGGTAACCCGGGCCAATGGCTGGCCAGTCTGGTCGCGCAGTTTGCGCGGGCGCAAGTTGAGGGCGCGCCACTCTTCACCGTAGCCGTCGAGTACCGGCGCCTGCGCCAGTGGATTGAGATACAGCTGGGCGCCGGGCGGCCGTCCGGTGCGCCTGGGGTCGGGGGCGATCAGCTCCGGGGCACTGGCAAGGCGTGCGGCGATGGCATTACCGGTGGCCTCTAGGGTCTGGATCTGTCCCTGGCTCAGCGCCTTGTCCACCTGGCGCAGGTACTGGCAGCCGGCCCAGGGCAGGGCCAGGGTGCAGAGGCTGAGCAGGACCAGTTGACGGCGAAGATTCAAGGCGGCACCCATAAGTCGATGTCAGACCTGCCAGCGGTAACCCATACCGTAGGCAGTGCTGATGGCGTCGAAGCTGCTGTCGATCGTCTGGAACTTGCGCCGGATACGCTTCACGTGGGAGGTGATGGTGTTGTCGTCCAGCACCACCCTGGCGGCCTCCATCAGCTGGCTGCGGGATTTCACGTGTCCGGGGCGCTTGGCCAGGGCGTGCACAATCCAGAATTCTGTGACGGTGAGGTCAACCGGCTCGCCTTTCCAGTGGCAGTGCAGGCGGGACACGTCCAGGGTCAGGTCTCCCTGGGTGAGGATTTCGCTGTCGTCGCTCTGGGACTGCATCACGCTAACCCGGCGCAACAGGGCGCTGATGCGCGCCTGCATGTGGGGGAGGGAGATGTCTTTGGTGAGGTAGTCGTCGGCGCCGAGGCGCAATCCGGAGATGATATCGAGCTCGGAGTCCCGCGCGGTGAGGAACAGGATCGGCAGGGTGGGGGCCATGGCCCGCAGTTCCCGGCACAGGTCGAAGCCGCCTTCGATTTCCGCGCCCAGGCCCACGTCAATCACTGCCAGGTCCGGCAGTCGCTGTTGAAATGCGGCGAGGGCCTCCGGGCGCGTGTGATAAAGGTTCACCTGATAACCGGTGCGGCGCAGGGCATCGCGGTAGTTCTCGGCAATGGCGATTTCGTCTTCGACGATGGCAATGGTTGGGCTGCTCATGATGGATTCCGGCACCGGCTCACTTATTTGGGGGTCGGGTATAGCGTGGTTATCAGCGTCTTTATTCGTATTGGAACACTGTGTCTGGCGGAAAATCATGCCCGAACAGGGGGGCAGCTGGCAAAACTTACTGGAAGTGCGGGTGGCACGCGTAAAAAAGCGCGCAGCGTTGCGGGCCGCGCGCAAGGTTACCGCTTACAGGGTTGAGGAGAGTCACATGTCTGTGAGGTTGGCAGCCTGCCGGTCGCCGCTTGTGTGGAGCGGTAACCGGCGGGCCCGGTACAGCAATCAGAAGGTGCCGGCCATGGACTCCGGCATGCCGAAGTGGATGTCTACGCGGCGCTCAAAAGCGTAGGCGTCTACATCGCCCTTGGTTGCCTTGGACTGGCTGGCGCCCAGCGCGCGGCGTTCGATGCGCTCCGGAGCGACACCGTAGGCTTCGAGGGCGCGCTGGACACTGAGGGCTCGCTGGTCGGACAGGACATTGTTGTAGCCGTCGCTGCCGCGGGGGTCGGAGTGCCCCTCAAGGTAAACCTGCAGCTGCGGGTGGCGGTTGAGGAAGTCAGCCATGGCGGCGACCTGGCGCTCCTGCGCATCCTGCAGCTGGTCGTCACCGGTGGTGAACAGCATCTGGAACTCCAGGCTGTCCATCGCCAGCTCGCGGGCGTCGTTGGCGGACAGTCGCGCCGCATCCAGTTGTTGTGCGAGGTTGCCCAGTTCGGAGCGGCTTTCGGTCAGTTGAGTTGCGAGCATGTCTGCCTCTTCTGCTTGCTTGATCTGTTCGCCCAGCCAGGCTCCACCGAGGGCGCCTGCGATAAAGCCGACCGGGCCACCTACGGCGGCGCCCGCAACTGCGGCGCCGGTGAATACTGTGGCCTGTTTGGCCGGCGTCAGGGCGTTGCCCTGTACTGCGTTCTCGGTGTCAGTGGCGGCCTCAGCGGTTGCAACATTGTTCAGGGCCAGGGTGCTCAGGGTTACTGCCATCAACATCTTTTTCATGATCGTGTTCCTTGCGATATAGGATTGAAATGACTGCTCTTGGTTCCGACCGGGTTACTGTTCCCGCTTCGGTTGAGTGTCATTTAACCCTCGCAAGGAGGCACTGACGTGGCGCCAGTGGGGCAAATTCCGCAGCAATTATGGCGAAATGTGGCAGCCCGGCCTGTGACTCAGTTCAGCCTCCAGCAAAGCTGATGCAGAACTTAGCTGCTGTGGCGCCGGTAGCGGCGATCCCGAGGCTGCTCTATCCGCACGCGAACCCGCTGGGGGCGGGGCCCCAAGGCGACGGCGGCATACAGCAGAACCGCCAGGATCAGGGCAATAATCAGCGCATTGATGGTCATTCCGTCTCTCCTCTGTTGCCGCCACTCCCTGCGGCTCGCCAACTGCTTAAACTGAGTATAGTTCCCCCTCGCGCCAACCGTAGGATGACGTGGGGGCGTAATGCTATCGAGCGAGCAGAAAGCGTCCGCCGGCGGGTGGCCGCGCAAGTGGATTGCGGTAGACTTGCCGGCCATCACTCAGGCATCGCTAACCAGGAATCAGGGACGTGGCAGTATCTCCGCCCGAACAGGAATCAACCGAGCACCCCCCGCAGGTAAGCAAAGATAGTCCGCAAAGAGGACTGCTGCGCGGAACCTCCGTGGTAGGTGGTGCCACTTTGTTATCGCGGATCATGGGGTTGGCGCGCGACGTGGTGTTCGCCCGACTCACCGGTGCCAGCGACGCGGCCGATGCCTTCTTTGTGGCGTTCAAGATTCCCAATTTTTTCCGGCGGCTGTTCGCCGAGGGCGCGTTTTCCCAGGCGTTTGTGCCGGTACTGGCCGAGTATCGCCAGAACGGTGGTCTGGCGGCCGTCAGGGAGCTAAATGACCGGGTGGCCGGGGCCCTCGGCGGAACCCTGTTGCTGGTTTCCCTGTTCGGCGTGCTGTGCGCGCCGCTGGTTACCGGGCTTTTTGCCTTTGGCTGGTGGTGGGGCGGCAACGAGCCGCAGAAGTTCGCCATGGCCACGGAGATGCTGCGCATCACCTTCCCGTACCTGGCGTTGATCTCTCTTACCGGATTTGCCGGGGCCATACTCAACAGCTTTGACCGGTTCGCCATTCCCGCCCTGACCCCGGTTTTGCTCAATCTGGTGTTGATTGCTGCCGCTACTGTGGCCGCTGGCTGGTTTGAGCCCCAGGTAATGGCGCTCGCCTGGGGCGTACTGGCCGCCGGCGTGGTGCAGCTGTTGTTCCAGCTGCCTTTCCTGGTGCGCGAGGGATTGTTACCGCGACCCAAATGGGACTGGCAGTATCCTGGGGTGCGCAAGATCCTGCGCCTGATGGCGCCCGCCATCTTTGGAGTGTCCGTCACCCAGATCAGCCTGGTGCTGGATACGGTACTGGCGTCCTTCCTGCCCACCGGGTCTGTGACCTGGCTGTATTTCTCCGACCGACTCACCGAGCTGCCCCTGGGGGTGTTCGGTATCGCCGTGGCCACGGTCATCCTGCCGAACCTGTCCCGCCAACATGCCGGCGGCGATCCAAAGCGCTTCCGTCACACCATCGACTGGGCCCTGCGCTGCGTCACGCTTATCGCGCTGCCGGCTGCGGTGGCGCTGTTCGTGCTGGCCGAGCCGCTGCTCACGGTGCTGTTCCAGTACGGCAATATGACCCCGCGGGATATGACCATGGCCGCCTGGTCGCTGCGCGCCTATACCTTCGGCCTGCTGTCGTTCATGCTGATTAAGGTGCTGGCACCCGGCTATTTTGCCCGCCAGGATACTGCGACACCGGTGAAATTTGGCTTGATCGCCATTGCCTCGAAAATGGTCCTCAGCCTGCTGTTTGTGGTTCCCCTGCACCTCTATTTCCAGCTGGGACACATGGGGCTGGCCATGGCCACCGCGGGCCAGGCGGCAATCAATGCCTGGTTGCTGTACCGCGGGCTGCGCCAGGGTGGTGTCTACGCGCCGGAGGCGGGCTGGAAGGCTTTCCTGCTGCGCTTGCTGCTGGCCAATCTGGCGATGGCGGCGGTATTGCTGGTAGTTCTCCATTACTGGTCCGGCTGGCACGATTGGGCCTGGTGGCAGCGCGCCTGGCGCATGGGCGCCCTGGTGGGGGCCGGTGGCGGCACCTATGGCCTGGTTCTCCTGGCCAGCGGGCTGCGCCCGCGACATTTCCGGGCCACATCGTGAGGGTAAAATCCGTTATACTGCGCCGCTTGATTTTGCAAGGGTGAGTGAAGCACTGTGACCGAGCAACGGGAGCTGATTCGCGGGTTGCACAACCTGCGGCCGCGCCACCGGGAGTGTGTGGCGACCATCGGTTCATTCGATGGCGTACATCTGGGGCACCAGGCCATTATCACCCAGCTGCGCGCGCGGGCGGCGGAGCGACAGCTGCCGTCGGTGGCGATCATCTTCGAGCCCCAGCCCCACGAGTACTTCTCTGGTGAAAAAGCACCAGCACGGCTGATGCGTTTCAAGGAGAAGGTGTTGGCCCTGTTTGCCGCCGGGGTGGATCGGGTACTGTGCCTGCAGTTCAACGAGCGTCTGCGCAACCTGAGTGCGCAGGCATTTATCCAGCAGGTACTGGTGGACGGTCTCGGCGTGCGCCACCTGGTGGTGGGAGACGATTTTCGTTTCGGCTGCGATCGCAGTGGTGACTACGCTCTGTTACAGGAGGCGGGCACGCAGGCGGGCTTTACCGTCGAAGACACCGCAACCCTGGAGATCGCCGGTGAGCGGGTAAGCAGCACCCGTATCCGTGAAGCGCTGCAGAGCGCCGACTTTGCGCTGGCAGAGCAGCTGCTGGGCAAGCCGTATCGCATCACCGGACTGGTGGCCCGCGGACGCGCTTTGGGGCGCCAGTTGGGCGCGCCCACGGCGAATGTGCGCTTGCACCGCTACCGTTCGCCTCTGGTGGGTGTGTATACGGTCACTGCGAAGCGCACCGATGGCAGCCCGATGGCTGGCAGCTGTATGGAAGTAGCTGGCGTGGCCAATGTGGGTTTCCGCCCGACGGTGGAAGGTGAAGGTGCAAAGCCGTTGCTGGAAGTGCACCTGTTTGATTTCAGCGGCGATCTGTACGGTCGTGAAATTGCAGTGACCTTCTACCACAAGCTGCGTGACGAAGAAAAGTTTGAGTCGCTGGATATCCTCAAGCAGAAGATCGCCGAAGACATTGAAAATGCAAAAGCCTGGTTTGTAAGCTGCAAACCGAATTGAAATAAACGAATTTACCCCTTCGCATCTGACAGAGTGCAATTCACAGATGCGAAGGCAGAGCACCGGATGCGGACTTTCAGGAGCGTCGGCGACAGGACGTCGCCGCCGCAGCGCCCAGGGATGGGTTCACAGCGGTCCTGCAAGTCCGCATCCGGTGCTCTGCCGTCACTAAACATGATTTAGTGGTGCCCCGGAGCCTGAACAAGGCGTTCTGATTTGGTCCGGGGGGCGCGGAAGCAATGGGGATCAGGTTTCAAAATCGCTGCGAGTACATCCATGTACGCTCCGTCGGTGACATCCCTGTCACCGACGGTTTTGAAACCTGACCCCCATCGCTTCCGCTTCAATTTACAGCCTTGTACTTCGTAAGCGTGAGAGCGCAGCTGGAAGTTTGAGGTTGCACTGAAAGATGAATAGTTTTCTTGCTACAACCGAAGTAGATAGCCAATGACCGATTACAAAGCGACCCTGAATCTGCCCCAGACCGACTTTCCCATGCGCGGCAACCTGCCCAATCGGGAGCCGGAGATTCTGAAGAAATGGCAAGAAGGCAAGCTCTACGAAAAAATTCGTGAAGCCCGCGCTGGTCGGGAGCAGTTTATCCTGCACGATGGGCCTCCCTACGCCAATGGCGATATTCATATCGGTCACTCGGTCAACAAGATCCTCAAGGACATCATCGTCAAGTCGAAAACCCTCAGTGGCTTCGACGCCCCCTACGTGCCCGGCTGGGACTGTCACGGCCTGCCTATCGAACACAAGGTAGAGCAGAAAGTCGGCAAGGCCGGCGTCAAAGTGGATCATAAAACCTTCCGCCAGAAATGCCGCGAATACGCCGCAAAACAGGTGGAAGGCCAGAAGAGAGATTTTATCCGCCTGGGCGTCTTCGGTGAGTGGGACAATCCCTACCGCACCATGGACTTCCAGTTCGAGGCCGACATCATTCGCGCCCTCGGCGGCGTTGTGAAAAATGGCCACCTGTCCCGCGGCTTCAAACCGGTCTACTGGAGCGTCGTCGGCGGTTCCGCGCTGGCGGAAGCGGAAGTGGAGTACCAGGATAAAACCTCCTTCTCCATCGATGTCTGCTACCCGGTCACCGAAGAAACCGCGCTCGCCATCGCCGATGCGGCGGGCGGCCACGCCGGTGATGGCCAGCTCTCCGTAGTGATCTGGACCACCACCCCCTGGACCCTGCCGTCCTCCCAGGCGGTATCCGTCAATGGCGAGCTGGAATACGTGGTTGTCCAGGTTGGCGACAAGCGCTTGTTAGTGGCGGAAGAGCTGAAAGACGCGGTACTTGCGCGCGCAGGGCTCGAGGGCGATGTGGTTGGCCACATTCGTGGCGCAGCGCTTGAGCACCTGAAAATCAAGCACCCGTTCTACGACAAAGAACTGCCGATCATCCTCGGCGACCACGTCACCACCGACGCCGGTACCGGCTGCGTACACACCGCGCCCGATCACGGCCCGGACGACTTCAACGTTGGCAAGCGCTACGGCATCGATACCCTGAATTACGTCGATGACAATGGACTGTTCCGCGACAGCGTGCCGCTGTTTGCCGGCGAGCATGTGTACAAAGTGGACGGCAAGATTGTCGAGCTGCTGGAAGAAAAGGGCGTGCTGCTGCACCAGGACAAACTGGTACACAGCTACCCGCACTGCTGGCGCACCAAAACCCCGCTGATCTACCGCGCCACGCCGCAGTGGTTTATCAGCATGCAGCAGAATGACCTGTTGGATCACGCGCAGAAGGCGGCAGATGAGGTGCAGTGGATCCCCGGTTGGGGCAAGGCGCGCATCGATTCCATGCTGGATGCCAGCCCGGACTGGTGTATCTCCCGTCAGCGTACCTGGGGTGTGCCCATCGCGCTGTTTGTGCACAAGGAAACCCACGAAATTCATCCCGACACCCCGGCGCTGATGGAAAAAGTGGCGCAGAAGGTTGAGCAGGGTGGTATGGACGTCTGGTTTGACCTGGACGCCAGTGAGCTTCTCGGTGACGACGCGGACGACTACCAGAAAGTCACCGATACCCTGGACGTATGGTTCGACTCCGGTGTGACCCATCACGCGGTACTGAAGCGTCGCGATGCCCTGCGTTTCCCGGCGGACCTGTACCTGGAAGGCTCTGACCAGCATCGCGGTTGGTTCCAGTCGTCCCTCAAAACCTCTATCGCGATCAACGACTGCGCGCCCTATAAGCAGGTGCTCACCCACGGCTTCACCGTGGATGCCCAGGGCCGCAAGATGTCCAAGTCCATTGGTAACACCGTTGCCCCGCAGGACGTGATCAACAAAATGGGCGCGGACGTGCTGCGCCTGTGGGTATCCGCCACCGATTTCAGTGGCGAGATGGCGGTTTCCGATGAAATCCTCAAACGCACCGCGGATTCCTATCGCCGTCTGCGCAATACCGCCCGCTTCTTCCTGTCCAATCTGGCGGGTTTCGATCCGCAAAAAGATCTGCTGCCGGTAGAGGAGCTGCTGGCGCTGGATCGCTGGGCGCTGGAGCAGGCTGCGAAACTGCAGGAAGAAATTATCGCAGCCTACGATCGTTACCAGTTCCACCAGATCTACCAGAAGCTGCACAACTTCTGTGTAGTGGAAATGGGTGGCTTCTATCTGGATATCATCAAGGACCGTCAGTACACCACTCAGGCAGACAGCGTCGCGCGCCGCTCTGCGCAGACGGCCCTGTATCACATCATGCAGGCGTTCGTGCGCTGGGTTGCGCCGATCCTGAGCTTCACCGCGGAAGAGCTGTGGCAGTTTGTGCCCGGCAACACTGAAGACAGTGTGATGCTGGCGGAGTGGCACCAGTTCCCCGAACTGCCCAAGGATGCGCAGATGGATGCGGAATTCTGGGAGGCGATCGCAGATGTGAAGACCGCGGTAAACAAGGTGCTCGAGGAGCAGCGCGGCGCCGGCAATATCGGCGGCTCGCTGCAGGCATCCGTTACCCTGTACGCCGACCCGGCTCTGCAGCAGAAGCTGGACGCGCTGAAAAACGAACTGCGCTTTGTGCTGATCTGCTCCTCAACGTCCGTACAGCCTCTCTCCGACGCCGCGGGCGCGGAAGAGACCGAGTTGGCCGGATTGCGCGTGACCGTACACAAAGTGGATGCGCCCAAGTGTGGCCGCTGCTGGCACTACCGCGAAGACGTAGGCAGTAACAGCGAGCACCCGGAACTCTGCGGTCGCTGCGTTGAAAACGTCAGCGGTGCCGGTGAGGAACGTCACTATGCCTAACCTTGCTGGGGCTCGACTTTCCGGCAGCCCGCTGCGCTGGTACCTGCTGGCGCTGGTAGTGATCCTGCTCGATATCGCCACCAAGGTGTGGGCCGTGGAGCAGTTTATGTACGGGCCCGCACTGCAGATTATTCCGGGCCTGCTGCAGTTCACCTATGCGGAGAACTACGGTGCTGCATTCAGTTTCCTCGCCGATGCCGGTGGCTGGCAGCGCTGGTTCTTCGGTGCCGTTGCGCTGATTTTCAGTGCGGTGGTGATTGTCTGGCTGAAGCGGTTGCCGGCGGCCAAGCGCTGGGAACCCATCGCGCTGGCGCTGATTCTTGGTGGTGCCCTGGGCAATCTGTGGGACCGCGTGGTGCTGGGCTATGTGCGGGATTTTATCTCCGTGTACTACGGCAGCTGGCATTTCCCGGTATTCAATGTCGCTGATATGGCCATCTCAGTGGGGGCCGCCATGCTGGTAATCGAGCTGCTTTTTTTCAAAGACAACAGTGAGCAGTCCGACAAGAACAGCGCAGAAGTGTAAATATTCAGAGCAGTTTTATGAGCAATAACGTCATTGGTGAACACAGCCGCGTTACCCTGCATTTCAGCCTGAAGCTGGATGATGGTTCCGAGGTGGACTCCAACTTCGAAAGTGACCCCGCCACGTTTATCGTCGGCGACGGCAATCTGTTGCCGGGCTTCGAGCAGGCGCTGTTCGGCCTCAAGGCAGGTGACGAGGCGGAGATCGAAATTCCCCCCGAGGCGGGTTTTGGCCAGCGCAATCCGGCCAACATCCAGAAAGTGCGCCGGGATCACTTTTCTCCGGACATGGAGCTGGAGGAAGGTCTCGTGGTTTCATTTGATAACGGCACGGGAGAACTGCCCGGTGTTATTCGCGAAATCACTGATGATGAAGTGGAAGTCGACTTCAATCACCCGCTTTCCGGGCAGACCGTATTCTTTCACGTGAAAATTCTCGAAGTGGCCTCGGTCAACTAGGTCAAGGACAGAAAAATGCAGATTCGCCTCGCCAATCCCCGCGGTTTCTGTGCCGGTGTCGATCGTGCAATTGATATCGTCAATCGCGCGCTGGACGTGTTCGGTGCACCCATTTACGTGCGTCACGAAGTCGTGCACAACAAGTTTGTGGTGGATACCCTGCGCGAACGCGGTGCAGTCTTTGTGGATGAGCTGGATGAAGTTCCGGACGATGTGATTGTCATCTTCAGTGCCCACGGCGTGTCCAAGGCGGTCCAGCAGGAAGCTGCCAATCGCGGACTGAAGGTCTTCGATGCCACCTGTCCACTGGTGACCAAGGTGCATATGGAGGTGAGTAAGTTCAGCAGCGATGGCAGTGAGTGCATCCTGATCGGCCATGAGGGCCATCCCGAAGTAGAAGGCACCATGGGACAGTACGACACCGGTAACGGTGGCTCCATCTATCTGGTGGAGGATGAGCAGGATGTGAGCGGGCTCGAAGTTCGCGACCCGGATAACCTGACTTTCGTCACCCAGACTACGCTGTCGGTGGATGACACTTCCAAAGTGATCGACGCACTGCGGGCCAAGTTCCCGAATATCCGCGGTCCGCGCAAAGATGATATCTGCTATGCCACCCAGAACCGCCAGGATGCGGTCAAGCAGCTGGCTCTGGAATGTGATCTGGTACTGGTTGTGGGAAGCCCCAACAGCTCCAACTCCAATCGTTTGCGTGAGCTGGCCGAGCGCTGCGGTGCCGAGGCGTACCTGATTGATGGCTCCGAGTGTATCGATGCCGGCTGGCTGGAAGGCAGGAAGACCGTCGGTATTACCGCTGGCGCTTCCGCGCCTGAAGTGCTGGTGGAGCGCGTGATCCAGAAGTTGCGCGAACTGGGTGCGGAAGCACCGGATGAAGTTGCCGGCATTCCGGAAAATATCAGCTTTAGCTTGCCTAAAGAATTGCGGTCTTGAAGTATTTGCTCAGGTGCCAGCTGCTTGCTGGCAATCCTGCGCAGTCGCCCGGTTCTGTCGTACTCTACCGCTGCGGGCCAGCACCAGCTGAAAACCTTCCCCGCCGTTTGCCGGACATATGGTAAACGTGCCTGCCTGAAAGCCGCCACCGGATGCTGTTCCGGCAAACCGGCTCTCTCCCGTGCCAATATACGAGACATAATTGGTGAGGGGGAGGTTAGCGTAAATGGTGGCGCCGCTCAGTGCACCGTTTGTAAACAGTAGTTCCTCGCCTGCGTCCCGTACTCCGTCAAAATCCCGATCAAAAAATACTTCCCAGCCGGTATTCCAGTTACCGAGGTGCCGCATCGTTGCGCGCTGATTTAAGGTGACGGCTTTTGTCCGGGTCAGTTGTATCGCCTGGTACAGTAGATCTGCGGCGGTGCGGGTCCGGTTGGATTCAATTTGGGCGGTAAAACTGGGTATACCGATTGCGGCGAGAATCGCCAGTATGCTGAGCGTAATCAAAAGCTCGAGCAGCGTAAGGCCTCGAGAACTCACGTTTCTTCCCTGAATGATGTGTATGTATTTTGAGCGATGGCCCTCCTGGCAACCGTTCACTCCGCTGATTATGCCGTTAGTCGACTATTGGTCTTGGTCGAACGGAAGGCATGCTAGAGTCCGAAAAAATTATCATCAGGCCAGCTGTGTATCCAGCGGGTTCGTGGGGTAAGACGGACTAAAGAGGAAGGTCGTGCCAGTATTTGGTGTCCTTTCGTACCAAATTGTGTGCAAAGTGGGCGCCTGGAAAGTGGTACTTTTGCGCAGCATTTTCTCGTGAAAAATATAAGAATTGTCTGCTTTAGTGACAGGGGAATTTTCAATGGGGTTCAAACAGCGGGGGCTCACCCTGATCGAGTTGATGGTTACGCTAGCCGTACTGGCGATTATCGTATCCATCGCAATACCTGGCTTTAATACCATGATTGCCAATAACCGCACCTTGTCTCTGGGTGAGGACATGGCGACAGCGCTCAATTTCGCCCGTACTGAGGCCGTCAAACGCGGGGCCCGTGTATCTCTCTGTGGCAGTACAGACGGAGCGGCCTGCGATGGCTCTTTCGCAGATAGCTGGCTGGTTGTTGTAGACAGTGCGGCATCCGATGATGCTGCCGCAGTTACGGTGGATACAGTATTGCGCCAGTGGCAGGCACCGGGTAACAACGCAACCGTCGCTGCCACTCAGGGTGGGAATGCAGTTACCTTCATCCGTTTTACCCGCAAGGGCATGTTGGGGCGCTCCACCAATGGAGCCGTAGCGATTAATGCAAATGCCAGCGGGTGTTCGACTGCCAGGGATGTCACGGTGGGGGTTTCGGGCCTGTTGAATCTGGCCAAAAGCACCACAGGCTGCGAGTAAAGAGTGAGGGAATAGAAGAGTGAACAAACAACAGGGTGCAGGATTGATTGAGGTGCTGGTTACCGTACTGATTCTCGGGACCTCGTTACTGGCGCTGGCGGCGCTGCAGAGCAAATCCCTGCAGTATAACCACAGTGCTTATTTGCGATCTCAAGCCAATATTCTTGCCTACGACATCCTCGATCGAGTGCGTATCAATCGCGCCAATATGTCTGCCTATTCTCTGGCGATGGCTGCGGACAAGCCGAGCGGTGGAACCACAGCGCAGACCGATATGTCGGAATGGCTGACAAATATTGAAACGATGCTTCCTGGTGCTGACGGTTCGGTGACATGTGTGGAGGCCAGTGGTTTGTGCACCGTGACCGTACAGTGGTCTGAGCAGAACAGTTCCGGCGAAGCGAGTGAAGATCAGGGCTCCTTCGTTTACACCACCCGAATTTGAGGTCGCGATGAGTATGCGTAACCAACGAGGTATTTCTCTGGTCGAATTGATGATATCCATCACAATCGGCCTGATTCTGATGACGGGTGTGGTGCAGTTGTTTTTATCCAGCCGTGCCACCTTTACTACCCAGCAGGCTCTTTCTCGCGTTCAGGAAACCGGGCGTTTGGGAATGGAGTTTCTTGCCGATGATATCCGTATGGCAGGCTATATGGGGTGTATGAGCCGGAACCTGAATTTTCACAATACGCTGAATAACGCCAACAGCCTGCAATACGATTTCGGCATCGCGATTGAGGGGCTGGATGATGTTGGCGCCACCCCAGACCCTGAATACCCCGCAGATATTTTAGAGGGCACCGATGCGCTTGTGGTCCGCAGTGCGGGTGGTAATAGTGTGGGGGTGACCAAAAATAATGACAGCGCGCAGCTGTTTGCGGAGAACACCGGTGTAACTGCGACCTGTGATACAGGAGAAGACAGTTATAGTGGATTGTGTGAAAACGATATTCTGGTGGTTTCCGACTGTTCAAAAGCACGAGTGTTCCAGGTGACCAACCTGCAGACTACGGGCGGGTCGGTTGAGGTGAACGTTGTGCATTCGGGCGCGGATGCAGAGCCGGGTAATGCCGAAACCTCTTGGGGAGGGAATAGTAATCCGGAAGAAACGTTTAGTGATGATTCTGAAATCATCAAAATGAATACTTCGATTTACTATGTCGCGAACGGAACTTCCAACATGCCCAGCCTGTGGCAGAAAATCAATGGCGGCACACCGCAAGAATTGCTGGAAGGCGTGCAGGATATGCAGCTGCTATATGGCCGTGATACTTCTGGGGACAATGTGCCGGATACCTATCAGGAGGCGGATGTGATCACCGCTGCAAACGCCTGGGGGAATGTGTCCGCTGTAAGGGTTCAGCTACTGGTACAGAGCACTGATGACAACGTGCTGGAGGATGCGCAGCCTTATACCTTTAACGGCACTACCAACAACGCGCCTGGCGATCGCCGGTTACGACAGGTGTTTATTAACACTGTCGGTATCCGCAGCCGGTTGCCCTGATAATTACGAAAAGATCGCTGGAAAGAACAATGAGAGCCAATTCGAATTTCAAATCAATTAACCGATCGCTCGGACAGCAAAGGGGGATGACCCTGATTGTCGGACTGATTATGGTGCTCCTGATGACCCTGGTCGGTATGGCGGCGATCCGTGGCAGCAGCATGCAAGAATTGATGGCCGGTAATATGCGCGATCGTAACCTCGCGTTTCAGGCGGCTGAGGCCGGACTCCGGCAGGGTGAAAATCAATTGACCAATGCCACTCTTCCTGTATTTGATGGCTCTACTGTGGGTTTGTACGAAGCCATTGATGGCTCCAGTAGTACCGGCTTTTGGGACACCTATGGATGGGCCGCCGCCTCCGCCATGACCAACATGGGCCTGGAGTATGTGATAACGCAGCCGCGCTATGTAATTGAGGAGGTTACCAGCTCCTCAACCCTGAGTATGGATGGTGGTGCGATCGATTTTGCCAGCACATTGAAAACCGAAGATACGACTTTTTACCGCGTAACCAGCCGCGGAGAGGGGGGCACCGATGGTGCCGTCGTTATTCTGCAGTCCACATACAAACGCTGAGTTGGGCAGAGGAAAGAATTCATGGCCAAGAATGTGATAATCAAAAAAATCAGCAGTGCGTTAGTGGCGACCCTTTTGTGCTTGGGGATCTCTCACAGTGCTGTCTCCCTGGATTTAGCTCAGAGCCCTTTGTTCCTAAGTAATGGCGCGCCGCCAAACGTGATGTTTGTCATCGATGATTCGGGCTCCATGCATTTTGAAATTACACCGGAAGAGTACCGACGTGATACTGCTTATATATTCCCGCGTGCGGATGGTGTGTATGGGAATAACGGATACAACCAGACCGAAAACGGCGATTATCAGGTTCCCACTGTAGATAGTAATAATGCTTACAATGCGCTGACCCGCTCCCCTCAGTACAACAAAAGTTATTACGATCCGTCGGTCACCTATACTCCCTGGGTAAAGTACGACGGAAGCCTTTACCCGAATGCCACACCTAGCTGCGCATTGCATAATCCGGAGAATACCGGGGATTGTCCCAGCGGTACTGCCTCGGTCAATGAGATTGCCCGGGATCTCACGGTTACCAACGGAAACTATAACAGCAACGGTTGGCGCAGTTGCAGCCAGGGTTTTTGGGGGAACATAACTTGCAGCTCTACTGATGAAGAGAAGACTTACTGGCCCGCTACGTATTTTTGGCATAATGGAACTGGTAGTGCGTGGGACTGGAATAGCTATTCAAAGGTTGAAATCAAGTCTGATACGGCAACTTACACCGGTCATGACCGTACAGCGCGTACGGATTGTATTGCCGGGGTTTGTACCTATGAACAGGAAATTCAGAATTTTGCCAACTGGTATACCTACTATCGCTCGCGCACCCTAGCGGCGCGAGCGGGAATCGGACGCGCGTTTTCAGAGCAAGGCGAAGACATGCGCGTTGGTTTTGGGGCTATCAATAAGGGCAATGGTGATGTCGATGGTGTGAATACGGGTACCATTGTCAATGGCGTGCGAACCTTTTCCGGTACCAATCGGCAGAACTTTTTCGAAGAGCTGTATACCCGCGATGTGCCTACTTCTGGTACACCATTGCGGCAGGCCCTGGATGATGCCGGGCAGTACTTTTCGCGTACGGATAACAAAGGGCCTTGGGGAGCAGATCCTGGTGTGGATGACAGTACCGCGCACCTAGCGTGTCGGGCCAGCTATACAATCTTGATGACTGATGGCTACTGGAATGGTAACCAGGCTGGTACCGTGGATGCTCGGGCAAATATCGATGGTACTGCGGGTAGCGAAATAACGGGCCCAGATGGTCAATCCTATACATATAGTGCTGTATCCCCTTTCTCAGATAGCAACAGTAATACGCTTGCGGATGTTGCTATGTACTACTGGAATCGGGATCTGCGCACTGACTTGAGCAACGACGTGCCGGTAAAGGATAGTAGTGTTGATCCTGCATTCTGGCAGCACATGGTAACTTTTGGAGTTGGCTTGGGGGTGGAAGGCTCCATCAATAGCGACGACGCCTTCGCGGCGATAGATTCGGGTGACACTATCACCTGGCCTGACCCCAGCTCGGGTAATTCCGACAAGATTGACGACTTGTTGCATGCCTCGTTAAATGGTCGCGGTGGCTTCTTTAGTGCGGCAGACCCGCAAGCGTTTGCAAGTGACCTGTCCGAGGTTTTGGAAAATATCGTGGGTCGAACTGACGGCTCTGCGTCGTCGGTAGCGACCAACTCCACCCGCCTTGGTACCGACACCGTGATTTATCAGGCGCTGTTTAACAGCACCAACTGGAGCGGTGAACTGAGGGCCTTGAATCTTAATAGTGACGGTACCGTGGGTTCCACCAAGTGGAAGACGGACGATTCCAAATTCACCAGCTATGCCATGCGCAACATCGTCACTTACAACGGTGGCGGTGTGGACTTTGCCTGGGCCAACCTATCTACTGCACAGCAGGACGCATTGAAAGACGGTGGTACCGATGCTGAGGGGCAGGCACGGCTGAACTGGGTGCGTGGGCTGGGCGTGACCGGGTTGCGGGATCGCGAATCAATTCTTGGTGATATCGTCAATTCAAGTCCAGTATTTGCCGGCGACAAAAAATACAACTTCCATCTGCTTTCCGAGGAGCTCGGAGGGTTGGCCTATGAGACGTATTACACTGGGCAGAAGGCGAATCGCCGCGAGGTGATTTACGTGGGCGCAAATGACGGTATGTTGCACGCCTTCGATGCGTCGACGGGGTCCGAATTGTTTGCCTATATCCCTTCCGGCGTGTACGAACAGTTGGCAGACATGAGTGCAGCGGATTACGGAACTAGCACCAACCCGCATGCGTACAGTATGGACGGCAAACTGTTTGTGGGTGATGCGTATGTCAATGGCGCCTGGAAAAATATTCTGGTCGGTTCTCTGGGTGCAGGCGGTCGGGGTATCTTTGCTCTCGACGTCACCAATCCGGATGGGTTTGACGAAAGTGATGTTTTGTTCGAGTTCACCGAAGCAGATTTTCCCGGCATCGGTAACATCACCGGTGAGCCGATCATTGCCCCCACCAATGACGGCTGGAAGCTAATCTTTGGCAATGGCTATAACTCGGAAAACACTCGAGCCCGTCTTTTCGCGATCGATTTGAATGATCCGCTCAACGAGACCCAAGTGATAGAGGTAAGTGATACCGGTAATAATGGCTTGGCTGGTCCGGCCCTCTTGAGCAATGGTGATGGCGAAGTGGTGGCAGCATACGCTGGCGATTTGTTAGGAAATATGTGGAAGTTTGATCTGAGCGCGAACAATGCCAGTAACTGGGATGTTGCGTTTGGTAATGGTGGAGCTAAAGATCCATTTTTTACTGCTGTCGATCCAAATGGCAAAGTACAGCCGATAACCGCTACCCCGACGCTTGGCCTGAATAATCAGATGGATGGTGCCATCATGGTGTACTTCGGCACTGGCAGTTATATTTCCAGTACGGATAATGCGGTAGGCGACGTGATCAACAGCTTCTATGCTTTGGCGGACCAAGATGCCGAAATTAGTGGTCGCTCGGCATTGATGGAGAAAAGTATTGCTACACAAGAAAATGGAAAACGGGTTGTACAGGATAACGAAGCCACTTCATGGTGGGGCAACAAGAAAGGTTGGTACCTGGACCTGAGTTTTGGTGGTAGTGTCACCGGCGAGCGGATCACCAGTAAGCCGTTGCTAATTTATGATCGGCTGCTTTTCCCAACACTGATCACCTCGTCGGATCCCTGTTCATTTGGCGGCAGCGGCTGGTTGATGGAGCTGGTGGCTGTCGGTGATCGCTATGATGGTCACAGCATTTTCGGTGAGGACGGGGTAGAAGTAGATTACGCGGTAATCAGTTACTCTGACATTATCCGTGGAGGCGAGAAAGCATATTTGCCGACCAGTAACATCAAAGGTGAATTGGATGTGGAAGAAGGTGACTTCCCGATTGATGCTGTGGGTCGTATGTCTTGGCGACAGCTGCGATAAAGAGAGAGAAAGATGAGTAGATTAGAACGTGGGTTTACCCTGATCGAATTAATGATTGTCGTGGCGATCATTGGCATTATTTCCGCGATCGCATATCCATCCTATATGGAGTCGGTGCGAAAGAGTAATCGTGCGGATGCGAAGGCTGCTCTGAATGATGTGTCGCATCGTCTGCAGCGCTGCTTTACCGCATATAGTGACTACACCCATGCAAGCTGTGCCGTAGGTCAGACGCTGGATGATGGTCGCTCAGTCAGTTCTGGTGAAGGAATGTACACAGTCACCGGAAACTTGACCGCGACGACGTTCGCTCTGACAGCAGCCCCGGTTGCGGGTACTACTCAGGCTGGTGACTCAAAGTGTGGCAGCTTTACGTTGACTCAGGCTGGTGTCAAGGGGGCCTCGGGCTCGCTAGGTACTGACTGCTGGTAAAACTTCGCGAATATAATACGTGTTTTTTAAATGACCCGGCCTTGCGCCGGGTCATTCGTTTTCCAACCCCAGCTTTTTCAAACGGTAGCGCAGGGAACGGAAACTGATCCCCAGTTTTTCTGCTGCTGCCGTCCTGTTCCAGTCGGTTTCATTGAGGGTCGTTTCGATAGCTTCCCGCTCGATGGTTTGCAGAAAGTCATCCAGGCTTGAGTAATCTGAAGTTGCGAACTGGCCGGGGTAGGTGGATTGCTTTGACTCCGGAAGTGACGTCATCACTGGCTGTTCGAGTTCGTTGTTATTTGAATAAGCTGACGGCTCTCCAGTTTCGGGAGGCCTGGTCGGCTGCATAGCTGGAATCAGCAGGTCTGCGGCATGCAGTGTGTTGCGCTCACTCAAGGTCACGGCGCGCTCGAGTATGTTCTCAAGCTCGCGCAGGTTTCCAGGGAGGGGGTAGGCCTGTAGGGCGCTGATGGCATCTGGTGCGGCCTTCGGAGCAGCGCCTTTTTTTGCGGTGGAAATCCTGCGTAGCATATCGCGAACCAGAAGCGGAATATCCTCAAGCCTTTTTCGAAGGGGTGGAGCGTGTAGTTCAATAACGTTGATACAGTAGTAAAGATCGCTGCGAAATCGTCCCTCTCGCACTGCTTTAGCCAGGGGCTGTTTGCTGGCGCTGAGGATGCGAATATCCAGGTCGGTGCGTGCTGCATCTATTTCTGAAAAATAACGTTTCTCCTGAATGGCTCGAAGGAGTTTGACCTGAATATCCGGGGGAAGGCTGGCAACTTCATCGAGAAACAGAGTGCCGCCATGTGCACGCTGGATTAAACCCGGTTCCGATTCGCTGCCAAATAGCGTCTCTTCGAGCCGCTCTGCGGCCAGGCTGGCACAGTAAACGGGTACAAATGGTTGCTGCGCGCGCGGGCCGTGTTGGTGGATACAGCGTGCAGTCAGTTCTTTACCACTGCCCGCCTCGCCGAAGATAAGCGCCGGAGCATCGCTGCGCGCAACTTTTTCAATTTGCTTGCGCAGTTCCTGTATTGCTGGAGATTGCCCCTGTAGCAGTGTCGGGAATTCCTGCTGCTCCACGTAGCGGGCTTCGTTCAAGCGCAACGCCAGCTGCACCAGGTTGCGCAGACGCTCTAGATTCACCGGCTTGCTGACAAAATCAAATGCACCGAGTTTAAGCGCGGCAATGGCGGTATCCATATTGCCGTGCGCGGTTATGACGGCAACCGGAAGTAAACGGTCTGCCGGTAGATCCTGAATATGTTCAACAACCTGCAGCCCAGTACCATCCGGTAACTTCATGTCGGTCAGGCAGAAGTCGTAGCGCTTTTTTTCCAATTGTCGACGGGCTTCGGCGACTGACATGGCGATATCTGAGCGCACGTTCATGCGGTGTAGGGTCATGGATATCAAGTTACAGATATCCGGTTCGTCGTCGATTATTAGTGCTATGGGTTGACGATCGGCCATTTAATTAAAAATTATTGTGTTAATGGGGTCAAAAAATCTGGTCAGCGTTGGCAAATTCTACTCTGAAGCAGCTGCGTCTGTCTCGGCTTCGGCAGTAATAGAGGTTGGCTCTGTTCGATTCACACAGTTCGCGGGCGATATATAAACCGAGTCCCGCCCCGGCGGACTCGGTAGTAAAAAATGGTTCAAAGATTTTGTCTGTATTTTCCTCGGCAACCCCGTATCCATCGTCGAGTATATCAAGCTGCGCGCACTGACGTTGGGGCAGGTAACTGATTACGAGTTCCGCAGTCGGTACGCCGGTGGCGGCTCGTGAGTGTCGCACCGCGTTATTGCATAAATTTGTGAGAACCTGAGCCATCTGGTTCGGGTCGAAACGTGCGTACACCGGCACTGCCGGGTAACTGCAACGGATCTCTATGTCCCGGGGCATTTCCATGCGGTAATCCCTGAGGAAGTCGCCTATCCACTGACACAGGTCGAATAGTTGCGTCATTGGAGGCTGGCGACGGGACAGCTGCATCACATTCTCGACAATCTGGTTTACCCGCTGGCTGTGGCGTCCGATGATTTCCGTGAGTTCGCGATTTTCTGCGGTCAGCGAGCTGGACTCCGCGAGAAGTTCCGCGGCATGACTGATTGCGCTCAGCGGATTGCGCACTTCGTGGGCGATAGAGCCGGTGAGGCGGCCCAGTGAGGCGAGTTTCAATTGTTGTGCCTGTTGCGCGAGCTTGCGATTGTCTTCGAGAAATATCAGCGAGCTGCCCCGAGCATCGTGGGGCAGTGTGGTGATACTCGCACGCAACTCGGAGTGTCCCGCTCCCTGGATGATCCGGCTACGGGTCTCACCGCGGCGAAGGTCATCCAGTGTCTGACGAAAATCCGCGCTCAGCTTGCCGTCTTTGATACGTTGGATACCGAGTAACTGTTGTGCGGCGCGATTGACCAGTGCCGGCCGGTCTTCTCCGTCGACCACCAGCACCCCGGTACGCATCTGCGCGACGATCTGCTGGGTGAGCCTCTGCAGGTGCGCGGTATGCCTGCGTTCCTGTTCTACTTTCTGATTGGCGATATGGATATGTGCAGAGAGGTATTGCAGGACGCTGACGCAGGTAAACATCAGGATGCCGAGACTGCCGGCGGAGACGATGTCCTGGGTGTCGGCCTGCCCGGTGAGCAGGCCAAACAGTTGCTGTGCAATCACCGCGATACTGGCTATCGCTGCGAGAAACGCGCCCATGCGGCGATCCAGAATCAGGGAGCCCACCGCACAGGTAGTCAGCATCAGGTAGCCGACCCCGGAGTTCAGCCCGCCACTGGCCTGGATCAACAGTAGAAATGCGAGGATATCGCACCCGAGAAGGGAGCCGATACGCAGAGGGGTGGTCTGAAAACTACTGGGATATAGGTAGAGCAGCCAGGCAATGTTGAGGACTGCATAGGTGATCGCCGTATCCAGGTAGAGCACTGGGTGCAGTGTACCCACAGTATTGCTACTGATTCCGGACGCGAACAGTCCCAACAGTATCAGTGCAATGATGACCCGGTACCACGCATAGAGCTTGAGTAGCTCCCGCTGTCGCAAGCGCAGTCGATATGGCTGGACACCGGTTGAACGGGAGCCCTTGCGATTTACGGATTCCGGTGAAGTTGCGGGGTCGTTGGCCGTCTGGCTGCTCACATTTTGTTCTCGTTTTATTCACATTGTTATGGCGAGTGGCAAACTGTCGGGAGATGGCCCGGGGCAGATGTTGTACACCCGGTCGGCGTGGCTACAATAGCCGCCTCAGATTAACGGGGTATAACGATGTCTACTTTGCAGCTAGTGCTGGCGCAAATCAATCTGCTGGTGGGGGATATTCACGGCAATACTGACCAGGTAGTCGAGGTCGCGCGACGGGCCCACCGGGAGCACGGTGCCGATCTGGTGCTGTTCCCGGAATTGACCCTGTGCGGGTATCCGCCGGAAGACCTGTTGCTGCGTCCCAGTATGCAGAAGCGGATTGACGCGGCCCTGAGCAAGCTCAAGCAGGCTGAACTTCCCTGTGCGGTGCTTATCGGCTATCCACGGGTGATCGCGGGTACCGTACTGAACATGGCCGGGCTGATCCAGGATGGGGAGCTGGTTGCGGAATACGCCAAACAGAAGCTGCCCAATTATCAGGTGTTTGACGAGTTGCGCTACTTTGTGCCCGGCGAGCAGCCCTGTGTGGTGGATATCAAGGGTATCCCTACCGCCATTACCATCTGTGAGGATATCTGGCACCCGGAGCCGGTGGTACAGGCGGAGCGTGCCGGTGCCAAGTTGATGCTGAACATCAATGCGTCTCCGTTCCATCGTGGCAAGGCGGAAGAGCGCCTCGCGCTGTTGGGGCGCCAGGCGCAGGCGGGCAAGATGCCTATCGTTTATGTGAACTCGGTGGGTGGCCAGGACGAGCTGGTGTTCGATGGCGGGTCATTTGCTGTGGACAGCAATGGCGAGTTGCGTGGGCGCGCGCCGGAATTTGTCGAGAGCCTGTTGCCGGTGACGGTGCAGGCGGACGGGGATCAGGTGTCTCTGGCTCAGGGCAGCGATGCCAAACCGTTGGATGGCCTGGCCTCCGTGTACCAGGCGCTGGTACTCGGGGTGCGGGACTATGTAAACAAGAACGGCTTCAAGGGCGTGGTGCTTGGCCTGTCCGGGGGCATCGACTCCGCACTGACCCTGGCGGTGGCGGTAGATGCCCTGGGGCCGGAGCGGGTAGAGGCGGTAATGATGCCGTTCCGCTATACCTCGGACCTGTCCAAAAATGACGCCGCGGATCAGGCGGAGCGCCTGGGAATCAATTACCGGGTGATCGGTATCGAAGGCATTTTCGATGCCGCGATGAAGGCACTCAAGGGTGAGTTCGCCGGTAGCGAGCGTGATACCACCGAGGAGAACCTGCAGGCCCGTGCCCGCGGTATGCTGCTGATGGCTATCTCCAACAAAAAAGGCTTTATGGTGCTGACTACCGGCAACAAGAGCGAGATGGCAGTTGGCTACGCCACTCTCTATGGGGATATGGTGGGTGGTTACAATGCGCTCAAGGATGTGCCCAAGATTCTGGTGTACGAGCTTTCCCGCTACCGCAATAGCGTGTCTGAAGTCATCCCGGAAACCGTGATTACCCGCGAGCCCAGCGCAGAACTGGCGCCGGATCAGGTGGATTCGGACAGTTTGCCGCCCTATGAGGTACTGGACGAAATCCTGCGGCTGTATATCGATCTGGATCACAGTGCTGCGGACATCATTTCCCGCGGATTTGATGAGGCGACCGTCATGCGCGTGGTGCGACTGGTGGATCGCAACGAGTACAAGCGCCGCCAGGCTGCAGTCGGGGTGCGGATCTCTGAGCGCGGTTTCGGGCGCGACCGCCGTTACCCGATCACTAATGGCTGGAAGGCTGGGGAGTAAGCGCTCGCTCCGCTGGGTGGGCTGGCAATCACATCAGCCGCCGTCTACAAAAAAGGCCCCGCTGGCGACAGCGGGGCCTTTTTTGTTTGCGCTAGATGTCGTCCTTAGAGTTCGGGCGGCAGCGGCGCGTCCTCGGTGCGGTATTCGGCGTTGTACAGCTCGCGACTGTCGAAGCCGCGCGGATCCGACTTCTCGAACAGGCCAAGGGTAATGCGGTGGATAAAGCTGCGGCCACTGGCGCCAGCGTAGTATTTGTAGTTGAAAGTGCCGTCATCACGGAATGCAGGGTGGTGCGGGTAGTTGGTCTGCAACACCGCCAGCGAAGTTGACTCCAGCTGCGGCATTTCAAGCAGGTGGTAGGACTGCACCATCACCGCCAGAGCATCGGGCACCGCCGGGGTCTGCTGGAAGTTCTCTACCACATAGCGACCGCGGTTGGCTGCTGCCAGATACGCGTTGCGCTTAAAGTAGTAGTTGGCCACGTGAATCTCGTAGCGCGCCAGCAGGTTGCGCAGGTGGATCATGCGCTTCTGCGCATCCGGGGCGTAGCGGCTGTCCGGATAGCGCGCCATCAACTGGGCGAAATATGCGAAAGACTCGCGCGCGGATCCCGGATCCCGGCGGGTCATATCGGTGGGCAAAAAGCGCTCAAACAGGCCGCTACCTTCGGTAAATGACGCCAGGCCCTTCATGTAATAGGCATAATCCACGTTGCGATGCTGCGGATGCAGACGGATAAAACGATCTGCCGCAGAGATGGCGGCATCGTTCTGGTAGTCGCGGTAATAGGCGTAGATCAGCTCAAGTTGCGCCTGTTCGGCGTAGTTACCGAAAGGAAAGTTGTCTTCCAGCGCGCGCAGGTTCTTGATCGCCAGCTCCCACTGGCTGGATTTCAGCTGCCTCTGGGCAGCTTCGTAGAAGGCCTGCTCGGTGCGGTTACCGGAGGGCAGTCCCTCTTCTTCTTCGTCCGTGCTGGCGCACGAGGCCACCAAAACGGCCAGCAGTGCCAGCCACAGCGTTTTCCAGGCCTGCATAGCCCCTCGCTCTATCATTATTTGTCTCAACCTTATTAAACTAGCCGCCCAAAATTCACCGGGGGCAGAAGGGCAGCTATTTAACCACAGCGCCCCGCCAGCCCAAAGTATTAGACCCACTCGGATGAGCAATCAAATACATATCGATATTGAAGTGCCGGCGGAGTACGCCGGCCAGAGGTTTGACCAGATCGCAGCGGATTTGATCCCCGATTATTCCCGCGCGCGACTGCAAGCCTGGATAAAAGGCGGCCAACTCACCATTGACGGCCGGTCTGGCAAGCCCAAGGCCAAGCTGTTTGGCGGTGAAATGCTGCAATTGCGCGCAGAGCTGGAGCCCCAGGGCGAGTGGCAGCCGCAGCCGATGGACCTGGATATCGTCTACGAAGACGACAGTCTGCTGGTGGTCAACAAGCCCGCGGGCCTGGTAGTGCACCCGGCGGCGGGCAATCCGGATGGCACCCTGCTGAACGGGCTGCTGGCACATTGCGCCGGGCAGAGAAATATCCCTCGCGCCGGCATTGTGCACCGCCTGGACAAGGACACCAGCGGCTTGATGGTGGTGGCGAAGACCCTGCAGGCGCAGGCCGACCTGGTCGATCAGCTCAAGGCGCGCACCGTCAGCCGGCAGTACGATGCCATCGTGCTGGGCGTGCTCAGCGGCGGCGGTACCGTCGATGCCCCCATGGGGCGGCATCGACAGCATCGCCTCAAGATGGCGGTACTCGGTAAATCCGGCGATGGCGGCGGCAAGGAAGCGATCACCCACTATCGCTTGCAGGAGCGCTTTCGCGGCCACACCCTGGTGCGCTGCCAGCTGGAAACCGGCCGCACCCACCAGATTCGTGTGCACATGGCGCATATCCGTCACCCGCTGGTGGGCGACCCGCTATACGGCGGGCGCAATAAACTGCCTACTGGCGCAGATCCCGATCTGGTTGCCGCCCTGCAGCAGTTTCCCCGTCAGGCGCTGCACGCCGCGGAGCTGGCGCTGATCCATCCACAGACCGGAGAGCCAATGCACTGGTCGGCCCCCATGCCGGAGGATATGCTGCAACTGCTCGCGCTACTGCGGGCGGATAACCACTAACGCGCGTGAAACAGGAATTACCAGGAATCAACATGGCAGCTGATCACTATCTGACCCCGGGCTGGCCCGCCCCGGCCAATGTACGGGCCTGTTTTACACTGCGCCGCGACGGCCACAGTGAGGGACCCTACAGCGCGTTTAATCTCGCCGATCATGTGGGCGATAACCCCGAGGCGGTTGCCGCTAACCGCGCGCAATTGCAGCGGGAGCAGAACCTGCCCCGCGGTCCGCAGTGGCTGGAGCAGATTCATAGCGACAGGGCGGTGCAAGCGCAAAGCGATGACAAGGTGCGCACGGCGGATGCCAGTTATACCCGCGAGAAGGGCGTGGTGTGTGCGGTGCTGACCGCGGACTGTCTGCCGCTGCTGGTAACCAATCGCGATGGCACCGAAGTCGCTGCGATTCACGCGGGGTGGAGAGGGCTGACCGGGGGCGTTATCCGCGAGACCATTCGCGCACTGACGAGTGCACCGGAGGAGCTTATGGTCTGGCTCGGCCCGGCCATTGGTCCGCAGGCATTTGAATGCGGTGTGGATGTGCTCGAAGCGGCGTTTGAATCGGCCATGAGCGAATCCCACGCCGAGGCCATTTCCAACAGCTTTGTTCCCCATGCGGACAAGCCGCTGCATTTTCTGGCGGATATCTACGCCCTGGGACGTGCAGAGCTGGCGGAACTGGGAATCTCTCAGGTATTTGGCGGCGACCGCTGCACCGTTACGGAAGAATCTGAATTCTTTTCCTATCGCCGGGATGGGGATACCGGTCGAATGGCGACTTTGATTTGGTTTGAATAAATATTTGAGTTGTGAGGTTTCCGCACTGAAGCTAGTCCTGTGGCGGCCAATCACCGGAGATGGGGCTTCAGGACCGCTGTGAATACATCCCTGTACGCTTCGTCGGCAACATCCCTGTTGCCGACGATCCTGAATCCCCATCTCCGGCGCTCGGCCTTCTCCCCGGCCTTACAGTGCTCCGCTGCTTACCGCATTTAAATAAGCATTCCCCAGCTGCGCAGAGCTTGAAAACCCGCCACCAGCCCGCAAATTACTGATCAGCACTAGACTGTATTCGTCATTGCGTTTCCATGCGCCGCCTTATCCTTTGTCCGGCGCGTCAATGATCAGGAGAGGGAAAAGCACAATGCGCATCGACAGAATGACCAACCCGTTGCAGGCCGCCATTGCTGACGCACAATCCATCGCGGTTGGCCGCGACCACAATCAGATTTATCCCGAACACCTGTTGCAGGCGCTGCTGGATCAATCCAATGGCAGCGTTACCGCATTCCTCAATCAGGCCGGATTCAATATCAACGGCCTGCGCAATGATCTCGCCAAGCGCCTCGACAGCCTGCCCACCGTGGGTTCCCCCACCGGTGACGTCGGTATGTCGCAGGAATTGATGCGCCTGTTCAATCTGGCGGATAAAAAAGCGCAGAAAAATGGCGACAGTTTTATTGCCAGTGAAACGGTTTTACTGGCGGCGTTTGATTCTGCCGCGGGTGAAGTTTCCAAGATCTTGAATGCGCATGGTGACCTCAAACATCTGCAGGATGCCATCACCAAGGTGCGCGGCGATGAAAAGGTCAACGACCCGCAGGCGGAAGAAGCCCGACAGGCGCTGGACAAGTACACCATGGATCTGACCGCCCGCGCGGAAGCCGGCAAACTGGATCCGGTGATCGGTCGCGACGATGAAATTCGTCGCACCATCCAGGTACTGCAGCGCCGTACCAAGAACAACCCGGTGCTTATTGGTGAGCCCGGTGTGGGTAAAACCGCAATTGTCGAAGGTCTCGCCCAGCGCATCGTCAATGGTGAAGTGCCCGAGGGCCTGAAAGACAAGCGCCTTTTGTCACTGGATCTTGGCTCTCTGCTCGCCGGGGCGAAATTCCGTGGCGAATTCGAGGAGCGCCTGAAGGCGGTCCTGAACGAATTATCCAAACAGGAAGGCCGTGTCATTCTGTTTATCGACGAGTTGCACACCATGGTCGGTGCTGGCAAGGCGGAAGGCGCCATGGATGCCGGCAATATGCTGAAGCCGGCACTGGCCCGCGGTGAGCTGCATTGTGTCGGTGCCACTACCCTCAACGAGTATCGCCAGTACATCGAAAAAGATGCGGCGTTGGAACGCCGCTTCCAGAAAGTACTGGTGGATGAGCCCAGTGAGGAAGACACCATCGCAATCCTGCGCGGGCTCAAAGAACGCTATGAAGTACACCACGGGGTAGATATCACCGACTCCGCGATTATCGCCGCCACCAAACTTTCCCAGCGCTACATCACCGATCGCCAGCTGCCGGATAAGGCGATCGACCTGATCGACGAAGCGGCAAGCCGCATTCGCATGGAGATCGATTCCAAGCCGGAGGAAATGGACAAACTGGAGCGCCGCCTGATCCAGCTCAAGATCGAGCGCGAGGCGGTGAAAAAAGACAAGGACGATGAAGCAGCGAAAAAACGCCTGCAGAAGCTCGAGGAAGATATCCACAGTATCGAGAAAGAATACGCCGATCTCGAAGAAATCTGGAAGGCGGAGAAAGCCAAGCTCGCCGGCAGCGCGGACATCAAGAACAAGCTGGAGCAGGCCAAGCTGGATATGGATGCCGCACGTCGCGCGGGTGATCTCACGCGCATGTCTGAAATCCAGTACGGCGTGATTCCGCAACTGGAGCAGCAGCTGAAACTGGCGTCTGATGCCAGCGATACCAGCGACAATCAACTGCTGCGCAATCGCGTCACCGATGAAGAAGTGGCGGAAGTGGTTTCCCGCTGGACCGGCATCCCCGTGTCCAAAATGCTTGAGGGCGAGCGCGAGAAGCTGCTGAAAATGGAAGGCGCACTGCACGATCGTGTTATTGGCCAGGACGAGGCGGTGGAAGCGGTATCCAATGCCGTGCGGCGCTCGCGCGCCGGGCTTGCAGACCCCAACCGCCCCAACGGCTCTTTCCTGTTTCTCGGCCCCACCGGTGTGGGCAAGACCGAACTGTGTAAAGCGTTGGCGGAATTCCTGTTCGACACCGAAGACGCCATGGTGCGTATCGACATGTCGGAGTTTATGGAGAAGCACTCGGTTGCGCGCCTGATCGGTGCACCCCCCGGGTACGTGGGATATGAGGAGGGCGGCTATCTCACCGAGGCCGTGCGCCGCAAGCCTTATTCTGTGCTATTGCTGGATGAGGTGGAAAAAGCGCACCCGGATGTCTTCAACATCCTGCTGCAGGTGTTGGAGGATGGTCGTCTGACCGATGGCCAGGGGCGCACCGTCGATTTCCGCAACACGGTGGTGGTTATGACGTCTAACCTGGGTTCTGACCTGATTCAGAAATACGCCAGCGCCAAAAATGACGACGAGGTGGACAGCGAAATCCACTACCGGCAAATGAAGGCGGCGGTCATGGAGGTTGTAGGAACCCATTTCCGTCCGGAGTTTATCAATCGCATCGACGAGGTCGTGGTATTCCATCCCCTGGATCGCGCCGAGGTGCGCTCCATTGCCGAAATCCAGTTGCAGAACCTACGCAATCGACTGGCGGAACGGGATCTCAAAATGGAGATTTCCGAAGAGCTTCTCAACAAGCTTGCGGATGTGGGCTTCGATCCGGTTTACGGCGCGCGTCCCCTGAAGCGCGCGATCCAGATGTGGCTGGAAAATCCACTGGCCCAGGATGTGCTCTCCGGAAAATTTGCTCCTGGAGATACCATTCACGCAGCGCTGGAAGGAGACAAGGCGGTATTCACCAAGTAACGCCCTGACTAACCGACGCCCAGGGACGGGCAGTATTCAATGGACCTGATGTATGTCGTTGGCAAAGCAGCTGTTTAACCGGCGCATGTTCTGGATGTTGCTGGGGTGCCTGTTGGTGTTCGGCGGTATTTTCGGTTTCAAGTTGTTTGGCAAGTACATGATGAACCAGTTTATGGACAACATGTCGTTGCCGCCTGCCACCGTCAGCACCGCCAGGGTGGCCCAGCAGCGCTGGCAGACGACTCTCGCCGCAGTGGGCAGTGTGCGTGCCATCAACGGTGTCGACGTCACCACCCAGGCCCAGGGTGAAGTCAAAGCCATTTATTTCGAGTCCGGCCAGCAGGTGGAAAAAGGGACCCTGCTGGCGGAGCTCACTGCCAACCCGGAGACCGCACAGATAGACGTGCTGGAGGCTGAGCGCCGGCTCGCGGACCGGGACTACAAACGGATATCCGAACTCTACAAAAAGGGCGTGGCCACACTGCGTGAGCTGGATCAGGCCAAAGCCGCCCGCGATCAGGTGCTTGCGAATCTTTCAGTGCAGCGTGCCACCATAGCTGAGCGCACGATCACCGCCCCGTTCTCCGGGCAACTGGGAATTCGCCAGGTCGACCTCGGCCAGAATGTTGCGCCCGGCGATGCGGTAGTTTCCCTGCAGCAATTGCAGCCCATCTATGTTGATTTTTCCCTCGCTGAGCAGGACTTCAGTCGTGTCGAACTGGGTCAACAGATCACCCTCAATGCCGCTGCAGTGCCCGATGAGGAATTTAATGGGCGTATTACTGCGATCGATCCCGCCATAGACCCGCGCAATCGAACCTTTCTGCTCCAGGCCACTCTGGAAAATAATCAGCGCCGGCTGCGACCGGGTATGTTCGCGGATGTTTCGGTAGAAGTGGAAAAGTTTCGCACCGTGCTGGTGGTACCGCGCACCGCCATTAGTTATGCACCCTACGGCAACGCAGTATTCGTGATCCGCAAACCGCAGAAAAAACCGGCGGATTCTGCGGCGCAGGGGCGCGCGCCCAAGAAGGATACTGCGCAACAGCCGCAGTGGGTCGCAGTAAAGCGGTTCGTGAAAACCGGGGAAGAGCGGGGGGACCTGATTGAAATTACCCAGGGGCTGGAAGCCGGTGAGCAGGTCGCTACCAGCGGGTTGCTGAAGCTGCGCAATGAGGGCAGCGTGATCATCAATAACGAAAACCCGCCCCCGGACCAGTTATCACCGCAACCGGATAACAGTTAGCTGTCGCCGCCAGCAGGCAAGGATGCCGTGTGAATTTTACTGATATCTTTATTCGCAAGCCGGTGCTCGCCTGCGTGGTGAGCCTGTTTATCTTCCTGCTCGGCCTGCGCTCCGCTTCCGAGCTGAATGTGCGCCAGTATCCGGAGCTGGAAAACGCGGTGATAACCGTCAGTACCGTGTATGTCGGTGCGGATGCCGATCTGGTTCAGGGATTTATTACCACGCCTCTGGAGCAGGAAATCGCCAGTGCCGACGGCCTCGATTACATCGTTTCCACCAGTATCCAGGGTATTTCCGTCATTCAGGCGTACGTGCGCCTGGACTACGATCCCAACGAAGTCCTTACTCAGGTGGTCGCCAAGGTAAACAAGCTGCGCAATGAACTGCCGGAGGAATCCGAGGATTCCACCGTAGATCTGGCGGTGGGGGAAACCATCGCCGCCATGTACCTGTCGTTCTCTTCAGAAATTCTCAACAACAACCAGATCACCGATTACATCACCCGAGTCGTACAGCCGAAGCTCTCCACCGTGGCCGGGGTCCAGCGCGCGGCATTACTGGGCAACCGCACCTTCGCCATGCGTATCTGGCTGAAACCGGCGGAGATGGCAGCCCAGGGCGTTACCCCCGGGGATATCAGCAGCGCGCTGCGTCAGAACAATGTGCTGGCAGCGGTGGGTAGCACCAAGGGCACACGGGTGGCGATGGACATCCGCGCGGCGACGGATATCGCTACTGAAGCCGAGTTTCGCAAGCTGGTGGTGCGCGCGGATGGCGATCGCCTGGTACGGCTGGAAGATGTGGCGGAGGTGGAGCTGGGGTCCGAATCTTACGATACCTCGGTGACCTTCAATGGCCGTTCCGCTACCTTCGTCGCGGTGGAGGTAGCGCCGGATGCCAATGCGCTGGATGTCATCGCGGATGTGCGCGACAAACTGAACAATGAAATTTTTCCCCAACTGCCGGAGGGTATGCTCGGGGAAATTCCCTACGACAGCACCGAATACATTCAGGACTCGATCAATGAAGTGGTGAAGACCATTGCCGAGGCGGTGCTGATAGTAATTCTGGTGATCTACCTGTTCCTCGGCTCCCTGCGTAGCGTGATCATTCCCGCGGTGGCAGTTCCCTTATCTATGGTTGGGGCGCTGTTTTTGATGTTGCTGATGGGCTTTTCCATCAATCTGCTGACCCTGCTGGCAATGGTGCTGGCCATCGGCATCGTGGTGGACGACGCAATTATCGTGTTGGAAAACGTGCACCGGCATATCGAGGAGGGGCTCTCGCCGGAAAAGGCGGCTATCAAGGGGGCACGCGAACTGGCCTGGCCCATTGTGGCGATGACCACGACATTGATCGCGGTGTATCTGCCTATCGGCTTTCTTGGCGGGCTGACCGGCACCCTGTTTATTGAGTTTGCGTTTTCCCTGGCCGGGGCGGTACTGCTGTCGGGGGTGGTTGCGCTGACCCTGTCGCCGATGATGGCCGCCAGGGTGCTGCGCCCGGAAAGTGGTGAACGCAGCAATCGTCTGGAAGCCTGGCTGGAGCGCCGACTCGGTGGGCTGGAGTCCGGGTACCGGCGGCGCTTGCACGGTGCACTGGACAGTCGCGCGGTCATCCTGGTGTTCGGCCTGATCGTGCTGTGCAGTTGCTACTTCCTGTTTGTTACATCACCCAGTGAGCTGGAGCCGAAAGAAGATCGGGGTTTTGTACTGGGGATTGCCCGTGGGGACTCTTTCGCCACGCTGGATTATATGGAGCAGTACACCAGCCAGATTAATGGCGTGAAGGAGCGACACCCGGAAGTGGAAAACCTGTTTCTGCTCAACGGTGTCGGCGGCGCCGGAAACAGTACCAATAGCGCGATCGCAGGGTTCGTGCTCTCCTCCTGGAACAAGCGGGATAAGAACACCCAGGAAATGCAGGAACTGATCAACGGCGAAGTTTCCCAGATTGCCGGGCTGAAAGTTGCCACTTTTGTTCCCCCCAGCCTGCCCACTGCCGGTGGCACCCTGCCGGTAGAGTTTGTGATTGGCACCACCGAGCCCATCGCCAGTCTCGCCAGCTTTGCCGACGACATCATGGGGCGCGCGTTGGCGAGCAAGAAATTTATCTTTCTCGATGCGGACCTCAAGCTGGACAAACCCCGGCTTTCGGTCGTCATCGATCGTGACAAGGCGGCGTCCATCGGGGTCAACATGGCCGACCTGGCGCGGGAGCTGGGGGCGATGATGTCTGGTGCCTACACCAACCGCTTTTCCCTGGAGAACCGCAGTTACAAGGTTATCCCGCAGGTGGTGCGCAGCGACCGTCTTACCGGTGAGCAGTTGCAGCAGTATTACATTCGCGCCGGCGATGACACCCTGGTCCCGCTGTCCACCTTGGTAAGAATCGAAGAAAGCGTCGAGCCCCAGCAACTGAAACGCTTTCAGCAATTGAATGCGGTCACCATTTCCGGTGTGCCCCGGCCAGGGGTTCCACTGGGTGAGGCGCTGGGCATTCTCGAGTCCGCGGCTGCGGAGGTGTTGCCGCGGGAGTACTCCACCGATTACTCCGGGCAGTCCCGCCAGTTTAAAAACGAGGGCTCGGATCTGTTGCTCACCTTTTTCTTCGCGCTGATCGTGATTTACCTGGTGCTGGCTGCGCAGTTTGAATCCTGGCGGGACCCTCTGATCATGCTGGTCACGGTGCCCATGAGCGTGTGCGGTGCAATGATCTTCGTCAGCCTGGGGCTGACCACGCTCAACATCTATACCCAGGTGGGGCTGGTGACCCTGATCGGGGTCATCTCCAAGCACGGCATCTTGATCGTGGAGTTTGCCAATCAATTACAGCTGCAGGGGCGAAGCAAGCGCGAGGCGATCGAGGAGGCTTCCAGCATCCGCTTGCGTCCGATCCTGATGACCACGGCCTCTCTGGTACTGGCAATGGTGCCGCTGCTGATTGCTGCCGGTCCCGGTGGGGGAGCGCGTTTTGCCATGGGGCTGGTCGTGGCTTCCGGGATGACCATCGGCACCCTGTTCACCCTGTTTGTGGTGCCGGCGATGTATATGTACCTGGGGCGCGATTACGGAGCGGGGCAAAAGGAGGAAAGGCAGAGCGGGGATGGACCAGGTGGCGAATTGCCGGATAGAGCGCATCCGGCGGACGGTGAGATGCCCGCCGGACACTGAGAGACTCAGCAATTATTTTGCAGGATCTGGCGGGTCTGCTGGATCCGCTGCTGCCGCTCTTCTTCCGGCAGCACCCGGTAGCCGCCACTGGCATCCACTTCGCGCACGCGCGCGTGGCTCTCCAGTTCCTGCAGGCGCTGTTGTGCGCTGCGGCAGCGCTGGGCGCGGGCCGCCATCTCGGCTTTTTCGGTAGCCACATTCTCGGCTTTTTTCTCGGCATCATCACGGCTGGACTGCTGTGGTGCGACGGAGGAGGCTTCTTCGTTGGGCTTGCCGGCGGTGCTCATCTTGCGCTGTGCGACTAGGGCCTGTTGTTCCTCCTGCCATTTCTTGTAGCGCTCAGAGCGGGGTGCCTTGACCACTTCTACCTGTTTCTTCTGCGGCGGCTGGGATGTGAAGTGCACCACGCCGTCTTCATCCACCCACTTGTAGATGCCATCGGCCTGAGCTGTCGCGGCCATCAGGCCCAGCGACAGGAAGAGGGTTGCAATAACAGTGCGCATGGGGAAACCGCCTCGGTGTATGAGTATTGTTGTTGTGCCGGCCTGTTCGGGAGTCCGTCAGATGCCTGCCCCGATGCCCGCATTGTACCGGGGAGGTGCGGGTATCTCGCAACCCAGTTAACAGTTTGTGCTAGGGAAAGTGGCCGCATGGTCTATTGGCTGGCCTCATCTGTTGACACTGGGGGCGCAAACTGCACAATTTGGCCTTCGCTCGGCGAAGTAGATGTCACCACAACACCCCGTGGACCGCACTCTTTCCGGTGAGTTAAGCGCTCACCCCCTCCTGCCGAGGAGGCCCTCCCCATCTGGAGGCCTTGGTGTTCGCGACCCGGTTCCGCTACCGGCCGGATACCGCGCAATTTAGCGTTTCCGTTAAGCTATCCTAAAAAATGGGCTAAATCTGCGTTTAAGGCTGATATTTATCACGCTTTTCCTTTAGAATCGCCGTCTGGCTTTCGCGCCGTCCGGTTTTTCTGTGGTTATTGGATGATGCGGATCCTAATTTAGCGAAATATTGAGGGGGCTCAAGTGGAATTACTCTCCGGCGGCGATATGTTGGTTCGCGCGCTGCAGGATGAAGGGGTAGACCTGATTTTCGGTTACCCCGGCGGTTCGGCGCTTCATATATACGATGCCATCTTCCGTCAGAAGGGCATCAAGCATCTACTGGTGCGTCACGAGCAGGGGGCAACCCACTCTGCCGATGGTTATGCCCGCGCGACGGGCAAGACTGGCGTCGTCCTGGTCACATCTGGTCCCGGTGCTACCAATGCCATTACCGGTATTGCGACCGCCTACATGGACTCGATTCCGATGGTGGTGATTTCCGGGCAGGTGCCTTCCGACAAGATCGGTGAAGACGCCTTCCAGGAAACCGATATGGTGGGCTGCTCGCGCCCGATCGTGAAGCACAGCTTCCTGGTCAAGAAGGCGGAAGATATTCCCGAGGTAGTCAAGAAGGCGTTTTATATTGCTTCCACTGGCCGTCCAGGCCCGGTGGTGATCGATATCCCCAAAGACGTCACCAATCCGGTGGATCGCTATCCCTACAAGTTCCCGGAAAAGCTGCGTATGCGCTCCTATACCCCCGCGGGTAAGGGACACACCGGCCAGATCCGCAAAGCGGTGGCGTTGTTGTTGTCCGCCAAGCGCCCGGTCATCTACGCCGGTGGTGGTGTGGTTCAGGGGGACGGCTCCGAATTGCTCACCGAGCTGGCCCAGCACCTCAACTACCCGGTGACCAATACCCTGATGGGGCTGGGTGCATACCCGGGCACCGACAAGCGCTTCCTCGGCATGCTCGGCATGCACGGTACCTTCGAGGCCAACACGGCCATGCACCACGCGGATGTGATTCTCGCGGTGGGTGCGCGCTTTGATGATCGGGTAACCAATACGCCGAATAAATTCTGTCCCGGTGCCAAGGTTATCCACATCGATGTGGATCCCGCGTCCATTTCCAAGACCATTACTGCGGATGTGCCCATCGTGGGTACGGTGCAGTCGGTGCTGAAGGAAATGCTCGAGATGCTCAAGGCCTCCACGGACATGCCGGACCAGTCTGCGATCGTCGACTGGTGGCGTCAGATTGACGACTGGCGCGAGCGCCACGGTCTTTACACTGCGCCACGTTATCGCACCAATGGCGACATGATCATGCCGCAAGAGGTGATCAGTGCAGTGCATGAGATCACCAGGGGCGATGCCTACGTGACTTCGGATGTCGGCCAGCACCAGATGTTTGCAGCCCAGTACTACCGCTTCGACAAACCTCGGCGCTGGATCAACTCCGGTGGCCTCGGCACCATGGGCTTCGGCCTGCCGGCTGCCCTGGGGGTGAAAGCCGCTTTCCCGGATGCGGAAGTCGTTTGTGTAACCGGTGAAGGCAGCATCCAGATGTGTATCCAGGAGCTGTCCACAGCGACCCAGTACAAGCTGCCGGTAAAAATCCTGTGTCTGAATAACCAGGCCCTGGGCATGGTGAAGCAGTGGCAGGAAATGCAGTACGAAGGGCGCCTGTCCAACAGTGTTTATGAGGAGTCCCTGCCGGACTTCATCAAGCTGGCGGAAGCCTACGGGCACCTGGGCATGAAGATCGAGCACCGCGATGAGCTGCACGGCAAACTCGCGGAGGCGTTTGCGATCAAGGATCGCACCGTGTTTATCGATGTTTACGTCGATCCGACTGAGCACGTTTATCCCATGCAGGTGATGCCGAACGGCTCCATGCGGGATATGTGGCTCAGCAAAACGGAACGGACGTAAAGGGAGGTAAACACAATGCGCAGAATCATTTCAGTTCTGATGGAGAACGAACCCGGTGCGCTGTCGCGGGTGGTTGGCCTGTTTTCCCAGCGAGGTTACAACATCGAGAGCCTCACGGTGGCCCCTACCGAAGACGCGACCCTGTCGCGGCTGACGCTGACTACCATCGGGGACGACCACAAGATCGAACAGATCACCAAGAATCTGAACAAGCTGATCGATGTGGTAAAACTGGTGGACCTGACTGAAGGTTCACATATCGAGCGCGAACTGCTGCTGGTGAAAGTGCGTGCGACCGGGGCACAGCGGGACGAAGTCAAACGCAGTGTGGACATCTTCCGCGGCCAGATCGTCGACGTCACCAGCAATATGTACACGGTACAGGTATCGGGTACCAGTGAAAAACTGGACGCTTTCTTACAGGCACTGGGCGAGCACACCATTATGGAAGTGGTCCGCTCCGGTGTTTCGGGGATCGCCCGCGGCGAAAAAATCCTCAGTGTTTGAGCGCTGTCTGAATGAATCAATGCTGAGTAATCAGCGGGTAAATGACTTTTAAAGTACGAAAAGCAGGAAGTAAGTTATGCAAGTTTATTACGATAAAGATTGTGACCTCTCTCTGATCAAGTCCAAGACTGTTGCAATCATAGGTTACGGCTCCCAGGGCCACGCGCACGCCAACAACCTGAAAGACTCCGGTGTGAGCAATGTTGTTGTCGGTCTGCGCAAGGGTTCTGCTTCCTGGGCAAAAGCCGAGAAAGCCGGTCTGCGTGTAGCGGAAGTCGCCGACGCGGTTAAAGATGCCGACGTTGTCATGATCCTGACTCCGGACGAGTACCAGGCAGCGGTGTACCGCGAGCAGGTAGCGCCGAACCTGAAATCCGGTGCCGCGCTGGCATTTGCCCACGGCTTCAATGTCCACTTCGAGCTGATCGAGCCGCCGAAAGATGTCGACGTCATCATGATCGCGCCGAAAGGCCCGGGCCACACTGTGCGCTCTACCTACCTGGAAGGGGGCGGTGTTCCGACCTTGATCGCGATCTACCAGAACGCATCCGGCACCGCGAAAGAGCTGGCGCTGTCCTACGCATCCGCCAACGGTGGCGGCCGCTCAGGAATCATCGAAACCAACTTCCGCGAAGAAACCGAGACCGATCTGTTCGGTGAGCAGGCCGTTCTGTGTGGCGGTGTATCCGCACTGGTACAGGCTGGCTTCGAAACTCTGACCGAAGCGGGTTATGCGCCGGAAATGGCCTACTTCGAATGTCTGCACGAGCTGAAGCTGATCGTTGACCTGATGTATCAGGGCGGCATCGCGGACATGCGCTACTCTATCTCCAACACTGCAGAGTACGGCGACTACGTTACCGGTCCGCGCATCGTCACCGAAGAGACCAAAGCGGAAATGAAGCGGGTTCTGAAAGATATTCAGACCGGCAAATTCGCCAAGGACTTCATGCTGGAATCCCTGGCCGGTCAGCCGCGCCTGAAAGCCGAGCGTCGTATCGGCGGTGAGCACCAGATCGAAGAGGTCGGTGCCAAACTGCGTTCGATGATGCCCTGGATCAAGGCCAACAAGATCATCGACAAGACCGAAGGCAACAGCTAAATAGCGGCTTTCGATCAAAAAGCGGCGGGACTTGGCGGTCCCGCCGCTTTTTTTTTGCCTGTTCGCCACTGTACACTCCACGTTGTGTCACCAAGTCGTGGTTTTTAAGGAAGCTTGTATGAGCGAGAAACAGGACGATCGGGCAGAGAGCCTGCGGTCCGAAGAGGAAATCCGCTTACCAGTGGATGAACATGTGGAAGAAGAGGTTTCCGCGAGCGGTAAAAAGGTGCGGGCAAAAGGGGTATACCTGCTGCCAAACCTGATTACCACGGGCGCTCTGTTCAGTGGCTTCTACGCCATCATTGCGGGTATGGGGGGCAACTTCGAGGCTGCTGCCATCGCAATCTTTGCCGCCATGATCCTCGATGGCCTGGATGGTCGGGTCGCGAGACTGACCGATACCCAGAGCGCATTCGGGGTCCAGTACGACTCACTCTCCGATATGGTGTCGTTTGGTCTGGCGCCGGCGCTGGTGGTGTTCAGCTGGGGGCTCGGGCCGCTCGGCAAACTGGGATGGGCGGCCGCATTCCTCTATGTGGCCTGTGCCGCGTTGCGACTGGCCCGCTTCAATACCCAGGTTGATACCGTCGATAAGGGGGTGTTTATCGGTCTCGCCAGTCCGACTGCAGCCGCTATCGTGGCCAGCATGGTCTGGGCCGGTCACGACGCCGATGTGGGGAGCGGTCTCGCCTTTGTCGCCGCACTGGTGACCGCTGCAGCGGGTCTGCTGATGGTGTCTAACTTCCATTACAGCAGCTTCAAAAAGCTCGATTTCAAGGGGCGAGTCCCGTTTGTCATGATGCTGGCGATCATCCTGGTGTTCAGCCTTGTCACTATCGACCCGCCCCGTGTGCTGTTGGTGATTGCTGTGATCTACACTTTTTCAGGGCCGGCGGCCTGGGTGTGGAAGATGCTGCGCGACCGCCGTGCAGCTTCTGTAGCAGCTGGTGAGGGCACTGCCGAAGTTGAGGGTAAAGAGGGACGTGGTAGTGAGACTGAGGAGTCTGCTGGCAAGTCCTCGAACAAGCAGTAACTGCTGCTGTATCCCATCTTTTGATGTCGGCCGGTCCCTGTCGTGGATTGGCCGACAATTCTACCCGCCATTTTTGGCATTCCCCTCCCGTGACACTATTCTGAAAAGATCCCCCGAGAGAAACCGAAGGGCTACGCCTGTGGCTCCGGGTCTTCGTCGGTCGGATTTCCTCCCCCGGGAGGGTTTTTAAACTTTTTCGAAAAAGTGCTTGCGAAGGCCATTATGGGCTCGTATAGTTCGCGCCCTCGCTGCTTGAGCGGCAACGCAAAACGCGGCGAGACGGCAAGATAAGCCTTTGAAATTTAGCGAGTTTCACTCCAAAAAAGAATTTCAAAAAGCCCTTGCCAAACGAGATCGGCGCCATATAATGCGCGTCCTTCTCGGGGTCACCGAAGCGGTGATCGAGGTGGTTGGAAGCGTTGATTTATCGCGGTTTCAGCGCTTCAAAGAAGTCTGCAAAAAGCGCTTGCTTAAGCAGATCGGATGTGTAGAATACGCGTCCCACAGTGAGGGCCTGGCGCCACGCTGAGTTGTTTAAAAATTCGATCAAGCAATATGTGTGGGTGCTTGCGGAGCGACGGATCGACATCTGGTCTCGACCAGAAATAGATTTATCGGAAGCAAGTAACTCATGTCAATGAATTACGTTTTAATTCCGAGCAAGACTTAAGTCCTGACTGGCCATTGAAGTTTAATGGCGTGAGCAGTCGGGCGACTCTTTAAACTGAAGAGTTTGATCATGGCTCAGATTGAACGCTGGCGGCAGGCCTAACACATGCAAGTCGAGCGCGAACGGTCCTTCGGGACTTATTAGAGCGGCGGACGGGTGAGTAATGCATAGGGATCTGCCCAGTAGTGGGGGATAGCCCGGGGAAACCCGGATTAATACCGCATACGTCCTACGGGAGAAAGCAGGGGATCTTCGGACCTTGCGCTATTGGATGAACCTATGTCGGATTAGCTAGTTGGTGAGGTAAGGGCTCACCAAGGCGACGATCCCTAGCTGGTCTGAGAGGATGATCAGCCACACTGGAACTGAGACACGGTCCAGACTCCTACGGGAGGCAGCAGTGGGGAATATTGCACAATGGGCGCAAGCCTGATGCAGCCATGCCGCGTGTGTGAAGAAGGCCTTCGGGTTGTAAAGCACTTTCAGTCGTGAGGAAGGTTTATGCGTTAATAGCGTATAGATTTGACGTTAGCGACAGAAGAAGCACCGGCTAACTCCGTGCCAGCAGCCGCGGTAATACGGAGGGTGCGAGCGTTAATCGGAATTACTGGGCGTAAAGCGCATGCAGGTGGTTTGTTAAGTCAGATGTGAAAGCCCGGGGCTCAACCTCGGAATAGCATTTGAAACTGGCAGACTAGAGTACTGTAGAGGGGGGTAGAATTTCAGGTGTAGCGGTGAAATGCGTAGAGATCTGAAGGAATACCGGTGGCGAAGGCGGCCCCCTGGACAGATACTGACACTCAGATGCGAAAGCGTGGGGAGCAAACAGGATTAGATACCCTGGTAGTCCACGCCGTAAACGATGTCTACTTGGAGGTTGTGGCCTTGAGCCGTGGCTTTCGGAGCTAACGCGTTAAGTAGACCGCCTGGGGAGTACGGTCGCAAGATTAAAACTCAAATGAATTGACGGGGGCCCGCACAAGCGGTGGAGCATGTGGTTTAATTCGATGCAACGCGAAGAACCTTACCTACTCTTGACATCCAGAGAACTTTCCAGAGATGGATTGGTGCCTTCGGGAACTCTGAGACAGGTGCTGCATGGCTGTCGTCAGCTCGTGTTGTGAAATGTTGGGTTAAGTCCCGCAACGAGCGCAACCCTTATCCTTGTTTGCCAGCGAGTAATGTCGGGAACTCCAGGGAGACTGCCGGTGATAAACCGGAGGAAGGTGGGGACGACGTCAAGTCATCATGGCCCTTACGAGTAGGGCTACACACGTGCTACAATGGTTGGTACAGACGGTCGCTAAGCCGCGAGGTGGAGCTAATCCGAAAAAACCAATCGTAGTCCGGATTGGAGTCTGCAACTCGACTCCATGAAGTCGGAATCGCTAGTAATCGTGGATCAGAATGCCACGGTGAATACGTTCCCGGGCCTTGTACACACCGCCCGTCACACCATGGGAGTGGGCTGCAAAAGAAGTAGGTAGTTTAACCTTCGGGGGGACGCTTACCACTTTGTGGTTCATGACTGGGGTGAAGTCGTAACAAGGTAGCGCTAGGGGAACCTGGCGCTGGATCACCTCCTTAATCGAAGTCGACCTAACTTCGTAAGTGCTCACACATATTGCTTGATCGGAACTGATGATGTTGTGTCAGTGATGCCCGTTGGGCGGGTCTAGTGCCCTGTGGTTTACCCAGGGTACAAAGTTTTAGGCCTGTAGCTCAGCTGGTTAGAGCGCACCCTGATAAGGGTGAGGTCGGCAGTTCAAGTCTGCCCAGGCCTACCAAAATTCCACGACTCGGCGCTTTCAGAATTCTTGCATAGCAGGCTATGCGGCGAATTCAGAAAACACCAATTCGTGAAATTTACATTCTTCAAAGTGAAAGGTTTTGAAGGGTGCTTATTGAGATGGGGCTATAGCTCAGCTGGGAGAGCGCCTGCCTTGCACGCAGGAGGTCAGCAGTTCGATCCTGCTTAGCTCCACCATTTTCCGACACAACATTAGAACTCAGAAATCTGATTTTTTATCGAAAGATAAGAGTTCAGCTTTCTGATTTTTACATCAGATGCTCTTTAACAAGGTGAAACATTTTGTAGTAATACACTGCAAGGCGAGGTTGAGTACTAACAATACTCAACTCAATAGAAATGTGTGTCTCTCAAGCACACAATCCGGTGTTCAAACGTTTATCGGCGTTTGGATACAAAGTCGTTAGTAGTCGTTTGTGTTGTATGGTCAAGCGACTAAGCGTATACGGTGGATGCCTTGGCAGCTGGAGGCGATGAAGGACGTAGGAGCCTGCGAAAAGTCTAGGGGAGCTGGCACACAAGCTTTGATCCTGGAATGTCCGAATGGGGAAACCCACCTGTTTTACAGGTATCCCTAACTGAATACATAGGTTAGGGAGGCGAACCCGGGGAACTGAAACATCTAAGTACCCGGAGGAAAAGAAATCAACCGAGATTCCCTGAGTAGCGGCGAGCGAAAGGGGATTAGCCCTTAAGCTATTTATGTCTTAGTGGAAGGATCTGGAAAGTTCCGCGATACAGGGTGATAGCCCCGTACACGAAAAGGCACATTTAGTGAAATCGAGTAGGTCGGGACACGTGTTATCTTGACTGAACATGGGGGGACCATCCTCCAAGGCTAAATACTCCCAGCTGACCGATAGTGAACCAGTACCGTGAGGGAAAGGCGAAAAGAACCCCGGAGAGGGGAGTGAAATAGAACCTGAAACCGTATACGTACAAGCAGTAGGAGCCCTTCGGGGTGACTGCGTACCTTTTGTATAATGGGTCAGCGACTTATTGTCTGTAGCAAGGTTAACCGCATAGGGGAGCCGTAGAGAAATCGAGTCTTAATAGGGCGTTTAGTTGCAGGCAATAGACCCGAAACCCGGCGATCTATCCATGGGCAGGTTGAAGATTGAGTAACATCAATTGGAGGACCGAACCCACTAATGTTGAAAAATTAGGGGATGACCTGTGGATCGGAGTGAAAGGCTAATCAAGCCGGGAGATAGCTGGTTCTCCTCGAAAGCTATTTAGGTAGCGCCTCGCGTCTCACCCACGGGGGTAGAGCACTGTTTGGGCTAGGGGGTCATCCCGACTTACCAACCCCATGCAAACTCCGAATACCGTGGAGTGCAATCGCGGGAGACACACGGCGGGTGCTAACGTCCGTCGTGAAAAGGGAAACAACCCAGACCGCCAGCTAAGGTCCCAAATATCAGTTAAGTGGGAAACGATGTGGGAAGGCCCAGACAGCTAGGAAGTTGGCTTAGAAGCAGCCATCTTTTAAAGAAAGCGTAATAGCTCACTAGTCGAGTCGGCCCGCGCGGAAGATATACCGGGGCTCAAACTGATAACCGAAGCTGCGGATGCTCTTATGAGCATGGTAGAGGAGCGTTGTGTAAGCCGCTGAAGGTGAACTGTGAGGTTTGCTGGAGGTATCACAAGTGCGAATGCTGACATGAGTAACGACAAGGGGGGTGAAAAACCTCCCCGCCGGAAGACCAAGGGTTCCTGTCCAACGCTAATCGGGACAGGGTTAGTCGGCCCCTAAGGCGAGGGCGAAAGCCGTAGTCGATGGGAAACAGGTTAATATTCCTGTACTTGCAATTGCTGCGATGGAGTGACGGAGAAGGCTAGGCCAGCACGGCGATTGGTTGTCCGTGTTTAAGGTAGTAGGCTGGGGACTTAGGCAAATCCGGGTCCCTAAGGCCGAGAGCTGATGACGAAGCTTACTTCGGTAAGTGAAGTGGTTGATGCCATGCTTCCAGGAAAAACTTCTAAGCTTCAGGCAATTGCGAACCGTACTCTAAACCGACACAGGTGGTCAGGTAGAGAATACCAAGGCGCTTGAGAGAACTCTGGTGAAGGAACTAGGCAAAATGGTACCGTAACTTCGGGAGAAGGTACGCCGGTTTTGGTGATGGGACTTGCTCCCTAAGCTGAGGCCGGTCGAAGTGACCAGGTGGCTGCGACTGTTTATTAAAAACATAGCACTCTGCAAACACGTAAGTGGACGTATAGGGTGTGACGCCTGCCCGGTGCCGGAAGGTTAATTGATGGGGTTAGCTTCGGCGAAGCTCTTGATCGAAGCCCCGGTAAACGGCGGCCGTAACTATAACGGTCCTAAGGTAGCGAAATTCCTTGTCGGGTAAGTTCCGACCTGCACGAATGGCGTAACGATGGCCACGCTGTCTCCACCAGAGACTCAGTGAAATTGAAATCGCTGTTAAGATGCAGTGTACCCGCGGCTAGACGGAAAGACCCCGTGAACCTTTACTACAGCTTTGCACTGAACTTTGAGCCTACTTGTGTAGGATAGGTGGGAGGCTTTGAAGCAGTGACGCTAGTCATTGTGGAGCCATCCTTGAAATACCACCCTGGTATGTTTGAGGTTCTAACTCTGGTCCGTTATCCGGATCGAGGACAGTGTATGGTGGGTAGTTTGACTGGGGCGGTCTCCTCCCAAAGAGTAACGGAGGAGTACGAAGGTGCACTCAGCATGGTCGGAAATCATGCAATGAGCATAATGGTATAAGTGCGCTTGACTGCGAGTCAGACATGACGAGCAGGTACGAAAGTAGGTCATAGTGATCCGGTGGTTCTGTATGGAAGGGCCATCGCTCAACGGATAAAAGGTACTCCGGGGATAACAGGCTGATACCGCCCAAGAGTTCACATCGACGGCGGTGTTTGGCACCTCGATGTCGGCTCATCACATCCTGGGGCTGAAGCCGGTCCCAAGGGTATGGCTGTTCGCCATTTAAAGTGGTACGCGAGCTGGGTTTAGAACGTCGTGAGACAGTTCGGTCCCTATCTGCCGTGGGCGTTGGAAATTTGAGAAGAGTTGCTCCTAGTACGAGAGGACCGGAGTGAACGAACCTCTGGTGTTCGGGTTGTCACGCCAGTGGCATTGCCCGGTAGCTATGTTCGGACGGGATAACCGCTGAAAGCATCTAAGCGGGAAGCCTCCTTCAAGATTAGATTTCCCTGACTCCTTGAGAGTCCTAAAGGGCCGTGGAAGACTACCACGTTGATAGGCTGGGTGTGGAAGCGTTGTGAGGCGTTGAGCTAACCAGTACTAATTGCCCGTGCGGCTTGACCATACAACAGAGATGGTTACTAACGATTACTGATCAGATGATCGATCAGTGGATTGTGCGCGAGACGAGACATACAGTTCTTGCGGTGTATTACTACAGAATGTTTTACCGACTTATTTGGGTTGACTGTTAACTGCGAGAGCAGTGGCAAACGGACAGTCAAGTGGCAGCGCAGAGCACAAGCTCATAAGACCAAGCCAACCCAAGCCAGTTTGCCTGACGACCATAGAACTGTGGAACCACCTGATCCCTTGCCGAACTCAGAAGTGAAACGCAGTATCGCCGATGGTAGTGTGGTGTTTCGCCATGTGAGAGTAGGTCATCGTCAGGCTTCTAAATAAAAGAAAGGGCCACCCATTTGGGTGGCCCTTTTTTTATTTTGGATACGGTGAATTACTGTCACTACCACGCAGCACCCCACACCACCAGACCGAACATAAAAAAGGCCCCGATCGCTAACGCGACCAGGGCCTTTTTTTATATCCACACACCCCTACAAAACCAAACCCGCCCAAAAAAGCACCGTCGCTTTTTTAAACGTTTTCCGCAACCCAACAACCACGCCACTCACATCCAATATCCCACACTTACCCACAGCTCTGTCCAGAGTTTCTGTGAGTAACGCGTCTGTGCATAACTGAAAAAACGTTATTAAATTCAATCCACAAGCTTGTAAGAAAAATCTGGTTACAAAGTCCTGCTCTGGACGGGCACCAAACTATCTCCAGGCTTTGCAATATGAATTTAGATTGTGCACAATCTAATTGTGTAGGAGATTATTGAAATCACGAACAAATCAGGGGAGCGCCCATGTCCGATATCTATTCCATTCCGGTTCAGTCCAGTGATGGTAAGCCCACCACTCTGGAAGAGTACAAAGGCAAAGTACTGTTGATTGTGAATACCGCGAGCAAGTGCGGATTCACACCCCAGTACAAGGGATTGGAAGAGCTGTACCGCAAGTACAAAGACAAGGGACTGGTAATACTCGGATTTCCATGCAATCAATTTGGCCAGCAGGAGCCCGGCAGCGATAGCGAAATCCAGGAGTTCTGTACCCTGAACTATGGGGTGAGCTTTCCGGTGTACGCAAAGCTAGATGTGAATGGGAGCAATGCGCATCCGTTGTTTTCCACGCTGAAGAAAAGTGCTCCGGGCATCCTGGGTACCGAGGGGATCAAGTGGAATTTCACCAAGTTCCTGGTAAACCGGGACGGGGAGGTGGTGAACCGTTATGCGCCCAAAGACAAGCCTGCAGACCTGGCCGCGGACATTGAGAGCCTGCTTTGAGTCGAACTGAACCCAAACCTGATCGCGAGGGAACGGATTCCCTGCGCCTGGATCGTCAGTTGTGCTTTGCCCTTTATGCCAGCTCTAGGGCGATGACCCGTGCCTACCAGCCAATGCTGCGCGAGTTCGGAATTACTTATCCACAATACCTGGTGCTACTGGTTCTGTGGCAGTGGGATGAGGAGCGGCGCGCTGCGGACCTTTGGACAGTCAGCGCTTTGGGGAGCGAGCTTATGCTCGATTCCGGTACCCTGACGCCACTGTTGAAGCGGATGGAGGGCCTGGCGCTGTTGCGCCGCCGGCGTAGTGCTCAGGATGAGCGGGTTACGCTGATCGAAATCACGGATACGGCGCGGGCGCTGAGGCGCGAGGTGAAGGCCTGGCGTGACAGTGCGCTGGGCGAACTGGCTGTGCCCAAGAGCAGGCTGGAAGCGCTGCACCGGGAGCTCTGGAAGTTATTAAATGCGCTGCAGGCTGACAGTTCAAAATAGGATGAATACTTCAATTTTTGTTGATTAGGTGTTTTCTCTTTGCATTGATTCTGGTTTTTTCTGTAAAAATTAGGATGACTGTTGATGTGCAGGGGATCGAGACTTATAGTTCATTCCTGAGCTGCCCGGACATTCGTCTCGGCGGAGCCGGTCGGGATGGTTCGATGTCCGTCCCGAGAATCTATATTCCCAGAAAGTTGAAGCAGCCATGTATCCCGCAGCCCCTGTCGACCAACCTGTGTCGGTCGTGAGGCCACAGGCCTCCAGATCTTTTTTCGTGCGCGTGTTGCGCCGAGACTCCGTATCGGCGAATGCCATTACCCAGATCCCTGCTGCCCTCCTACGACTAGCAAGCCTGCTACGACTGCCGCGCCGCGGCATATAATTTTATCCCCATACCTCTCTACAGAATTCCGTACTTAATTTGAGCAGTGCATAGACAGCGGCGTCACCGCTGTTTAGCCTCGGGCAAGACTAGGAGACGAGCCCTGATGAACACTAATAAAGATAAATTAGTCATTTTTGATACAACCCTGCGCGACGGTGAGCAGAGCCCCGGCGCGTCCATGACCAAAGACGAAAAAGTCCGCATCGCCAGTATGCTCGAGCGTATGCGTGTGGATGTGATTGAAGCCGGCTTTGCCATCGCCAGTCAGGGCGATTTCGAAGCCGTGCAGGCCGTGGCAGAAACCGTAAAAGACTCTACTGTGTGCAGTCTGGCCCGGTCGGTAAAAGGCGATATCATTCGCGCCGCCGAATCCCTGAAAAAGGCCAACTCTTCCCGAATCCATACGTTTATCGCGACATCCCCCATCCATATGAAGTACAAGCTCCAGATGGACCCCGAGGATGTGCTGCGTCAGGCTGTGGAGGCGGTCAAGCTTGCCCGCAATTACACCAACGATGTGGAATTCTCCCTGGAAGATGGCAGCCGTTCCGAGCCGGAGTTCATGTACCGGATCATTGAAGAGGTGATCAAGGCCGGCGCCGGGACCATCAATATTCCCGATACGGTGGGATATGGCGAACCCGGGGAATACGGCGCGATGTTCAAGCGCGTTATTGAAAATGTACCGAACTCTGACAAGGCGATATTTTCCACCCACTGTCACAATGACCTTGGCCTTGCTGTCGCCAACTCCCTGTCGGCGGTGATGAACGGTGTCCGCCAGGTGGAGTGCACCATCAATGGTCTGGGTGAGCGCGCCGGTAACGCATCTCTCGAAGAGATCGTGATGGCAGTACGGACCCGTCAGGATCTTTACCCCGTAGAAACGGGTATCGACACGACCCATATTGTGCCGACGTCGCGCCTTGTCTCGTCGATTACTGGTTTCCCGGTTCAGCCCAACAAAGCGATTGTTGGCGCCAATGCCTTTGCCCATGAATCCGGTATCCACCAGGACGGCGTGCTCAAGCACCGCGAAACGTATGAAATCATGCGTGCCGAAGACGTGGGCTGGGGCCAGAACCGTCTGGTTCTCGGTAAGCACTCCGGCCGTGCCGCGGTCAAAGCGCGCTACGAGGAGCTCGGCATCACTTTCGCTGACCCGGCAGAGTTCAATGTGCTGTTCCAGCGCTTCAAGGATCTCGCCGACAAGAAGCACGAAATCTTCGACGAGGATCTGCAGTCACTGATTTCCGGTGCCGCAGATCCGGTGGAGCACTATCAGCTCGCAGATCTCGAGGTTCGCAGCAAAAGCGGCAGCAACCCGCAGGCGCATCTGCAGGTGGTCATTGATGGCGAAAGCCACTCCTGCAGTGCCGAAGGCAGCGGGCCGGTTGATGCTACGTTCAAGGCAATCGAATCGGTGGTGGGCAGCAATGCAGACCTGAAACTGTATTCGGTCAATGCCGTTACCCAGGGCACCGACTCCCAGGGCAGCGTCACCGTTCGTCTCGAGCGTGATGGTAAACTGGTCAATGGTGTGGGTGCGGATACCGATATTCTGGTGGCATCCGCAAAAGCGTATCTGGATGCATTAAACTTGCTGGCCAGTAAAAGTAACAAGCCGCAGGGCGTTTGATCGCCTGGGCGGTGTGGCCGGTAAACGGGGACTGATGTGAACGAATTACAGCGGACGGAATATCTGACGGCACTGGGAGTTACCAGTTATATGCCGCGCTTCCGCTTGCCGTTGGCCGCGGAGCCGATCCAGGCGCCGCTGCCTCCGCCCGCTGAAGAGGCTCCTGAGGCCCCGCCCCGCGCCGCCCTGATGGCTGAAGTAGCTGCGCCTGAACAGCCCGCTGGTGACAGTGCGGATGAAGTGCGCAGCGAGCTCGCCGCACGAACTGGCTCCGTCGATCCGGCTCCGGAGCTGGGGCGGGTAATCGGCAGTATTACCAGCGAAACGCGGGTTACCGCGACAGCCAAGGCGGCGCCCGTGGCACCGCCACAGCAACAGGTGGCCCCATTTGTGCTGAGTTGCTGGTGGTTGGGCGAAGAAGTGCTCGCAGTCGACAGTCGCGAGCCCGGAACCGCACTGCCGGTGGAGTCTCTGTTTGGCAATATTGCCCGGGCTCTGGGCTGGCACCAGCTGCCGACCGGGCGCGACAAGTTGCGCTGGCCGCTGACGGAAAACCCGTTCGCTGCAGCCGCCGGGGCCGATGATGCCCGGGATACCTGTTCGAGCTGGCTGGAAGCGGCGTGCGCGCGCAAGCCGGTCAAGTCCATCTGGTTGATGGGCGAGCAGGCTCAAAGTTACTGCGCACCAGTGACTTTGGATGGTCCCGTAAACGACTGGCAGGGCGTATCGTTAGTGTCCATGCCCAGCCTGACCGAGCTGCTGACACAGCCGGCCCGCAAGCGCGAAGTGTGGAATCTACTGCGCAAGCTATACCCCGAACAGACTCGCCGCTAAACTGCCGTACCCGGCAACGGCCGACCATGGAAGTCGCCTTTTGAAATCTCACTCCCGTGATGCTCGCCCCGCGCCCGACGTCGATGCGGTGACCACCTTGATCCTGCAACAAGCGCAGCTGTCAGATGCCGACGCCCTGGCAACCCTGGCACGCAGTGCCCACAGCCACCCGTGGAGCGCAAAACAATATCGCGATAGCCTCGAGTCGGGCCATATCTGCTGGGTATTCCACGCGCCGGCTAATGCGACGCCGGGCGCAATCGATGAGCGGGAGATTGCCGCCTGCTGTGTCGTCAGCCGCGTGTTTGATGAAATAGAAATTCTCGACGTGGCAGTGGCTCCGCGCTGGCGACGCTTGGGTGTCGCGGAGCGGTTACTGCAGGACATTTTTTCCTGTCTGCCCGAGGACGTGGCGCGGGTCCTGCTTGAAGTGCGGGTATCCAATCGCGCGGCGCGTGGGCTCTACCACAAGCTCGGTTTTACCGAAGACGGTCGCAGGAAAAACTACTATCCGAAGTCCGATGGCAGCCGCGAAGACGCATTGCTGATGAGTCTGGTATTGTAGGCGCCTGCTAGCGGGCAGCCGCTCCGGCCGCGCCAATATTCCTCGCCGCGTTTACCGGGACTGCCATTGACCGGAATACACATGCCATCGAATCGTAATCAACCGTCCCTGCTTGAAGGCCCGGTCGCGGGCCACCTGCGTCGCCTCGCCTTGCCGATGGTGTGGGGCATCCTCGCCACCATGTCGTTCAATGTGGTGGATACCTATTTTGTTGCGCAACTGGGCAGCGCACCGCTCGCCGCCATGAGCTTCACTTTTCCTGTGGTGATGGTCATCAACGCCCTTGCCATCGGGCTGGGTGCGGGGACTTCCTCCGCCGTTGCACGCGCCTACGGCGCAGGCGACATGCAGCGGGTGCGGCAACTGGTCAGCGACGCCACCTTCCTGGCTCTGCTTATCGCGCTGGTGGTCAGCGCCGCAGGCCTGCTCACCATTGAGCCATTGTTCCGCCTGCTCGGTGCACAGGAGCGACTGTTACCGCTGATCGCCGACTATATGGTGCCCTGGTATTTCGGTGCGGTTTTCGCCGTGGTGCCGATGGTATCGCTGTCGGCATTGCGGGCTATCGGTAATAGCGCGATTACCGGGCGAATTCTGATGGCGGTGGCTTTCTTCAACCTGATACTGGATCCGCTGCTGATTTTTGGACTGTTCGGGTTTCCGCGCCTGGAATTGCAGGGAGCGGCGTTGGCGACGGTGATTGCACGCGGTCTGAGCTTTGCCATCGCGCTTTATGTGCTGGTACGGCGAGAACATATTCTGGGGACACCCAGCTGGCAGTGGCCTGCGCTGCGGGAGTCGTGGCGCACCCTGTTGGCAGTGGGGCTGCCAGCGATCGCTACCAATGTGATCATCCCCATGTCCGGTGGCGTGGTAGTTGCGCTGGTTGCCAAGCATGGCGCCGATGCGGTGGCGGGCCTCGGTGTTGCCCTGCGTATCGAGCCGGTGGCATTAATCGTGTTTTACGCTCTGTCTTCGGTGGTGGGGCCATTTATGGGACAGAACGCGGGTGCCGGAAGGTACGATCGGCTACTGCAAACGGTTGCGGTGCTGGCGAGGTTCTGTATCGCTTTTGGGCTGGGGCTGGCCGTAACCCTGTGGCTTGTGGGGGAAACGCTGGTTTCCCTGTTTAGTGAATCCCCGGAGGTTATCGCAGTCGCTATCGCTTACCTCAGCCTGGTGCCATTCAGTTATGCCGGTTACGGTTTTGTGATGTCTGCTAATGCCGCTTTTAACGGCCTCGGCCACCCGCTACCGGGCACGCTGATTTCCTTCCTGCGGGTGCTGGGTTTGTACCTGCCGCTGGCCTGGTTGGGCAATCACTACTGGGGAATCACCGGGCTGTTCGTGGCGACGTTGATTTCCAACCTGGTATTGGGCGGCGCTGCCTGGTGGTGGTTGCGCCGCTATCTGGGTGGACATCAGTCCGAGCTCAGCAGTGTGGCGGTTAAGTAAAATAAACAGGAATGTGTCGGATGATCTGTGCTGAACGTTTTTCTGCAATAGCGCTACACAAGGGATTTTCCTGTGTCTTATTGCTGCTGTTTGCCGTGCTTTCAGCGAGTCCTGTCTCTGCCAAAGAGAGCCCGTTTGATCGTTACCCGATTCACTTTACTACTGTGAATGACACCGCCATTGCCTATCAGGATATGGGGCCAAATGACGGCGAACCGGTTCTGCTGATCATGGGCCTCGGGGCTCAGATGCTGCACTGGGGGGATACGCTGGTACAGGGACTGCTGGATCGCGGCTACCGCGTTGTGTTGTTGGATAACCGCGATGCGGGACTGTCGCAGAAATTCTACGGTTTATCCGCGCCGCCAGTTTGGTGGACGGTGGTGCGCACCAAGGTCGGGTTCTATCCCACCCCCGCCTATACCCTCGAGGACATGGCGGCCGATGCGGTGGGTGTACTGGACGCGCTGGAAATATCGCGCGCACATGTGGTGGGCGCCTCCATGGGAGGAATGATTTCCCAGGTTTTGACTGCCAACTATCCACAGCGGGTTGCCAGTCTCACTTCCATCATGTCCAGCTCCGGCGCACCGGACCTGCCGGAGTCCAGCCGCGAAGCCATTATGGCGTTAGCAGAAGGGGCCAAGTCAGGGCTTGCCCGGGACGAGGAGCTGGAGAATAGGGTGATGATCGCACGCGCGATTGGATCGCCAGAGTTTTTCGATGAGGAATACGCGCGGCAGCTGGCAACCCGGGTATTGAATCGCGGCAGTTATCCACCGGGAACCATTCGACAGCTCCAGGCCATTCTCGCCAGCGGTGATCGCTCTCCCATGCTGGCAACCATCGATGTGCCGACCCTGGTGATTCACGGCGACCGAGACCCGCTACTGCCACCGGACCACGGGCGGGATACTGCGGAAAAGATCCCCGGCGCCCAGCTGGTGATGATAGCGGGGATGGGACATTCACTGGAGCCAGAGGTCAGTGAGCGTGTACTCAATGTGCTGCCCCCGTTTTGGGAGTCGGAGCATAGCGGGGATATCAAGAAGTCCGCTGACCGGCCCGAAAAATCGGTCGAGCCGGAAACTGTTGTCCTGAGTATTGAAGAACCCGAGGCACCCGCCAAGCCTTCGGGTGCTGCTCACTGAGTGCTATTTAATAGATGGGCTGAGTAACCGCATCCAGCCACACTTGAGTTTTTTCATCCACCAGTGGCATCAGGGTTTCGCGTACTTTCCGGTGATAGTCATTTAGCCACTGCAATTCCTTTTCCGTCATCAGGGTCGGCTCGATCAGCTGGCGTTCGATTGGTGCAAGCGTCAGTTCCTCGAATTCCAGAAAGCCTGCATGCTCAGGGCTCTCCCTGACGAAGATCAGGTTTTCGATGCGGATACCGTATTCGTCCGTCAGGTAAAAACCCGGTTCGTTGGAAACGATCATGCCCGCTTCCAAAGGTATATTGGTATTCGCCTTGCCGATACGCTGCGGACCCTCGTGCACGCTCAGAAAACTGCCGACGCCGTGTCCGGTCCCGTGGGCGTAATCCAGTCCGGCATCCCACAGGGATTTGCGGGCGAAGGCATCGATCTGCTCGCCACAGGTGCCGACGGGGAAGCGCAGGCTCGCGATGGCGATATGCCCCTTGAGCACCCGGGTGAAATGATCTTTTGCCTGCGCGGGGAATTTGCCCAACGCGACGGTGCGGGTGACGTCGGTGGTGCCATCCGGGTACTGGCCGCCGGAGTCGATCAAATAAATGCCCTGGGCTTCCATCCGCAGGCTGGATTCCGGGGTTACGCGGTAGTGCACAATTGCGCCGTTACCCCGATAGCCGGAGATGGAATCAAAGCTGTCGTCGGTGAATCCCTCCCGCTGTTCGCGTTTTTCCCGCAGCAGTTTTACCGCTTCCAGTTCACCAAAATTTTCTCCCTTTACCGCGTCGGGCAGCTCTGCGAGAAACTCGCACAGGGCGGCGCCGTCGCGGATATGGGCCGCGCGGCTGCCTTCCAGTTCCACAGAGTTCTTGATGGCCTTGGCGCCGGTGATTGGGTCTCGCTCGAGCAGTACCTGTATTTCGCGGTTTCTGAGTTCGTGCAGGGTCCAGCAGTTGGTGAGTGCGGGGTCTGCCCACACCCGCTGCACATGCTGGCGCTCGGCGGCGGCAAACAGTGCAGATTTTTCGGTCACCAGTTCGACCTGATGGCCGAGGTGCTGGCGCAGGGCGTCGCCGATGGCGTTTTCCGCCAGGTACAGGGTGGCGCTGCCGTCCCTGTACAGGAAGCCCATAGAGAGGGCGACGGGCAAATGTGGGATATCACTACCGCGGATGTTGAACAGCCAGGCACACACTTCGGGGTTGGCGAGCCACAGGGCTTCCTGGTTTTTGTCGGCGAGCAACTGGGCGATACGCTGGCGCTTGCTGTCGGAATCTTCGCCGGTAAAGGTCTGGGGATGGGGGCGCGCGGGGCCGGAGGGCGCCGCAGGACGGTCCTGCCAGATACTGTCGATGGGGTTGGTGTCCAGGGCGCGCAGCTGGATACCGCACTCGTCCAGACGTTTCTTGAGGGGGGCGAGGCCGGGTTCGGTGTGTAGCCGCGGATCGTAGCCGAGGACGTCGCCTTCACGGAGGGCGCTGCACAGCCAGTTGGCGATGTCTGCGGGGGCGAGGTTGTGCTGCTCGATGGGCTGGGTGCCGATCTGCTGTTTGGCCTGGATGGTGTAGCGGCCATCGACGAACAGGGCGGCGCGCTCGGTGGTGACGGCGGCGAGACCGGCGGAGCCGTCAAAGGTGGTAAGCCAGGCGAGACGCTCGTCAGCAGCGGGAACATATTCGTTCTGGTACTCGTCGCACCGGGGCACCAGGAAGCCCTGTACCTGCTGTGTGGATAGCGCCTGCTGTAGTGCCTCCAATCGTTCCTGACTCATTATTCACCTCTGTCTATTGAGTGCCGTGGCGGATCCAATAACCGGGGACAACTTGCGGGACACGCCGTGAACCCATCCCTGGGGGCTCGGCTGCGGCCATCCAGGCCGCAGACGGTCCCGCAAGTTGCCCCCGGTCATTGGATCCTTCATATCGCATATTGTTGTCACTGGAAGCAGAGCCAGCCAAATTTAGCCGCAGTCTAGGTTCCTCGAATCGCCATTTCCAGCGATTCCCGCGCGCCAGACGTGTATAATGCGCGCCTGTTTTTTATCCAGTCTCAAGTTGCATTATGGGTCAGTCTTCAAACTTGGCGGGCATCAATGGCCGCCGTACCTTTGCCATCATCTCCCACCCGGACGCCGGTAAAACCACGGTGACCGAGAAGCTGCTGTTGTTCGGAAATGCGATCCAGCTGGCGGGGTCGGTCAAGGGCAAGAAGGGCCCCCACGCGCGTTCTGACTGGATGACCATGGAGCAGGAGCGGGGTATTTCCGTGACCTCCTCCGTGATGCAGTTCCCCTATAAGGAGCGGGTGGTGAACCTGCTGGATACCCCGGGGCACGAGGACTTCTCCGAGGATACCTACCGGGTACTGACCGCGGTGGACTCCGCATTGATGGTGATCGATGGCGCCAAGGGTGTCGAGGATCGCACCATCAAGCTGATGAACGTGTGCCGCCTGCGTACCACGCCGATTCTGTCGTTTATCAACAAGCTGGACCGGGATATCCGCGATCCCATCGAGGTGATGGACGAGATCGAGGAGGTCCTGAATATCCAGGCGGCGCCGATCAACTGGCCGCTGGGCTCCGGTAAGCTGTTCAAGGGTGTGTACAACCTCTATACCGACACCATCCACGTGTTCAAGCAGGGGCAGGGGCACACGATTCCCGAGGATATCCAGATCAAGGGACTGGATTCCGATGAGGCGACAGCGTTGCTGGGCGAAGACGCGGAGGAAATTCGCGAGGAAATCGATCTGGTGCGCGGCGCGACCCACGAGTTTGACCTGGAAGCTTACCGTGCGGGCGAGCTGACGCCGGTGTTCTTTGGTACGGCGCTGGGCAACTTTGGTGTGCGCGAGATGCTCGACGGTTTTGTGGAGTGGGCGCCAGGTCCTCAGTCCCGCGCTACCAATGATCGCGTAGTACAGCCCAGTGAGGACAAGTTTTCCGGCTTTGTTTTCAAGATCCAGGCAAATATGGATCCCAAACACCGCGACCGGATTGCCTTTATGCGTGTGTGCTCCGGCACCTATAACCGCGGTATGAAAATGAAGCATGTACGTATCGGCAAGGATGTAAAAATTGCCGATGCAGTGACCTTCATGGCCGGCGACCGCACCCATGTGGAAGAGGCTATTGCGGGCGATATTATCGGCTTGCACAACCATGGCACCATTCAGATTGGCGATACCTTTACCGAGGGCGAGAACCTGAAATTTACCGGTATCCCCAACTTTGCGCCGGAGCTCTTCCGTCGTATTCGTCTGAAAGACCCGCTGAAACTGAAACAGTTGCAGAAAGGGCTACAGCAGCTGTCCGAAGAAGGATCTACCCAGGTTTTCTTCCCGCTGGATAACAATGACATCATTGTCGGTGCGGTGGGGGTGCTGCAGTTTGAGGTGGTCGCCTATCGTCTGAAGGACGAATACAAGGTGGAAGCCATTTACGAAAATGTAAATGTGAACACCGCACGCTGGGTCGACAGTGAAAGTGCCAAAGAGCTGGAAAACTTCAAGCGCAAGGCCAGCACTAACCTGGCTCTGGATGGATCGGGACACCTGACCTATCTGGCACCTACGCGGGTGAACCTGCAGCTGGCGGAAGAGCGTTATCCAGATGTGCGTTTCTACGCGACGCGGGAACACTGATTCCCGGTATTATTGGCTGCCCTGGATTTTTGATTCCTCGGCATGATTGTGTGTCTATAGCAGTACTTACGCAGTAACCATTGAGAAGAGATGATGACCGTGACTGTTGCCAAGAAAACCACCATCCCCGCGCATTTGCCTGAAGAAATGCCACGTAACGGCAACTGGTTTACCCGTGGCACCGGTCTGTTGATCGTGAAAGCACTGGGCTGGCGTATCCATGGCGAGTTTCCGCAAGAAAAGAAGGTGATGGTGGCGTTGGCCCCGCACACTTCCAACTGGGACTTTGTGGTGGCGATGCCATTTATCCTTGCGCTGGGCCTCAAGGCGTCCTGGCTGATGAAGAAGGAAGCGTTTTTCTTCCCGTTTAAAAACTTGTTCAAATGGCTCGGCGGAATCCCCACCGATCGCTCTGCTGCGGGTGGAATGGCCAAGCAGGTAGCGAGTCAGTTTCGAAAGAATGAAAAAATGTGGGTCGCCATTACCCCGGAAGGTACCCGCAAGAAGACCGCTAAATGGAAGAACGGGTTTCTGCGTATTGCCTATGCGGCGGATGTGCCAGTGGTTCTGATAGCGTGGGATTTTCCCAGCAAGCAGATCTGTGTGGACTCTGTTTACCGGCCCACCGGTAATCTGGAAAACGATATGCGTGAAATCCAGAGACGTTTCCATAAATACCAAGGTCGCAACCCGGAATACCAGACGGATTTTGACGAAGCGGCCTGAACCAGACCGGAGAATGAGTGATTCAACTTGCCGGTGACCTGACACCCGCTGTCTATCTGATTCTTACCATAGTCGCCTTTGCCGCTGGCTTTATCAGCTCTATTGCCGGCGCCGGCGGCATGATCACCTTGCCGGCACTGCTGTGGGCCGGCATACCACCGCTGGATGCGCTGGGAACCAATAAATTCCAGAGCGTTTTCGGCACCCTGTCTTCGACCCTGAATTTCTTCCAGAAAGGGCACCTGGATTTTCGTCCCCTGTGGCCGGGCTTGCTGGCGGCCATTGGTGGTTCCTGTCTGGGCACCTGGTCGGTAACCCGGCTCGGGGGAGAGCAGCTGCAGACCCTGCTGCCGATACTGTTGATCGTCATTTCCCTGTACTTTGCATTTTCCCCGCGCATTGCCGATATCGATGCAAAGCCGCGAATGGGCAACGGCTGGTTCAACCTGTTGATCGGTGGGGGGATCGGCTTTTACGGTGGATTTTTCGGGCCCGGTATGGGTTCCTTCTACGCGCTCGCATTTGCCGCGCTGCTGGGGTACAACATGCGCAAGGCTACGGCACATACCAAACCGCTGGTACTGGCTACCAATACCACATCCATGTGTATATTCATGGCCGCCGGGCACCTGTTGTGGTCCCTGGCCCTGTGCATGTCTGCGGCCCAGTTTGTCGGCGCCAGGCTGGGGTCGAATCTGGTGATCGCGCGTGGCGCGGCACTGGTGAAGCCCGTAATCATCGTGGCCACCCTTGTCCTGGCGGTCAAACTTTTACTGGAGGCGTGATCCGTGACAATCGTCATAACCCTGTGCCTCTCTTTTGCGATTTTTGCCCTGATTATCTGGGGCTTGATGCATATGCGGACGCCGCGTTTCCGGATGGAGAGGGCAGACTTCCAGCGCGGCCTGGAAGATGTGATTGCCGGGCAGGCAGATGAAAATGAATGGCGGATCCTGACGGGCTACCCCATGCGCCATGACCCGGCCCTGGAAAAATTGCGGCTCGAGTGCCTGCAAATTGAAGAAGACGAATACACCGGTAAACTGCCTTATCTGTTTACCGAAGCGGGCCTGCGCAAGCTGCGCGACCTGCGGGAGCGCTTGCTGGCACTGCCATTGCAGGAAGAATCCGAATAACGCCTGATATCGAAACCCTATAAAAACCCCAATGCTGTAACTGGAGAAATCATGTTGAACCCCCTGAAGAGTATTGCCGGCGGATTGGCCGCCGCACTGGTGGCGGTGGCTGCCCAGGCTACGCCCCTGAAGCAGGAAGACCTGTCTGTAGCAGAAGTGCTGCGCGATCGCGCGCTGGAATCCTCTGATGCCTACAGTATCGTCGAGTCCCTGACCGTTGAAGTGGGTCCGCGTCGTGCCGGTACCAAGGGGGATGAACGCGCAGTGGCCTGGGCGCAGGAAAAGATGAAAGCGCTGGGGTTTGACCGGGTCTACACCGAACAGATCGATGTGAAGCGCTGGGCCCGTGGCCATGCGCACGCGGAAGTAACGGCACCTTTCCCGCAGCCGCTGGTAGTGACCTCCCTGGGCTACGGGGCCTCCACCCCGGAAGGCGGGCTGACCGCTGAAATCGTGGAATTTGCCGATGTGGAAGCGTTGATGAAAGCACCGGCGCGCAAGGTAAAAGGCAAGATCGCATTCATCAACAAGCGCATGGAGCGCGCCCGTACCGGTGAAGGCTATGGTCCCGCGGTACAGGGACGCAGCAAGGGGATGCGTGCCGCAGCCGAGAAAGGCGCCGCAGCGATGCTGCTGCGCTCCGTGGGTACCGACTCCGATCGTTTCCCCCACACCGGCATGATGTCTATCGATGGTGTCGAGAACCCGGTTCCCGCGCTGGCCCTGTCCGCACCGGATGCCAACCTGCTGGAGGCCATGCTGGAGCGCGGCAAGCCGGTGGAGGTGAAGCTGAACGTGCACAATGAAGCGCTGGCGGACGGCCCTTCTTTCAATGTGATTGGCGAAGTGGTTGGTCGCGAGAAGCCGGAAGAAGTGGTTCTGATCGGTGCACACCTGGACAGCTGGGACGAAGGTACGGGCGCTCTGGATGACGGTGCTGGCGTTGCCGTGGTGATGGAGACCGCGCGCCTGATCGCAGAATTGCCACAACGCCCCCGTCGCACCCTGCGCGTAGTGCTGTTCGGCGCCGAGGAAATTGGCCTCGTCGGTGCCAAGCAGTACGTGGAAGCCCATCAGAACGACCTGGAAAAAATCATTATGGTGTCCGAGTCGGATTTCGGCGCCGGCAAGATCTGGCGCTTTGACACCCGTATTCCCGAGAGCAAGTTCGCCATCGCCGACCAGATGATGCAGCTGCTGGCGCCGCTGGGCATTGAGCGCGGCAATAACAAGTCCTCCGGCGGTCCGGACAGCAGTGTGTTTGTAGCTCAGGGCGTGCCGGCTATGGGACTGTATCAGGACGGTACCGACTACTTCGATTACCACCACACGCCCAACGATACGCTGGACAAAGTGGATCCGGATAACCTCAAGCAGAATGTGGCTGCGTGGGTGGTGATGTCTTTCCTGGCGAGCGAAATGGAAGGGGACTTTGGTCGGGTGCCGACCGAACACTGATCAGCCTGTCGCTTGTTTTTACGCCAAAAGCCCCGCAATTTGTGGGGCTTTTTCGTTTCCAGCCATTGCCTGTGTATTACCCGCCAGTTGATTGACAAGGCCATATCCCCTCGGCATGCTGCCTCCACTTTCATCAGTCAAGTCAAGGAATACGCAATGGCCAATATCACCCTGAAAGGAAACCCGGTTACCACTGTTGGTGAACTGCCTGCCGTGGGCAGCCAGGCGCCGGCCTTTACCCTCGTGCAAGGGGACCTTTCCGAGATTACCCTGGAGGACTTCGCGGGCAAGCGTGTGGTGCTGAATATTTTCCCGTCTGTGGATACCCCGACCTGTGCCACCTCGGTGCGCACTTTCAATGAAAAGGTCTCTTCCCTGGATAATACTGTCGTGGTGTGTGTGTCCGCGGACCTGCCGTTTGCCATGAGCCGCTTCTGTGGTGCCGAGGGGATCGAGAATGTGAAGCTGGGTTCGGCGTTCCGCGCGAGCTTCGGTGACGATTACGGCGTGGCGTTTGAGACCGGTCCATTGAAAGGGCTGCTGTCCCGCTCGGTGGTTGTGATCGATGAAAACGGCAAAGTGGTTTACACCGAACAGGTGGCAGAAACCGCGGATGAGCCGAGCTACGAGGGTGCCATCAGCGCACTCTGATCTCCGGCCAAGACCGCCTCTAAACAAAAACGCCGCGACTACTGTCGCGGCGTTTTTGTTTAAGCGGAGTTAAAGGTAATGTCCTTTCTCGTTAGCGATGCTGTCCGCGCAAATCCAGCACGGTTTCCTGCAGCGCTTCCGCCTTGACTTCCGTCGCTGCCAGCGGGTTTCCCGCTACCACACAGACGCGTGACCAGAAACGGCGGGGCAGGGTACTGAACGCCGAGCCGTCCTTGTGGCTGAAAAAACTGCCCCACAGGCCGCGCAACGCCATGGGGATTACCGGCACCGGGGTCCGCTGCAGAATCTTCTCAATCCCGGCCTTGAAAGGTTGTAGTTCGCCATCTTTGGTCAGCTGGCCTTCGGGGAAAATACACAGCAGATCGCCGTCTTTCAGCCCCTGTTCAATCTCCGCAAATGCCTGTGCATAACCTTCCGGGTCCTGTTGCTTGGAGCAGATGGGTATGGCGCGGCTGGTTTTGAAAATAAAATGCAAAACCGGGATTTCGTAGATGGGCTTGTACATGATAAAGCGGATAGGGCGGCGCACCGCCCCTGCCAGCAGCAGCGCATCCACGTAGCTCACATGGTTGCAGGCAATGATCGCCGCACCTTCCGCAGGGATCTTGTCCAGGCCGTGGTGTTTTACCCGGTACATGGTGTGCGACAGCAGCCAGATCAGCAGGCGCATGGCGAATTCCGGCACCCGGTTGAATACGAAAATCGCAACCGCTGCATTCATCAGCGCGATGATCAGGAAAAACTGCGGGATGGTCGCTGCGAGCACGTTGAGGAACACAATTCCCAGCACCGCGGCGACCACCATAAACAGCGCATTCAGAACATTGTTTACCGCAATAATGCGTGCGCGAATGGTTGGATCTGAGCGTTCCTGCATCATGGAGTACAGCGGCACGATAAAGAAACCGCCGAAGATCCCGATCAGGGTCAGGTTGATCAGAATACCCAGTGCGCCATCGTTGGCCCAGAAAGCGGCGACGGTGGACTCCACCGGGGGTTGGTAGTTGCCTGTGGTGGAGGCCAGCAGAATCCCGACGACGGTCAGCCCTGCCGCACCGATGGGCACCAGCCCCAGCTCAACGCGCCCGCCGGAAAGCCGTCCGCACAACAGCGAGCCAACTGCCACGCCGATGGTAAAGCAGCACAGCAGCAGGGTAACCAGGGATTCACTGCCGCCCAGGACATTGCGCGTAAGGCTGGGGATCTGGGTAAGGTAGGCCGCGCCCAGCAGCCAGAACCAGGAAATACCGATAATCGCGTAAAACACCGAGGGTGTTTTCGCTGCCTCTTTCAGAATCCGGCCGGTCTGGGTGACGGGGTTGTAATTGATTTTCAGGTCCGGCGCCGGTGCCTCGGCCCGCGGGATATTGCGCGCGGCGAGATAGCCCAGGGACGCGGTGATCATGATGATGGCAGATATCCACCACAGCCCGGATTCTCCCTCGCCGGTGCGGCCCGCCAGCAGGCCACCGACAATGGTGCCGAGCAGAATGGAAACGAAGGTGCCCATTTCCACCAGTGCATTGCCGCTTACCAGCTCGGTCTTTCTCAGGTGCTGGGGGAGGATGGCGTATTTTACCGGACCGAAAAAAGCCGATTGCACACCGAGCAGAAACAGGACGGTGAGGCACAGATAGTTATTACCACTGAACAGCGCCCCGACACCGAACGCTCCGATGCCAATTTCCGCGAGCTTGATCCGCCGGATCAGCACACTCTTGTCGGTCTTGTCCGCCACCTGGCCGGCCGTGGCGGAGAACAGGAAAAACGGCAGGATAAACAGGCCCGCGGCGAGGTTGATCAGAAAGTTGGCTTCAGTGGCGGCGAGGCGGAAGGCGATCATCACGATCAATGCGTTCTTGAACACATTGTCGTTGAAGGCACCGAGAAACTGGGTACAGAAGAAGGGTAAGAAGCGTCGGCTGCCAAGCAGCTGAAACTGGTTATCGTGGGCCATATTGGTCTCCCCAAAGTCCTTTACAAACTATGGTAAGCGATTCCGGAGAGCGGGGCACAAGCATCTTAAATAAAAAAGCCCCGCAGAGCGGGGCTTTTGGTTACCGAAATAAGAGCTGGGTGGGTTACCAGATAACCACACGCTCCTCTTCTGGCAGGTACATACCGTCGCCTTCCTTCACGTCAAACGCCGAGTAGAAAGCCTCGATATTCGGCAGCACGCCCTGTACCCGGTATTCCGCCGGGGAGTGCGGATCGGTCTTCAGGCGCTCGCTCAGGGCCTCGTCGCGCATCTTGCTGCGCCAAACCTGCGCCCAGCCGAGGAATACGCGCTGATCGCCATTGAAGCCGTCGATGACCGGTGCCTCTTTACCGTCCAGAGACATCTTGTAAGCCTTGTAAGCGATACCCAGGCCAGACAGGTCACCGATATTTTCACCCAGAGTCAGTTCACCGTTAACATACTCTCCCTCCAGCGGCTCGAAGGCGCTGTACTGGGAAACCAGCTTGCCGGTCAGGTGCTCGAAGTTTTCCAGGTCGGAGTCGGTCCACCAGTTGTTCAGGTAGCCCTTACCATCGAACTTGCTGCCCTTGTCGTCGAAGCCGTGGCCGATTTCGTGGCCAATCACACCACCAATACCGCCGTAATTCACCGCATCGTCCGCATTCATGTTGAAAAACGGCGGCTGCAGGATGGCTGCCGGGAACACGATTTCGTTACGCGCCGGGCTGTAGTAGGCATTCACAGTCTGCGGAGACATGCCCCACTCGGTGCGATCCAGCGGCTTGCCCAGCTTGCTGCGGTCGTGTGCAGAATCGAACAGGTTGGATGCCAGTACGTTGCCGGTGAGGTCGTCGGCGCTGACTTCCAGCGCACTGTAATCACGCCACTTGTCCGGATAACCGATCTTGGTGGTGAAGTTGGCCAGCTTGGTCAGGGCTTCCTGCTTGGTGGTATCGCTCATCCAGGTGAGTTCCTCGATGGAGCTCTTGTAGGCGGCCTTGAGGTTGTCGACCAGCTCCACCATGCGCGCCTTGGCTTCCGGCGGGAAGTACTTTTCTACATAGCGCTTGCCCACCAGTTCGCCAACGGAACCGTTTACGAACTGCACACCGCGTTTCCAGCGGGGTTCCATTTCTTTGGTGCCGCGCAGGGTGGTGCCGTAAAAATCAAAGCGGGTCTGCGCCAGTTCGCCGTGCATGTAGGGTGCCATGGCCGTCAGAACCTTGATTTTCAGGTAGCGCTTCCAGGTTGCGATGTCGGTATCGGCGATAATCTGGTTGGCGGCTTCCAGGTATTCCGGCTGGCCCACGGAGAAGTGGCTCTCCCCGTCCAGCATGGCATCTGCCAGGTAGATTCCCCAGTTGATTGCAGGCATCAGTTTGGCCATGTCGCTGGCCGCGGTCTTGTTGTAGTACTTGTCAGGATCGCGGTTCTCTACACGGGTGCGGTGGTGTTCCGCGAGGCTCTTCTCCAGCTGGTAAAGGGCTTCCGCGCTGGCTTCGGCGTTATCCAGGCCGGCGATATCCTGTACTTTTACCAGGTATTCTTTGTAGGCCTGCTGCAGCTTCTGGCCCTTCTCCGAATCGTCGAAGTAATAGTCGCGGTCGGGCAGACCGAGGCCCGCCTGCCAGAAGAAGACCATGTAGGATTCGACGTTTTTCAGGTCCTGGTAAACAGTGGCTCCGAACGGCACGTCATAGCCTGCCATATCGGCGTAGGCGAAGAACCGGGTCAGGTCGTCCATTGATTGGATTGCATCGATCTTGTCCAGCTCACCGGAAACGGCAGACAGACCTTTCTTCTCGATCAGTTCCTCGTTCATGAAGCTGTTGTAAAGATCGCCGATCTGCTTGGCATCGGCGCTTTCGGCGTGCTCGCCGGCTTCCATAATCAGGCCTTTGACTTCTTCGGTGGCTTTATCCCGCAGGATGCTGAAACCACCCCATCGGGACTTGTCCGCAGGAATCTCGGTGTTCTTCATCCAGTTACCATTGACGTAGCTGTAGAAGTCGTCCTGAGGGCGGACACTGGTGTCCATGGCACTGAGATCGATCCCGGAGCCCAGGGGTGCGACCTGGGAGGCGCTGGCCTCGGAGGTATTCTGGGTGTTATCCACAGACGGGCTTTCGGACTTTGAGCAGCCGGTAAGGGTGGTGCCGGCAATAGCGCTGGCAATTGCCAGGGGAAGAAGCAGTTTTTTCATAGTTGGCCTTTTGGGCTTGTTATATATGGTCGTTGATTGGACCGGGTGAAGATCGGGTCAATCCCATAGTATGCATTGGGATTGCCGTCGGGCAAGCGGACATGCGGCCAATTGCAGGGGATGAGCGATGGATTTCGGGCAATAAAAAACCCCGCGGAGCGGGGTTTTCGGGGCCGGTCCGGGATCAGTCCGGAAGGCGGAAGGTGATGGGGACGGTGAAGTTATACTCATCGATCTTCAGCTGTGCAGGCGTCGCCGGGTAGGGGCCTGCACGCTCAACAGCTTCCACCGCTTCGCGGTTGAGGCTGGAATAGCGGGATTCCTGCAGCGTGCTGACTGTTTTCACATTGCCTTTGTTGTCGATGGTCACATTCAGGCGCACGCTGCCTTCCTGGCCGCGCTCCTGGGCGCGCTTCGGATAATTGATGTGCTTGAAGGTGTGACGCAGCAGCATGGAATGGTAAATCTGGCGAGCCAGGATCATATCCGCTGTCAGAGGCGCTTCCTCTTCTTCCTCATCCAGCTCCTCATCCATCGGGGTGGCCGGGCGCGTGGTGGTGGGCTTCAGAGGTTTAGGCTGAGAAACCGGTGCGCTAGCTGCAGGCTTGGCAGGGGCTGAAGCCGGCTTCTCGATAGCCGGTGCACCGATGGCGGCGAGTGAGGGCGGCGGGATATCGGCGGAGAGGTCCGGCTTCGGCTTGGGTGCGGCAACCACCTGGGCGGGCTTGGGCTCCGCCTTCTGCGGAGCCGGCTCGGCAGCGGCCTCCTCTTTGGCTTCCTGCGCGTCGACCATGGCGGTAATCTGGGCGACGCGGTCCGCACCTGGCTGCAGGGCTTCATACTTTTCCAGCAAGCCGGAATTTACCTGGCCAGAGCCCATCAGGTCGTCACGGAAATCCGTGGAGGGCGGCACCGGGCCAATCCAAGCGCGCAGCAGGGTGTTGAAAAACTCGCGGTCCTCGATCATGCCGAGCATGATGTCATTGAGGGATACAGAGGTGGTGCCGGTGTCCGCAGCATAGTCGATACGCAGCTGGTCTCCGGCCATCAGGCGACCTTTGAACATGTTGGCGAAGGTCACCATGTTCTCGGCTTGGCCGGTAAGCACGTTACCGGGGTTATTGATCGCGATGCCCTCCATCCACTGGTTGCGGAAGCGGCGAGCTGACAGACGATCAGCGATAATACGCACCTGCAGGCTGCGAGGCTGATTGTTGTCGAGTAGTGCGTTTGCATCGCCAGAGAGACGCTCGGAATAAACGGCGGCAATATAGCGATCTTTATTGAATTGTTGTTCCAGAGCCAGACCGTTCAGCAGCGGAGCCGCATTTGCAGTCAGGGCCGTAGCGAACAACAGCAGGGCAATGACGAAGTTGGTCGATTTCATTTTTGCTTTGGTATCTATTTAAAGCCGGATGGGCAGAAACCGGCAGATAAAGTGCTGAAATATCAATCAAAATACCCCAGAGAAATTTTCAGCGACTTCATATAGCACCCTCCCCCCGAAAGGTGCGGGCTTCAGCTAAACGCCGCACCTAACCGGTGGTTAAAAAATCTCCGGTAATTGGCAGGGTATAATCGAAGCTCTGCTCAACTCTACTGTAACTGCAATGGAGTTCAACCCTGAAGTGGGTAAAATGTCTCGTTTTTTCAAATCCGGGAATGGACAGGGCAGACAGCCGTCACTTTCCGCCTAGAATGTGGCATCGGATGGTGCAGGGGTCGACAGACAGGGCTTTTCAGTGCACCGTTCGGGCATTGGCAGAGCCTAGCTGCCGAATTGTCCTCCCGGCCAGTGTGAAAACTGGCCGCGCCATCACAAAAAGCACGAATCGATTAAGCCAAGAGTTTCATGAATTACAAGCCGCTTAGTGACTACCCACGAGATGCAGTGGATCGTCTCCTGAATGTCATTCATTTATTTCGTGATATTCGCGCCACCAGCGATTGGCAATACGACGTTTTGCTGAAACGTTCCCGCCTGTCTACATTGGCGCCGGGAGAGGCGTTGCTGCACGCGGGAGACGTGGATCAGTGGGTGTATTTTCTGCTGCGCGGAGAACTGCACGTGCATGTAGACGATGCCGCGGCGGCAGCGGAAGAGCGGCCACTGGCGGTGATTCGTCCGGGGGAGGTATTCGGGGATCTCTCCATGCTGCTGGCAGAGCCGCGCAGCGCCACCATTGTCGCGGCCCCGTCAGGGCAGGAAAATCAGGTGCTGGCGGTCGACTGCACCCTGTTTGGTGACCTGGAGGATTTCTCCCTGTTGCACCTGCCCACCAAGCTGGTGTTTTACCGCAATATGGTGCACTCCCTGCGCTGGAAACTGGAGGTGTACCGCTCCAAGTACCCGACGCACGATCTCGCCAACAGCCATCGCCGGCTCAAGCTGTACACCGGGCCCAAAAACAGCAAGGAAGAACTGGCAGCCCTGGCGGGACAGGCGCGCGACCTGGCGCGGATCCTGCTGGACTGGAACGCGGAATTCGGCAGTGGCCAGCTCGCTGCAGAAGAGTCCGATATGACGGACTTCCTCGAGTCTATCCTTTCCTGACTAGACCCCTGCCTGTAAAAAGCGTGGCCAGCTGGTCACGCTTCCTGTTCTCTGCCTCGAGTATCTCCTGAACCGACCTCACCACCAAACCTCGCTTTTATTCGCGCCGTTTGCGGGCTTATCTGCTGTGAATTTCGTAATTCGGCAGCATTAGCCCCTATGCAGTCATCGCTTTGCACATAAAATACGTATCCTTCCGATTGTTCGGATACATAACTTCAGATACTCGCGGGACTTACCGGTATGAATTTTCTGTTAAACCTCTGGCGGCAGCGCAACTACCGTTTTGCAGCCATCGTCGCCTTGTTGTCTGTGCTGTGGCTGCTGAGTGGCCTTGTGACAGGTGATGGGGATTCAGAAATGGCCGCCAGGGAGAGCGGGGAGAAAAGCACGCGGCCTGCCGAGGCCATGCGCGTCAAGGCGCGGCAGCTACAGGCGCAACCCTATATGACGCGGGTGGTAGTCAACAGTCGCACCGAGGCCAATCGCAGTGTGCGCCTGCGGGCGGAACTCGACGGAGTCATCGCAGGCTTGCCAGTGGCAGAGGGACAGCGGGTAACCCGGGGCGACGTAATCTGTGAAATTGCTGCGGAGGATCGACCTGAGCAATTGGCGCGCGCGCGCGCGACCCTGCGCAAGGCGGAACTCGACTTTGCCGGTGCCAAAAAACTACAGGGCCGCGGGCTGCAGTCGGAGGCCGCCATGGCCCAGCAGGAGGTGGCATTGGCCAATGCACGGGCGGAGCTGAAACGCGCTCAGGTAGATGTGCAAAATCTTAAAATCCGTGCGCCATTTGACGGTCTGGTAAACAGTCGTGCGGTGGAGCTGGGGGATTTCATCCGTCGCGGAGAAGAGTGCGCGACCATTCTCGACCTGAACCCGATGCTGGTAGTCGGCGAGGTCTCCGAGTCGCAGGTCGCAAGCTTGAAGCCGGGATCCGAGGCCAGTGCCCAGTTGCAAATGGGTCAGGTCGTTAAGGGGAGATTGCGCTATGTGAGCCAGGAGGCGCACCCGGTTACCCGCGCTTACCGGGTAGAGGTCGCCGTTGCCAATCCCGATGGTGCGCTGCGCAGTGGCATCAGTGCGCGAATGGCCCTGCCTACTGGCGAGGTACAGGCACACAGAATCAACGCCTCATTATTGACCCTCGATGATCAGGGGGATCTGGGGGTGCGGACCCTGGATGAGGAGCAGCGTGTGCGATTCGCGAATGTGCACCTGATCAGCGATGAAAACGAGGGCGTGTGGATCGCCGGGCTGCCATCCAATGCCACCCTGATTACCGTGGGGCAGGAATATGTGAGCGAAGGTGAGAAGGTCGAGGTGGAGCTGGAAGAGTCCGCCGGTGACCTGCCCGCACCGATTGCCGGTGCAAAGGAGGCAACGGATGTGGACGATGCCTCAGTAGAGCCCGTAATTGAATCTGCGACGGATATGGCCGCAGAGCGTGTCCAGGAGCCCCGTCCATGAAGTTGCTGGAAAATGCGGTTGATCGATTCCGCAGTACCATCAGCCTGATGCTGTTGGTCGTGATCGTGGGGATCGTTGCCCGCGGCGCGATGACGGTGGAATCGAGCCCGGAAGTGAACCCCCCGATTGTGATTGTGCAGGTGATGCATGAGGGAATTTCACCAGAGGACGGGGTTCGCCTGCTGATTCGCCCGATGGAGCAGGAAATCCGGGCGATCGAGGGGGTTGAGGAAGTCATGGCCACTGCCCGCGAAGGGCTGGTGTACCTGGTGATCGAATTTGATTCAGCCCTGGATGTCGACCTGGCGGTAGATGAAGTGCGTAACGCTGTCGACCGTGCCAAGGCGGAATTACCGCGGGATGCGGAAGAGCCGATCGTCGAGGAGGCATCTGCGCAGCCTTTCCCGACGATCGTCGTGACCCTGGCAGGGGACGGCATCAGCGAACGCGAATTGCTGCGCAGTGCGCAGTTGCTCAAGCGCAAGATCGAAAATATCAGTGAAGTGCTGAGTGCGGATATCACCGGAAACCGGGAAGAAGTGGTGGAGGCCATCATCGACCCGGTGCGTCTGGAGCACTACCAGGTGACCAGCGGCGAACTGATCAACGCTGTGTTGGGTAATAACCTGCTGATTCCCGCAGGTGAAATGGATGTGAGCAAGGGGCGGTTTTCGGTCAAGGTACCGGGACTGATCGAATCTGCGGACGACGTGTACCAGATTCCGCTTAAACAGTCCGAGCACGGTGTGGTCACCTTGGGGCAGGTGACGGATATCCGTCGCACCTTCAAAGACGCCACTACCTTTACCAGCGTGAACGGTCGCCCCGGAATCGCCATCAATGTGGAAAAGCGTACCGGGGCGAGCTCCGTAGACCTTGCGGATACCGTGCGCGCGGTCGTGAATGCTGAGCGCGACTATCTGCCACGTGGGGCCAAGGTCGACTTTGTCTTTGATCAGTCGCAAGTCGCCCGGGATATGGTCAGTGAGATGGAGGGCAATATTCTCACCGCCATGTTGCTGGTGATGATCATCGTGGTTGCCGCACTCGGTTTCCGTTCCGGCCTGCTGGTGGGCTTTGGCATTCCCTTTTCACTGCTGTTCGGCTCGATCATCACCTGGTATCTGGGGTACTCGTTCAATTTTATGGTGATGTTCGGCATGCTGCTGGCGCTGGGCATGTTGATTGACGGCTGTATCGTGATTACCGAGTTCGCGGACCGCAAGATGGCCGAGGGGCTGTCTGCGCGGGTCGCCTACGCCATAGCGGTGCGGCGGATGTTCTGGCCGGTGGTGGCCTCTACTGGCACGACGCTGGCTGCATTCCTGCCGATTATTTTCTGGCCCGGGGTGGTCGGCGAGTTTATGCGCTATCTGCCGGTTACCGTATTTTCGGTACTGGCGGGATCCCTGATCTACGCGCTCTTCTTCGCGCCGGTGCTGGGGTCCGTGTTCGGCAAAAGCACTATGGACATCAACATCCAGCAAGAGCTCAAGCAGCTGGAAAACGGCAACCCCACTGAAATGCGTGGAATTACCGGGCTCTATGCGCGCATGCTTGATCCGGTGGTGCGTCATCCATTTGCTTCTTTCGGTGCAACCGTCCTGGTACTGATCGGTATCTTTATTGCTTTCCGTACATTCAACCCCGGTGTGGAGTTCTTTACAGAGACCGAAGAGCAGTATGGCAATGTCGAGGTGCGGGCCCAGGGGAACCTCTCGCTGGAGGAAAAGAAAGTACTGGTGGCGCAGGTCGAATCTGCGGTAATGCAGGTGCCGGAGGTGCGTGTGGTGTATTCGTCCATCGGCTCCGGGGGAATTTCCGGGAATACCGAAAAATCCCCGGACCAGATCGCCAATCTGCTCGTGGAGCTGCAGCCGTCGATGGAGCGGGAGCGCAAAAGCCGGGAAATTTTTGCTGATATCCGTCAGCGCACTGCGAACTTTGCCGGGATCAAAACCAGTGCCAACCCGTTTGAAGGTGGGCCGCCGGTGGGCAAGGATATCGTGCTCGAATTGCGCAGCCGTGACTACGACCGCTTGCTGGCTGAAACCTGGCGTTTGCATCGGGCGATGGCTTCCGAGTTCGGTGGCCTCAGGGATATCGTCAACACCGCCCCCCTGCCGGGAATCGAGTGGGAGGTCCGCGTGGACCGGGCCAAGGCCGCTTTGTACGGTGCGGACCTGACGGGTGTTGGCCGGGCGGTGCAGCTGGTAACCAACGGCGTATTGATGGCGGAGTACCGCCCGGATGATTCCGATGAAGAAGTGGATATCCGTATCCGCTACCCGGATTACGCGCGGGGCATCACCGCGCTGGATGAACTCAAGGTAAATACCCCCGGCGGTGCGGTTCCGGTCAGTAGCTTTGTGCGTACCGAGGCCGGGCCCAAGGTGGACAAGATCGAGCGTATCGACGGTATCACCCGCATGCAGCTCAAAGCAGACGTGGAAGATGGTGTACTGGCGGACGACAAGGTGCGGGAAATCCGCGAGTGGCTCACGCAACACCCGGTTGATGACCAGGTCGAACTGCTGTTCCGTGGTGCAGATGAAGATCAGAACGAGTCGCTGGTGTTTCTGCTGGGCGCCTTCCTGCTCTCTCTATTCCTGATGTTTATTCTGCTGGTGACCCAGTTCAACAGCTTTTATCAGTCCGCATTGATTCTGTCATCGGTAATCATGTCGACTGCTGGCGTGATGCTGGGGCTGACCCTGACCCAGAGTACTTTCAGTGTGATCATGACCGGTGTGGGGATAGTTGCGCTGGCGGGAATCGTGGTCAACAACAACATCGTGCTGATCGATACCTACAACTATGTGCGAAAGGCTGAGCCGGAACTGGGGCATGGCGCCGCGGCGGTGAAGGCGGCTGCACAGCGACTGCGGCCAGTATTTCTCACCACGGCAACGACCATTCTCGGCCTGCTTCCCCTGGCGCTGGGGGTGAGCGTGGATATGGTAGGGCGCACGGTGGTGGTCAACGGGGTGATTGCGTCATTCTGGGTAAAGCTCGCCAGTGCGATTGTTTACGGGCTGTCTTTCTCTACCTTGCTGACTCTCATTGTTACTCCGGTGATGTTGGCACTGCCGCCGGCACTGGCTGATATAGTTCGAAAGGTCCTATCCTTGCGGTTACGCGAGAAGTCTCAGGCCTGAGGAAGACATTGAATCTACTGGGATTCACAATGAAAAAACCCCGGCGAGCCGGGGTTTTTTCGTTCTATCTGCCAGTAATGACAGTTTAGGCTTTGGCTTTCGGCGGACGACCGCGACGAGCCGGTGCTTTCTTGGCAGCGGCAGACTTGGGCGGACGACCCGGCTTTTTCTTCGCTGCAGCGGACTTGGCCGGACGACCAGGCTTCTTAGCGGCAGTTTTGGTAGCGGCTTTCTTGGCCGGACGACCTGGCTTTTTCTTAGCTGCAGTCTTGGCTTTAGCCTTGGTCTTGGCAGCGGCCTTCTTGGCTTTTTCAGCTGCCTTCTTTTTGGCAGCGGCAGCTTTTTGCTTCTCAGCAGCAGCCTTCTTCTTGGCGGCGGCAGCAGCCTTCTTCTTGGCAGCGGCGGCTTTCTTCTTAGCAGCGGCGGCTGCTTTCTTGGCGGCAGCAGCGGCTTTCTTCTTGTCTGCAGCGGCCTTCTTCTTGGCAGCAGCAGCAGCTTTCTTGGCGGCGGCGGCGGCTTTCTTCTTCTCAGCTGCGGCCAGCTTCTTGGAGATGGCGGCCTCTTCCTTAGCTACAGCCTTGGCAATTTTGGTGGCCAGCTTGTTGTCAGCGCTGATGGTGGCCAGCTTGGACTTGGCTTCGGTAGCGGCGGACTTGGCTGCGGTGGCGGCTTTTTTAGCAGCAGAAGCGGCAGTCTGGGCGGCTTTCAATTGCTTTTGCTGAGCGGCGGATTTCTTCTTCGCGCGCGCTGCTTTTACCTTGGCGGCAGCTGCGAGTGCTTTCTTTGCTGCTGTCTCAGCTTCTTTGGAGGCCTTATCAGCTTCTTTTTTAGCGGCGGCTTCTTGTGTGCTGCGCGCCTTTTCCAGCTGAGCTTTCAAAGAGGCGAGTTCCGCTTCCAACTTCGCAACGGCATTCACTTTCTTGGCAGATTTACGTGCGGCCATAAAATATCCCTGTATCTAAATTTAGTATTTAGGTGTTATTTTGGATGAGTGGAATTCATCGCGCTAATTGCAGCTTATTTATATGCTTGAATGCAAGTGTTTTAAGGGCGTTTTTACTCTCTAATGAATAAATTTAAGGTTTTTTTTACATTTATCGCGTTTTTCTGCTTGCTGCTCTGTGGAATCGGGGCCATTTATGCGATTGCCAAGGGGGACACTAGTGCTTCTCTATCGGCGTGGTTCGGGCTGCTAATTAATGCCTGGGCTCTGCCATTATGGATGGCACTGCGTTATCTGAAAGCGGAAACATTTGCGGGCGATTTGCGTGAACCGGGTGCTTTTTCCGGTGTGCTATTCGGCCTGGCAATTGTTTTATTGACGGATACCGACCGCGGATTGCCGATTTATCTGTCCCTGTGCAATCTATTTATACTGCTGGTTTATCTGTATCACCTGAGTGCGGTGGGCCATCCGCGAACACCGGCGGTAGATACGCAGTTCCCAGCCATTGCGCTTGTGGGTGACAAAAAATGGCAGGCTGAGAACTTTTGTCGCGAGCGACAGTTACGTGGGGTGCTGGCGGTGTTCTTGCGCGGTAGTTATTGCGCGGGGAGTCGAGACCAACTGCACCAGATGCGGGCGCTGCTGCCGGACCTGGCACAACGAGATATCGGTTTGATCCTGTTTGGCACGCAACCGGAACATAAATGGCCAGCCCAGTTGATTGCAGCTATTTACCCGGGCAGCGGGCAGGATACTGGGGCGGATAGCAATGTCGAGAGTGGAGTGGGAGGCGGCGTTCGGAGCGACGTCGGGCGCAGTAAGAAACTGGTTGCGCTGCAGCAGCTGGACGTTAATGGCGAAAATACATCAGCATTTGTGGCCCGCTCCGCGGCCCCGCTTATTCTGCGCCCGTGGGTGCGGGATGCTGCACGTCCCAGTGCCTGGCTGATTGATAATGAAGGTTTTGTCCTCTGGCGGGAACTATCGGCGAATTACCGGGTTCCGGCGAGCGCGGGGACGCTGCGCGCTCAGCTGTTTCGCATCGATGATTGAGAGAGGCGATTGAGAGAGGCGATTGAGAGAGGCGATTGAGAGAGATCGTTGCGAACGAATTCCATCTGAATCTGCTTCTTCCGAGAGACCGCAGCAGCGAATAAAAAAGGCGTAGTGGATATTCCACTACGCCTTTTTTATTAAGCAGTATCAATTGCGGTGATATCGCAACCTTCCCAAACAATAGCTCGTAAGAGCCAGTGCACGTTGCGCAGGTTGGTGTGAACTACAGTGGTCCGTAAGGCAGGTAGCGATTGTCGGAATGCTGGCGAATCCACAGTAACTGCTCCCGCTGCAGCGGTGCTTTGCGCTGGCGGAGGGATTTGGCCAGGGGAATGACCGGTGACTCGGCTCCGCCCTGCCAGTCCTGTAGCTGCATTTCTGCCAATGTGAAGAAGCGGATCAGTGCCCACACCTGGGCGCTGTCCCAGTGGGATGCCTCTTCCAACCACTGGGTGGCGGGCAGGCCTGCGAGCCAGTTTGCAGACAGCAGCTCCTGCCCGAAAGACTTGAGCTCCGGTGCGGGGTTCCCGTCCGTGTTCGCGCCATCTGCTTCATTGATTGCATCGATGATGCGTTTTATCAGCGCGCGGTCGATCTCTGTGCGCGGCTGATCGTTGGAAGCTTGGTTGTCTGGTTCCCAGGCACCGACACTCATAATCACTCCTTTATAGGTAGGCATGGCCAGAACGGGCTATGCATTCACAATGGGGCGGATTATACGCACCACGACGGGATGCTCTACCCGGCATTGCCCGGTATCGAGTCGTGATATCCCCGCACCCTGAAATGCCGCACTCGGCCAGGTGGATAGAGACATTGGGTGCTCGCGATGGATGCTGGGCGCGGAATTTAGCATAATCATCCGGTGCTCCCGGCATATCGCGAGTGCATAACCGAATAGAGCAGATTCCATTGGGGGCTATGTGGATTATATTGATCAGCCGATTGCCGCGCAGAAGCGCATTGCACTGGTAGCGCATGACAATCGCAAGGCCGCATTGATCGAGTGGTGTCGTCAGCATCGCGGCATACTCGAGCAGCACCACCTGCTGGGTACCGGGACCACTGGCAGCAAGATCGAGGCCGCCACCGGTATGCCGGTGGAGCAGTTGTTCAGCGGCCCTATGGGGGGCGACCAGCAGCTCGGAGCCAGAATTTGCCAGGGCGAGGTGGATATCCTGGTATTTTTCTGGGATCCCTTCGAGCCGATGCCCCATGACCCGGACGTCAAGGCGTTGCTGCGGATTGCCGCGGTATGGAATATTCCGGTGGCCTGTAATGCCAGCAGTGCCGATATGATGATCCATTCCGAGCTGATGACCCGGAGTTTCCCCCGGCAAGTACCTGACTATCAGGGCTATCTGGCGGCGCGAAAGGACGAATTGGCTGTGTGATTTTTGAGCTTTTTGTCGATTAGTGTGATATAACTCATTGATTTTAAAGGGGTATAACCAAGACGCACAGGTTGCACTTGCATTGATGGCCATTTCCCGGCAATCTTCCCCACCTGATTAGACCGGTGTAACCGGCGAATTCGAATTAAAAAACAGTACGGTGTTTTATGAGTAGACGACGCGGTAAGGCCGTAGAAGAAGAAAAGGCCGATATTGACCTGACGCCCATGCTGGACGTTGTGTTTATCATGCTGATCTTCTTTATCGTGACGGCATCCTTCGTAAAAGAGAAGGCGCTGGACGTGAACGTGCCGGATCCTGATCAGACTGAACAGACTCCGCCCGATCCCGATAAGCAGAATATCCTGATTACAGTGAACTCTGCCGACGAGATCTGGATGGGCCAGAACCGCATTGACAGCCGTGCTGTACGTGCCCGTATCGCACAGATGTTTGCGGAAAACCCGCAGGCCATCGTGATTGTACGTGCGCACAACAAATCCAGCGCGGACACTTATGTGACCATCGCCGATGCGGCGAAAGAGGTGAACCCGAACATTCAGGTTTCACTGGTACCGTTCGACGACAAGAGATAATTCTCTGACGGTATCGCCCTCACAGGATGAAAAAGCCAGCAAATGCTGGCTTTTTTTGTGTCTGCGGTTTGCCCTCAGAATTCGGAGCGGATGGCCCACAGGTCCGGGAATACGGGCTTGAACAGGGTGCTCTGCAGGTAGCCCACGCCACTGGAGCCGCCGGTGCCCATTTTGCTGCCGATGGTGCGCTCCACCATCTTTACGTGCCGGTAACGCCACTGTTGCAGGGATGTGTCGATATCCACCAGTGCCTCGCAGATGTCGCTTACCAGCGGGTCATTCCGGTACACGTCAATCAGTACCTTCTGTACGGCGCTGGACGTTGCTGCGACCTGGCTGAAGTCACGCTCCAGTACCGCTGTCGGTATTTCGTGCCCCTCGTGTGCGAGGAAGCGCAGGAAAGCGTCCCACAGGGTCGGTGCCTGCAAGCGTTTCTGCAAGCGCTGGTAGTGCTCTGAGCCCGGCTCGTAATTCTCCAGCTTCTTCGCATCTTTCGCGCCGTACAGGAACTCCAGCTCGCGGAACTGGTAGGACTGGAAGCCACTGGCGGTGGAGAGGCGGTCGCGAAATGACATGAACTCCAGCGGAGTCAGTGTCTCGAGGATATCCACCTGCTGGATCAGTGTGCGGTAGATGGCATCTACCCGTTTCAGTGTGTGCAGGGCGCGATTGCGCTCTCCGGCATTGAAAAGACGCACCAGGAAGTCCAGCTCGTGTAACAGCTGTTTGAACCAGAGCTCATAGCTCTGGTGAATCACGATAAACAGCAGTTCGTCGTGCTCCGGGCCTTCAGACAGGGGCTGCTGGCATTTGAGTAGGTCGTCTACCTTGAGGTAGGAGCTGTAAGTCACGGTCATTTTGAGAGCTTCCCTCATCTTCTCCTGCTTTCGAAATGGTTATACCGGTTTCTGCAGGCTTGTGAATCTGAAATTGCGTAAATCGCGCAAAGTTTGGTCGCATTATAAGGTCTATGCGGGTCAGATTGGAAAAGTCTGATTGTCGAGTTTGTTTCAGAATCCGTAACCCAAACTGGTCGAATTGGACCTCGTGTGAGAAGGGGGAGTGGCTAAACTAGTGTCTTTCCGGTTGTGACCATAATCTGTATTTGAGGTCATGCCGCCTGCCAGCTGGCGCCTGCCAGTCGGCGCTATATAACCTGTGATAAACAGCAAGATTGCGGAGTCCGCTATGCAGAGTACATGTGCAGAAATTCAGGCCCAGGTATCCGACCGGGTACTGGAAATCACCATAAACCGGCCAGAGCGCAAAAATGCGCTGACCATGGCCATGTACTCAGCCATGGCGGAGCTGCTTAATAGTGCCGCCAATGACCCCGGTATCCGGGTTGTTATCCTGACCGGTACTGGCGGAGCTTTCACCAGCGGTAACGACCTGGCGGATTTCCTTGGCGGTTCTGCGACCGGAGAGGAGTCACCGGTATTCCAGTTCATGATGGCCCTGTACAACTTCCCCAAACCGGTTGTGGCTTCGGTCAGTGGCCCGGCAGTGGGTATCGGCACTACCATGCTGTTGCACTGCGACCTGTCCATCGCCGATGACGACGCGGTGTTCCAGATGCCGTTCGTAAACCTGGGGCTGTGTCCGGAGTACTGCTCCAGCTTCCTGCTGCCGCGGATCATGGGGCAGGCGAAGGCCTCTGAGCTGTTGTTGCTGGGCAAGAAGTTCGACGCGCATACGGCAGCGGATGTAAATATCCTCAATGAAGTTGTGTACTCCGGCGAAGCGCTCAGCCGCGCGCGGGAATACGCTCGCGAGCTCGCGCAAAAAGCACCGGAAGCGGTGCGCCTGAGTAAAAAGCTGCTGAGGCAGGGAACCATGGAGAACGGGCTTGCGGTTATTCGGGAAGAGGCCGGGCATTTCCAGAAGCGATTGCAGTCGGATGAGTTCCGCGAAGCAGCCACAGCGTTTATGGAAAAGCGTCCCGCAGACTTCTCAAAATTTGACTGATTTTTCTATTTTTAATTTAACTTTTAGCGCTCGGTGTTTAAGGGTTAAATATTGAGAGAAAAAAATTCTAAAGGCTGCTCTTTTGCAGCCTTTTTGTTGGCGATTTCCGTGTCGAAAGTGTGATGTATTTCTCTTTGTGCTCGCCTGAATAGCCCTTTGGGGCTAATCGTGAGGGCTTTTTTATGCTCCTGCGCGCACTGGTGCGAGGTACTTTTTCGAAAAAATGTGAATCTCCTTAAGCCCCCGGTTCTGCAGGGGAAAAGGGGCATGATAAAAATTTTACGAATCGGTACACTCCCCTCATATTTTCCCGGTCGGGTAGGCCCCGCTTGTAGCCCCGGTAATGAGGGCTTCAAGGATAACAGTCAATAACGAGCCGGGATTCTTCATGCGCGCAGTCGTATTGCTGTGGCAACCTGGCTTTCAGGATAATGATGACGACATCTCTAATTTCCCCGGCTGTTTCTGCGGTATTGCGGGTCACTATCCTGTTGATTTCCCTGCTGCTGCCTGTAGCCGCCCATACTGAAGCGTCTGCGGTAACCCCGGTGTCGCCCATTGCGATCGGTACGGTTGAGAGCGGTGATCAACGGACTGGGCAGCAGGCCATCTGGCACGACGTCAGCGGTACGGCGGATCTGGCTGATGCACGGCAGGCACTGGCAGAGGGGGGCTTTCAACCACTGCCGGGTGCGGGTTCGACAGGTCTGCAGAAGGGCAGTTACTGGTCTTACTTCGCGCTGGTAAATCCCACAGAAAAATCTGTGCCCCTGAACCTGGAATATGTGGACCATCAGGTGATCCGCTTGCAGGCGTTTGCGCGTCGCCCGGCCTCAGGTCCAGGGGGCGAGGCCGGCTTTGAACCCATCGTCGAGCTGGTAATGGGGGAAGCATTTTCCAAACGCCCGGTATTCCACAATCGTTTTGTGGTACCGGTAACTCTGGCGCCAGGGGAAACCGTGGAATTCCTGGTGCGCTTTGACTCGGAAGAGGCTGGTTTCGTCTTTCCTTCCATGCGTATCTGGAGCCCGCAGAAGCTGAGCCAGTCCCACACCGGGGAAACGGCGATAGTGGCATTTCTGTTTGGAGGAATCGCCCTGATCTCCCTCTTTTCACTGATCGTGGGCATGACTACGGGAGAGTCGAGCTTCTTTGCGTACTTCGTCTATGGCCTGTCAAAGATCGTGGCATGGGGAACCATCCTGGGTTTCACCCACCAGTATCTGTTGCGCGACAGTTTTCACTGGAGCTATATGTCCGCCACTGGTGCGGTGAGCATTCTGTGCGGAGTCATATTTGACCGGCTTTTCCTGCAAACCCGCAAGTACACGCCCAGGCTGGATTACATTCTCATCCTGATGATGGTCAACGCCACCGTGTTGTTGGTCAGTGCTCTGCTGCAGGTGAAGGCCGTAGCGCTGATCAGTATCACCCTGGCGCTTCTGCTGTATCCCGCTTCCACGGTCATCGCACTGGTGCGCTGGCGGCAGGGGTCCAGTGAAGCGGCGGTATTTGCGGTTGGCTGGACACTGCTGTTGATGGGCCTGTTTTACCAGGCGCTGCGTGACCTCGGGTTGGTCGAGCACAACCTGGTCAATTACTACCTGCCGCCGCTGAGTTCATTTATCGAGATGGTCACGATCATGGCGGCGATGGGCCTGAAGTTACGGCGGGTGCGTTTGCAGGGGCTGGAATCGGAGCGTCAGTACCGCCGCCATCTGGAAGAGTCCAAGGTCAAACTCGAAGGCCAGGTACGCGCGCGTACCGAGGAACTGGAAAAAGCCAAGCTTCAGGCGGAAATGGAAGCGCGTACCGATCCGCTTACCGGGGTTCGCAATCGCCGCAGCTTTCTCGCCGAGGCCGAGTTATGTATCAAGCGGGCGGAGCGCAAAGGGGAACCCATCAGCCTGCTGATGTTCGATATCGATCATTTCAAGTCTATCAATGACAATCACGGGCACGGTGTCGGCGACGAGGCGTTGCGCCTGTTCAGCCAGACGATCCAGACAAAAATTCGCGAAACCGATGTGTTTGGTCGCCTTGGCGGTGAAGAGTTTGCCCTTTTGCTGACTGAGACCAAGCCCGATTCCCTGTATACCGCCGAGCGGCTTCGGGACAATATCGCAAGCGTGCGCCTGTCGTGCCTGGATGGTTTTATCCAGTTTACTTCCAGCATCGGTGTTGCCCACGGTGTGCCCGGTGACCCGGTAGAAAAGCTTCTGCGTCAGGCCGACCGCGCCCTTTACTGTGCCAAGGAGCGAGGACGCAACATCGTGGTTGAATATCATCCGGAACAGGAGCCACATGGCGCGGCCATGTCAGCGCAGCCGCGCATGGAGATAGCGGATGAACCTGAAACGGAATCCAACCTGACAGCGCCCAGTCCCGAGCCAGCGTGAGTGGAAGCCTTCCCGGCGCGGTCTACGGTGTTGCCGCTGGCGCGTCGAGCCCATCAACAAACCTGCGCACCTTGTCCGGATGATCGGTAAATACCCCGTCTACACCGACATCGTTTAGATACAGCGACAGCAGATCGTCGAAGCTCTCCAGGTTGTCGGGCAGCTGCTGCGGGTCAGCGCGAAATGTATAGGGATGAACCTTGAGACCGTGCTTGTGGGCGGTTGAGGCCAGACCGTTAGGTACGTAGGGTTCGTCGCCATCCGCTTCAACCACCAGCATGGGAAGCCAGGGACCAATCCCATCGGCGTAGCCCGCTATCGTTTTCAGCCCCTCTGGGGTGCGCATCCAGTCGTAGTCGTAATTGACCCACGTTCCATCCCGCTGTACACGCTTTTCTTCCCATTCCGTCTCTGCGATCAGCTGTATCAATGGGAGGTCCATCTCCAGCTCCGGCATCAGTGTGTTGTGGATATGCTGTAACTCTTCTGCATCGAAGCTCTGCAGGAATACTTTCTGTTTGCGGCTGGTATAGCCGTAACGTTTAAGGGTCTCCAGTACCGCGCGGGAAATATCCCGTCCCTCTGCGCGATGGAAGTAGGGCTTTTTGATTTCCGGATAGATGCCGGTGTCGTATTGCAGCGAGACATTCAGCCCCTGGATCAACTCCAGCTCCTGCTCAAAGGTCACCAGTTCAAAGTGCGACTTCCACAGGGGGAAGCGCCCTGCATATTGCGGGAAGTTGCGGCTTACTGCGGATACAAAAGGGCCGGAAACCTGCAGGCGCTTCAGTTCCGCGAGTGTGAAGTCGATTGTGTAGAAGTGTCCGTCTGCACGGGCGCGCCCGGGGAATTTCTCCGCGACATCCGTCACGTTATCCAGGTAGATGTCGTGCATGACGATCAGGTGATTGTCTTTGCTCAGCACCAGGTCCTGCTCGATGTAGTCTGCGCGCATGGCATAGGCCAGTGTCTTTGCCGCCAGTGTGTGCTCGGGCAGATATCCTGAAGCGCCTCGATGAGCGATCACTATGGGAGTATTATCCGGCTGACTCGATGCATCCAGTGGCAGAAAACTGGTAAGGAATACTGCAATAAGGCAGTAACCGAGCGTAGACCTGATTGGTTTGAAGGGCATGGGCAGTCCAGCAATTTATCTGTATTGCGCAAACATACCGTTACTCGGGAAGGGATAAAACCTCGGGCCGGTGAATCGGGAGATTTGTCATGGAATTGAAATATTGATGCGCTGTAAAGCGCTGCGTCAGAATAGTTACGGGCAGGTCAGCGGGAATGCGCTCTTCTCGCTGCGGGCCCGGGAATTGCCTGGGCCCGCGAGAAATGAGATTACTGCACAATCTTGATCCATTCGCCGGGCTTGGGTTCGCCCCGCGGATAATAACCGTTTAACAGCCGCAGTTGCTCCTCCGCATATTCGCCAATTTCCATATGTCGGGCGAGGGAGGAGAATGTGGTTTTATCATTGGCCTGCACGTACTTCACCCGCTTGATATCGGGTTTCACCACATCGGTTTTGCGCAGCGGGCGGAAGCTGCGGATACTGGTCAGGAACAGGTTGTCGTATTCGCTGCTCTCTTCGCTATCCTGCTTTTTGTTATTGATGCGGCCCTCCAGGATGTATTGGCGACTGCCATAAAACAGCACTGCGACCCGGTCCGGTATATTCTCGCCGGCCACGGGCAGTTTGCCAGTGTGTCCCTCCAAGCGGTACTGGTTCAGTGCCTCGTCCTGCTCCAGGCTGCGCACATCGTATACACCGCGCAAAGCCATATCTGCGGGCTGGTTGCCATCCCGTTTGTCTACCCTGATCGTCAGGGTCGCAGACTTGTCCGGTGCTGTACCCACGATGGCGGTACGCTGGTTTTCCACCGTCCAGCCCTCCGGGAACAATAGCGAAAAGCCCAGGCTCTTGTGGTTGAAGCGGTTTTTCTCGCTCTCCTGGGCGTTCTGCCCGTACACAATGCCCTCGGTCTTTTCCCGGTAATACTCGACCTTGGTTATTTTTTTGTCTTCAGGCAGCGCGCCGGCTGCTTCTACTACCTCGCGCAGGCGAACGTCATTGCGGGGGTGTGATGAGAAGACACCGTGATACGTCTGCTGCTTCTTACCCTCCACACGGGCGCGTCGGCGGGCGAAGGTCTCCTGGTCTTTGAGCAGGGCAATCACATTGATCATTGACTGTGGGTCGTAGCCGGCGTTGTACATGTACTGTGCGCCGAATTTGTCCGCCTCCAGTTCCATGTCACGACCATAGCCTTTTACCGCAGCAGTGCTCCACAAGTTGGTCACGTCGCCGACAACGCCGCTGCCGGTGACGAGAACCGAGAGCACCGAAGCCACTCCGGCACCTGTGGCGGCGGTTTTCTGACGCACCGCGTGACGGGCGGTGATATGGCCCACCTCATGGGCGAGTACAGCGGCCATCTCGGCTTCCGACTGCAGATAGGTGAGCAGGCCGCGGTTGATATACACATAGCCGCCGGGCAGGGCGAAGGCGTTGATATCCTGGCTGTCGATCACGGTAAAGTGGTAGGTGAGATCGGGGCGGTCACTGGCCTTGGCGACCTTTTGCCCCACGTGCTCAACGTAGGCGTTGAGAATCGGGTCATTGTAGATGGGCGTGCTGGCAATCAGCTTTTCATGCATTTCCCGCCCGATCTTGATTTCCTTTTCTTCCGACATCAGCACCAGGTCCGGCCGGTTGGTGGCCGGATTGAAGGCACAGCCGGTTGCAGTGGCCAGCAGGATTGCTGCCAGTAGTTTGTTGATCGTGTGCATCTGGGTCTCCTGTCGTTATTGTTTCCAGTCGAGTGTTACCCGCTCAGCGGCTGGCGGACTGCGGCGGCAGCAGGAATTCCTGCAGCTGTGCAGCCATGCCTTTGCAGGCGTTGTTCTGAACGCGAGCGATCAGAGGGATCGGTACCACAATGGCCGGCATGTAGGATGTACCCTGGGCATCTGCGCTGATCTTCCCAGACAGCTCCTGATCGCGGAAATCCCACACGGCGGCTTCGTAATCGGATTCTTTGTCCCAGGTGCCGAAGCCGAAGCAGCCGGCACCGGCAGTGCCGATGGAACAGCCGATGGAACCCGCACTGGAGGTGGTTTCGGTGGAGCCATCAATCCACACGATGTATTTCACCCCGTACTTTTCCATACGATCCCGCACATCGGGAATATCCATCAGCCTACCGAGGGACTTTATATGCATGGGCGCGGTACGCGGTTCGAACCAGGGATAGAGCGCATCCACAAACTGGCGCTCGGGAATCACATTCACCCCGGCTTTGGGGTTGTGCAGCGTCTTGCCTACACAGTCGATCAGATCCGGTTCGGTTTCGTAGTCGCTGGAGTGGCGTCGCCCTAGGATCACTACCGAGTCACCCAGGGCCAGCTCGCCGGTACTGCGGCGATACTCATCGATCACCACGGTAGTACAGCCACTGGAAAGTAATGCCAGCACAGAAACCGAAAAAAATGCGCTCAGGAATTTCACCGGTACATCCTCCTTGTGATTCTCGCGAGGGTTTCAGCTGTGAAATACCCGCGAATGGAATCTCCTGATTCCTGGTTACCTGGTTTCCTCGCATGCGAAGGAAACTATTCGTTGTCACCCGTCTGCTTCATGCTCAGGGCGCGCCGCTTGTTGTCAATGAACGCTTGCAGTTCCGGCACGCGTTCAAAACCGGTATACAGAGTTGCGCCCGCATCGCGCAGCGCCACGTTGATGGCCTGGGCGAGCGCGGCTTCCTGTGACTTCAGGAATGCGGTAGGGGTTTTGCCATAGGCGGTAATGACCCACTCGGCCACAGCATCTCCCTGCTGGTTATAGGCGTGCATGTCGTACTTGATCCACACCTCGAAGATATTCACCCGGGTTTCCCGCGGCATGGTGAACTGGAGTTCACGTACCTCCGGCACAATTACCAGATCGAGCCCCTGGGGCAGATTGGTCGGGTACTGTGCCAGGTTGATCGTCTCCTTGAACATGGAGCCGAGTACTGTCTCAAACAGGTTTTTCTGTGCGCGCCCGGTGTTGATGTTCCACTCATCGCGGTCGTCGCGATTCTCGCTATAAGTAAAATCACTGAAGTCCTCGCTCAGGTAGACACCTACCGTCAGGGGGTGCGGATTTCCCACCGGCGCCGGGAACTCTCCATCCACCGAGACGGTGTGGGCGCAGGCCGTCAACAGGCCGACCACGGCGAACAGCGACAATTTCCTGAGCGCGCTGATTCCATTAAACATCCGATTCATGTGCTGCTCCCGGGTTTTTCTCAACCCTCTGCATATCCCTTACTGTGTGTCAGCGGAAATCGTTCAGGCCGACAAAAGTACCGCCATTTCTGTAAGTGAGTTCGCGCATCAGTGCCGCAAAGCGCAGGCCGGTGGTCTGCAGGTGCAGCGGACGAGAGAACTGGATCGGGAAACCGATGGCATGGATCCGCACCATGCGCTGGTCTTCTCCACGCTGGGCATTTACCCGGTCTACCGCCATCATCACGTTGCGAATGGACTTGCCGGTAAATTCATCCCCGAGTACATAGATACTGATTTTCTTGTTCGGGTCGTAAAAAGTGCGTACCGCTTTCTGGATACCCTCTACCGGGCTCGAGTTACTGAACGGGTTCCACGAGCGCAGGCGATCGAGCACTGCCTTGCGACGTCCCGGGGTGTCCGGAATCCAGCGGTTGCGATAATTGGAGAACATGTAGTCCCCCATATCGTTCATCACCTGTATCCCTTTCACATTGGGATACAGGTTCAGGGTGTTGACCATCTCGTCGATCATCCGATCCCAGCCGTAATTGAACATACTGCCGGAGGTGTCGATGATGAACAGGATGTATTCGCTGTCTACGGGAATACCGCCAATGACGTTATTCTTGCGCTGGTAGTTTTCTCCCAGCAGTCGCTTCATCTCATCGGTCATACTTTGCAGGGCAATGGTCAGTTCGCCCTTGAGCTTGCCTTCCTCGGACTCGCCTTCGGTTTTCCTCGCGTACTGGGCGTGTAGTGTTTCCAGCTCACCCTTGAGCTTGGCAATACGCTTGGTTTCGATATCCAGCTGCTCTTTCTTGGCATTGAGGTCGCGATTCAATACCGAGGTCTCGCCGCGGATTTCCGCCAGCTGCTCCTGTAGCTCCTGCACTTGTCCGTCCAGATCCAGTTCGGCTTCTTCGAGGACAATCGGTTCTACGGTCTTGGCGATCATTAGCAACAGCACGATGGCGCCAAAGCCGCAACAGATCACGTCGAGAAACGAGATGCTGAACTCTTCCTGTTGTCGTTTGTTACGTCTGCTCATGGCCAGTCCTTGGAGGGTGCGAGGAAAGACCCCTGGGTTTCCATGGCCAGCTTCCAGAATTCACTGGCGGCGAAGGGATCGCCTTCCATGGGGGCCAGGACCACATTGACCGGGATGCTCTTGGGCAGGGCATCCACTGCCTTGCGGAACAGCTTCAGGCGTTCCTTGCCGGAAATGGTGTTACCCCGCGGCGACTTCATCCCCTGGGTGGGTAGACCGTCGGTGATCAGGATAATGTTGTCCGGCAGAGGCGACATGTTGTTTACCGCGTTGAAAATACGCTCCAGGCTGGTGCCGTTTTGCGGCACTATGGCATCCAGCTCCTTCATCGCGTTGTCCATCTGGTCCCGGTCATCTACATTCAGCCAGCGGTCTTCAGTGCCCACAATGGCAGCGCGGAAGCCGGTGTTGAAAGTGTAGATCTGGTACTGGCTGTCCTGGGGGAATTGCGACACCAACCAGGACACCGTCTGTTTAGCGCGGCGCCATTTTTCCGTGTCGCGTTTGACCGAGTCGGACATATTGCGGGTACGGATCACCTTGATCAGTTCGTCGCCCAGCATACTCGCGGAAGAGTCCAGCAGAATGAGGATGCGATCACCGCCAAGGCGCAGCCCGGTGAGATATTGCCGATCGCCGTCGCCGACAAACTTGCGCACGTTGTTGCCCAGTTTCTTGTTTTCTTCTTCCAGTTGCTTCTTGGCCTGCTCGAGTTTCTTTAGTTTTTCCTGCAGGCGGGCGATATCCATTTCATCGGTACTGCTGTCGACCTCCGCAATGTTGCCCTTTACCTCCTCAATCTGATCCATGATGCGTCGGGCGAGCCCCTGGGCCTTGGCCAACTCATCACTGGTGGTGTCCAGGGTGTTGCGCGCCAGCACCAGGTGCTCGCGCCCGAACTGGACCTCTTCCTGCAGCAGGTTCACTTCCGCTGACAGGTCCTCGTTTTCAGCCTGAATGTCGTTGTCGGAGCCGTGTTTTATGATCAGGAAGATCAATGCGACGGCCCCAAAACCGCAGGACATGATGTCCAGAAACGACAGGCTGAACGCTGTAAACCGCCGTTTTTTACGCGCCATAATGCTCCACGCTGATCGCAGTGATTACATCATCAAAGTTGGCCGCACCGATCCGGTCGCCGGCAGTGAGGTTGACCGGCGCGGAGATTTCCTCGCCGTTCAACATCAGTTGCGCACCTGCATCCACACGCAGGGCCAGGCGACCGGCGTGGTTGGTGATGGTGGCTGCCGGATGGCTGGGCGGGGTGGGTGTGACATTGAGCTTGCCTTCCTGCCAGCTGACAAACAGCGGATGCTGTGCAGCCAGCGCGCGATGTCCATAGAGCAGGTGGGTGGCGCCTGCCTCCGCGGCAGCGTTGACCTGTACCGCCACCTCGGTGGTCGGCGCTGCGCTCATACTGGTAATCAGGCGCAGGTTGCCGCTGTCGCTGTGAATTTCCTGCCAGCGCTTCTCTGCCGATTGCGCCACGGCGTTGTGCGGCAGTAGATGAATGCGCTCAGCGAGCTGGGCGCCGCCGGGAATCTCAGCCCAGCGGTGGGAAACGAATACAACACTGTTGGGTTCACCGAGGTTTTCGATCATCGCACGCACCCGTGACAGGATCGGGGTACTGGCATCCTGCAGCTGTCGCAGGCTGACTTTGGCAGTGCGGTCATCCAGCTCTGCCATCACCTCACCCTGGCGCATGGCCTTGGCGATCCACTGGGGGAGCATGTCGTAGAGTTGTTGCTCTGCTTCAGCGGAATGCAGTGGGTCGAACCGACACTGCATGATGAAAGCATCGGTAAAAATACGTGCCCACGCTTCCTGGAAGTGCTGCAGTCCTGCGTCGGTGACGGTTTCCGCAATGTCCAGTTCCGCCTGTTCGTGTACTACCACGCGGCTCACCAGGGTCTGATGGCGGTGCAGGTCAATATGCAGGTGTACACCGCGCGGTGCGCAGCTGCTGATACAGGCAGCGGCAGAATCGATCAGTGCCACGGCGTTGAAAGGACTTTCCTTGATGACTCCCAGCAACAGCGCGAGCTGTTCGCGGGTGAAATTTCCCGGGACGGCCAGCGCGACTTCGTCCGGGAGGTCACACAGCTCTGCAATATGCTGAAGGTGACAGAATGCGAGGTCCGCATGGTGGCGACATCCGGGATTGTCAGACTTTACCGACTCGAGGCTGAGCCGACGCCAGAACTGCTGGTTGACTTGGGTAGGGTGGCTGCGCGCACGCATCAGCGCGCCGGTACCGGTGAGGATCTCGCGCGTATTGATGATAGCGACACCGGGGCTTTCCAGTACCTCGTTATTGCCATCGAAAACGCGCAGGCCACAGTCGTTGATTTCCAGTACACCTTTGCTCATGGGAGCTCCTGTTTTCCCTTATCGGATAGTCGTTTCCCTGGCTACCCGCTGTTTATTCCGTTTGCTGTTGTCTTTAGATGGCGGTTCCGGCTGGTCGTGAGCCAGGTGGGCTCAGCTGACTTTCAGGAAGCGCAATAATTTGTTGTCACAATAATTCTGTGTATCCAGTACCAATCGCTCCTGCATCAGCTGCAGCTGGTGGGTGAAGAACATGATTACGATACTGATGACCAGCGCGATAAAAGTGGAGTTGAAGGCCACACCCAGGCTTACCGTAACCCCGGCAATATCACCTTCCACAGCGCGGTGTGCCTGGGCCAGGGCTTCACCGATGCCGCGTACCGTGCCGATAAACCCGATCGAGGGAATCGCCCAGGTGATGTAGCGCACCATGGCCAGTTCAGAGTCCAGTCGATCGCCCTCGGTGTCACACACCTCCTTTACCGAGTTGGATACGGCCGCCACGTTGCGGGTGGAGCCGAAGCGTTGTAGTGCGGTGAGCAGGGCGCGGGGCAGAAGGAAGTTGCGCTCTTCCTCTGGTAGCGCCTGTATCGGTCGCGATAAATCCCGCGCATCCTCCGGCAGGATTGGGGTGCCCTCGCTTACGTTGAGCAGCGCCTGGTCCAGCAGTTTGCGCTCGCGCATGCTGCGTCGCGCCTTCAGGCCCATAATGGCCATTGCCCACAACATCAGCACGAAGCAGGCCTCCTGCTCGTAGTCGCGCATCACGATGTAAATGGATCGCTGCTGGATATAGGTTTCGCCGGCTTCTTCGCGAGCCATCTGTTCTTCGATCAGGGCGTCGGCATTGGGCCGGATGATGGCCACGTAAATTGCGTGGACCAGGATGATTGCCCCGAGTAGGGCAAACAACTGGAATACAAAATCTGAAGACTTGAATTTCATGGGTTTTCCCGCTTTTTGTGGGGCCATTCCTTTGGCAAAAGGCCCGGGTATTGCTCTGATTATGTCCGTTCAATCCGGTATTGCGTGTTGCGGTGGTCCGTTAGATATCCACCGGGTAGGAGACCGAAAGGTCCTCTGAAATTTCTTCCGTTGCCTCGTAGTTATCTGCGCTTTGTGCGCTCTGCGCCTTTATCTTTGTCGGCTTGGCCGGTGCCGTTTTTTCACTGACCGAGGCGTTACTTTTTTCTGCTGCCTGCGGTTCAGCCTGTTGCGACTTCGCCGTTTCTCCAGTGGTTTCCGTTTCTGTGGTTTGCGTGGTCTGGGCAAAACCGGGTATGGCGATAGTCGTGAGCACGACGAACGCAATTACTCCTGCACGGCTTCTCGGTGTGATCGGGTTTGTCACCATGTCACAGTTATTTTTGGGTTTCATAACACTGCCTCGCTTGTTATTGCACTAGCCATTTGTTCGCAGCAATTCAGTTCACCCAGCGCGCCACACGAAAGCCAATATCGTCACGGGCTTCAGCACCATAGTCGCGGTAGGAGAGACGCAGTTCGGTAAGCCCTGCATGTTTCCAGCTGGAACCGCGAACCACGTGGTAATCCCCTTCCTGGGGACCCACGGGGTTCTCTTCCCGCTTCAGGGAGAGGCCAGTGCCAATGGTGTAGAGGTCGTGAATCCACTCAGATACATTGCCGCCCATGTCAAACACACCCATATGATTGGCGCCGAAGCTACCGACGGGTGCAGTGGCGGCATAGCGGTCGTTGTAGGTGCGCAGTACTGCGGGGACAATCTGGCCGGCACTGCTGTCGGCGTAGTTGCCGGAATTTTTGCCCACGGGCAGGGAGTCGCCCCAGGGGAATTTGCGCATTGCGCCGCGTTCGTAACGGGCGGTCCAGGCCCACTCCGCTTCGGTGGGCATGCGATAGCCATTGGCGCTTGCGTCGAACCCGACCACCCGGCCGCGCTCGCTGCGATAGACCTCCTTGAGGCCGTCGCGTGCACTGAGCCAGTTGCAGAAAAGTGCCGCGTCATTCCAGCTGACATTCACTACCGGCAGACTGTCGTTATCGAGACTGATACCGTTGGCGTGGCTGGAGCTATGCATGCGTTTGTAGCGGCGATATTCGCGGTTGGTCACCTCGGTGGCACCGATATAAAACGGGCGGGTGAGGGCTATTTTTCGCAGCACCTCGTTGGCGCGCCGGCCCTGTTCTCGACGGGAGGAACCCATGGTGAACTGCGTATTCGGACGCATCAGCAGCATCTTGCCACCGGCGCCGTGGGTAATCTCTGCGGCAACATTGCTCCAGCGTGCCTGCTCACCGGTCAGTAATACTGCACGCACCGACTGCTTGAGTTTGCTGGAGGGCACGATGGTGGTCTGGTAGTCCTCGTAGCCGGACTTGCGAACGGTAATGGTGTGGCTGCGGGTCGGTAGGGTGAAGGTCTGCCCGGCTCTACCCGCGAGCTTGCCATCGATAAATACCTGGGCATCCTCGGGGCTGCTGGAGATGGAGACCTTGCCGAATACGGCAGTGAGCTGCACGTTCATATCCTGCAGGTCGCCCGCGCGTACATCCACGCTGCGTTCCACGGTACTGTAACCATCGAGGAAAAAACGCAATTCGTGGCGACTGTTGGATGCGAGATCGAGATCCATGGGGGTCTGGCCGCGATACTCACCATTGACGGTAACACTGGCCCCTGGTGGGTTGGTCACAACGCGCAGAGTGCCATCGGCGGCATTGAGGTCGACGGTCTCCAGTGTCTGGTCGACCCCCGCAGTGACCGGCACCGGGACCTGTACGGTCTTGTATTGGGGCAGCGAAATATCTACCAGCCGATCTCCCTGTACAAGTTCTGCAGTGAGCGGTGTGGTACCGAGGATTTTTCCTTCGACACTCACGGTTGCTCCGGCCGGGTTGCTGGTGATGTGTACGTTGGCCCAGGCGGGGCGCAATTTGGCTGTGAGTGTCTGGGTGTTATCCAGACCTTCGATTTCGATTTCCTTGCTGAATGGCAAGTAGCGATCGGTGAGGATCGTGATGCGCTTGCGGCCTGCGGGAATGGACTCGGCTAGACCATCGCTGCTGGTAACTTCGGTGCCATTCACTAGCACCCGTACCGGTACCTGAGGATCAGTCACAACCTGCAAGTGTCCCGGCAGGCGTTCCAGATTGACCGCATGGCGGCTGTTACTGTCGCTGCTGACTTCCACTTCGCCACTCTGCGGGATATAGCCTGTCGCACTGATGGTGTAGCTGTAATGTCCGGGCAGCACCAGGTGGCCGTCGCCCAGGGGCAGGGCCAGGCCGCTGACGGATACATCCGCATCCGCGGGTTGCGTTTCGAAAATCAGGGAGCGCGCCACCAGTAGATAAACCAGCATCAATGCGCCCAGTAACAGGCAGCCGGCGACAGTGATGGCCTTGGGTGACAGCAGCAGTTTTTTGCCGCCGGAGGAAACCGGGGCCGGGGTGAATCCGATCGGTTGGATGACCGAAAGATCTTCATTTTCCGGTTCGTTATCACGAACGGGTACCGCTTCCTTGGCTGTCATTTATGATTTCCTGTTACTGCGTAGTTATTGATTTTAACGACGCTGCTTTATTGCCTTCCGGATCACGGGTTTGGCGCCGATCTCCTGTCGGCCCCGGGCTTGCTACCAGAGACAAAGCCGCGCATTTCAGCTTAGTCCGCTCTGAGGGTTGCAGGCTGTGGACCGGTGTTTTTGGCGTGGGATTTTCTGTTTTACCGACACCGGGACGACAATTTCGTCCACACCTGCAGCACTCGCTTGAGGCGGCTTTTGGGCGTCGTAGGTGGTTTCAGAAAATGGGCGGGCAGTCAGAAAATCTGAGGGGGCCCGCGGGCAGTTACGTCAAAACCTGGGTGACTTCAATGTCATACAGCTTTGATCTGCCCGCGGAAAAAGGGTTTCAGGTTTCAGGATTTATTGGCGCTGTTAATTTTCTCTGCACACTCGATGGTGACTACCGGTGATTCGGAAGATGGGTCGACCACAAATTCCTGGCGCACATCGCGGTACCCGTGACGGGTACCCACGGCGGTGTAGCGGCCGGGCTTGAGGGCAATCTCACGCTCGGAAAAATTTCCCAGCTTGCCAACGTGATAAATGGTGACATTTGTGCTGGCATCTGACTGTAACAATACGGTGATCGGAATCAGGGATTTGGTCAGTGCAGTTTCCAGCTGTTCGATCTGGCCCTGTAACCGCGGGGTGCTGACGTCTAATGCGCGCGCTTCCGCGAGCACCTTGCGGGCATACTGATTGCGCTTGCTTTGTCCGAGGAGTAACGGATCACCGAGTAACTCCTGCAGCTGATCATCCAGTTTGGCTCGGGCTTGCGAGCGCGCCTTGCCGGTGATGGCCTCTACCAGGCTGCTGTCTTCAGCGATCAGCTTTCCGTACTTTTCTGCGGCCTTGTGCCACTGCTCCTGCTGCTCGCTAGCCGCGGCGCTGTCAAAAAGACGATCGATACGAGCCTGGGCGATTCCGTTATTTGCCTGTGCAATACCCACACCGGGATCGGAGGCGTTGGGTTTCAGCTTTCGCGCTTTTAAGAAAAACGACTTGGCCTTGTCATAGTCACTTTTGGCGATGGCTGCGTACCCCGCGGACATCGCCTCGCTGTAGTCCCGTTCCAGGATTGCCGCATTCACCTCAGGCAGCAGCGCCTTGGCGGGTGCTGTGTCGCCATCCAGTTCGAGGGCCTTTTCCAGTTCCGCCTTCGCCGTATCCAGGGTGTTTTCCGCGAAGGCTTCCTTACCGGCGGTAAAGTGTGGCCACACCTCGGGTAAGAGCTCGGCGCGCTCCTTTCCCTTTACGCCGCGGGGGTGCTTTTCGGATATGGTGAGCACCAGGTCAAAAGCCTTGCTGGCCGCTTCGGCGTCTCCGCTGTCGAGTGCGCTGTTTCCTTCCGCCAGATGTTGTTCAATACGCTGGGGAATACTGTCTCGCAGCTGCTGCATGCCGGCAAGGGCCTGGCGGTACTGTTCCAGTGCCTGCATAAATTTACGCTGGCGATAGATGCCGTCCGCTTCTTCGGCCAGGGTACGTGCGGCAAAGTATTCTTCCGCAGCCCAGGTTTCCACCTTTCGCTCCAGGAGTTCCTCCTGCAATTGCAGTATCTCCTGCAGGACCTGCTGTACCTCTCTGCGCTGTGCGGTAATTTCCGCGTCGGTATACGGGGATTCCTTGATTTTTTTAACCGGAGTGGCTGGTGCGCTGCCATCTTGAACCGGGCTGGCAACCCTGGTTACAGTCGGCTTTTCAACCACCTGCGGCAATACCCAGAATACGCCCACCAGAGCAGCGAGCATACCGCTGCCCAGCAGGACCGGGACTAGTTTTCCGCTGCCGGACTTTTTGTCTGCGGTACCCGGCTGTGGGCCGGGTTTGACGTCTTCGCCGGTCGAGGAATCGCCACCGAATGAAAAGTCGGCGGGCTGAATGAAAGGCTGATCTTCCGATGATGGATCGCGGTGTTGCATGGTATTCCCGCTATGTTCGCTGTTATTTTCGCTCGCCGGCCCGCGGTGCGCAGGGCCGGTCGGACTCGGTTACTGGCTGGCCGGCGACTCAGATGTCACTCATACCACCGGTTTCTACCTCATAGATTTCCTTGAGCAGCTCGCGCCACTGGCGGTACTGGTTTTCCACAGAGCCGGACAGGGTCACGGTACGGTCTTCCAGTTCCACGATTCGGGGCTCAACTTCCGCCTCCATGGAATCTCCCAGTTCCTGCAGTGCCTCGATATGCATCTTGGCTTCAGAGCGGCGATCAAAACCGCTTTTCACCAGATAGCCGCCGCCGGCCACTGCCACGTTACCCGCCTGACGGGCGGCACCACCGCCAGCGCCAGCCGCGGCAATGCCGCCGACAATGGCAGCGACGCCCATGATGGTGTTGTTGCGCGCTTTGCGTTTCAGTTCGCGCATCTGCTTCACTTCTTCATAGCTCATGGCACGCCACTCCTGATAGGGCGTCTCCATGGTTTTGACGAAGGTGTCGTAGTAGCCCTGTAGGGTATCTACGAACAGGTAATCGCGTTCGCGAATCTGGCGTACCCGCATCAGCATCGGGTCATTGTCGGCGGGCAGGGCGGTGAGCTGGTAAAGTCCCTGATCGTCCTGCACCAGGTAACGATCGAAGGCACCGGGAGAAAAGCTGCGGGCAAATTTAATTTCGGAAATGGTGCGCAGCTCGGCAATATATTCACTCGACAGTCCCTGGCGATAGGTGAGCAAGTCGTTGGAAATACGGTTGTAGATTCCCTGGAAGGCATCCCCTTCGGTGGGGTGTTTACGGTCGTAGGCGTAGTGGGAGGCCTGCTCGGTGTACTCCCTGGTAAACCATACCTGGCCGCGAGAATCGGTGGCGGTGACCTCTACGGTCAGGGTTTCGCCATCGGACTGAACGATGGTTCCGGTGACGGTTACATCGATATTGGTGCGCTCACTGGGAATTACCCGCACGGCGCCCCAGCCCTGACTGGATTGCAACGCGTCCGCGAGAGTTACCGCGATATAGCGGGATTCGGCGCGGCGTAATTCCGGAAATACCAGCTCGTCCTCTTCCGGTTCCTCTTCCTGCTCCAGGCCCGCATTGAATTGCACAATGCCCACATCCAGCAGGCGATTTTCGGCGATTGCCGCATCCTCTACCGTCAGCGGGGTGTAGGCGGTGGTGCGGACCTCGGTTGTGGTGCAGCCGGCAAGCACCAGTAAACTCAGTGCCAGGCTGCACAGGGTTGTGCGTGTGTGCGAGAAAAACATATCACTACTCTCCCTGATGAATACTCATCTTCATTTCTGTGATTTTTTATATTTCCGGTACTCTTCCCAGAGTCGCTCTTGTAATTCAGGATCGGATTCGCGCATGGCAGCTTCGCGAATCTGACGGGCGACCACATCGTCATCATCACCGCTGGGTATATCCGCGGGTACCACGGCGGTTGATCCGGTGTGGTTATACTCGCCCTGGCGCCCTTTGGTGGGCAGCCCGGGTCCGGTGGCCTGGCCGCTGGAGTTGTTCTGCTCTGGACCACCGCCCTCTTCACCGCTAGCGGCGGGTGGCGCGCCACCGAATTCCTCTTCGGCGGTTTTGATCAGATCTTCCAGAGATTCACCCGGGGGAACTTCGTCTTCAGCCGCAGCTTCTTCTTCCGGCGAGGCAGGACGGTTGCGGACGTAATCCCGCTCGCGCAGGATCATGCCGTCGTAACTGGCCATGGTGGATTCGAACTGACCTTCCAACTCCGCAACCCGTTCGGCAGAGCTCACTGGCGCCTCGTTGGGTGCCTGGTTGCTTCCGCCAGGCTGGCCACCACCGGCAGCGCTGGCTTGCGCGGTACTTTGCTGACCACCGCTCTGGCCTCCGCCACTCTGCCCCCCACCACTCTGCCCCCCACCACTCTGCGCTCCTGCGGGGGAGCTGTTGGATGGCGAACTGCTGGATGCGCTGCTTGGTGCACTGCTCGAAGCGCTGGCTGAAGCGCTACTTGTAGAACTGGCGCTGCTGCTGGAGGAGGAACTACTGGACGACGAGCTGCTGGACGACGAACTGCTGGACGAAGAGGCACTCGCGGTTTTTTCCTCCTCGGAAAAATCGATTTCATCCGGCGGCTCGCCCTGGCTGTTGGATGACGGATCCGGCGGCATACGGGAATCTTCCGGGCGCTGGTCGGAATCGCTGTACACCGGTGTCGACGGGTTGCCGCTGGCGCTTGGGTCCTGTGCGCTGCTGCTGGACGAGCGCGAGCGCCGCTCGGATTCCGAACCGCTGTTGGACGCGGTGGAAGCCTGTTGGCTGGAGCGGTCGCCAGACTCGATACTCGGCATGGAGGTGTTCGGCTGAGCAGGACTGCTCGATGTCGATATGCTCGGACTACTCCGGCTGCTGCTGGGCGAGCTGGGTGACGGCATGCTGCTAGCCGTAGAGGGGCTCGATTTGGATTGGCTCGACGATGAGCTGGATGACTGCGACTGAGACTGGGATTGCGACGAGCTGGAAGGGCTCGACGGAGATTTCTGTTGTGGTTGTGCTGGCGGCTGCTGTTGCGTCTGCTGGTTTTTACAGCCGCTGATCACGGCTGCCAACACCACCACAGAGGCGAGGGCTTGCCAGCGCAGGCCTGAAAAGTCAGATGCCGGTTTATGCGCCGAGCTGCGATTAAAATAGTGTGCAATCTTCCGTAATGCCATGAGCTTTCTCCTGATGCGTTCACGGGTCGCAGCGAAATCGCGGCGACCCGTTTTGCTCCTTGTCTGTTCGACAGTTTTTGTCCCTTGGGGTTTGCAGGCCTGAATATTTCTGGTGCCAGTTTTTACGCTGCGTAACATGGCTACCTGAATCTTTACCTGTGTCCCGGCGGACGCAAACCAAACCTCGCTACATCAGTCGAACACGATGATTCCTCTTTTCTTCACATTCTCTTCAGTCGAATACAAATCTCTGCACGATACCGGTAGTTTCCACCGGTTCTCCATTCTCAAATCGCGGCCGGAACTTCGCTTTTTTGAGAACGTTGCGCACCCGTGAACGAATACTTACCTTGCTTTCCGGTTTCGCGCTGAGGATCTGGATATTGCGCGCCTTGCCGAATGCGGTGACGTCATAGGAAACGGTCACATAGCTGTTTGCCAGTGCTTCACGATCTTCGTCCAGCAGCGGCAGGGTGGGCAGCGCCGCAGGACGACCGAAAATCTCGTCGATCTCCTGATTGGTAGCACCGTTGTCCCATAGGGCCTGGTAGGCCTCACCGTAGGTTTCGCGCGCGGAGTGCCACTTGTTGAACATCATGTACCAGTCACCCAGTTCCACTTTCGCTTTCGCAGAAGCGGCCGGTGGTGAGCTCGGGTTTTTCTGGTAAACATCCATGATTTTGGTGATCGCGGTTTTACCTGAACTGAAACTGTTGATGCGGTAGTGGTCGAGTTGCGCGCGGCGCTGCTGGTCCATATTGCCGCCGCCGAAACTGGTGTTTACCACAATGGCTTCCTGGGGCTCGCCGGAATAGGTGGCGAGGTAGTAATTGGTAGCCTTGAGGCCGCGCAGAGCTTCCACCAATCGCAGGTCGTTGGCACCGAAGTTCTGAGAAATGATATCTACCGCCAGCGCATAGAGGTTGGTGGCATTGATCAGGTGCTCGAAAAGGGTGGCTCCTTTTTCGTCGATATAGGCCTGCAGGTGCCAGTTGCTCAATTGATTGATGATCGGCAGCATGCGCGGATCTTTTTCTCCGTAATTTTTTGCGTGCAGCCAGAAAAGGTATTCGTGGTTGTCGTTGGCCTCTTCCCACTGGTTGAGCGCTATCTGGCTTTCAATCATGCGCTCGATCATCGGTACCTGGTTGAGGGAGTAAAGCCCCTCGTTTACGCGATTGATCAGCATCGCGCGACGGAATTCTGAAATCGCCAGCTCATGTGCTCCGCTGCGTTGCAGTGCGGAGCCGAGCCCCATCAACTGCTCATCCAGCCCGGCGCCGTAGGCTCCGTACTCTGCTTCCATTTCCTCGATGCGCTGGCGGTATTCATCTGCGGCTTTTGATGGGCGAAGTTGTCGTTTGGGTTTTTCCAGTGGTTTTGAGGCCGCTTCTATATAAGCCGCTGGAGGAGCCTTGGCATTGTCGAGTGCGGAGATTTCCTCCGCCGCAACAGAGCCACACAGCAGAGCTGAGGCTGTAAACATCAAGCCGATAGCAATAGTGTTGCTGGTATCTGTCTGTGTCACGGTAGAACCACTTCCATTCCATGTTGTGCCTGACTCACCGACGCCTGTTGAGGAGGCGCCGCCGAGCTCGAAACCCGCGATCAAACGGTGGTGATTGGCAGACGCATTTGCGGCCACCGCAACCCCGATTACACGGGACTTCTCTCCCTGACGTGTGGTTCGTCTACTTTCCTGCCGGTTGCCCGGTGTGCTGTCGGTATCGACGCTGGACTCTGGTGATGAGGGAACTTCTCAAGCCGAAAAAAGGCATTGGTTTCCCTTGCATTTGGTGTTCACCGTCCATGTATTTTGAGTATAGCTAACGAATTTTCGTCCTTTGCTTCCCCGGGTGGGGTGGCGCGCCAGCGGCGATTTGTACTGTCTTTTCGGCGCTGTTTGCTGATACGTCAAAAGATTTTCACCGGTGACGACGTTATGTACCCAGTGGAGTAGATAGGCACAGAGACGACCTGTTCAGGGGTTTGTTGAGTCTGGCAGCAGGGGCTGAGGTGGGGGGCGATTTTCACAAAAGCGGATGCCAAAAATTTCGCCGCGAGAAAAATTCTGTCGGCTGCTGGCTCCTGTGCCGCTGGCGGAAGGCTAGCTTGTCGGTTGAGGCTTCCTTTTCTTCCGTCGTCGGTACGGATTCCTTCTGGTGGGGTGCCCGGGCCGGTTTCACGGGTCAAAAAAAACGGTAGAGAGATTTTTGTCCTAAGAGTAGTGGTAGATCGGCTTATTTATTGCGCAATCTTCCGGCATATTGGTTTCGACATTTGGAAAGTTCGGCGGATAGAGCCATAATCCGCTGGATTGACCGTAACTGTGCAATTTCAGTGGGAGCGCTTTGTGAGCATAACAATACAACCTGAAGCCATCGCCAGCCTGCGGGGATTTGAAATGCCGGAGCGCCTCGGCTTTGGCACCGTCATGGCCCCGGTGATGTTCCGAGCCCGCTATCAGGATGGGCGCTGGAGCGACGGCGAGCTGGTCCCCTATGGTCCTCTGGCTCTGGACCCCGCGGCCAAGGTGCTGCACTACGCCCAGTCCTGCTTCGAGGGGCTCAAGGCGTACCGCTGTGGCAGTGGTGTCGGTCTGTTTCGCCCGGAGCGCAACGCCCAGCGCATGGCGCACTCTGCGCGTCGTCTGTGCATGCCTCCGGTCCCTGAAGCGCTGTTTATGGACGCGGTTCGTACTGTGGCGGCGCACTGCGCAACCCTGATTCCGGGCAATAGCGGTGAGTCCCTTTATATCCGTCCCTTCCTGATGGGAACCCAGCCGGACCTCTCGGTTACCGCCAGCAGGGATTACGACTTCTACGTGATTGCCAGCCCCTCCGAGGCCTACCACGCGGGCAGTATGCGCCTGTGGGTAGAGCGTGAAGACAGCCGCGCTGCCGTGGGCGGCACCGGCGATGCCAAAGTGGGTGGTAACTATGCCGCGTCATTGCTCAGTATTGCCCGTCTCAAGGAGCGGGGATACGACCAGTCCCTGTGGCTCAATCCCGGAAACCGTCACTCCATTGATGAGCTATCCGGGATGAATTTCTTTGCGGTGATGGATGGCAGCCTGCATACCCCGGCGTTGAATGGCTCTATCCTCGAAGGGGTTACCCGGGACTCCATGCTGACCCTGGCGCGGGACATGGGGCTTGAGGTGCATGAGCGGGAAATGGACATCGATGACCTGTTGGCTCTTGTGGCATCCGGAACCTGCAGCGAGGCTTTCGCCTGTGGTACTGCGGCCATTGTCAGCCCGATTAGCGAGCTGGGGGACGGCGAGCAGCGTTACCGCCTGAGCAAGTCCCCGGGGCCGGTCGCAGAGCAGCTGCGCCGTGCGCTACTGGATATTCAGGAGGGCAGGGCAGAAGATCGCTTTGGCTGGATGCAAATGGTGCAGGTGGCGGCTTACTGACGCGAGCTTCTTCCGGAGGGAAAAAAGCCCGGCGGGATATCTTTTGTCACAGAGTCTGGATGCGTCAATTCAAGACGTTCGAGTGCATAAGTAGCACTCATATAAATGCGGCTGTTTCCTGTGGAAACGGCCGCATTTTTTTTGCGTAAATTACTACGGTTGCGTTGACTTGAATGACGGTGGTGTTACAACGTAATCGTGCCCTGAAAAACCTGCTAGCGCTGCGATGCATGCGGCACAGTAGTTTTCTCGGCTGGAGTTCGCGCCCTGCGCGAGCAATGCGCTGGCGGTTTGTTACCGGCAGTGTCAACAATAAGAAACTGGAACTTTTGGGAAAAGCCTTTGGCGGTATCCCTCACTTTGACAAGTAGTATCCAGATCAATTTGAGACACAGGAGTCGGGTTACGTCTGTGACTCCTTAAAAGGCTCTCCCTCACGGCCACAAGCCGTGCGGTTCCTCGCGAGTGAGGAGAATGGGAATGCTGAATCATCTCTACGGCCTGATGGTACAACCGCGCAGGCAGTGGCATGAAATTGCCGGTTTGTCTGAAAAAGGATTTAACCGTCAGATCCCTTACGTCGTTGTCCTGGCTCTGGTGCCGGCGCTCTGCTGGTACTTCGGGACGACAGAAATCGGCTGGAATATTGGCAGCGGTGGCCAGGTGCGCACCCTGACCAGTAACAGCGCCCTTTCACTGGTAGCCGTGTTTTACGTCACCATGATTCTGGCGGTGGTTGCCGTCGGCTACTTTATTCACTGGATGGCAAAAACCTACGGCGCCAAGACGCACCCGATGAAGGGGATTGTGATTGCGAGCTTTACCGCCACGCCGATTTTTGTCGCCGGTGCTGCCGGTCTTTATCCGATTCTCTGGCTGGATATTCTGCTTGCCACTCTGGCAGTCGCCTACGCGGTGTATCTGCTGTATGTCGGGATTCCCATAGTGCTGGATGTGAATGAAGAGCGCGGCTTCCTGTTTGCCAGTGCTGTGGTTACCGTTTGCCTGGTGATGGCCGTGGTGGTGATGGTGGCAACGGTACTTTTCTGGAGCTACGTAGCCGCCCCGGTATTCCAGCATTGATCAACGGCGCGGCTGAATAACGACTAGTCAGCGCCTGTGGATTCCTCGCCTGTTGCCCGCTGTGGATAAAGTCCGCCGGGTGACAGGCAGGGCTCCGATACCACTCTGCCTCGCAAATTTTTCGCCCCTTTTCCTGTCGGCAAGCCCTCACCGCGCTTCGCGCAATCATCCCCTTTTTGTCCTTGTGCTTCTCATTGCGTATTCACTACGGCGAACCGCGGCAAGTCAGAGGGACCCTGAACCCCGGTCCAGAATCAGACTGTCAGGTCACTCATTAACTGGTTAATACGAGACACAATACCGTTTTTTCCGTTGTTCCCTCGCGGGGCTTTGGATACTATCCAGCCAAAGCCAGTCGACGTAATCTGCGCTTTCTAGTTGGTACAAGCGTACCAATTAAAAACGGTTTTGGATTCTTGGTCACTTTTCCTCTGATTCCAATACCGTTCTTCGGCCCCGATCTGACAGTGCTGGCCGTGGCACGGGTTGCTGCGATACGGGATTGGGCCGAGGTTGAATAACTAAAAACAGCGATAAAAACGACTAAGGAAATCGGGAGATTCCATGAAAACACCAGCCAAACTGGGTGTATTTTTACTTGCAGCGATGGCAGCCGCCTGTTCCCAGGACAATGCCTCAAACAATAGCAACGCCAGTGCCAGCGCGGAAACCGCAGCGGCTACCGCAGATTTTCAAAAGCAACTCCTAAAACAGCTGATTCAGGCGCAGTCCGGTGATGTCATTGAAATTCCGGAAGGGCGCTACGAGCTGAATCGCAGCCTTTCCCTGAATGTCGACGGGGTTACTATCCGCGGCGCGGGTATGGACAAGACCATCCTGTCTTTCAAAAACCAGATTCAGGGCGCAGAAGGCCTGCTGGTCAATGCCAGTGATTTCACTATTGAAGGTCTCGCTATTGAAGACACCATCGGCGACGCGCTGAAGGTCAACGAAGGCAAGAACATTATCATCCGCGACATTCGTGTGGAGTGGACCAATGGTCCCGCCACAGAAAACGGCGCCTACGGAATTTATCCGGTACAGACGGAAAATACTCTGGTGGAAGGTACCGTTGCCATCGGCGCATCTGACGCCGGCATCTATGTCGGGCAATCTCGCAATGTGATCGTGCGCAACAACCGTGCTGAATTTAACGTGGCGGGCATTGAGATTGAAAACACCATCGGTGCCGACGTCTACGACAACGTGGCGACCAACAATACCGGCGGTATCCTGGTATTCAACATGCCGAACCTGCCGCAACCGGGTCACAGCACCCGTGTGTATAACAACAAGGTGTACCAGAACAACACCGAGAACTTTGGTCACGAAGGCACTCCGGTGGCAGCGGTACCTGCGGGCTCCGGTGTGGTCATCAACTCCAATGATTTCGTGGAGATTTTCAACAACGAAATCTCAGACAACGATACTGCCAATGTGATCGTCAGCAGCTATTTTGCAGCCGGTTATTACAGCGACAAGTCCACCCAGGAAAACTTCGACCCCTATCCGGAAGGCATTTACATCTACGATAACACCTTCACTGGTGGCGGCTCCTCACCGGATCATCTGGAGCTGAAAGCGCTGAAAGTGGCCAAGTTCGGATTGACCGGCAGCTTGCCTGATGTTCTGTGGGACGGTGCTGTGGACAGCAAGAAAATGGTGGATGGCGCATTACCTGAAGCGCTCAAGCTGTGTATCGAGAACGAAGGGGTTGGCATCATCAACATCGATGTCCAGAACGACTTCAAGAATATCTCGACGGATATTGCTGCACACAATTGCAGCCTGAAAAAACTGCCGCAGATCGTACTGGATTTCGACGGCGAACAGGAAAAACCTCAGGAAGAGCAACACGCAATCAATGAGGTAGTCGATGCGTAAGCTGTTGTTGTCCAAGTGGTTGGGGGCCGCTGCGGTGGCCCTGACCCTTGCGGGCTGTGGTACATCCCGCGAACCGGTTACCCTGCACGAAAGAAATTCGGTACCGGATAGCCTGAGTCAGTGGCATGTGGTCGAGGCCCTAAACGGCGAGCTCTCGCTGAATGAAGGTGTTGTCCCCTATGACCTGAATACCGCGCTGTTTACGGATTACGCCCATAAGCTGCGTACCGTTTGGATGCCGGAAGGCACCAGTGCAGATTACGGCGATGAAGACTTCAATTACCCAGTGGGTACTGTAATCAGCAAGACGTTTTACTATCCGCTCGGCGAAGATGGCTCGGTACTGCGCACAGATGACTACTCTCAGGACTTTGCCGGCAGCGGCCTAAACCTGAGCAAGGTAAAGCTGATCGAGACACGCTTGCTGGTCAAGCGCGCGGACGGTTGGCAGGCGCTGCCTTATGTCTGGAACGACGCTCAGACCGATGCAGTACTGGAAATCGCGGGTGAGGCAAAACGCCTGCAGCTGGTCAGCGATGATGGCTCTGGCGAAGCATTCACCTACGTGGTGCCGGATTCAAACCAGTGTGCCGGTTGCCATGCGGACAACCACACACAAAAGGCGGTACGCCCCATTGGCCCGCGGGCCCGTCACCTGAACAAGTCTTACGCTTATGAAAGTGGCAGTGAGAACCAGCTGGCCTACTGGCAGCAGGTCGGCTACCTGAGTGGTCTGCCGGAGTTGGCCGAAGTGCCGCGCAATGTCAGCTATAGCGATGCCAGCGCGTCGCTGGAAGATCGCGCGCGCTCCTATCTGGATATCAATTGCGGCCATTGCCACAATCCCAGCGGCGCAGCCGATACCTCGGGGCTGATGTTGCACGGCAGTGAGCGTGACTTGCGCAGGCTCGGAGTGTGTAAACCGCCGGTGGCCGCAGGTACTGGCTCAGGTGATCGCCTGTTTGCCATTGTGCCGGGAAGCCCGGAAGAGTCGATTTTGAATTTCCGGGTCGAGTCGACGGATCCCGGTGCCATGATGCCGGAACTCGGACGCAGCCTCACCCATGAGGAAGGTACCGAGCTGCTGAAAGCCTGGATTGCTTCCATGCCGGGTAATTGCAGCTGATCGATAAGCGGATGGTGGTTCTGGCCACCATCCGCTGTCTGACTCATGCCTCTGTTCAGGTGTTGCCCGGAAACGGTATATCCGTAGCCCGGTGTGCGGCTTTCAGGAATTCCGGGTAAAGGTAATCCAGCAGGTATCCGGTTTCGATGTCGCTCCTGCGCTTGTAGTCTTCCAGTAGCGCGACATAGGTGCGGTAGCGCGCTTGAATCTTGCGCACATAATCGTAGGGCTCCTGACCCCGAGCGTAACCGTAGCGGGCCTTCTCGTAATATTTCTTTTCCGACAGCAATAGCATCGCTTTCTCGACGTTGTCGAACCAGACCCTGCGATCCCAGCCTTTCTCTTCCGCCAGATCCTGTGCATCGTATACATGTCCCAGTCCGGCATTGTAGGAGGCGAGGGTAAACCACATCATGTTCTCCGGGCTGATGTCCTTGTCCTCGAACTTGCGATGCAGCCACTCCAGGTACTTGAGTCCGGCGCGCACGCTGGTCTCCGGGTCGAACAGGTTTTTCTCACCCACCTGCTTCCCTGTGTCTGGCATCACCTGCATAAGGCCCCGAGCGCCGACCCAGGATTTGGCTTTGGGATTGAAGGTGCTCTCCTGGAACATCTGTGCGACCACCAGCCGCCAGTCAAAATCGTATTCGTCCGCGTATTTCTTCACGAACTTGTCGAAAGGAGAGATGGTGCCATCTGCGTTCAGTTCATTGATCTCGGGGCGGGTTCTTTTGGGTGCATCAAAGTACTTGGTGTAGAGTACTGCCATTTTTTTCTGAGTGCTCTTTTTGTCGAAGAACTTGTTCACGGCCTTGAGCAACTCCGGGTTGTTCTCCCGCACCATCCACCCGTAGACATTGTCGTCCACGTGCAGGTCAATCAATTCATCTATGTTTTTTCGCCAGCTATGCTCGAGTTTTACCGAGACATCATCTGCGATGGCCAGGTCGTATTCCTTGTCTGCTACCTTGTCCAGAACCTGCTGGATATTTAGCTCCTCTGGCGCCAGTTCTATCTTGACATCGGGTACCTTTTTTTTGAGCTCCATCGCGATATCGTAGTGATTGGCGGACTTGCGTACATAGATAGTTCGTCCGGCCAATTCCTCCAGGCTGTCGATCTTGTCGTCATCGCGACCGACGACCACTACCTTCTCCCTCATGTAGGCGCGGCCGAAGTCCATGCCACTGTTGTCCCTGCGTTCAGTGGCGGAAAGCAGACTCGCTGCGATATCAGCTTTGCCATCTCGAATCATGGTGAGCAGGTCCTGATGGGTCGGTGCAACAATGATTTCCAGTCGCAGTTTCTGCTCTTTGGCAAACGCCTGGGCAAGCTCGTATTCATAACCCATGATTCGGCCTTTCCACATATAGTAGGTGCCGGGGTGATTGCGCGTCAGTACCCGTATGTAACCGCGTTCGCGGATCTCTTCCAGGTCTCCCACCGAGCGATCGATAGTGCGGGTCAGCTTGCTGTGACGAACGAAGTCGTTTACCGCTTCCAGAAGCTCGGGTGAGTTTTTACGTATCGCCCAGGCCATCTGGCGCTCATCGGGAAATATATGATTCTGGATGAGATTGTCCTTGAACTGGGACACCAAGTTATACACCTGATTTTCGACAATAGTGAAATCAAGATGCCCCTCGGAGACATTGATTACCAGTTCAACATAATTTGTTTCGGACACCTTGAGCTTGAGGCCGGGATGTTTTTTGACAAACTCCCGTGCTAATGCTTCGTACGCGGTACCTTTGGTTACCTCTAGAGTTTTGCCTTTATAGTCTGTCGATTCGGTCACCGGCTTGACGTTGTTGCGGGAAACCAGCACCAGTTCGGTGTTCGCAGTGGGGATGGAAAAGTCAACTTCCTGCTTACGCGCATCGGTGACCACCATATTGTTGGCGATGATGTCTCCCTTGCCCGCCTCAAGCAGGGGAACCAGTTGATCAAAGTTGTGCGCATATAGTACGACCGGTTCCAGCCCGATGTGTTCGGCCATGCGTTTGGCTTCACTTAACTCTATGTCCTGCTGGGTTGCCTCGCGATGGAGAGAGTCGGTATTGGAGATGTCCACGAGGATTCTCAGCTTTCCGTGTTTTCTAATCTGCGAGAGGTCGCCACTTTCCGTGTAGTTGCGGTAGGCATTTATGGGGTATTCGCCACTGGTTTCCGGCGGCCAGTTAGCTTCCGGGCGAAGATCGCCCTTGGTCGCCGGGCGCATAGCGGGCTCTTCTTCGCTGGTGTCGATGGCCTGATCCGCTGCCTCTATGTCAGCCTTGCTGTCAGACTGACGTGATTCACCTTCTGAGACGGGTTGCCTGCCTGTGCTGTCTTGATTGGCTGCTTTTTCGGTGTCTGCAGGTGTCGGCGAACCGCTAGCGGCATCCCGCTGGCAGCCGGAGACTGAGATCACCAGGAGCACCAGCAGAATCAGGCAGCAGTGAAGGCGGCGTGTAGAGACCAAATCCATGGTACTTCTGTAAAACATCCAATGTATTCATAGGAAGTCTAGTCTTGCGGCTTCAGGGGCGCTGTCAATCGCCGGGTTTCCGGGAAAGTAGGCGCAAAATTTTCCTGCGCGCCGCATTTTCCTGAAAGCGCCAGGGTCGGGCCGGAGGCGTCAGCGGGCGCGGAATGATACCGATGAACAGCAAGGTGAGTACGGATGCCAGTGTGACATCGTTGCCCTGTTTCCGCTGATGGGCATCAAGCAGGGCGACATAGGTACGATAGCGTGACTCGATCTTGCGCACGTAATCATAGGGCTCCTTGCCCCGCGCATAGCCATAGCGCGCCTTGCGATAGTACTTTTTCTCTGATAGCAGCAGCATGGCATTTTCGACATTGCCGAACCAAACATTTCGGTCCCAGCCTTTATCTTCCGCTAGATCCTGCGCATCGTAAACGTGGCCCAGTCCCGCGTTGTAGGATGCCAGGGTAAACCACATCATGTTTTCCGGACTGATACCTTTGTCCTCGAACTTGCGGTATAGCCACTCAAGATATTTGATCCCCGCGCGCACGCTGTTTTCCGGATTGAACAGGTTTTTCTCTCCCACCTGTTTTCCAGTATCGGGCATCACCTGCATCAACCCTCTGGCGCCCACCCAGGATTTTGCTTTCGGGTTGAAGCTACTCTCCTGGAACATCTGAGCGACGATAAGCCGCCAGTCGAACGCATACTCTTGGGAATATTTCTGTACCAGGCCATCAAAAGGAGATATCTCGCCCTTTGCTGTCAGTTTTGTAATTTCCGGTCGCGTGGGTTTGGGGGAATTGAAATATCTTGTGTAGAGCTGCTTGCGCCGTTTTACGGTTTTGCTGCTGGCCATAAATGTATTGATCGCTTTGAGCAGTTCCGGGTTATCTTTTCGGACCATCCACGAGTGATCGTGATCATCGTCCAGGTCAAGGTCAAAGCGAATGTCATCGCGCCACCCGCGTTCCATATTTACGGTGATATCATCTGAGAATGTGTGATTGTAATTCTTCTCTGCAATTTGATCGAAGATCTCCTGGATATCCATGGTTTCCGGGGCCTGTTCCAGTTTAACGCCGGGAACACGTTTCTGAATTCTCTGGAACAGATCAAAATGGCTGCTCCCTTTGCGCAGGTGTATGGTGCGCCCAGAAAGGTCCTGCAGGTTCTTGATGTCGTCTTCTTTACGGGATACCACACCGACCTTGACCGAATGCGTCGCGTCACTGAAAGCCATCCCCTGGTCTTTGCGTCTCTGGGTAGGTGCGAGCAGGTTTGCCGCGATATCTGCCTTGCCGTCCTGCAACATCTGGATAAAGGATGCATGGTCGGGCGTAACGATAACTTCAAGGCGAAGCTTTTGTGACTTGGCAAAGTCTTCGAGAAGTTCGAATTCGTAACCGAGAACCCGGCCTTTCCACATGAAGTAACTGCCGGGGTTATTGCGTGTCACCGCACGCAGGATACCGCGTTTCTTTATCTCCTCTAGATCGCCTGTCGAGCGCTGGGTGGTTCGGGTGAGTTTTATGTGACGTATCTTTTCGTTGATGGCCTGCATGAACAGGGGAGAGTTCTTACGTATTGCCCACGCAATCTGACGCTCCTCGGGGAAAATAACGTTCTTCTTCAGATCACTGAGAAATTGCATGACCTGGCTGAGAGGCGCATCGTCAAGGATGGTGAAGTCGAAATCTTTTTGCGAGACCTCTACCGCCAGGTCCACGTAGTTAGTGTCCACAACCTTGACCTCAAGGCCCGGGTGCTGTTTGGCAAAACTGTGCGCGCGGGCCTCGTAAACAGTGCCGCGGGTTACCGCAAGCACCTTGCCTTTCAGATCGGTATTTTTATCGATGTCTGGTGCGTCCTTATGGGAAACCAGAACCAGATGTGTATTTGCCACCGGAATCGAGAAGTCGATTATCTTTTTGCGCTCGTCAGTGATTACCAGGTCATTGGCAATGATGTCTCCCTTGCCTTCATTCAGGTAATCGATCAGCTGAGCAAAGTTATTAACGTAGAGGACCACCGGCTCGAGACCGAGACGTTCTGCCAGTCTCCTCGCCTGGTCAATTTCAAGATCCTGACGGGTCGCGGCGCGGTGCAACGAGGCGATGGTGCCGATATCTACCAGAATACGCAGTTTGCCGTGTCTCTGAATTGCATCCAGGTCGCCAGTTTCCGTGTAGTTCTCGATTTTATCGATAGGGAATTCACCAGCCAGCTCCGGGGTCAGGGAAGAACTGCCCGGATCTGTCAGCAGTGTTATGTTGATGTCCTGCGTTTCGAAATCCCGATTCTGTGCGTCGCCTGTTTCTTTGGGCGGGTTATCTGCCTGGCCTTTTTTGGGGTTGGTCTGACCAGATGCTGGTTGCTGCACAGTTTGCTGTCTAGCCTGTTCCGGGTCATCGGTATTCCGGCTCTGGTGTCTATCGCAGCTGCTGATCAGCAGGAGTAATGCGGTGAACAGTATTCTGATTACTCCGAATACGAAATCTGTTCTGCGAGCATAGGGTTGCATGTTGTCTGCGAGTCCGTTGAGGTCGGATTAAATTGCAATTGTGGCTATGCGGTTAAGTCTAGCTATTACTGGGTGATAGGCGACGTTTCGGGTAATGAAGCGGAATAGATCGGAAGGTAAGCGGGCGGCTGGTAAGGGTAAAGAAATGATCAATCCGGCGCAGATGCGGGGTGCACGCTGCGCCGAAAATACCTGAGGTGATCAGGTGTCCTGTGGCTGGAGCAGAGGGCTCGTGGCGGGTGCGTCTGCAGTGGCGGGAATCAGTCCCTTGACCATCAGGGTGACCGCACGCTCCAGTAAAGGAGAGTCGATGGCGACGGCGCCGCTCAGCACCTGGAATTCCAGGTTGAGAATGGTGCCGTGACAGATCTGTGCCGCTGCGACCGGGTCTGTGAGTTTCAGTAGCTCAAAGAATTCCACGATCATGTTTTCCGTGGCCTGGTTGGCCATACGAACGGCGCGGGTGAGTTGCTCGTTGCGCAGCGCTTCGTTCTTGAATGCAAGCTCGATCACCCGGTGGTCACGGTTGCTGGCCTGGGAGCGGATATGCATCAACACGAAACGAGTGAGCTGTTGAATCAGCTGGCGGCGACCGGCGGGGGCGGCGAGTTGCTCTGGTGTCAGCTGGCGGGCGACCTCGAAGCTCTCTTCCCGAAGTGCTCGAGTCTCATCGATGTTTTGTTCTATGAAATAGGTAAAGGCGTCGCTGATCAGGTCGTTCAGATCTTTGAAGTAATAAGTGGTTGCTGCCAGTGGTACGGCGGCTTCTTTTGCCACGGCACGGTGACGGATACCACGGATACCTTCTTTGACGATCAGACGCAGGGTCGCTTCGAGAATGGCTTTGCGGCGTTGACGGCTGTCGGCGCGCTGGGCTTTACGCCCATGGTAGACCAGTTCAGACTTTCCATTGTCTAAAGTCATTTTGACGAGAATTCCTGTGCGGTAGTAAGCGAAAGCTATCGAGAATCAGGTACTACAAAATCCGGATGAAAATAGCGTGATAATTGGAACGCGGACTTCATTGTCCACGCCTGGTTTCAGTTCTCGGAAGGTCCCGTTTTTTATCGTTGTGCAATTAGTTTAACGAATGTCACAGACTTATTGCTACGAATAGTTTTGACCGGTCGGCCATTCCGGAACGACGGCGCTATTTTAGCGATGTGGTGTGCCTTGGCCACGTAAGAATTGAGGTTTGTGAAGTAAATCCCATTACACTTGCTTACACGGGATTTTATTTGAAGGATGCTTCGGGAAAGGGAGCTGCTTTATTTTGCGAGCGACAATAAATTGGTCGAAAAGCATCGATTGGTCGCAAAAGACTTGAGGGAAATGTTGCGGCTATGCGGAAAGCCCTGTTCGCTTCCCGCATGACTTTATAAACCTTACTGGATTTTCCCGGTGGTACGCACCCGTTTGCTTCCCTTGACGATATTGACTTCGGCCTGACGGCGACGTTCGATGCCTGCATCGATAGCATTTTTTGCTGCGATCAACAGGCCGGCGACCAGGAAGGCACCGGGAGGAAGTACCGCGACCAGAAAACCGGAGTAATCCTGTCCCAGCACCGGTAGGGTCCAGTTTGCGGCGATGGGCCCGAGCAGCAGATCCATATCGCTGAATAAGGTGCCGCGGCCGATAATTTCCCGCACAGCACCAATGACAATCAGTACCGCGCTGAAACCGGCCCCCATCATCAGGCCATCCAGCAGGGATGGCAGTACCGGGTTTTTACTGGCGAAGGCATCGGCCCGGCCGAGGATCGCACAGTTGGTTACGATCAACGGAATAAAAATACCCAAGACCAGATACAACTCGTAGGTAAATGCCTTCATCAGCAATTCGGCACAGGTAACGAAAGTGGCGATGATCATCACCGATGCGGGCAGGCGTACGGTTTCCGGCATCTGATGGCGCACCAGTGATACAGCTAGGTTGGAGCAGGCGAGTACCGCGGTCGTGGCGAGGCCGAGGCCGATGGCATTCACCACCGAGCCGGTGACCGCCAGCAGCGGGCAGAGCCCCAGCAGCTGCACGAGTGCCGGATTGTTTTTCCACAGGCCGTTGTGGGTGATTTCACTGTAGCTCGGGGTTGCCATCAGTCGTTCTCCTGCTCGGACTGCGCCGGGTCAATTTCAACCGCGCGCTTCGACACCGGTGCGCTGAAAATCTCCTGTTGATGCTCGGCGACGAAATCCAGCACCTTGCGCACTTGGTTGACCACAGCCCGCGGGGTGATGGTGGCACCGGTGAACTGGTCAAAAGCGCCGCCGTCTTTTTCTACTTTCCACATAGCGCGGCCGGGATCTTCCAGGGACTTGCCGTTGAAGGACAGAATCCAGTCGCTCTTTTTAACTTCTACTTTGTCACCGAGACCGGGTGTCTCCGCGTGGTTGGTGACCCGGACACCGGCGATGGTGCCGTCTCGGTTGACCCCTACCAGCATACGGATGGGGCCGGAGTAACCGTCCGGAGCCACGGTGGGGATGATTACCGCATCGATGGTGTCATTGCCCTCGCGCGCCAGATTGATATTCCCGCCCTGTTTCAGTCCCAGTAGGGCCCAGTACTGCTTTGGAATCGGGTAGGTGTCCACCAGCAGGTCGTTGCTATGGCGTTCGATGGGAATGATCTCCAGTAGCGCCTTGGCAGCCGCTTCGCGGATAGCGCGTTCGATGGGCTCGCGGGTGGTGATCTGGGTGACAGCGAGGGTGCCGGCGGTAACCAGTGCAAACAGCGCCAGAATGGCCGCGTTGCTACCGATGGAGCGTTTCAGCATTACTGTTCCTCCAGGTCGGTCGCCTTGCGCGCAGCCTTGTGACCGTAAGTGCGCGGCAGGGTGTAATTATCGATAAAGGGGGCGGCAAAGTTCATCAGCAGCACCGCAAAAGCCACGGCGTCGGGGTAGGCACCCCAGGCGCGGATAACGAATACCAGCAGGCCTACACCGGCACCGAACACCAGTCGTCCCCGGTTGCTGGTGCAGCCGCTCACCGGGTCGGTGACGATAAAGAAAGCGCCCAGCATGGTGGCGCCGGAGAACAGGTGCAGCAGGGGTGAGCCTTCACTCAGGGAGCTGCCGCCGTCGTAGAACACTACCGACAGCAACGCCAGTGTGGCGAGCATCGCCACCGGAGCATGCCAGGTAATCAGGCGACGGAACAGCAGGAACAGGCCACCGAGCAGGAAGCCGAAGTTGGCCATCTCCCAGCCCGCCCCGGCAATTTCCCCGTTGCTGAACATGGGCTCCATTTCATACAACTGGGCGAGGATGGTGGACTGGTTGTGACGCACGATTTCCAGCGGTGTGGCGCGGGTAAAGCCATCCACGCTCATGTTGCCGAAAATCAGGGAAAAGGTTTCACCAAGTCCCGGTGTGCCGTTGATCAGTTCCGCGGGTGCGACCCAGCGGGTCATTTCCACGGGAAAACTGATCAGCAGTACCACATAGCCCACCATTGCCGGGTTGAACGGGTTGTACCCCATGCCGCCGTAAAGCTGCTTGGCCAGCAGAATCGCGCTGATACTGCCGATCACGGGAATCCACCAGGGACAGTAGGGGGGCAGGGCGATGCCCAGCAGCAGTGCGGTGACCAGTGCACTGTAATCCTTCAGGTAAAAGCCTACCGGGCGCCCGCGCAGTTTCATCACCGCCGCTTCGGTGAGCAGTGCCGTGGCGGTACACAGGGCGATATTGAACAGCACGCCGGGACCGAAGAAGACCACCAGCGCCAGCACGCCGGGAATCGTCGCCGCCGCCACCTGCAGCATTACCTTGGCAGTGCTCTGGCCGGAGTGGGCGTGAGGGGATGTAACTCGCATCAGGGACATGGGGTTTCTCTATTCGCTCCCGGGGTACTTTTCCGAGGTTATTTACCTGAGCCCTGCTGGGCGGCCAGTTTTTCCTGCAGCTTGCCCTGCATTTTCTCCAGTGCGGTTTCGAAGGCGTCGGTATTCGGATCGTCTTCACTGCGCGCCTTGGCGAGGCGGGCTTCGGCTTTCTCCACCCGTTTTTTCAGCGCCTCGATCTCGTTCGCCAGTTTTTCTTCCGGCGTCATGCTGGCGCGGGCGGCGGCCGCGGCCTTGGCCTTTTCGATGGCCGCACCGGCTGCGCTGGAGGAGGCGCCGGCTACGGTGAGCTTGTCCGCGGTGACCGAAGGCTGTGCGGGACTCTCTTGCGCGCTTTCCGGGTTCTCCTTGCCGGCTTGCGTGGGTGCCTCCGCGACCTGCTTTTCCGCTTCGGCCAGCTTGTCGCGGGCCTCCTTCAGCTTCAGTTCGGCCGTTTTCAGCTGGGCTTCCAGGGGGGCCTTCTGCGCCTCTTCGGCCTCTGCCAGCTTCTTCTGCATGCGTTCCACACGGTGCTCGGCACTGGTGAGGGAGCGCTGGGCGCGCGCCAGCACCTGCTCGGGGGCTGCCTGTTTGGCTTTTACCCGTGCTAGCGCTGCAGCCACCACATCCGACTCCTGTTTGGCGGCTGTGGCTTCCGGGCTGTTGGCTTCCTGCTCGCGTTTTTTGCGCGCCTCTTCCGCGGCCTTCTTGCGCGCCAGTCGCTTGGCCTCTTTTTCCTGTTCCGCTTTTTCCAGACGCAGCTTGCGGTACTCGAAGCGCTCGCGGGCGCGATCCGCCTTCTCCTTCTCGGCGCGGGCCTCGCGGATATCGCCCTTGGCTGCGCGGTAGTACTGCACCAGGGGAATGCTCGACGGACACACGTAGGAGCAGGCACCGCATTCGATACAGTCGAACAGGTTGTACGCCTGCAACTTTTCGCGGTCTTCCGCCCGTGCATACCAGTAGAGCTGCTGTGGCAGCAGGCTGGCCGGACAGACCTCCGCACACAGACCGCAGCGGATACAGGCCTGGGCCGGTGGTGGCGCTGGCAGCTCCTGTTTACTGGGGGCGAGGATACAGTTGGTGGTTTTGACTACCGGCGCGCTGTCGTCCTCGATGGTGTAACCCATCATCGGGCCGCCGATCACGATACGCTGGAGCTGCTTGCGGTTCAGGCCGTGCTGCTCGAGCACATGGCGGATGGGGGTGCCCAGCGGAACTTCGATGTTGCGCTGACGATCGAGGGATTCACCCACCACAGTGGTGACCCGGCTGATCAGCGGTTCACCCAGAGCAATCGCACGGAATACCGCGCGCGCGGTGCCGACGTTCTGGCACACGACGCCCACATGGGCAGGCAGCCCCTCGTTGGGCACCTCGCGCCCGGTGAGAATCTGGATCAGCTGCTTCTCGCCCCCGGACGGATACTTGGTGGGAAAGACCACCACATGGAAGCGGGTACCGGCGGCAGCCTGCTTCATTGCCGCGATGGCTTCCGGCTTGTTGTCCTCAATGCCGATCAGCACCCGTTCCGGCTGGTCCAGCAGGTGAGCGAGTATTTCCACACCGCCGATGATCTCGCTGGCGCGCTCGCGCATCAGCATATCGTCGGCAGTGATATAGGGCTCGCACTCGGTGCCATTGATGATCAGGGTATCGATGGTGGCGCCGCCGCGGGGGTTCAGTTTGACCGCAGTGGGAAAGCCTGCGCCGCCCATGCCGGCGATACCGCAGTCGCGGATTTTTTCCAGCACGTCATCGATATCCCGACTGGCGTAGTCTTCCATCGGAGTAAGCGCACACCATTCGTCGCGGCCATCGGTGTGGATCTGGATACAGTCCGCCACCATACCGGATGGGTGGGGCACCGCCATGGGTTCGATGGCCACCACTTTGCCCGACGAGGGCGCGTGTACCGGGCAGCTCACCAGGCCGTCGGCCTCGGCGATCTTCTGTCCCTTCAGCACCAGGTCACCGAGCTTCACCAGGGGAATGGCGGTCCCGCCAATATGCTGGTTAAGCGGGACTACAAGATCTTCCGCCAGGGGAATACTGCCGATGGGCTCGCCGGTGGACTGGTGTTTGTTTTCCGGCGGATGGATGCCGCCGTGGAAATCATTGACCTTGAGTTCACGGGACAGGTCGCGCGCCTTTTCGCTGGCAATCAGGTGGGCCTCGCGGGCGGCGCGGCGCTCATCGGCAGAAAGGTGGCTGCTGGGTTCGCGCTGGTTGCGGTCGTTTAACTGGCTCATGCTGCACTCCGGTCATCGGTGTGCAGGTCGGGGCGGTCGCTGGCGATCAAGTCGATTCCGTCACTGGGTTTATTCGGGTGCCACTCCTGCAGGGAGGTTTCCACCGGCACCATGTCGATACAGTCCACCGGGCAGGGTTCCACGCACAGGTCGCAGCCGGTGCACTCGTCCACGATGACCGTGTGCATCTGCTTGGCCGCGCCGACAATGGCGTCTACCGGGCAGGCCTGGATGCACTTGGTACAGCCGATGCACTCCGCCTCGCGGATAAACGCCACTTTCTTGACGTCTTCCTCGCCGTGCTCTGCATCCAGCGGCACCGCTTCTACGTCCAGCAGATTGGCCAGTTCGTTGATGGTGGCCTGGCCACCGGGTGGACATTTGTTGATCGCCTCGCCATTGGCAATGGCCTCGGCGTAGGGCCGGCAGCCGGGGTGGCCGCACTGGCCGCACTGGGTCTGTGGCAGGATGGCGTCGATCTGGTCGACGATCGGGTCTCCTTCGACCCGGAAACGCACCGCGGCAAAGCCCAGCAGCGCACCAAATACCAGTGCCATGCCGCCGAGAATAAGCAGAGGCGTGGATACTTCAGACAACCAATCCATCGTCGCTCCTCCTTATACCAGTCCGCTGAAGCCCATAAAGGCCAGCGACATTAGTCCCGCGGTCATCATGCCGATGGCCGCCCCCTTGAATGGCTTGGGCACGTCCGCCACCGCGAGGCGTTCGCGCATCGCGGAAAACAGGATCAGAACCAGGGAAAAGCCCACCGCGGCACCGAACCCGTACAGGGTGGACTGTACGAAATTGTTGGCTTTCAGGGTGTTCTGCAGCGCCACACCCAGTACCGCGCAGTTGGTGGTGATCAGGGGAAGAAAGACCCCCAGCACCCGGTGCAGCAGCGGGCTGGTCTTTTCGATGAACATGCGCGCGAACTGCACCACCACAGCGATGACCAGAATGAAGGAGATGGTGCGCAGGTACTCCATGCCGAAAGGTTCGAGCAGGTAGGTGTTCACCAGATAGGAGCAGATCGCGGCCAGGGTGAGCACGAAGGTCGTCGCACCGGCCATGCCGATGGCCGTTTCCAGCTTGTTGGAGACCCCCATAAACGGGCACAGTCCCAGAAACTGTACCAGCACATAGTTGTTCACCAGGATGGTGGAGAGCAGAATGACGGTAAATTCGGTCATAGAGATTCCATTCGGCCCGCAGTACCCCGCCCGCAGGGCTTGATCGCGCAGCATAATCGCGGCAATAGTTGGCGGGCGGTACCGCGTCTGTACAAAATTTGGACATCAGGCCGGCAGCCGAGCGGCGAAGTGCGGCTCAATTTACCGCCTTGCGCGCATTTCCGCTGCGGTGGCGCGAAGATTGCAAATTTGCAAACTGTTGTTGCCAGAGTAGGGGGCGGTATTATGGGCGAGAGGAAATAGGCGTTCAACTTGCCATACCCCATGTCTGTGGATGGATCCCGGCTCCGATGGGCTGTGCCAATCGAATTTCGCAACTTTTGCCGATCCTATGTGAAGACCTCAATCGTCTGTTCATGACACTTTTGCTGTAGGCGACTCTTGCTTTTTAAGACCGACCATTAAAGACCGACCATGAAAGAATTCCTGGAATCCTCCGCCATCATCGACTGGGAGCACCCAGACATACTGGATATCGCCAGCGAGCTCACCTGTCTGTCTGGCGCCCGCTTCGGTACCGCCAGAAACTGCTTCAATTTCGTGCGTGATGAAATCCGCCACAGCGGGGACTTCGAGCTGAACCCGGTAACCTGCCGCGCCTCTGACGTATTGCGTGAGGGCACTGGCTTCTGTTTTGCCAAAAGCCATCTGCTGGCGGCGTTACTGCGCGCCAACGGCATTCCCGCCGGGCTCTGCTACCAGCGGCTTCTGCTGGATGAAGCACAGGGAAAGTATGGCCTGCACGGGCTGAACGCGATCTATCTCGAAGCTTACGGCTGGTTCCGGGTGGATGCGCGCGGCAACAAGCGCGGCGTGACCGCAGAATTCATCCCGCCCCAGGAGAGTCTCGCCTATACCCCATCCGCCGAGGGTGAGCGCGATCTGCTGGACATCTACAGCGAGCCCCTGCCCCAGGTGCTGGCAGTGTTACAGGAGCAGCAGACTTATTGCGGGGTGATCGAGCACCTGCCGGACGTTTGATATCCCGGCCCGGGGCGTTACTCTTGTCGACCAAATTGTCGATCCAATTTTCATTGAGACAGGAGTCAGTATGTCGGACGTGTATACCCCGCCCAAAGTGTGGCAATGGGATTCCGAAAGCGGCGGGCAATTCGCAAACATCAACCGCCCCATCGCCGGTGCCACCCACGACAAGGCCTTGCCCGTGGGCAAGCACCCGATGCAGCTCTACTCCCTGGCCACGCCCAACGGCGTCAAAGCCGCCATCATGCTTGAAGAGCTACTGGCGCTGGGACACGAAGGAGCCGAGTACGACGCTCACCTGATTCGTATCACCGAAGGCGACCAGTTCAGCAGTGGATTTGTCGACATCAATCCCAACTCCAAAATCCCCGCCCTGGTCGATCACAGCACCACACCACCGATCCGGGTATTTGAATCCGGTTCCATCCTGCTGTACCTGGCAGAAAAATTCGGCGCCTTCCTGCCCCACACACCAGAGCAGCGCACGGAAACCCTCAACTGGCTGTTCTGGCAGATGGGTGCCGCGCCATTTCTCGGCGGCGGCTTCGGCCATTTTTACGCCTATGCCCCGGAAAAATACGAATACCCGATCAACCGTTACACCATGGAAGTGAAGCGACAGCTGGATGTACTTGACCGCCAGCTGGCGGAGCATCCGTTTATCGCAGGCAAGGAATATACCATCGCGGATATGGCCATCTGGCCCTGGTACGGAGCAGTAATCAACAACGAAGCCTACGACGCCGCGGAGTTTCTCCAGGCGCACACCTACAAAAACGTCAACCGCTGGGTAAAAGAAATCGGCGAACGGCCCGCCGTGCAGCGCGGAAAAATGGTCAATCGCACCTGGGGTGAGCCATCTGAGCAATTGCATGAGCGGCACAATGCCAGTGATTTTGAAAATCGTACGCAGGATAAACTCGAAGATTCAGGTGAGAAATAATCCGAGTGCAGTGAAGGCTACATTGGTCTGAACTGAAGAAAAAGCTGTGGGTGAAAGGTTTCAAAACTGTCGGAAACAGGGATGTTTCCGACAGAGCGTACAGGGACGTATTTACAGCGGTTTTGAAACCTTTCACCCGCGGCTTTTTCGCTCCGCGGCTAGCTGCGAAGTGAAGGTGGAAAAGCCGATGACTCTGACTACAGGTGATCCAAAGTCGCGGCTAAAGTTTTTCCAATCCCCGCACTCAATTTCAAATCGAGTAAATCATCCGCCCGGGTGCGTCCCAGGTTCAGAGCTGCGATAGGCTTGCCCCATTCCTTCGCGTAGCGACAGAAACGAAAGCCGGAATACACCATCAGGGAAGAGCCCACTACCAGCAACGCATCACTGTTCTGTAGGGCATCCAGTGCCTGCTGCACCCGCAGCTTCGGTACATTGTCCCCGAAAAAAACCACATCCGGCTTGAGAATGCCGCGACAGTCCGGGCAGTCTGCCACCTGAAAACTGCTGAAGTCCACCTCCAGATCCGCGTCTCCATCCGGGGCGGAGTCCGCCGTATAGTGCCTGAATGCCGGGTTCAGATCGTAGCTGCGCTCGTGCACCGCCTGCCGGTTCTCGCGAAATGTACAATCCATACAGCGGATTTCATCCGCGCGGCCATGCAGGTCCACCACATTGCGACTGCCCGCCCGCTGGTGCAGACGATCCACATTCTGCGTTACCAGTAACTCGATATGCCCGCGTCGCTCCAGCTCTGCCAGGTGGTAGTGCGCCGGATTCGGCTGTGAATTGCGGATCAACGGCCAGCCGATCAGCGCGCGTCCCCAGTAGCGCTGGCGGGTGGCCTCACAGGCCATAAAATCCCGGTGATCCACCGGCGGCTTGCGCTTCCATTCCCCTTTACTATCGCGGTAATCCGGAATACCGGAATCGGTACTCACGCCCGCACCGGTGAGCACCATCAGTCGCGGGTAGCGCTGGATAAACGCCGCCAGTTGCGCGGCTGCAGCGTCAACAGAACTAGCTTCACCGACATCTTGACGGAGCGCATCGTTGATAGGGGAAGAAAGGGGACGCAAACTCATATACACGGGCCTCAGGTCTGGACCACTATTGTAATCGAGTCTGACACAAACAGGTTGCAGGGGCGTGACGCTGACGCGCGGGGCGCCAGCGTCTGTTTGTCGCCGCCGGGGTGAAGGAAGAGCGTGCGAGTCAGTAGGTCTTGTACGGCAGGAACTTGCCCGACATCACCATATTCACCCGGTCTCCCTTGGGGTCTTCCTCACGCTGGATATCCATGGAGAAATCGATGGCGCTCATGATCCCATCACCGAATTCTTCGTGAATCAGCTCCTTGATGGTAGTGCCATATACGTTGACCAGCTCGTACAGGCGGTAAATCAGCGGATCCGTGGGAACCGCTGTGGGCAGCGAGCCCTTGTAAGGGGCAATCTGCAACCAGGCGATGGCCTCATCACTGAGGTCAAACAGTTCGCCCACAATGGCAGCCTGCTGTTTGGTGAGCGTCATCTGCCCGAGGCAGGCGGCCGTGGTCCACTCTTTGGACTGTCCCACGGCGTCTGCCACCTGTCCCCATTTCAGGTCCTTGCGCACCTTGGCGGAGAGAATCATGGCGGTAACTTGCTCGCGATTGCTGATCATGGAATGGCTCCTGTGTGTTTTCGAGGTTGTCGGTGAAATTTACTGGCTCAGGTAGTGCTGGAAATCAGGCTCAGCAAGTAAAAAATTATCAGTAGCAGAACACCGCTTACCGACTGCCAGAAGCGCACCGGATAGCGCTCGATCAACGGCGGGCGGGTAGTGTTCAGATATTCCGGGTTGGGGTGGCGGAGTTCGTAGGCAAATTCCGACAGCGCCTCGTGCCGGCGCAACGGGTTCGGCTGCAGTGCTTTTCTCAGCGTGGCATCGATCCATGTGGGAATCTCACGGGTTTCACTCAGCACGCTGCGATAGCGCAGGCGGTGCTGTGCAGCCACCGTGGTGCACCGGGCCACCTGCGTTCCGTAGGGAAATTCCGCGGAGAGCAGGTGATAGGTGAGTACCGCCAGGGAAAAAAGATCCGAGCGCGGGCTGCCCATATCGCCGAGAAAATATTCCGGGGCACTGTACAGCGCGGTACCGAGAATCAACTGGCCATTTTCGGCGGCGCCGTCTGCATAGCTTTCCGCAATCCCCGCTACCCTGGCAGAGCCCAGGTCGATCAGCGTGACGGTACCCGCACTGCTGATCATGATGTTTTCCGGGCGCAGGTCCTGGTGCAGGATTTCCGCCCGGTGCAGGGCCTGCAGTCCGCGCGCGATCTGCTCGACAATATTGCGTACCGTTTCCAGATTCGGGCTGGGGTTGTCTGTCATCCACTGTCGCAGGGTCTGGCCCTGCACCAGTTCCATTGCGGTGTAAACGAAGTTGCGCTGGCGGCGGTTACTTGCGGCGCGCACCACATGGGCACTGTTGACCCGCCGCGCGATCCACTCCTCCATCAACAGCCGTTGCAGGTAGGCCGGATCATCGGAAAGATCGATGGACGGGGTCTTCAGGATCACCGGTGTGCCGCTGTTCTGGTCGCTGGCCAGGTAGACATGACTGCGACTGCTGGCGTGGATCTCGCGCTCGATGATGTAGCCGTCAAACTGGTCGCCGGCTTTCAGTAGCGGAGGCAGTGGCAGCGCGCCCGCCTGATCCATCAGCTCCGGCCTTGGTTCCGGGAGTGTGTCCACGCGCACCAGCTGCACGGTGAGATTATCGTCACTGCCATTCGCCAGTGCGGCAGCCACCAGGGTTTTCGCGGCGCTGTCGAGGCAGCTGTCCTGTTGTTCCAGATATTCGATCAGGTCCTTGTGGGAGAGCGCTTCGTGCACGCCATCGGTGGTGAACAGGAACAGGTCACCGGTTTCCAGTGGCAGGCGCCGGTAGTCCACATCCACCTGCTGCTCCGCACCCAGGGCGCGGCTCAGGTAACTGGTTTGTTCGCCAACCCACTGGCGATGGTCGTGGGTAAGCTGTTCGAGAGAACCCCGGCGAAAGCGGTAGATCCGCGAGTCGCCAAGGTGGAAAAGATGCGCTTCAGCGCCTTTGAAGATGGCAGCACTGAAGGTGCACACGTAGCCCTTGTCCCTGTCGTAGCGGAAAGGACTCTGGCGGGTTTGTTGGTACAACCACGCATTGGTGGCCATGAGTACCTGTTGCGCGGCGATCTGCACGCTCCAGCCGTCGGAAGTACAGTAGTAGTCGTCGAGAAAGCTCTTGACCGCGGTCTCGCTGGCAACGCCACTGACGCTGCTGCTACTGATTCCATCGGCGATGGCGAATGCCGCACCCTTGAGGCCCAGGTGTGGCTCCGATGGTAGTCGCGCACCACAGCGGTCCTGGTTTTCGGCTTTTACGCCGGCACTGGAGTGTTGACCGACCGCAAGGGAAATTGTGTTCATAGATTTATTCGAGATCCGCAGTGATCGCTACCTGGAAGGACTAGTGCTGAGTACGCTTCCGGGAGTCGGTCCCCTCGCGCACCACGCGGGGTTTTCGCGCGAGGGGGCAGCGATACGGAAGCCGATATCAGGCCATGGCTTCTTTGCCAGGCTTTGCGGTTGCGGTGGTCAGCTGACGCTTGGGCGCAGTTTTGTAGTGGGTGCTGTAAAGGGTCAGGCCAGTGAACGCGAGGCCACCCACCAGGTTGCCCAGCGCGGTGGGGATCTCGTTCCAGATAAAGTAATCCAGTACGGAAAAATCACCGCCCATCAACATCGCGGTGGGGAACAGGAACATGTTCACCACGGAATGCTCGAAGGCCATAAAGAAGAACAGCATGATGGGCATCCACATGGCCAGAACTTTACCGCTCACGTGGGTGGAAATCATGGCTCCCACTACGCCCATGGATACCATCCAGTTACACAGCATGCCGCGCAGGAAAATGGTGAACCAGCCAGCGGCACCGTATTCCGCGTAACCCAGGGTACGCGCTTCACCAATGGAGGAAAGCTTGGCGCCAACGGCCCCCGGCTCGGTGTTGAAGCCCATGGTAAACACAAACGCCATGATGACAGCCACGGTCAACGCGCCGGCAAAGTTGCCCAGGAAAACCAGGCCCCAGTTGCGCAGAATCCCCTGAATGGTCACCCCCGGACGCCGGTCGAGCCAGGCGAGTGGTGTAAGAACAAACACACCCGTAAGCAGGTCAAAGCCCATCAGGTAAAGCATGCAGAAACCGACAGGGAACAGTATTGCCCCGATTAAGAAGACACCGGTTTGCACGGCGACGGTAACTGCGAACACTGCCGCCAGGGCGAGAATGGCACCGGCCATGTAAGCGCGCACCAGGGTGTCGCGGGTGGACATGTAGATTTTGGATTCCCCCGCATCGACCATTTTGGTCACAAATTCATTGGGAACGAGATAAGCCATAGTTATCACCTTGTTGAAGTTTGAGGACCGGTTGTCCATCTGTGCTGAACGTAGGTGCGTGTACAGGGTGAATGTGTTCGCACCGAAAATTCTGGGCACAAAAAAAAAGGCGCCCACACAGACCTGCCGAAGCCGGAAAGTGATGGACGCCTTTATCCAGTGTGTTCTGTTTGTCGCGGGCGCGATGCCCAGCGGGATCGTGCTTACCCCCTGCACAAGATCCCCGCACCAGAGATAAAAGCAATCTCGGTGCCAACTTTTTCCTGCCCTATGAATTCGCGGGAAATTGCGGATATGGCACTAATTCCTAATTTATTGGCGCAAGAAAATGCTTGTCTAGCGCGTCTTTGCCCATTTTTGGTGCGCGATTCCCGTCGGTGGGCACAGTGAGTATTGGGGCTCGGGAATTGGAATGAAATTTTTCGGAGCATGCCCCCGGCACTGGAATATTTATTGCTGCACTAGTGATATCCATCATTCTTCGCCGGAATATGCCGTCATGCCCAATCACAGTGAAGATGCAGAGAAATTCCTGCTGGCCGCCAAGCGTTCAGAGATTCAGGCGCTGGAGCGGCTGACGGGCAGTTGCGAACTGGTGACTACGGTTTCCGACCTGGTACACCAGCTGCAGCGCGAGCGGGGTATCAGCAATATCTACCTGGTTTCCGCGGGCTTTCGTTTCTCTTCCCTGCGTGCTGAGCAGATGCAAGCCTGCAGCGCCAGTGCCGACACCTTTCGGCAGTTGCTGCACGACCAGTACCTGCAGGAAGGCAAATGCAATAATCCCCGGGATATGCGTCTGCTGAACAGCATCGCCTATTCCCTGCATGGGCTTGACGAGCTGGCGGAGCTGCGCAGGCATATTGATGCGTTTGAGGTCAGTGCGCTGGAATCCACTGATGCATTTTGCCGGTTGATTGCCGGGTTATTGTCGGTGGTATTTGAGGCGGCGGACGTGGCGGATGACCCGGAAGTAACGCGTCTGTTAGTGGCGCTGTTCAACTTTATGCAGGCCAAGGAATTTTCTGGTCAGGAGCGCGCCTGGGGTGCCATCGGTTTTGCCAGTAGCCACTTCGATGAACGTTTGCACGAGCGTTTGGTGCACTTGCAGGACTGCCAGCGGCGCAGCCTGGAAATCTTTCTGGAATTTGCCGGCGACACCGAACGGGCCCGCTGGCAGGCCATTGAAGACAGTGACGAGACCCGCGACCTGAACCGGTTGCGCAGGGTGATTGCTGGCTTGAAAAATGGTGAGCCGATTGCCTCGGAGGTGAGCGAAGTCTGGTACCAGCTCGCCACCGCGCGGATTGATTCCATGCACCGGCTGGAAGATACCATGGCCGCGCGCCTGTTGAAGGTCAGTCGAAAACGGGTGGCGGACGCGCAATCGGAGCTGGGACACCACTATGCCCAGCTGCAAAAATTGAAATCCACCGACTGGAGCCGGCTGCCGGCTCTCGCGGTATTGTTTGATCCCGAAGTTCCGGGGCTCTATGGGCGGGCGTCTACCGCTGGAGTGCCGCCCCTGCATGGCCAGCACCTGGCCCACTCCCTTTACGACCTGATTCGGTCCCAAGTCGCGCATATCCATCGGGTCAGCGAGGAGCTTGAAGAAACCCGCCGCGCACTCACCGAGCGCAAGCTGGTTGAACGCGCCAAAGGCGTCTTGATGCGCAGTCTGCGACTCAACGAAGACGAAGCCTATCGCACCATGCAGCAACGGGCGATGGAAATGAATCTGAAGCTCGCAGAGGTTGCGGCGAAGATCATCGAGATTGGTAACCGGCGCGGGTCACTGGACTACAGGGGAAAAAATCCGCGGCCTGAAGGAGCCACACGCGGTGGCCCCGGCTAACACATCAAAATGCCCGCAGGGTGAGATACCAGTTGAAGAGGGTGTGGGGTGCAGGCGTATTGAAGAAGCGCTGCAGGATGAATCCGCTGGCGAAGGCTACGCCCATTGCCACCGGCAGGGGAATTCGTCTTGTCTGTACCAGCGCCTGGGCCCGCTGCTGTTGCAGCAGGCTGAGCGCACTGCGTCGCTGCAATGCCATATCCTGGCGACAGGTTTCAATCTGCCTGTTTAAAGAGCGCAGTGACATCGTCGAGTGCCTCCTTTGCCTGTTTCTTGCTTTCTTCAAATCCGAGCAATTTGCGCAAGCTGTTGATCGACAGTAGCAGCCCGGCAACAATCAGAATTTGCGACAGCACAAAAACCCCAAAGCCGATATAGACCGACTCGAAGAGATAGTAACCGAGTAATCCCAGTCCCGCGCACAGGCTTACGAGCAGGGCAATGGCGAGGAAAAACAGCACCAGTAGAAACAGCACAATACGCTTGCCGGCACTGAGTGTGCGCTGAAATTCAAGCTGTACCAGGCGGGTAAAATTTTCCGACCAGGCTGCGGCTACCGTCATGGTGGCTTCGGCGCGCTGTATCAACTGGTCGATCTCCGAGCCGCTGTGGGCGGTGGAGGGTTCATCGTTAGGTAAATGATCCCGGCTGCGAGATTCCGCAGCCGGTGGGGATTCTTCCTGGAATTGGTTTTCTGTATCGTCACTATTCGCGTGACTATCCAAGTCACTGTTCAGGTCACTGTTCTCGTGACCATGCGCGCGCTTTCCGGGTTTGTCAGAACCGGCCATTCAGTAATCCCCTCGGGTCGAAAATAATTATCCACAATCCGCGGTACTTGTTCGCGGATTTACAGACGCTTACCGGAAAGGTCACTTGAGTATTTTGGCAATCAGCCAGCCCGCGGCAAATGCACAGCCCACACTGACCAGAGGATGTGCCTTGATGGAGCTCTCCGCCCGCTCTGCCACATCGTGTGCGCGCTGCTTGCCTTTCTCTACGGATTCCTGGGTACGTGCCTTCACGTTGTCCGCGGTCGCCCGCGCTCTGGCTTTGACATGATCTGCGGTGTCGTGCGCCGCTTCGCCGGCCAGGTGGTAGGCCTGATTCAGCTTCTCGCGCGTGGAATGGGTCCCGCTGTTTGGGGATTTTGCAGTTGCCATGACGCTCTCCTCCGATAGTAAAGGTGAGCGCCAAGGTTAGGATCGGGCGGGGTGCAGTCGCAGGGGAATTTCGCGAAAAGTTATTATTGGTCTGAGCGGCGTTTTCTTTATAGCTTTCAGGTATTGCGCCACTCGCGGATATTATTGACCACACCGTCTAACAAGCGCTGTCGGCTCTCGCGGCTGATCCACGCATTGTGCGGGGTGATGATCAGGTTGGGAATGTCATCCGCCAGCAGCGGGTGATCGGCGGGAGGCGGTTCCACACTCAGCACATCCAGCGCTGCGCCCCCGATATCGCCATTTTTCAGCGCTGCCACCAGTGCATCTTCATCCACCAGGCCGCCGCGCGCAGTATTGACCAGGAAAGCGGAATTTTTCATCGCCCCGAGAAACTGCTCGTCGACCAGAGTATCGGTTTCATCGGTGAGCGGGCAGTGCAGGCTGATTACGTCGGCCTCACTCAGCAGCCGCTCTAAAGGTACCCGCCCGGCTTTTTTCTCACCGGTAAAAGAGTCCGCGATCAGGATATGCATTCCCAGCGCCTCGCCCAAGCGGGCCACCTTCTGCCCGAGGTCTCCGTAACCGATAATGCCCAGGTTTTTGCCCGCCAGTTCCATCACGGGATAATCCAGCCGGCAGAAAATGGGCGACTGTGTCCAGCGTCCTTTGCCCACATCGTCGCTGTACTGGTGCCAGCGGGTGGCCAGGGCAAGTATCAATGCGACGGTGTGTTGCGCGAGGGAACTGCCCGTATATCCGGCCACATTCATGACCGGAATGTTTTTCTGCGATGCGGCATCCAGATCAATATTGTTGGTGCCGGTGGCGCAGACACAGATCAGTTTCAGGTTGGGGGCACCGTCGATCAGTGCGCGGTCGAGAACGACTTTATTGGTGATAACCACATCCGCATCCTTGATGCGTTCCGCCGTTTCTTCGGGTGCTGTGGTTTCAAAATAATCCCAATGATCCAGAATACCTTCCAACGCCGAAGTATCCAGCTCTTCAAGCTTCATGGTCAGCGTATCGAGAAAAACACCACGCATCAGATTAACCCTTTCTTACCGCAAGCAAACTCTCCGCTAAGGCACACAGGGGCGGTACCCTGCGGAATATTTAGCGGTGAAATTGTGGAGTATCAAGCTCTCCGCTAAGGCCCTCAGGGGCTGTTTTCTGCGGAATATTTGCCGATGAGGTTGTGGAGCAGAAAACTGCCTCTGAGGGCCGCCCCACCGTTACTAAACAACGCAAAAGCGGGCTCAAAAGCCCGCTTCCATCCCGTCACAATTCGGATCACATTACCCGCATGCCAGGCTGCGCACCCGCGTGCGGTTCCAGGATCCACAGATCCTTGCCGCCCGGCCCCGCCGCCAGCACCATGCCCTCACTCACGCCAAAGCGCATCTTGCGCGGCGCCAGGTTGGCCACCATCACCGTGTGCTTGCCGATCAGGTCTTCCGGGCTGTAAGCGCTCTTGATACCGGCAAATACATTGCGTGTCTCACCGCCCAGATCCAGGGTCAATCGCAGCAGCTTGCCTGCGCCTTCCACATGTTCGGCATTGGCAATCAGGGCAATACGCAGATCCACCTTGGCGAAATCGTCGAACTGGATCTGATCCGCAATGGGATCGTCCGCCAGTGGTCCGGTGGCCGCTTTGGCCTCAGCCTGCAGCTGCGCCAGGGACTCCTTCGCCGCCTCCTGCATGGCTTCTACCTGCGTCTTTTCAATACGCTGCATCAGCGGCTTGAACTTGTTGATGGTGTGGCCGGCCAGCGGTGTGGTAGCAGTATGCCAGTCCAGTGCGGTACCCAGGAATGCCTCCGCCTTTTGGGCGGTCTCTGGCAGTACCGGCGCCAACCAGGTCATCAGCGCGCGGAACATGTTCACGCCCTGAGAGCAGATCGCCAGCACCTCGTCTTCCTTGCCTTCCTCCTTGGCCAGTGACCAGGGGGCCTTATCCGCAATCCACGCATTGGCCGCATCCGCCAGCGCCATAATCTCGCGGGTAGCGCGGCTGTATTCGCGGGCCTCGAAGAACTCGGTAATGCGCGGATGGGCTTCCACAAACTGGTTCCACAGCGCCTCGTCTGCCAATTGATCGGCCAGAGCGCCGCCCGATTTGCTGACGAACTTGGCAGTGCGCGAGGCGATATTCACCACCTTGCCCACCAGGTCCGAGTTCACCTTGGCGATAAAGTCTTCCAGGTTGAGGTCGAGATCATCCACACCGGCGGTGAGCTTGGCGGCAAAGTAATAGCGCAGGTATTCCGGGTCCAGGTGATCCAGGTAATTGCGCGCATTAATGAAAGTGCCGCGGGACTTGGACATTTTCTTGCCATTGACGGTCAGGAAACCGTGTACACACACCTTGTTGGGGGTGCGGAAATCGGCCGAGTCCAGCATCGCCGGCCAGAACAGCGCGTGGAAGTTGACGATGTCCTTGCCGATAAAGTGGTACACCTCGGCGGCGCTGTCTTTTTTCCAGTACTCCTGCCAGTCCAGGCCTTTGCCATCGCAGTAGTTTTTCAGGCTCGCCATATAGCCGATCGGTGCGTCCAGCCAGACGTAAAAGTACTTGCCCGGGGCATCGGGGATTTCAAAACCGAAATAGGGCGCATCGCGGGAGATGTCCCATTCCTGCAGCCCCTCGTCCAGCCACTCGGACAGCTTGTTGGCGACTTCATCCTGCAGGGTGCCGGAACGGGTCCACTGCTTGAGGAAATCGGTGAATGCCGGCAGGGTGAAGAAGAAGTGTTCGGACTCCTTTTCCACTGGAGTGGCACCGGAGACGGCCGATACCGGATTGATCAACTCGGTGGGGCTGTAGGTGGCGCCGCAGGCTTCACAGTTATCGCCGTACTGATCTTCGGTCTTGCACTTGGGACAGGTGCCCTTGATGTAGCGATCCGCCAGAAACAGTTCTTTTTCCGGATCGAAGGCCTGGGTAATGGTGCGCGAGGCAATATGGCCATTTTCCCGCAGGCGCTTGTAAATCATCGCAGACAGTTCGCGGTTTTCCTCGGAATGGGTGGAGTGGTAGTTGTCCACACCGATGAGGAAGTCGTTGAAGTCACGCTGGTGCTCCGCCTGCATGTTGGCGATGTGCTGCTCCGGGGTCAGACCCAGTTGCTCGGCCTTCAACATGATCGCGGTGCCGTGGGCGTCGTCCGCGCACATGTACAGGCACTGGTTGCCCTGGGCGCGCTGGAAGCGGGCCCAGATATCGGTCTGGATGTACTCGAGAATATGACCCAGGTGCAGGGAGCCGTTTGCATACGGCAGTGCACTGGTGACGAGAATGTTTCTGGGTTGATTGTCGGTCTGAGACATCATGGCTTCCAAAGGCTGCGAGACTTGACGGTTTCAATTGAGTTTGCGGCGGCCCGGGGCCCGGCAAGGCGCTCGGTGCGGCCGGAAAAGAGCGCGGAATATAGCAGAAATGGGGCCTGCAAGGCACCCGCTGCCGTTTGTGCTGTGGGGCAACCTACCCTTGTGCTGGCGGCAGGGGTTCCGCCAAAATGCCGCCACTCATCGCCAGTCAGTAAGGAAAACACTGTGACCGATCACAATCACGACCACGATCATGACCACGAAGACATTCCCGCCGATGTCCAGGCCCAGCTGGAGCGGGTCGCAGAGGTGATCGGCGCGCTGGAAGACCCGGCGACGGGCCAGCCGCTGGACCAGCTGGAGGCGGATATCGAAGTCGGGTTTGACGAGGGCACCGTTTACACCGGCGTGACGCTCGGCTACCCCTGCGCCAGCCAGCAGGAGGCGTGGGCACAGCGGGTGCGCACCGCCTGTGCGCCACTGCTCGCGGAGGGCCCCCTCGCCGGGGCCGAAATCCAGAGTGATCTGTATTTCCATATCGCACGTACAGACAGTGGTGAGGTGCCGGAATCTCTGCGCGCAGTGAAAAACATCATTGCCGTGGCCTCGGGCAAGGGCGGTGTCGGCAAGTCCACCACCGCGGTGAACCTGGCCCTGGCACTGGCCGCTGAGGGTGCCAGCGTTGGGCTGCTGGATGCCGATATCTACGGCCCCAGCTTGCCCACCATGCTGGGGACCGAGGGGCTGCGACCGGAGGTGAAGGGTGGCAAGTTCTTTGTGCCCATCCCGGCACAGGGAATCCAGACAATGTCTCTGGGCTACCTGCTCACCGAAGACACCCCGGCGGTGTGGCGCGGCCCCATGGCCAGTGGCGCCCTGAACCAGATGCTGACCCAGACCCTGTGGGGCGAGGGGACAGAGGATGGCGAGCTGGATTACCTGGTGGTCGATATGCCACCGGGCACGGGCGACATTCAGCTGACCTTGTCGCAGAAGGCCGCACTGGCCGGCGCGGTAATCGTGACCACTCCCCAGGATCTGGCGCTGGTGGATGCGATCAAGGGGGTGGAAATGTTCCACAAGGTGTCGGTACCGGTGCTGGGTATTGTCGAGAATATGGCGCTGCACACCTGCTCGAATTGCGGTCATCAGGAGCCGATATTCGGCAGTGGCGGCGGCGATCGCATAGCCGAGGAATACGATACCCGCTTGCTGGGCCAGTTGCCGCTGGCGATGGCGATCCGCGAGCAGACCGATAGTGGCAAGCCGACGGTGGCCGCACAGCCAGATGGCGAAGTGGCTGCGCTGTATCGGGAGATCGCACGCAAGGCCGCCGCACAGGTGTGGCTGGATGCGGATAGTGAAGGTGGGCTGCCAGAGATTGATCAGGGCTAACGGTATTTGTGTTCAGAATGCCGCCTAGTACGATCGTGCAAATTGCGGTTCTTTAGGCGGGTCATTTACGTCGGTGAGTTGGACCTGTATCCCCATCTATGTGGTGTGACTGGGCCGACTGTATGTGCCGTTACAAATTTTCTGGGCATACGGTTACTTAGTAGTAGGAAGTCCTGAGGAGGAGAAGAAATTGGGCTTTCAGATTCGATTCAATTCTGCAGTGCGCACTGTCAGCGCGATCTTTTTCGATCGTGTGGAATTGGCAGACAAAATCGCTTCCGCCCGTCAGGTGGCGGAGAAATACGGTCATTTGAATCCGCTATCCATTCTGGTGGATGTGCGCAATGCGGATATTGACATGACCATTGAAGAGCGCCGACAGTTCGGCGCTTTCGCGGCGCACCTGCCCGGACTCAGCCATGCGCGGATTGCCGTGCTGCACGCGGCTGATCGCAACGCCAATGTGGTGATCAACAGTACGGCGCAGTCTGAAGGGATGCATATTGTGGAGTTTGTTTCCGAGCAGGCTGCGTTGAACTGGCTGAGATCCGCCGACACGAGCGATGTGCCAGCAGGGCACTAGATGGGTGCGGCTGGTACCAGTTGAAGTACGTTCCAGGAGCTGTATTTGCTCCACTCCTGCTCTCTTGTCATCTGTCTTCTTTCCCTGTTTCCCGCCCCCTCCTTGGGCAAAGGAGCGGGGCGATATTGGTACGCTTTAACCAGAATTGGCGTGATAAATGCTTGGTTCTTTCGCCTGACCAGTAGCGCTTCCGGGTAGGCCGCGAATATAAAATTAAGCTTTCTGATGTTTTTTGGTCTGAATGGATTTCTTTCGCATCTTTTTTGCGGCCTTATTTCTAATTTTTGTGGTTTTTGTGGGCTTGTACGCCATAGGCATGATTCCGGTTGGTATATTTTGCCACACCCTGGCTGCCTCCCGAGGCGCTGAGCTGTTTAGGGAAGTACGGATTGGAGTAGTTGCAGTAATGAGTTTTCAGATCCGGTATGACAGTCAGAACCGCGTTGTCAGGATGCTGTTGTATGGAGAGGCCACTTACGCAAACCGAGTGGAAGCGGTACGCCAGCTGGTAGCGAAATACGGTCACCTGCAGCCGTTGCGGGTCTTTGCCGATGTGCGCAGGGTTTCCAAAATGTCCATGACGCTGGAGGAGCAGCAGCGCTACGGCGTCTATCTGGGGCAAATTCCCGCGCTGTATGGCGCCCGCGTGGCGATTCTCAATCGGGCAGAACTCAACACGACCGCAGTGATGCGCAATAAAGCGCGCGACGGCGGGCTGGTGTTGCATTCATTTCTTACGGAAAGGGCGGCCATGAAGTGGCTGACCAGCGCCGCCGAGGTGCCCAGTTGAGTGGGCACACCAGCGGCGCGGAGAAGATTGGATTAGTACAGGAAGACTGAAAATCAGGAACGCTGCGCCTGTTCCGCCTGCTGGCGGCGCAGTTCCTGTTTCTGTTTGCGGCGGGCGAGGGTGGTGGCTTTCGCGTCCTGTCCCAGGTGGTCCTCGCCGCGCGCTTTGGCCAGCTGAATCTGCTTTTCGCGCTCGCGGAAACGCGCCTTGTCCGCCTCCGGCACCGAGTCGTAGCAGTGCGGGCAGCTGACTCCCTGCTCAAACTGCTCTGACTGCATTTCTTCATCGGTTACTGGCATACGGCAGGCATTGCACTGCTCGTAGCTGCCGCGCTCCAGGTCGTGATTGACGGTTACCCGGTCGTCAAACACAAAGCACTCGCCTTTCCAAAGCGTTTCTTCCTTGGGGACATCTTCCAGATATTTCAGGATGCCACCCTGCAGGTGATACACCTCGTCAAAGCCCTGTTCTTTCAGGTAGGCGGTAGATTTTTCACAGCGGATGCCGCCGGTGCAGAACATTGCCACTTTCTTGTGTTTCTGCGGATCCAGGTGTTCTTTGACGTACTGGGGGAACTCGCGGAAGGTGGTGGTGTTTGGGTTGACCGCGTGTTCGAAGGTGCCCACCTGAAATTCGTAGTCGTTGCGGGTATCGATCAGCAGGACTTCGGGATCGGAAATCAGGGCATTCCAGTCCTGGGGTTTGACATAGGTGCCGACGGTACGGCGCGGGTCTATCCCCTCCACACCCATGGTGACGATTTCCCGCTTGAGTTTGACTTTGCTGCGCAGGAACGGCATCTCGGCGGTGTAGGATTCCTTGTAATCCAGGGTCGCCAGACGCGGGTCAGACTTGAGGAAGGCGAGCAGGGCGTCGATGCCGGCACGGCTGCCAGCCACGGTGCCGTTGATGCCCTCGCGAGCCAGCAGCAGGGTGCCGCGCACTTCATTGTCGAGCAGGGTTTTGAGCAGGGGTTCACGCAGGGATTCGAAGTTGTCGAGGCTGACAAACTTGTACAGCGCACACACCACAACATTGGTGGAACTGGTCATAGGAATGTCCTTTTGCAGGCCGGATCGCAAATCCGGGGCATTGGGTAAAAATCGCCGCGCATTTTAACGGAAAAATCCGGCAGGTGTCGTACACTTTTTCGACAGCGGATGTCTGTGCCTGACCGGCTGTTCATCTATAGTCGGAGAGTGCGCGTTCCGCCGCCGTCCATCCAGCTCCAGCCCTGAATGCCAGCGAGGTTTTCCCCATGGCCGATGACATTACTCCCCAGGAATCTCCCCTGTGCCGCGCTTACAGCGATGGCAACCACACCGTCAATATCGATATCTACAGCGATGGCGAGGGTGGCTGGTTGCTGGAGATTGTTGATGAGAACAACAACACCACGGTGTGGGAAGACGCCTTTGACACCGATGAGGAAGCGTTGCAGGAAGCGCTGGACGCACTGAAGGAAGAAGGTGTGGGGGCATTTATCGGGCCCGCCGAGGCGAGCGGCAGCTGGGAGGCCCCCTAGCTGGGAGGCATCCCAGGTGGGAGGCACCCTAGATGGGAGGCACCCTAGTGGTTGCGGCCCAGTGATGGGCCTAGTGTCCGTGACCAGAATCCACCAGAGCGATTGCAAATAAAGCGCGCCACACAAAGCAGGTCTGTTCTGGCCTGCTATGGTTATACATAGAAGGGAATCGCGACAGTGTAACAGCACTACCCAATCGCGGCGCCGCCAACGGGCAGCAAGGAATGTTGCCCTGGCGGTGCCAACTGCTCGCGGTCACCGGGCCGCCACTGTTTGCAGATGTATTAAATGTGGTTGCTCTGCATGAAAAATTTCCTTCCCCTTCTCGCTATTCCCCTGTTGTGTTTTTCCGCCGCGATGCCGGCGCAGTCGGGTATTGAGCTCAGGCTCTCCGATGACCGAATGATCGAAGTGGATCTCGCGGAAGCCAAGCTGATTTCCGAGCTGAAAGGCTACGCGATTATCGCCGGGCGCACCTGTATCGACTGCGATGAAAATACAGCAATCTTCCTGGAAAAAATTGATGACCGTGACGGGGAGCCCGTGCGTGTGCCGCCGGACTCGGATGAGCCTCCGGAGCCGGAGGAGTTTGCCCGTCTCGAGAGTAATGATGCCGGTGAAACCGAAGCGGCAAAACGCGATCGGGCCCAGGCGGAAATGGATGGCGATGTGGACGGCGTGACGGACATTGACCTGTCTGGCGAACGCTTTACCTATCCGGGAAAATATCGCGATTATCTCAGCAAGAAACTGGTGGAAAAGACGCGCATGTTTTACGGCAAATGCCACGAGGATTCACCGGCGCTGTTGTGGCTGAGCGAGTACCGCACGGAAAAAGGCTGGGCTAAAGAGGAATACCTGCTGGTGTTTCGCGACGAGGGTATCGAGCACCGCTATAACCAGGCACGCCAGCCGAGTATCTATTACATCGAGAATGATGACTGCCGTGAATTACCAGGGGTGGATACCACCACGGAGCCCTGATTCGAACGATGTTTTTATCGCGCAGCAAAACAGCAAAACCCCGCAGATGCGGGGTTTTGTGTGAAAGCTGTGGTGGCTAAGCCCTGTAAACTTTCATAGGCCGTCTTGGCGAATTATTTTTTGTCGTTGTGGTGCCAGATGATCTTGAGCTTCTTCTTGCCCCACTTGCGCGCTTTCTTGATGTCCTTTTCCATCCACACGTCGATACGGTTGGTGTAGCGCTTGTTCATGCGGTCGCGCACGGTGTAAGTGCCGGGCAGACCTTCAATTTTCACCTTGGCGCCGTTGGTCAGGCCGTGTTTCTCCAGGTCGCGGGAAACAGCAATGATCTTGTCGCCGGGGCGCAGGCGGTTATTCCAGGCCGCGGTCCAGGGATCGTCGTCGGTCTGGCCTTTAACGGAGTTGTAGGCCGTCGCGGTGACGGTCATCGACTTCTTTTCCTTGTCGGTCCCCTTGATTGCGGCAAAGGCGTCTCCACCGGCCAGTGCCGAGAGTGATGCTGCAAGTACAATCACATACTTTTTAAGACTCTGTCGCATAAAGTTCAGTACCTCCGAAAGCCCTTCAGTCACAGACTTGAATTGTCTGCTCGGCCTCCAAGTTGATTTCGTCATAAGTGATCAATCTTTGATCAGGACGGGCCATATTAAAGATCCGCGGACCGGAATCAATCTTTCCGGTGATACCGGCGAATTCCCCAACAGAGTATTCGTTTAGATTTCAGCCTGAGTCTCATATGGCCGATAAGGGCTCGGTATTGGAACTGAATACCTGTGTATGACGGGAATATGACAGCGTGAGGTGGGTCAAATCGATTTCTATTGGTACCCGGTTGCCAGTCGGGTTTTCCCTATGACAGCGATGCCATCTTGAGTTGGTGGAAATTTATACGATTTCAGGGTGTCGACTTCGCGTTCGCTGGAACAAAATTTTTTTCAGTTTATTTGTGACTAGCTGTTCAAATCGGGGTGGAGCGTATCGATGACAGCGTTGTAACCGGGATCAGTTTCATGAATGTTCGCTATTTGCGAAAGGGTTTAACTATTGGGGCGATAGGAATCGCCCTGGAAGAGGGGGGTTATCCCGGTTCGGGAGTATGTACAGATTAAGAAATTATCCCGCTGAGGAGCGTGGTCAGCGGGGGCAGGGGAATTTTAGTCCTGATTCGTGGCGTGCAGTGGCGACTCAGATGGCGGTATTGCCCACCGGACGCTCGGGATTGACCAGGTCCCGCAGTGCGGTCAGATAAGCCAGGTCTTCCTCCAGATCCGGGAAACCGTGGCGTTTATCCAGCGCCACGGCCTGCTCAAGCCACTGGATGGCCTCTTCCAGGTTGCCCTGCCATTCGCACACCTGGCCGATATTAAACGAAGTGATGGCCAGGTTTTGCCAGTCCTCTTCCCGCCGCAGTTCATCCATGGCACTGGTGTAGAGCTGATAGGCGTTGCGCAGCATTGCGGCGCGCTTGTTGGGGTTGGTTTGCAGGGCCGAGTGCTGGTGGTAGGTGTGGGCGATGGCGGAGCGCACCCGTGCGGCGGAATGTTCAAAGGGCAGACCCGGGGAGGACTCGATATAGGCCAGTACCGCTTCGAACTGGCCGCGGGCCAGCGGATACAGGTCCGGGCGCTGCCCGCCGAGGGCATTGAGGATGATGCCGTAGCGGTAGCGCAGCTGGTTCTGGCGGTGGGGTTCCGCTGACAGGCCGGCGATGGCCCGTTCATACAGGGGCAGTGCGGCGTCGTAGTTACCTTCCAGTGCGTACTCTTCCGCCTCCATGATCAGCGGCGCCACGTCACCGGCGGACGCGGGCTCTGCCTGGGCCATGGCGGCGAAAGCGAGCAGTGCGGAAAGTGTCACCGCGGTGGCGGAAATCCAGGAAAACGGCGGTTTGCGCGGGGCCAGCATAGTCAGTCCATCTCGGAACTCCACCGGCACCCATGAAGGGGCCGGTGGACAAGTTAGTGATTACTGACAGTAAACCCCGAATCTTCGATTTGTGCCAGTAGCGCTTGCAGCGGATGGCGCAATTCTGTTTGTGCAAATCGTTTGCTCTGACACCGGCAGGAGTAACCAGTGGCGAGAATGGCACGGGTATCGCCGTTCAGCTTGGGCGCCCAGGATTGCTGGAAGATGACCCGCGAGGTCTCCTTGTTGGCCATTTCGTGGCCGTAGGTTCCGGCCATGCCGCAACAGCCTGCAGCCTGGGTTTCCAGCTCCATTCCCAGCGCCGCGAACACCTGCTGCCACTGGCGCGTGGAGCCGGCGGCGTTGGATTGCTCGGTGCAGTGGGGGAGCAGGGTAAAGCGCGCGTCCTTGAGACGGTTGCGATTTCCCGCCAGGTGATCCGTGTGCTGCGCCAACCACTCCTGTAGCAACAGTACCTGGGGGGCTTTATCTCCCAGTAGTTTCTGGTATTCGGAGCGGTAGGTCATGGTCATGGAGGGGTCGATGCCCACCAGCGGCACACCGCTCTCGGCCAGGCTGTTCAGCATGGCACTGTTGCTGGCGGCGGCCTGTGCAAACTGGCGCAGGAAACCGTGTACATGCAGGGGCTTGCCGTTGGCGCGATAGGGGGCAACCAGCGGATTGAAATCCAGCAGTTTGAGCAGGCGCAGGGTGTCTGCCACCACATCGGCATCGAAGTAGCTGGTGAAAGCATCCTGCACGATCACTACTGATTTGGCGCGCTGGGCAGGGCCCATTGCGCGCAGGCTTTCGCGGCTGGCGTAGGGCACGCCCAGTTCGCGCATGACTTTGTCGAGACGTGTTGCCGACAGCGAGGGGGAATCCGTCAGTCCCAGTCCGCGCTCCATCAGCCAGCGTACCGGCTTCAGCCTGAGCGGCCAGTTATACAGCTGCGGCACCTGTGCCAGATGTGGCATGACAAATTCCAGTCCACCGACAAAGTAGTCCTTCAGCGGGCGCAGATAGCGGCTGTAATAGAGTTCGAGAAACTTGGCGCGGAAGGTGGGTACATCCACCTTGATCGGACACTGGCCAGCGCAGGACTTGCACGCCAGGCAGGCCTGCATCGACTCGTTTACCTCGTGGCTGAAGTCGTATTCGCCGCGCGCCCTGGCGAGGGAGTTCTTGATGCGACCGGGCAGGCCGATCAGGAAGGATTGCTCGCGGCTTTTGCGCGCCACGGCTTCCGGGTCCACGGAGCGGTCCGCCAACAGGCGCAGCCATTCGCGGATCAGCGAGGCGCGGCCCTTGGGTGAGTGGATACGGTTGCGGGTACCTTTATAGGACGGACACATGGCGTCGTCCGGGTTCCAGTTAAAGCAGGCGCCGTTACCGTTGCAGTAAACCCCCTCGGAATAGCCCTCCCACACCTGTGCCGGGATCGTCCGGTCGCGCTCGCCGCGAGTGGGTACCTCGTCAATTTTTAGCAGGCTTGAGGCGACGCTGGGGGTGGCGATTTTACCCGGGTTGAGCTGGTTGCGAGGATCGAAGGCGGCCTTGATCTTCTGCAGCTCCGGATACAGCTCACCGAAGAATGCCGGCGCAAATTCCGAACGCACTCCCTTGCCGTGTTCACCCCACAGCAGGCCATTGTATTTCTGCGCCAGCTCTACCACCTGTTCGGTGATGAGGCGGACCTGTTTGGCCTGCTCCGGGTCTTTCATATCGATGGCCGGGCGCACGTGCAGTACGCCGGCATCGACGTGGCCAAACATGCCGTAGGCAAAGCCCGCCTGATCCAGTGCTGCGCGGAACTCGGCGATAAAGTCGGCGAGATTCTCCGGCGGTACCGCGCAGTCCTCGACAAACGGGATGGGGCGCTGCTCACCCTTGGCGTTACCCAGCAGGCCCACCGCACGCTTGCGCATGGCCCAGATTTTGTTCACCTGAGTGTGACCGCGGGCGATGGTATAGGCAAAACTCTTGCCCGGCTGGCCGATCGCGCTGTCCACATGGGCGGTAAACTTCGCCAGCGCTTCATTCAGTGCCTCTTCAGATTCCGCGGTGTATTCCACCAGGTTGATGCCGTTCACCGGGCGTTCGTCCTGGGGGAAGAATTCGCTCACGCTGTCCCACACCATATCCCCCATGGCCAGCTGCAGTACTTTGCTGTCCACGGTCTCGATAGAGGTAGGGCCGGCCTTCATCAGGTCGGTCGCGTCTTTCAGCGCATCCTGGAAGTGGTCGTAATTCAGGTTGACCAGCGCCGCGCACTTGGGAATCTTGAGCACGTTGAGCTTGGCCTCGGCGATAAAGCCCAGGGTGCCCTCGGATCCGCACAGGATATTGTTGAGGTTGAAGCGGCCGTCTTTGCCGTTATCCCGGTCCCGGATGTGTGCCAGATCGTAGCCGGTCAGGCAGCGGTTCAACTTGGGGAACTTGGCGTCGATCAGCGCGCGTTTGTCCTGCTCGATCGCATCCACCAGCTGGTGGATTCTACCGGAGCGGCTGTCGTTGCTGGCAATCTCTGCCAGTCGCTCGTCTTCCAGCGCGTGGGAGTGCCAGAGTTCACCGCCCATCAGCACGGTTTTCAGCTCCAGCACGTGGTCGCGGGTCTTGCCGTACAGGCAGGAACCCTGCCCGGAGGCATCGGTATTGATCATGCCGCCGATGGTGGCGCGGTTACTGGTGGAAAGCTCCGGGGCAAAAAACAGCCCATGGGCCTTGAGTGCGGCGTTCAACTGGTCCTTCACAACCCCGGTCTGAACCCGTACCCATCCTTCCTCCGCATTAATCTCGAGGATGCGGTTCATATGCCGGGAAATATCCACCACGATACCGTCGGTCAGTGACTGGCCATTGGTTCCGGTGCCGCCACCGCGAGGGGAGAGCACGACTTTGTGGAATTCCTCGCGGTCCGCCAGCGTCATCAGTAACTGCAGGTCGTGGGTATCCCGCGGGTAAACCACCGCCTGGGGCAGTACCTGATAGATGGAGTTGTCGGTGGACAGCACGGTGCGGCTGGCATAGCTCGGGCTGCTGTCGCCGTGGAAGCCGCCCTGCTTGAGAGCGTTGAGGAACTGCAGGTAGAGCGCCTGTACTTCATTGATTTCGCGCAGTGCTGGAATCATTCCGGGCCCCGGGTCTGGTTAATCGGTACATGTTATACAAGGGAATGGCATTTTAGCGACGGTGGCGGCCCGCGCAACAATTACCGGGAATTCCCCGGCCTGGATGGCCTACCTTTCGGGAAATACGCAGGATATGCGTGGAAATTGCGCTCCAGCCGAACACTGGGGAGAATAATGAGTCAGTTTCACTGGCTATCTGCCTGTGGGGTGCAATTATGCCCCGCAGGCTGATCCGAACCCCGCTACCCGGTTAATACCCTGTCATCTGTTTAGTGTTTGGTGTCGTAGATATAGGAAGGTTAAGTGCCCGCGAAACCTTTAACGCGGATCATCGCGAGGCACGCTTTAGAGGTATGCCACCGAAGGCAATTGAACTTACGGATTTGTGCCGCTACTTTTTAAGAAAATGAAGCACCTTCGCGCGTTTTTGACCGTCTTTGTTCCGCCGGCCAGATCCAGACCTGAAGGGCTTCAATTGCATGAGGCTAATGCCAGCAAATATGAACTTTACCCGGAAAATTCCAATCGGGATCAGCCAGTGCGCCATGGGTGACCCGGTGCGCTACAACGGCGGGCACAAGCACAGTAAGGTATGTACCCAGCTGCTGAGCCAGTGTTTTGAATATGTCCCTCTGTGTCCGGAAGTCGCGATCGGTATGGGCGTGCCGCGCAAACCGATCCATTTGCTGGTGGACAAGGCCGGCGCCCCGTTAGATGCGGTGCGGGTAGTCGGGGTGGACAATGCCGAAGTGGATGTGACCGCGCCGCTGCGCGAATACGCCGACTCGGTGGTTCCCGAATTGGCGGGGGTGCGCGGCTATATCTTTATGCAGAACTCCCCGAGCTGTGGCTTGCGCGGCGTGCGCCGCTATCTGGCCAATGGTCACGGCATCGACAGTGAGGGCATCGGTGTGTTTGCACGACGCCTGCAGCAGCAGTTTCCCCATCTGCCCATGGAGGAAGTGGGTCGGTTGAACAACAGTGAGCTGCGGGAGAACTTCCTGACCCGTGTGTTTGCCTACGATGCGTGGTTCCGCTTTGTCGAGGCGGAGGCCGAAGCCGAGTCGCCGGAGCCCGGGGAGAAGTCGCAATCGCGCATCTCGCGGGTCATCGAGTTTTATACCGCGTACAAATATCTGCTGTTGGCACATCATCAGGAAAAGACCCGCGCCCTGGGTCGCTTTCTGGCAGACTCCAAAGCCCTGCCCATTGACGAGCTGGCCTTTCAGGTGCGCGGGCGCATTATGGAAATCCTGTCGTTGCCCGCCTCCCGCAAAGACAGAACCAATGCGCTGATGCACAGTGCCGGTCACCTGAGCGAGTACCTCGATAAACGCGAGAAGGCAGAGCTCAAGGATCTGATAGAAGAATACCGGCTAGGGCATAAGCCTCTTTCCGCGGTGCTCACCCTGCTTCGCCACTATTTACCACGCAGTCCCCACAGCTTTATCCACAACCAGGTCTTGCTGGCGGCAGAGCCGGCGGAATTGGGATTGTGTGATTTCCATTGAATAAATGATGTATGCCTGAAAAAGCCTATCAAAGAGGGCTGGTGTGGTTGCGCAATGACTTGCGACTGGCCGATAACACTGCCCTGTATCGCGCCGCCAGAGGCTGTCAGGCGCTGGCGGCCATTTACATTGCGACACCGCAGACCTGGAGCAGTCATGGTGATGGCGACAATGTCGTAGCCATGCGTCTGCGCAGTCTGGCAGTACTGCAGCGCGCGCTGGCAGAAAAGCAGATTCCACTGTATTTCCTCGAACTGAACACGTTTGCGGAGGTGCCACAAGCGCTGGTGCAAATTGCTGACAAGCTGAAAGTGGATGCGCTGTTCGCCAATGCGGAGTACCCGCTCAACGAACTGCGCAGGGACACTGCGGTGAGGGCAGCGTTAAAAGAGGTGGGGGTGCCGGTCGAGTACTGTACCGATCGCACACTGATCCCCCCGGGCAGCCTGACAACCAACAGCGGTGATGGCTTCAAGGTATTCACGCCATTCAAGCGCGCATTTATCTCCCGCCATGGAAATAGTGGCGAAGGATTTGCCCCCCTGCCTGCCCCGCGCGCGCTGGGTGCGGAACACGAGTCCGAGTGGCCCGAGTGGATCGCGCTGACGGGAGAGAACAACCTGGTGCGGACTATTCCCGAAACTGTGGGCAAATACGGCGTGGCTGCAGGGGGCAGCGACAAGGTACTGGAATGGGATGTGGGCGAAAAAGCCGCACTCAAGCGCCTGAAGGCATTCGCCAATATCGTGGCCGATTACGAAGAATGGCGGGATTTTCCCGCAAGAGAAAATACCTCGCGACTATCGCCCTACCTGAATTGCGGTGCCATTTCTGTTCGCCAGTGCGCGAAGATGGCACTGGATGCCAATGCAGGGCAGTGGATGGGTGGTAAAGGCAGCCTGAGCGAAGGCGCCAGTAGCTGGCTGAATGAACTGCTGTGGCGGGAGTTTTATCAGCACCTGGTGGTGAACTTCCCACGGGTGTGCCGCAATTTGCCATTCAAGCCGGAAACCGAGGGCGTGCCGTGGTCCCAGCGGAGCGAAGACTTCGCGCGCTGGTGTGAGGGACAGACTGGAGTGCCGATCGTCGATGCCGCCATGCGCCAGCTTAATGAAACCGGCTGGATGCACAATCGCCTGCGCATGGTTGTGGCATCATTCCTTACCAAGAATTTGCTCACCGACTGGCGCAAAGGGGAAGGTTACTTTATGCAGCAGCTGGTGGATGCGGATTTTGCCGCTAATAATGGCGGCTGGCAGTGGGCGGCATCCACCGGTACCGATTCGGCGCCTTACTTCCGAGTGTTCAATCCCTACAGCCAGTCCAGGCGATTTGATCCGGATGGGACCTTTATTCGCCGCTTTGTGCCAGAGCTGGCATCGCTTTCCGACAAGGATATTCACTGTCCGAAGCAGGATTTGTTCGGGCAGGATGGCTATCCCCAGCCTATCTGCGATGTGACGGAATCGCGCAAAAAAGCGATAGAGGCGTTCGCAAACTTGAAGTCTTAGGAAACCTCTGATTTATTCAATATCCCGGGATTGTCCGGTGTGACGCGCTCGCGGTACAGATGCCTTCTGATAAATGAGTCGCCAATGAATTATAAAAAGCTGGCCAACTTCATCCTGTTTATCGCCGGTTGGTGGATGGCTCTGTTGTATGGCAATGCGATGGCACTGATTGCATTGTTTGTTGTGTTGATGCTGCACTTTATCCTCTGGCGGGATGTGCGGGATATCTTCGTGATTCTCGGTTTTATTTTCTGTGGCTTTGCTGTGGAGTGGGCCTTTATGGCCAGTGGTGTGCAGGACTATCGCTCCAACCTGCCGCCCGCCTGGGCCATCTGTATCTGGGCCATGCTGGCGACCACCATGCGCTACTCCCTGTCATGGCTGATCAACAAGCCGCTGTGGGCCGCACTGGTAGGATTGCTGGTGGCGCCCGCGTTCTACATCAACAGCGTACAGTTCGGCCCCGCGGGCTGGGGGCGCCCCATGTGGGAGTGCCTGCTGGCCATCGCCCTGGTATGGAGCCTGCTGGCCGCATTCCTCAGCGGTGTGTTGGTGCCGCTGGTTGAGCAGATGGAGCCCGCGGACGGCGGTGTTTCCTGAGCCGCAGTATCCCCCCGCTGAAGCGTCACTGCTGACCTATACTTGCCACGAATTTCCGCCGTGGCAAGGAGGCCGCAGTGTTCTTTTTTGGAACTCCCAATAAACAAGTCTCATATCTTCCCGGCGCACTATCCCTCGCCATCTGTACGGCCCTGGGGGTATCCCCGGTTTACGCCGAGGAACCGCTCTACCGATCGTTGATCGTGTTCGGGGACAGCCTCTCCGATAATGGCAATGCGGGTATTTTTACCAGTGACGACCCGCTGGGTATCTACCCGCGCCAGCCGGCCCCGTCGTTTCTCGCAGATCGTCTCGGGCTTGCCAAGGAAAACTCCTGCTATGGTCTGGGTCCGCGTTTTGGCGGTGCAATTCCCTGTGCCCCGGCACCCGGTGGCCTGGATCAGCAGTTGCAGCAGATTAGTAATTCCGTCCTCACCAATGGTCCCAACTGGGGCGTGGGCGGCAACCGCACCGCCGATGTGTTACTCGATGTGGTGGGCCCGCAGCGCTTCCGTCAGCTATTCCCGGATACCACTGTCGCCGACCACAATACACTGACCACCATATTGCCGGATTCGAGCCGTTGCGGAGAAGATGGCATTTGCGATCCGCTTGCCGGGGAGAGTCCCTACCTGAGTCCGGCAGAGGTACTGGCCGCTACCGCCGCGTTCAATGACCCAATGGCCCTGCAGGCCCTGGTGGACGACCCGAACAACAATATCACCCTGACCGGGGTGCCCTTTGCCACCGGCCAGGGGTATCTGCCCCAGAATACGCCGGTCAGCAGTGATCTCTATTTTCTCAATGCCGGGGGGAACAATATCCTCGACGGCGTGCGCAATGGCACCTTGAGCCTTATGTCGATGGAGCGGGCTGCGACCTTTCTGTCCACCGCCGGTAGTGAGCTCAAGGCGGCGGGGGCCAAATATGTTGTGATGACCAATGCCCCGGCCATTGGTAATACCCCTGCGGTGTACTCCCAAGGTGCGGCGGCGATCAATTACGCCAACAGTGGCACCGAAATGTTTAACGACAGGCTGCGTCGGCAGGTTAACGACGTGGGTAATATTCTGCTGCTGGACCTGGAGGGTGTGCTCGAACTGGTGCTGGATAACCCGGCGGCATTCGGCTTTGCGGATATCAACCAGAGCGATACCTGTTACGTCAATTGCGCCAACCCCCATCCGGTCTACGGCGCCAACGGTACCGATCCCAACGCTGATATGCTGGTGTTTTACGACGCTATTCACCCGACGCTGGCGGGGCAGCGATTGCTCGGTGACTACTACTACGAAACCCTTACTGCCGCGGTGGGGTTTGGATTACTGCCGGATCTCGGTTACCAGAACTCGCGTCAGCATCGGGTCAATATTGATCACCACCTGATCTCACAACGCTATCGGGATCCATTTACCACAGTATTTTTTGGCGCAAGCCTGGGCCATGCGGAGCTGGGTGCGGGACCGGCCCTCAACGACGATTACCCGGCCTGGGATGGATTCTTTGGCATGAGCTTCGCCGGGTTCGAGAACCTCGAATGGGGCGTCGGGATGTCCTACGGTCGCAGCGTATACGAGCCCCGGAACCTGCGGTTGAAATCGCGAAATTTTAACTACAGTGCGTTTGCGCGCTGGGACAATGATTTCTGGTTTGTCGACGGCGCCGTTGGCTTCTCGGATATCAAGTACCGCGATATCAATCGCACTATTTATCTGGGAGACACATTCCGTCACCGCTTTAACGCCAGTACCAAGGGTGACGGCTACAGTGCCTCCCTGCGCGCCGGCTATGATGCCAGCCGCAATCTCGACAGTCATATGGGGCCCTTTGTGTCTGCAGAGTGGAACCGTATAGACGTCAATGGATTCAATGAAAAGACATCCATCAATCTCACTTACGCCGGTGCCTACGGTGAGCGCAGGGATCCCCTGGGGCTGTGGGTGCGCGGCCAGGACCGGGATTTTCGCCGCTGCAAAGCCGGCTTCTTCTACAACAGTCCCAAGTCCGCAGAGCACCAGTGGTTTGGTGAGTTCTGGCTGGAACATACCGCCGGTGACGATTATGCCGACCTGGGAATCGGGGTGAATTCCATCTTCAATAACTGGGCGCGCCTGCCTTCCTACCGCAGTAAAAACACGGGATTTTTCCAGAATGGTGTGGGCGCCATGGTGGGGGTGAGCGTCAATGACAAGTTCCGCGTTGCCGCGGACCTGCTGGTGCGGCCGGAGGACACCGTGGGCGGATTGAGCATTAACTATCGATTCTGAGGGCTGGCCGTGGTACCGCTGCCGAATTTTCTGCGGTAAACCCGGAAAAATAACCGGGCTGCTGCGAAAACCTGCGCCGTGAAGCGATATCGATTACCTCGCTGGTTGCTACCTTAGAGTGATCGATAACAACGCCAGAAGATGGAATAGCACGATGTACACTCCCCGGTTCAGCAAACAGAGTCAGGCCCTCCACTCCGCCGATGCCGATGTCTGGGCAGTCAGCGACCGCGCCCACGCGCTGGCGGACAAGGGAGAGGATGTCATCTTCCTGTGTGTGGGAGATCCCAACTTCGATACGCCCGAGCCAATCCTCGACTTCGCCCGCGCCCGTCTCGGCGTGGGTCGCACCCATTACTCGCCGGCGGCCGGCGAGGCCATGCTGCGGCGTGCCATTGCCGATATCGAAAGCAAGGTCAGCCCGCATCCCTGTGATCCCGATGATGTGGTGGTTTTCCCCGGCGGCACCAACGCCATTTATGCGGTGCTGTCCTGTTTGCTGAATCCCGGGGAACAGATTGTTATTCCCGAGCCCATGTATATCGGCTACGTGCCGATCACTGATGCGCTGCAGCTGGATGTGCGCAAGGTTGCCTGTCCTCCGGATCAGGGCTTCGCGTTCGATATTGAAACCATCAAGCAGGCGATCAGTGAAGAAACCCGCGCGGTGATGATCAACACCCCGGTCAACCCCACCGGTGCCATGGCCACGCCGGAGCAACTGCGTGAACTCGCATCATACTGCCGCGAGCGCAATATCTGGCTCATCTCCGATGAGATGTACTCCATGATCACCTTCGCCCGCCGTCACACTTCCCTGCGCACGGCTGCCGATCACCTGGACAACGTGGTGGTGATCGACGGCCTGTCCAAGTCCCACGCCATGAGCGGCTGGAGACTGGGTTGGGCGGTGGCGCAGGGTGAACTGGTGGAGCGCCTGATCGAATACGCCGGGGCCACCATATTCGGCGTACCCCAGTTTATTCAGGAAGCCGCGGCGTTCGCGCTGGAGTTTGATACTTACTTCGTCAAGCAGATGCGAGATGCCTACGAGAAGCGCCGCGACCTGATTGTCGAGCGTATCGGCAAGATTCCGGGGCTCAGCTGCTATTCACCGGAAGCCGGTATGTTTGTCATGGTGGATGTCTCTGCGGTAGCCGAAGACGGCGAGGCTTTTGCCGGGGCACTGCTGGATGCAGAACTGGTATCAGTATTGCCTGGAAAACCGTTCGGACCGAGTGCGGTAAACCATGTGCGTTTGACACTGGCTGCCGATGAGGGCGAATTGATGCGCGCACTGGATCGTATTGAACGCTTTGTCGTGGGCGGTTGTCTCAAGGCGGGCTGAGAAACATCCCGGGGCGTTTGGGGGAATACTTCCTGTGGAGTATTCCCCCCGCAGAATTACCGTTATCCTTGAGCAGTTGGCCCCGGACACCTGGGCCTTGCTGAAAATTACATAAAGAAAATTACCGTGAAAGTAGATCGTCACAATCTCAAGATTCTCGAAGTCCTGCAGACCAATGCGCGTATCAGCAACCTCAATCTGGCAGACCAGATCGGGCTTTCGGAGAGCGCCTGTCTCGCGCGGGTGAAGAAGCTGACTACTGAAAAATTTATCCGCGAGTTTCAGGCGGAGGTCAACCTGGACAAGGTGCGACATGCGGAGTTTTACGTGAATGTGGCGTTGAAGCGGCAGGATGCCCGCACCAGCGAAAGTTTCCGTCGCGCCATCAACAAGATCGAGCAGATTGTATCCTGCGTAAAAATGTCTGGTGAATTCGATTACATGCTGCGCTTTGTATGTCCGGACGCGGGGGACTTCAACCGTGTTTCCGAACAGTTACTGGCAGATGAAGATGCGGCGATCACCCGGATGACCTCCCACCTGGTTATCGAAAAAACCAAGCCGTTTACCGGGTACCCGCTGGAGTTGCTGTTTCAGGATTGAATGCAGTTCTGAGAGTGTTGTAGTGGCAAAGGTGTTGCGGATCACACCACCAGCGAAATGGTGCGATCAATCAACCACCAGGCGGAAAGCCCTCCCACAATATAAGCGACCGGCAGGGCCGATGCTGTGGTAGCGCTGGTGCCGGTCCTGATCTCCCACAACTGCACCGGTTTTACCCGGCGCAGTAAAAACATCAGGCCACAAACGCCGGCGATAAACGCCAGCTGACCGGCCTCGACCCCGACGTTGAACAGCCCCAGAGACAGGGGGATCGCGTGTTCCGGCACCCCGATCTCGGAAAGCGCCCCCGCAAATCCCAGCCCGTGCAATAAACCAAAGGCGAATGCCACTACCCAGGGCATGCGAATGGCCAGTGTCTTGCGTCCCTCGAGCTTGTGCAGGATTTCCGTGGCGAGGAACACGATACTCAGGGCAATGACGGCCTCCACAGGTGCCTGGGGGACGGAAACCACACCCAGTACCGCCAGCGCCAGGGTAATGCTGTGGGCCACGGTGAAGGCGGTGATGGTGGCTATCAGCTGGCGTCCGCCGCTGACCAGCACCACCAGCGCCAGCACAAACAACAGGTGATCTATCCCCAGCAGAATGTGCTCGACGCCGAGTACAAAGTAGGTGCCTGCAATTTCTGCCATGCCCGCTCTTTCTTCCACTTGCAGCCTGGTTCGATCCGGTAGCAGGCGGCCGACCTGTTCCCGTCCGTCCAGCCAGCTGATACGTACCAGCGCATCGGTCATGGTGTTCGCCAGGCCATCAATGGCGATGGTACTGCCGATCAGTTGGTCCGGATGGGAGATTTGCCAGCGCTCCACATAATAGCCGCCTGCCATCTGTGCAGTGGGCAGGCTGCGCTCTTGGGTCTGCTCATCGAACTGGACATACAGGGAAAGCCGCATATCACCTCGCGCGGGCACCCGCCAGGTCACGTCAAACTGCTCTGGCGCTGTCTGATTTACGCTCAGTGAAGCCGGGCGAAGTTCGTGTGCAAGAGAAGCGGACGAGAGCAGTAGTGTTGCCACCAGGGTTAAGAGTGATACCAGAAGCGTGAGCAGTCTCATTGTTTTATCGCCTCCCCGTTGGCCATCGGCTCGGCGATGCTGATCCGGTAGTTTTCACGCAGGGTTTGATACTGGATCTGCAGGATGTTCTGTTGCTCTTCTACCTGCCAGTCCCTCAGCACATCCGCTTTCACCGCGGAAAACTCCGCTTGTTGCTGTGGGGTGGCGTCGGAAATCCGTACCAGGTGCTCACCATAGGAAGATGTCAGGGGGCCAATCCACTGGCCGGTTTCGAGGTCCGGGAACTGTAGTGAGAAGTCGCTGCCGAACAGGCGATCAATCCGTTCCGCACTCACATTCTCGAAGCGGTACTGCAGCATATTGGGATCGCCGAGCTTGCGCGGATCACTGCCCGCGGTCAGCTTGGTCAGCAGGATTCTGGCGTCTTCGGATACCTCTTTGCGTTTGTCGCTGTTGAGGAAAACCTGTTCAAAGGTATAGCGGGCGGGGAGGGTGTATTTGTCGATATTGTCGTTGTAGTAGCGCTGCAGGACCTCCTCGCTGGGTTCGATGGCGTCTACCAGGTCCTTGGCCAGAAACTCCATTTTCATCCGCAATCTGCGGCGGATCACGGTATCGTTTTCATCCAGCCCCATTTTGACCGCTTCGCGATACAGCACTTCCTCGCGCACAAAGTCATCAATCAGCCCGCGCAGTTCGTCTGGTCCCGGAGGGCGTTGCCAGCCGCGTTCGAAAATGGCGGATAAATGTTCAATTCGGTTCTGGGTGATGACTATTTCCTGTTCATCCCCGGGATCACTACCCTGGAAAAAGCCATTGGCGGCAAACAGCAGGGCGCCGATTGCGGCAAACTGAATACTGGGATCCTTGATCCAGATCAGATTCATTCACGAACTCCGACTTATGCTTTTATGGCGATGGCTCGCTGGGAAAGAATTTCTCTGCCAATCAGGATAGTTCAAGAATGAAAATTTACTGTCCCAATTTGCCGAAAGCACAGTGATTGGCTGGGCGATAAGCTGATGGTATTGCGGGGTCAAATTCAGCCGGCGGGCTTGGATAGCATCGCAACCCTGTATACAGTTGTACGATGCGCGGGGAGGTTTTGCCGCCGAGTGGCGCAGTTTTCCTTGTGGTTGATGGTTACTGGTTGAAATCAATTGTCTGTGTAGCGTCATGACGCTGCGCAGTCGCTGAATGGATGGATTCGCGGATGAAATTATCGATACGTACCACGGTTTGTTCCGTAGCAATGGCCTTGGCCGCCGGTTTTTCCGCTATCGCGGTGTCTGAAACCGTTGAGGAAAAATACCAGAGAGCGTGCATGGTGTGTCATGCCGCTGGGGTGGCCAACGCACCGAAGATTCACGATACGGAAGCCTGGAAGCCGCGTCTGGACAAAGGGATGGATGCCCTGGTGAGTTCGATAAAGAATGGATTGAACGCCATGCCCCCCGGTGGCATGTGCTCCGATTGCAGCGACGATGACTACAAGGCGCTGATCAAATACATGTCCTCCCCGAAAGAATAACCCTTCTTATTTGCCGCGGGGCGTTCAGGCCTCGTGGCACCCTCCATACCCATCGGATTCATGCATGCGGTGTCTTTCTCTGCTGCTGCAGAGGGGGATGGGTGAGCCAGTGGATAGATGGGAAAGCGCGATGAGGGAGCTTGCAGGAACCTGTCCGCAGACGAGGTGGTGACTGGGCTAGTGCCTGCAGAGCAGGTCCTGCAAGATTTAGTGTGGCTCAGGGGGCGGGTTTTAGCTTGCGGAAAACGAAAAAAATCTGACGGATTTTTTAACTCACCCTATCGCTTACCAATTTGATTTCCACCCGTTTTTTTCCTAGGTAGACAACCGGTATCAGCCGGGCAATCGCGCACGCCTGAATTCTGTCGGTGTCTGTTCATGTCGCCGCTTGAACGCTGCATTGAATGGGCTGAGTGAGCGGTAGCCGATATCCAGCGCGATGGTAAGCACCGGCAAATGAGCCTCATCCGGGTCGGCAAGGCGACGGCTGGCCTCGTCGATACGAAACTGATTCAGGTACTCGTTGAAATTGCGGAAACCCAGGTGCTTGTTGATCAGGGCACGCAGAATATGTTCGCGGCTCCCCAGCTGCTCCGCCAGCTCGCGGATGGTAAGCCCGGTATGGCGGTAGCCACCGTTTTGCATATGGCGCTGCAGGTTATCGAGCAGCTGACGCTGGCTCTGATCGAGTGCCGGGAGTTTTGCTGTGCTATCAGAAGCCTGGTGTGTCTTGACCGTATGTGACCCTTCCACATGTCCGGGGGATGGCTCTGGCAGTGACGACAGGGATTCCTCCAGCGCCCTTGGCGACAGCGCCAGCAGCCACAGGCAGGCGGCGAAGGCGAGGGCGCTGGCCATGACGGCGTGCAATGTGGGAATACCGGCGGGTATCGGGAAGTAGGAAAACAGAAACTCCGCGCACACCACGATCACCATATAGCTGCCGATGGCGATCAGCAGGGCGATGCGTAACTGCCGGCGCTCTGCAACGAGATCCGATTGCAGCTGTTGCAGCAGGGTCACCAGGCCGGCACCGATCAATCCCAGCTTGAAGGGCTGCGCCAGCGGATAGAAATAGGAATGGAGATGGAGCTGGCTGGCCAGGTCGATGGTCAGTTCGAGAAGGATCAATGCCCAGCCCCAGCGCGGAAACGGATCTTTTTCCCTGCAAAGTTGGTGGGTGAATATCCAGAATGCGCCGGGGATCAACAGGGTGGGAAGGTCGATCAGCAGGTTGATGAGGGAGTCCTGATCATTCAGCAGGGGGCGCAACAGATACACAAATGCACCAAAAATCAGTATCAGCAGCCAGGGATTCCGGGTGCGCTGCTGGTGACCAATCCCGATTCTTGCCGCGGCCAGTAGAAGCAGACTACAGGCGGCGCCGGTAAAAAAGCTGTAACTCATCGGGTACCTCGGGTTTATCGTTTTTATACCGGATTGCGTTGCCCTTTATGTGCTATCTCCAGCGATCAGCCCAGGCATCCAGCACTTTGCGGCTGTAGGTATGGCGGCCGTAACTGCCGTTGTAGTAGGCCAGCGCATTGGGCATGTTGCCTTTGGCCTTCTTTATGTAGTGCTTGAGGATGGTGCAGCCGTAGCGCAGGTTGGTTTCCATATTGATCAGGTTGTCTTCCGGACGACCGATCTCATTTTTCCAGAACGGCATTACCTGCATCATGCCCTGGGCTCCGACCCGGGATACGGCGTAGGGATCGAAGGCGCTTTCAATCTGGATGACGGCGAGGACGATTTCCGGTTGCAGCTCCGCGCGGGTGGCTTCGCGGTGGATGGCCTTCAGCACCCGCATGCGTTCCTCTGGGTCCTTGATATAGCGGGCGAGGGGCTGGGATTTGGCCATCAGCCAGACTTCCGCATCAAAGCGGTCGGCGAAGCTGTCGGCTTCGGTGACGGCGCTTTTCAGGGCCAGCAGGAGCTTGGGGTCTACCTCTTTTACCTGGGCAGACACCGTGGTGCTCAGCAGGCACAGCAGCAGTGTGGAGAAGGCTTTTCTTATCATGGGGTGGGATTTTACGGGAAGCGTTGAGCTTTCGGTACCGGGAAAGGGATCTGTGCAAGGGTCTTCGGGAGCATCGTTTTAGGCATTGCAGCGGCCCTGCTAGCGGGTACCCCTTTGCGAGACACGCCGTAAACCCATCCATGGGGGCTCGGATGCGGCCATCCAGGCCGCATACGGTCCCGCAAAGGGGTACCCGCTAGCAGGGCCTTCACATCCAAGTTCAGTAATTCCGGCGAATTGGGCAGAGCTCAATGTGTAATGCGAAGGTCAAGTGCTGGGTGGAGGGTTTCAGGATCGTCGCAAACAGGGACGTTTGCGACGAAGCTTACAGGGATGTATTCACAGCGGTCCTGAAACCCTCCACCCAGTGCTTGGCCGCCACCGAGCTAACTTACGAAGCACGACAAAGGGCTTCGTAAGTGGATGGGGGAGAGGTTTAGTGCGGGATCATTTCCAGCAAGGTGTCGATGATCTGATCTGCGGAGAACTCCTGGTTCTCACTGTCGCGGCGGCCCTTGTATTCGATATTGCCTTTTTCCAGACCGCGGTCACCCACCACAATACGGCGGGGAATACCCATCAGTTCCGTATCCGCGAGCATCCCGCCCAGGCGGGCCTTGGGCTCGTCCATCAGCAGCACATCGATACCCTTGGCGGTCAGCGCCTCGTAAATGTGCTCACATTTCTGCTGCACCGCCTCACTCTTGTGCATATTGATCGGCACAATCGCCAGCTGGAACGGCGCAATGGCCTCCGGCCAGATGATGCCCGCATCGTCGTGGTTCTGCTCGATCGCCGCAGCCACCACCCGTGAAACACCGATGCCATAGCAACCCATGGTCATCACCTGTTCCTTGCCGTTCTCATCCAGTACCGACGCGTTCATTGCCTCACTGTACTTGGTGCCCAACTGGAAAATATGGCCGACTTCGATACCGCGCTTGATTTCCAGAGTGCCCTGGCCATCCGGGCTGGCATCGCCGGGAACCACATTGCGCAGGTCTTCAACCCGCTTCAGCGCCACATCGCGCTCCCAGTTAACACCGGTCAGGTGGTAGTCATCTTTATTCGCGCCGCACACGAAATCTGCCAGGTGCGCCGCAGCGCGATCCACCAGTACTTCAATCTCGAGACCAACAGGACCGAGGGAGCCAATACCGCAGCCCAGTTCTTTGGCGATGCGCTCTTCCGGCGCAAACGTCAGCGGGCTGGCAACGCCGGGCAGCTTCTCGGCTTTCAGCTCGTTCAGGTCGTGATCTCCGCGCAGTACCAGCGCGACCAGCGGCGCGATTGCGTCCTCTTCCTCGGTTTCTCCGAGCACGATCAGGGTTTTGACCGATGTATTTGCCGGGATGCCGAAGGCCTCTTCCAGAGCCGCGATGGTCTTTTGTCCCGGGGTGTGTAACTCCTCCATGGCCTTGCTCGCCGCCGGGCGCTCGCCGGCCGGCGCCACGGCTTCCGCCAGCTCCACGTTGGCTGCGTAGCGGCTTTCGGAAGAGAAGGCGATATCGTCCTCACCACTCTGGGCCAGGACGTGGAACTCATGGGAGTGGGAGCCGCCGATGGAGCCGGTATCCGCGAGCACCGGACGGTAATCCAGGCCGATGCGGTCGAAGATGCGGCAGTAGGCATCGTGCATTACATCGTAGGTTTCCTGCAGGGAGTCCGCGTTCAGGTGGAAGGAGTAGGCATCCTTCATGGTGAACTCGCGCGCGCGCATCACGCCGAAACGCGGGCGGATCTCGTCGCGGAACTTGGTCTGTATCTGGTAGAAGTTTGCCGGTAGCTGCTTGTAGCTGTTTACCTCGGTGCGGATCAGGTCCGTGATCACTTCTTCGTGGGTTGGGCCCAGGCAGAAGGAGTTGTCGTGACGATCCTGGATGCGCAGCAGTTCCGGGCCGTACTGTTGCCAGCGACCGGATTCTTCCCACAGCTCCGAGGGCTGAACCACAGGCATCAGTACTTCCAGTGCGCCCGCATTGTTCATTTCCTCACGCACGATTTTTTCCACCTTGCGCAACACCCGCAGGCCGGTGGGCAACCAGGTGTAAAGGCCAGAGGACAGGCGGCGGATCATGCCGGCGCGCAGCATCAGCTGGTGGCTGATGACCACGGCGTCATTAGGGGTTTCTTTCTGGGTGGCGATCAGATAGCGGGATGCGCGCATAGTGCTTTCTTTTAGTGTCGATGAAATTTAAAGGGCGGCCATTTTACGCCGGTGGGCGGGGGTTTTGGTAGGGGCGGACGCGCCTCGCGATTATCCGCGGCGTGGCTTATCCCCCCGGGGCCCCAAAAGCAGAAAACCCCGCAGAAGCGGGGTTTTCCTGACTGAAAGCGGCGAGACTCAGGACTCGGCCATCTCTTTCAGCTTCTTCAGCGGGCGAATCTTGACCTGGATGCTCGCAGGCTTGGCCTTGAATACGGTCTCTTCGCCAGTGAAGGGGTTGATACCCTTGCGTGCCTTCTTGGCAGGCTTCTTCACAGTGGTGATTTTCATCAGGCCCGGCAGAGCGAATTCGCCTACTGCGCGCTTCTTGACATGACCTTCGATCAGATCGGTCAGCTCGTCCAGAACAGACTGAACCTGCTTGCGGGACAGCTCGGTGTTCTCGGCAATCTGGTTCAGAATCTGGGTTTTGGTGTACTTCTCTTTGATTGCAGTCACTTTCTTGGCCTTGGGTGCGGCCTTGGCTGCTGCTTTCTTGGCTGGAGCCTTCTTGGCTGCAGTCTTCTTGGCGGGTGCTTTCTTAGCTGCTGCTTTCTTCTTCGCGGCCATAGTTAGCTTCCTTCTATATAGGTGTTTTTTCCAGTGAAAGTGTATGTACATCAAGGTTCGCCAGGCTGTTAAGCAAGGGCTTACCCAAGTACTGAGCTGAAGTATATCCAGTTTTTGTCCGCACGCACGGGGTAAAAACAGAAAAAAAGTGCTTTTTTACAGGGGTTTGCTCGAAAAATGGCCCTTAAATACCGCTGCTGACCGTCTCTGGAAGCACAGCGTGTCTGTGGAGAACTGCCTTCTTCTTCCCTTGCGGGTGCTCATGTATAATCTGCGCCCCTTTATATTCAGTGAGATCTGGGTACAAGCGATGCCTATCTACGAATACCAGTGCCAGGCCTGTGGCCATCAGATGGAAGCCCTGCAGCGTATGAGCGATGCTCCGCTGACAGACTGCCCTGCATGCAACAAACCGGAGCTGAGCAAACAGATCAGCGCCGCCGGGTTCCGCCTCAAGGGGGGCGGCTGGTACGAGACCGACTTTAAGACCGGCAGCAAGAAAAACCTTGCCGGTGATGCCGCCAAGCCCGCCGGTAGTGGCGGCGGCACAGAATCCAAGGCCAGCTGAGCGACCCGGAGCCCACGGCTGGGACAGACAACAAGCAGAATTGAAACATTACTAAGGGAATAAGACTCCATGCGCACCGACTACTGTGGCGCCCTGCGATCCGCCGATATTGACCGCGAAGTAACCCTGTGTGGCTGGGTAGACCGCCGCCGCGATCACGGCGGGGTTATCTTTATCGATCTGCGCGACCGCGAAGGTATCGCGCAGGTGGTGTTTGACCCGGATGCCGCAGAGCACTTCGAACTTGCCGACCGCGTGCGCAGCGAGTACGTGCTGAAGGTGACCGGTCGTGTGCGCGCGCGCGCGCCGGAAGCGGTAAACCCGAACATGGCCACTGGCGAAATCGAGGTTTACGGTCTGCAGCTGGAGATTCTCAACAGCGCAGAAACGCCGCCCTTCCAGCTGGATGAGCACACTGCGGTGGGTGAGGATGTGCGGTTGAAGTACCGTTACCTCGACCTGCGTCGCACCGAAATGCAGCGCAACCTGCGTTTCCGCTCCCAGATCACCAACGCCATCCGCAACTACCTGGACGGCGAGGGTTTCCTGGATATCGAGACCCCGATCCTCACCCGCGCCACCCCGGAAGGTGCCCGTGACTATCTGGTGCCAAGCCGTACCCACGGTGGCAAATTCTTCGCCCTGCCGCAGTCCCCGCAGCTGTTCAAGCAGCTGCTGATGGTTTCCGGTTTCGACCGCTACTACCAGATTGCCAAGTGTTTCCGCGACGAAGACCTGCGCGCAGATCGCCAGCCGGAATTTACCCAAATCGATATCGAGACCGCGTTTCTCGATGAAAACGCGATTATGTCCATCACTGAGGGCATGATCCGCAAGCTGTTCAAAGAGCTGAAAGGCGTAGAGCTGGGCGAATTCCCGCGTATGCCGTTCTCCGAGGCGATGGAAAAATTCGGCTCCGACAAGCCGGACCTGCGTATCCCGCTGGAGCTGGTGGACATCAAGGATCTGATGACCGAAGTGGAATTCAAGGTGTTCTCCGGCCCGGCCAACGACCCCAAAGGCCGCGTTACCGCACTGAAAGTTCCCGGTGGCAACGACAAGTTGACCCGCAAGCAGATCGACGACTACACCAAGTATGTCTCCATCTACGGTGCCAAGGGTTTGGCCTATATTAAGGTCAACGACAAGTCCGACCTGGAAAACGGCCTGCAGTCGCCGATCGTCAAGTTCCTGCCGAACGAAGTGCGCGGGGCAATTCTGGACCGCGTACAGGCGGAAAATGGCGATCTGATCTTCTTCGGTTCCGACAAGGGCAAGGTGGTTTCCGAGGCCCTGGGCGCCCTGCGTTGCAAGCTGGGTGAGGACCTGAACCTGTACGTGTCCGAGTGGGCACCGCTGTGGGTTGTGGACTTCCCGATGTTTGAAGAGAACGACGATGGCAGTGTTACCGCGCTGCACCACCCGTTCACTGCGCCGTCCTGCTCCGCGGAAGAGTTGGAGAAGAACCCGCTGGAAGCGCTGTCCCGTGCTTACGACATGGTGCTGAACGGCACCGAGCTGGGTGGCGGTTCCATCCGTATCCACAATCAGGATATGCAGCAGGTGGTGTTCCGTGCGCTGGGGATCAGTGCCGAGGAGCAGCGTGAGAAGTTCGGCTTCCTGCTGGACGCGCTCAAATACGGTGCGCCTCCCCACGGCGGCCTCGCCTTTGGTCTCGACCGCCTGGTGATGCTGATGACCGACAGCGACTCTATCCGCGACGTCATCGCCTTCCCGAAAACTCAGAGTGCGGCCTGTGTGATGACCGACGCCCCGGGAGCGGTGGACGCCAAGCAGCTGCGCGAACTCAGCATTCGCCTGCGCGCCAAAGAAGAGCAGGTGGGTTAAGCGAAACTGCGAAAGCGCCTGTGCGGCAGGCGCATCCATAAAAGTCACAAACGGAGCAATACCGGAGAGATTTAGATGGCGGGACACAGTAAATGGGCCAACATCAAGCACCGCAAAGCAGCCCAGGACGCCAAACGGGGCAAAATTTTCACCAAGATCATTCGCGAGCTGACCGTTGCCGCGAAGTCTGGCCCTAACCCGGAAGACAACCCGACCCTGCGCGCCACCATCGACAAGGCCCTTGGGGCCAACATGAAGCGCGACACCATCGACAAGGCCATCGCCCGCGGCGCAGGCAATGCGGACGGTGACAACTACGAAGCGGTTACCTATGAAGGGTACGGTGTTGGCGGTGTGGCGGTGCTGGTGGAGTGCCTGACCGACAATCGCAATCGCACCGTGGCAGAAGTGCGCCACGCCTTTACCAAGCGCGGCGGCAACCTGGGTACCGACGGCTCCGTCGCCTACCTCTTCTCCCGCAAGGGCCAGATGTACTACGAGCCGGGTGCGGATGAAGATGCGCTGATGGAAGTAGTGCTGGAGGCTGGTGCCGAGGATGTCGAAACCAACGATGATGGCAGCATTGAGGTCACCACCGAATTTACCGACTACATGTCGGTAAAGGATGCGCTGACCGAGGCGGGCTTCAAGCCAGACAATGCTGAAATCGCGATGATTCCGTCGACCACGATTCCGCTGGATAAAGATGGCGCCGAGAAGGTGCTGGCGCTGGTGGATATGCTGGAAGATCTCGATGATGTGCAGAATGTGTACACCAACGCGGATATCCCGGAAGAGGTGATGGCCGAGCTCGGCTGACGGTTTTCACCCTCGATCTGAAAATGCCCCGCTTGTCGGGGCATTTTTGTTTCTGCCCGCGGCTCACTTTCGCTGCGTAACTTGCGGTCACCCTTGACGCCCCGTCGCGGCCTTGGGACACTTCCCGCAACAATTGTATAAATGTACAGGGGGCTGGCTGCCGTGACCCGAATTCTGGGGATTGATCCCGGCTCGCGCAAGACTGGTTACGGCGTGATTGATATCGAGCGCTCCAGTGCGCGTTACGTGGCCAGCGGGGTAATCAAGTTGCCCGATGGCCCTTTGCCGGAGCGCCTGAAGCTGATTTTCGATGCGGTGAGCCAGATCGCCCAGCAGTACCAGCCACACCAGATGGCCATCGAAAATGTGTTCATGGCGAAGAGTGCAGGCTCCGCGCTCAAGCTCGGGCAGGCGCGTGGCGCGGCGATTGTTGCTGGCACCCACGCGGACTTGCCGGTAGCGGAGTACGAGGCGCGCAAGGTCAAGCAGGCGGTGGTGGGTAACGGCGCTGCGGACAAGCTGCAGGTGCAGCATATGGTCAAAACCCTGCTGAAATTGCCCGCTTCACCCCAGGAAGATGCTGCGGATGCGCTGGCTGTGGCCCTTTGCCATATGCACACCATGCAGACCCTGATTCAGTCCTCGGCAGGAAGCCGCGCCCGATTCCGGCGTGGGCGCTTGAGTGTGACCTGATCATTTCCGGGCGCAAGTGCAGTGACCGTATCGCTACGGTAATTGAATGGCAGTAACACAGGGCTTTGGATAAAGCCCTAAATAAACAACAACTGGAACAAGAATGATAGGAAGACTGACAGGCACCCTGGCTGCTATCCAGCCGCCGCAGTTGCTGGTGGACGTGCAGGGTGTGGGCTACGAAGTCCTGGCCCCCATGACCACTATCTTTGAGCTGCCCCAGTTGGGTGGCAGCGTGCAGCTGCATACCCATTTGGCGGTATCGGAAACCTCCCAGCAGCTGTTTGGCTTTATCCGGGAATCCGACCGTCAGCTGTTTCGGACCCTGATCAAGGTGAACGGCGTTGGCCCGAAAATGGCGCTGGCGATCCTGTCCGGCCTCGATGGCGCCGCGCTGGCTCGTTGTGTTGCCGATGACAACGTGGGCGCACTGGTGAAAGTGCCCGGCGTTGGCAAGAAAACCGCCGAGCGCCTGATCATTGAATTGCGCGGCAAGCTCACCCCGCAAACCGGTGATCTTGGCGACATCCCGCTGATGTCCACCAATGCCGAGCCGGTAATCGACCACGCCGGTGAGGCGGAAAGCGCGCTTGCCGCGCTGGGTTACAAGCCCACGGATGCCACCAAAATGGTCGCACGGGCTGCCAAAGAGCAGCCGGAAGCCGACAGCGCCACCCTGATTCGCCTCGCCCTCAAAAGCATGGCGCCCGCATAAAGAATTGAGATTCTCCAGTGATTGAAGCTGACCGCCTAATCGCCCCCGAACCCATCGGCCCCTCCGGGCAGGAAGAGCAGTACGACCGCGCCGTGCGCCCGAAAACCCTGTCCGACTATGTCGGCCAGCCGGTGGTGCGGGAGCAGATGGAAATCTTTATCCAGGCGGCGAAGCTGCGCAAAGAAGCGCTGGACCACACCCTGGTGTTCGGCCCGCCGGGCCTGGGCAAGACCACGCTGGCCAATATTATTGCCGCGGAAATGGGCGTGGCGATCAAGACCACCTCCGGCCCGGTGCTGGAAAAAGCCGGCGATCTCGCCGCCATCATGACCAATCTTGAGCCCGGGGATGTGCTATTTATCGACGAAATCCACCGCCTTAGCCCCCATGTGGAAGAGGTGCTGTACCCGGCGATGGAGGATTACCAGCTCGATATCATGATCGGTGAAGGGCCGGCAGCGCGCTCCATCAAGCTCGATCTGCCGCCGTTCACCCTGGTGGGTGCGACCACGCGCGCCGGTCTTCTCACTTCGCCCCTGCGCGATCGCTTCGGCATTGTGCAGCGTCTGGAGTTTTACAATGTCGAGGACCTGACCAGCATTGTCGCCCGCTCCGCCCGGTTGATGGGCGTGGAAATGGACCAGGGCGGGGCCCACGAGGTCGCACGCCGCGCCCGCGGTACACCGCGTATTGCCAACCGCCTGCTGCGCCGGGTGCGGGACTATGCGGAAGTGAAGGGCAATGGTCACGTCTGTACGCAGACCGCCGACAGTGCGCTCAACATGCTGAATGTGGATGCCAGCGGCTTCGACCAGCTCGATCGCCGTGTGCTGCTGACCATGATCGAGAAATTCGATGGCGGTCCGGTCGGCGTCGACAGCCTGGCCGCCGCGGTAAGTGAGGAGCGGGATACCATTGAGGACGTGCTGGAGCCCTACCTGATCCAGCAGGGCTATCTTGCACGCACTCCGCGCGGGCGGGTAGTGACCGCGCTGGCCTACGCGCATTTCGGTATTCCCAAGCCGGACCGCACCTGACGAAGCGTTCACGATCCTGTAGCATATCCCGTCGTCGCCGGTCCGCGGTCTCGAAATCGCGCCGGCGCGCCCCAAACCGCTTTTACAACAAAAACGCGTTCGCGGTCGGCAATTTAAGGACGGTGTGTGTCAGAACCTTTCTCCATTCCCATTCGCGTCTATATCGAGGATACGGACGCTGGCGGAATCGTCTATTACGTCAATTATTTAAAGTATATGGAGCGGGCGCGCACAGAATTGGTCCGTTCTCTCGGCTATGATAAGCCCGCCATACCGCAGCAGGGGTTGTTGCTGGTGGTGCATTCAGCTGAGGTTCAGTATCGGCGGTCTGCAATACTGGACGATCAGCTGCAAGCTTCCGCCGCCATTGGCAAGCTTGGGCGAGCCGCGGTTACTTTCGAGCAGAAAATCTGGCGCGGCAATGAAATTATTTGTGAGGGTGTGGTCAAAGTCGCCTGCGTGGACGATGCCAGCCGCAAACCCTGCGCATTACCTGAAACCATTTATCAAGCATTGAAGGCAGTGAGTCGATAACATGAATGCCGGTGAACAACTTTCCCTGTGGGGCCTGATTTCCAGCGCCAGTCTGTTGGTGCAGTTGGTGATGCTGATGCTCCTGCTGGCCTCGGTGATTTCCTGGGTAATGATCATCCAGCGCGGCACCTACCTGTCGCGGGCGCGCAGGTCCCTGATCAACTTCGAGCGCAAATTCTGGTCTGGCGCAGACCTGAACCAGCTGTTCCGCGACGGCAACGCCGCAGCAGAGAAGGGCAAGATCGACGGGGTGGAATCCCTGTTCCGCGCCGGCTTTACCGAATTCACCCGTCTTCGCCAGCAGGGCAAAAGCAGCCCGGCGGCGGTGATGGAGGGCACTGAGCGCGCCATGCGTGTGGCCATGTCCCGGGAGCAGGAGAAGGTAGAGATGAATCTGCCGTTTCTCGCCACCGTCGGCTCCGTGAGCCCCTATATCGGGCTGTTTGGTACCGTGTGGGGGATCATGAACTCCTTCCGCGGCCTCGCAACCATGCATCAGGCGACCATTGCTACTGTAGCCCCGGGCATCTCCGAGGCCCTGGTGGCCACGGCCATGGGCCTGTTTGCCGCCATCCCCGCGGTAATGGCTTACAACCGCTATTCCGCCAGGGCCGAGTGGCTGCTGTCCAGCTACGAGACCTTCGCCGAGGAGTTCTCCTCCATTCTCCACCGCAAAGTGCACGCCGCCAGCTAAGGCGCCGAGAGCGAAGCCATGAGTAACTTTCGCAAAGCGACCAAGCGCAAACTGGTCTCCGAGATCAACGTGGTGCCCTACATCGACGTGATGCTGGTGCTGCTGATTGTATTTATGGTGACCGCGCCGCTGTTGATGCAAGGGGTGAAGGTGGATCTGCCCGATGCGCCTTCGGCTCCCATTGACGATACCGACGATGAACCGCTGATCATCTCCGTGCGCGCGGATGGCACCTATTACCTGAACCTTGGTGACGATGAAAAGGCTGCCAAGCCCCTCAAGGAAATCAAGGAAACCGTGGCCAAGGTGCTGCGCCAGAAGCCGAAAACGCCGGTGCTGGTGTGGGGGGATACCGATGCCAAGTACGGCCTGATCGTCGGCGCCATGACCCACCTGCAGCAGGCCGGTGCGCCCAGTGTTGGGCTGGTCACCGAGCCGCCGTCAGAGTGATCCGGGGCAAGAGGCAACTATGAAAGGCTCCTACGGCCCGGCTATCGTTATCAGTGTGGCATTACACGCGGCTTTGATCGCGGTGCTGACCTTTGGCTGGGAGGCCGAACACAAGCGTGAGCTCAAGCCCATGCCGAAGTTTGTACAGGCCAAACTGGTGCAGTTGGAGTCCAAATCCGACAAGCCCAAAGCACCGCCCAAGGTAGATCTGCGAGAGAAGCGCCGCCAGCAGGAGCTGGAGCGCCAGCGCCGCGAGGCCGCAGAGGCGAAGAAGCGCAAGGCTGCGGCCGAGCGCAAAAAGAAAGAAGACGCCGCCAAGAAGCGCAAGGCCGAAGAGGCCAGGAAGAAGCGCGAGGCGGAAGAAAAAGCCCGCAAGGAAAAAGAGCGCAAGGAGAAAGAGCGCAAGGAGAAAGAGCGCAAGGAGCAGCTTGAGCAGGAGCGCCAGAGTGCTTTCGAGGAGGCGCTGGAAGATGAAGAGGAGCTGCAGGAAGCCAGCGACGATTCCGCCGCGGTCATGTCTGTTGCTCAGGCGATTCGCCAGCGCATAGTGCAGGTCTGGAGCCGGCCGCCAAGCGCGCGCAATGGCATGGTGGTGGAGGTGCAGATCAATTTCGTGCCCACTGGCCGTGTTGTGGCCTCCACTATCACCAAGGGTAGTGGCAACGCTGCTGTGGATCGATCCGTGTTAACCGCGGTCAAGAAGGTAGAGGTATTCCCCGAAGTGGCCGATGTTGCCCGTGAGGAGCCATCCCTGTTCGAACGCCAGATTAGAACCACCAAACTGATATTCAGAGTCGAAGGCCTGCGCCAATGATGAAAAAAACAGTCTCACTTCTCTTTGCCACACTGCTTGGCTGTGTGCTGGCGGTTTCCGCTCAGGCACAGTTAGTAGTTGAAATTGACGACGGTACCGACAACCCTACGCCGGTAGCGGTAGTGCCATTTGACTGGTCCGGCAGCGGAGTGCTCCCGGAAGATGTGGCCGAAATTGTATCTGCCGATCTGCGTCGCAGCGGCCTGATCGCGCCGATCCCCCGTGCTGACATGCTCTCGTTCCCTAAAACCCCGGAAGAGGTGAGCTTTCGGGATTGGCGGATACTGGGTGCCGAATATGTGGTGACCGGTCGGATGCAGCCGCAGGCGAGTGGTTATCTGCTGAGCTTTGACCTGGTGAACATCTTCGGTCAGCGCAAGGTGTTTACCAAGCAGGTCACCGGGGGCGCGCAGCAGCTGCGGGATATCGCACACCGGGCGGCAGATGAAATTTTTGAGGCCATCACCGGTATCCGCGGCGCTTTCGGCACCCAGATGGTGTACGTACAGGAAACCCAGCGCGGCGGTCAGCCCAGCTATGCGCTGATGCTGTCGGATATCGACGGCGCTCGCGCCCGCCAGATCCGTCGTTTCAGTGCGCCGGTGATGTCCCCGAGCTGGTCGCCGAATGGTCAGGAAGTGGCCTATGTGTCATTTGAGACAGGTCGTCCGGCGATCTTTCGCGAGAACCTGCGCACCGGTGCGCGCCAGCAGCTGACCAACTTCAAGGGGCTGAACAGCTCGCCTACCTGGTCTCCGGATGGTTCCAAGCTCGCCATGGTGCTGTCTAAAGATGGCAATCCTGAGATCTATGTCCTTGACTTGGCTACCGGCAGGTTCACCCGGATGACCCGCCACTTCTCCATCGATACCGAGCCGAACTGGATGCCGGATGGCAAATCACTGGTTTTCACTTCCGATAGGGGAGGTAAGCCACAAATTTACCAATTGACTCTTGCCACGGGTCAAGTCGACCGCTTAACCTTCGATGGCGACTACAACGCGCGTCCGCGGGTTTCCCCCGATGGCAAAACGCTGGTAATGGTGCATCGTAGCAGGGGGGTGTTTACCATCGCTACGATGGATATCGTTTCCGGCAGAATGCGTGTTCTTACGGAGACGCGCCTGGACGAATCCCCAAGCATTGCGCCCAACGGCGCGATGCTGATGTACGCCACCAAGCGGGGGAGCAAGGGTATTCTAGCTGCGGTGTCGCTGGATGCCGGGGTGAAATACAGCCTGCCTTCTCAGCAGGGAGATGTCCGCGAGCCGGCGTGGTCGCCTTACTTTGATTGATGCAGTACCTCGCGCAATCACATTTAATTGCGCGATGTGTGAGATCAAACAAATAAGAAAAAGTCGAACCCTGATTTAATACTGGGTTTGGAAGTCTTACAGGATTTTTCGATAACACTAAAGCGGAGTTGTTTATGTTCAAATCAGTAAAAACCGGCCTTGGCCTGGCTTGCGTACTGGCAGTAATGGCTGGTTGTTCCAGCACCGATACCGAAGACACTGGCAATGCCATGGTCGACACCACTCCTCCCCCGGTAGTTGAAGAAACTCCGGTACAGGAAGTTGCAGTTCCTCTGGACAACGTCGTTTACTTCGACTTCGACCAGAGCCTGCTGAAGCCTTCTACCCGTGAGCTGCTGATCAAGCACGCGGATCGTATGCGCGCCGCTACCACCGGCACCGTACGTCTGGAAGGTCACGCTGACGAACTGGGCACCCGTGAATACAACCTGGCTCTGGGTGAGCGTCGTGCCAACGCCGTTCGCGATTTCCTGGTACTGCAAGGCGTGAACGCTGCAAACCTGGAAGTGATCAGCTACGGTGAAGAGCGTCCTGCTCAGGAAGGCTCCAGCGAGAGCGCCCGTGCAATGAACCGTCGCGTGGTAATCAACTAATCTGGAAGTAGACAATTGTCTTTTTTGATTAGAAGTATCGCGGTAGCCGCAGCCTTTATGGCTGCGGCTTCGCCCGTTTTAGCGCAGGCCCCGGTTGTCGACCTGTCCGGTAGTGGCAGTGTTAACCAGGGGAGTGCAACCCCGCCCCCGCCCAGTTATCCACAGTTGGCCAGCCGGACCGAAGCCTCGGCCGGGCGCCTGCAGGCGAATCCGCAGGCCGAAGCCTACTACCAGATGCAGGTATTGCAGCAGGAAGTACAGGAACTGCGTGGAGCGGTGGAAGAGTTGAAGCACGAGGTCAAGCGGTTGCGGCAGCAGCGCACCGAAGATTACATGGACCTCGATCGCCGTATTTCCAAGCTGACTGGCGACACCCCAGCGAGCGACGCACCAGACAGCGGTGATGCCGGTAGTATTGCTCCGGGTACCCGGCAGCCGGCTGCCAATGGCAGCGACAGCGCGCCGGTCGCCAGTGAGAGCGAGCGGGATCGCTATCAGGCGAGCTTCGGTCTCGCCCGCAGCGGTGATTACGCCGGAGCCAGCAAGGCGTTCAAGAGCCTGCTGGACGATTACCCCAATGGCCAGTACGCCCCCAATGCCAACTACTGGCTTGGTGAGATTGCGCTGGTTCAGGGTAATGTGGAAGAAGCCCGCACCTGGTTTGTGGCATTGCTGGATGGTTACCCCAACTCCAGCAAGGTCTGGGATGGTCGCTACAAGCTCGGTACCGTTTATCATCAGCTGGGTGACGATGCCAAGGCCAAAGAGTTGCTAGAGCAGGTCGCTGCAAGCGATGCGCGCGCCTCCGGACTGGCAAAACAGTACCTGCAGGAGAACTTCCAGTAAGGAATTGGCTGGGTTTCTCTGCGCGTGCAGCCTGAGGGCTGCGTTGCCGGGGTGCTGGTTTTGTGACCAAAAAAACTCTATGATCCCGCGCCCGGGTGGCATTGGCCTCCCGGGCGTTTTTATTTGTGGCGCGGGGCTCTGGCACTGCGCCGTAGCGGCCGAGAGCATCAGCAACAGCGAATTATGGGCGAGATACACACACAGCCACCGGCAGTCGACTTGACTGAAGAGTCCCTCCGGATCAGTGAACTTTTCTATTCCCTGCAGGGAGAGGCGCGGGATTCCGGGCTGCCTACGGTGTTTGTGCGCCTGACGGGCTGCCCGCTGCGCTGTACCTATTGCGATTCAGAGTACGCTTTTTATGGTGGCGAGCGCATGACGCTGGCGGAGATTTTGCAGAAGGTGCAGAGTTATCCGGCGCGCCATGTGTGTGTGACCGGTGGCGAGCCGCTTGCGCAGCCCAATTGCCTGCCGCTGTTGCAGGCGCTGTGTGACGCCGGTTACCGGGTATCTCTGGAAACCAGTGGCGCCATGCCGGTAGACGCGGTGGATACGCGGGTATCGCGGGTCGTCGACCTGAAGACCCCGGCCTCTGGTGAACAGGCGCGCAACCGTATGGAGAATATTCCGTTGCTGGGCGCCAACGACCAGATCAAGTTTGTTATCTGTGACCGTGCGGATTACGAGTGGGCCAGGTTTACCCTGGACCAGTACCAGCTTGTCGATCGGGTGGGCGAAGTGCTTTTCTCTCCCAGTTACGAACAGCTGCCGGCGCGGCAGCTGGCGGAGTGGATTCTGGAAGACGGCCTGCCGGTGCGTATGCAGATGCAGCTGCACAAACTGCTGTGGGGGGACATTCCCGGCGTTTGATGGATACCGGTCAGTCCATGTGCGGCAAGCGAATTCGAATTGAGAGCGGGGTGAAAAATGGTTGATAAAAAAGCGGTAGTTTTACTGTCCGGTGGTCTCGATTCGGCCACCGTTCTGGCGATGGCGCGCAATGAGGGCTACCAGTGCTATGCCCTCGGGTTCGACTACGGTCAGCGCAGCAGTGCAGAGCTGATGGCTGCGCAGCGGGTGGCAGCCGATCTGGACGCCCGCGAGCACAAGGTGGTCAAACTGGACCTGCGGGTCATCGGTGGCTCGGCGCTGACCGATGACAGTATCGATGTGCCGGAAGAGGAGACTTCCGGCATTCCGGTCACTTATGTGCCAGCGCGCAACACTGTTTTCCTGTCCATCGCCCTGGGTTGGGCCGAAGTACTCGGCGCGCAGGATATTTTTGTGGGTGTGAATGCGGTTGACTACTCTGGTTACCCGGATTGTCGCCCGGAATATATCGAGGCATTCGAGAAGATGGCCAACCTGGCCACCCGCGCCGGGGTCGAGGGCAACAAGCTCTCCATCCACGCACCGCTGATGAAAATGAGCAAGGCCGATATCGTAAAGCGCGGTACCGAGCTGGGTGTGGATTACAGCCTGACGGTCAGCTGCTACCAAGCCCAGACCAATGGCGCCGCATGCGGCCGTTGCGACAGCTGCCGCCTGCGCGCAGCCGGCTTTGCCGAGGCGGGACTGGCGGATCCGACCGTGTACGCCTGAGGTTTTTCAAGGTCTCAGGTGGGGGCTCCTAACCCCTTATATTTGTTGGAAATTTTTTTGTAATCGGGTCTTGTGTTTTCGGATTAGATCCGTAAGATACGCAGCTCCTCAGGTTGAGGGGTCAAGGGTCGTTAGCTCAGTTGGTAGAGCAGTTGGCTTTTAACCAATTGGTCGCTGGTTCGAATCCAGCACGACCCACCATCTTCCCTCCTGTTGCCGGCTTTCCGATTGTTCCAATCGAGCCGGGAACCACTAAAAAAACTCGCCGCAAGTCGGGTTATACAAGTAGTTAGCCAGGACCAAATGATGTTTGATCGTCATAAAGTCCCAGGCAATCTTAAGGGTCGTTAGCTCAGTTGGTAGAGCAGTTGGCTTTTAACCAATTGGTCGCTGGTTCGAATCCAGCACGACCCACCATTTCCTCAAGATTCCCCTAGAACTATTTCTTCCGGCTTTTCGGCCCGGGCGCTTTGCGACGTTAATATTCCTTTTGTGACCCACCCATGGGCCTGAAAATCGGCGAATTTGTCCCGAATCGGTATAATGCCGCCTTTTTCCGGCAGTATCAGAGACTCATGACAGACAGCAGCGAAAAAATTGCCACCAGCCCGGCGCCCAACGCCATCGATGCGCGCGACTTTATCCAGGATCATCTGGCGCATCCCGCTATGCACCAGTACAGCGAAGAGGAGCTGAACCTCTGGCGCGAGCGCATCAAGCGCCTGTTGAAAGAGCAGAATGCGGTGCTGGTAGCCCATTACTACACCGACCCGCTGATTCAGCAGCTGGCGGAAGAAACCGGTGGTTGCGTGTCCGATTCCCTGGAAATGGCCCGCTTCGGCGCCCAGCATCAGGCGGATACCCTGATTGTCGCCGGTGTGAAGTTCATGGGGGAAACCGCCAAGATCCTCACGCCCAACAAGCGTGTGCTGATGCCGACGCTCGAGGCGACCTGCTCCCTGGATCTGGGCTGTCCCATCGAAGAATTTTCTGCGTTCTGTGACCAGCACTCCGATCGCACGGTGGTGGTGTATGCCAATACCTCGGCGGCGGTAAAAGCCCGTGCGGACTGGGTGGTGACTTCCAGTATCGCGCTGGATGTGGTGGATTACCTGGATTCCCAGGGAGAGAAAATCCTGTGGGCGCCGGACAAGCACCTGGGCAGCTACGTACAGAAGCAGACCGGGGCGGATGTACTGCTTTGGGACGGTGCCTGTATCGTGCACGAGGAGTTCAAGGCCAAAGGTGTGGCGGATCTGAAGGCGCTGTATCCGGACGCGCTGGTGCTGGTACACCCTGAATCGCCGGCGGCGGTTGTGGAGCTGGCGGATGTGGTGGGTTCCACCTCCCAGATCATCAATGCGGCCAAAACCCGCCCCAACAAGCAGTTTATCGTGGCAACAGACCAGGGCATCTTCTACAAGATGCAGCAGCAGTGCCCGGACAAAGAGCTGATCGTTGCTCCGACCGCCGGTTCCGGCGCTACCTGTCGCAGCTGCGCCAACTGTCCGTGGATGGCGATGAACTCGCTGGAGAACCTGTGCGGGGTCCTGGAGCGGGGCGACAATGAGATCTTGGTAGATCCGGAGCTCGGCAAGCGCGCCATGATGCCCCTGCAGCGGATGCTGGATTTCCGCAAGCCGTTGGATTGATGGCTTTCGCAGTAAGTGCGATGAATTGAAGGTGAAGTGACGGGAATTCGTTTTCGAAAGCGTCGGCGACAGGGACGTCGCCGACGCAGCGTACAGGGATGTATCTACAGCGGTTTCGAAAACAAATTCCCGGCGGTTTACCGCCACCGGGCAGGATTAAAACCACTTTCTGAATAGCTTGCTTAAAGCTCCTTCGCTTTCTCCTGCATCTTGATCACATCCTTCATGCGCTGCTCCAGAATGGCGTGGGTCTGGTAGTCATTCTTGGCCAGACGCACCCCGTGGCGCAGGTGCTGGAGTGCCTTGTCAAATACTCCGTTCAGGATGTAGTACTCCGCGCGCGCCTCGTGCACACCGACAATGTCCCCGGCCAGGCCGTGGGTTTCCGCGAGCAGGTACCACACTGCAGGATCCTTGCGGCGTACCCGGCTGTGCTTCTTCAGGATGCGCTCGGCGGCCAGGTAATTGCCCGCCTTGAAGTGCGCATTGGCCAGACCCATGATCAGCGCGTGGTTTTTCGGGCTCTTGTCCACCGCCCGTTGCAGCCGCTTGGTCGCGCTGTTGTAATCCTGGCGCACCAGATCGATATCCGCGCGCGCGAGGATAAATGCATCCTTGTCCGGGTCCTTGTCCAGAAGCGGCTGCAGGGTATCCAGCGCCGTGTCCGGTTTGCCGGCGGAGGTCTGGGCCAGGGCCAGGCCGTAGCGCGCCGCATCCTCGTTGTCATTGATGCCGCGCAGCTCCGCCTGGAAACGCTTCACCGCCTGTTGTGGCGTGGCCTCCGCATTTACCCGGATACGCGCGCGCATCAGGTGGTATTCGCGGCTGTCGCGCAGGGGGATCTTCTCCATGCGATTGGCGCGCAGCTTGGCATCCGCTATCCGCTTTTCGGTCACCGGGTGGGTAAGCAGGAACTCCGGTGGGCGGCGGTAGTAGCGGGTGGCCTTGAGCATCTGCTCAAACATCTCACCGGCGGCCTGTGGGTTCATGCCGGCCTTGGCCAGGGTCTCGATGCCCACCCGGTCTGCTTCCTGCTCATTCTGGCGGGAGAAGCGCAGCTGGTTGTCGAGGGCGGCGGCCTGGGTGGCAGTCATCGCTGCAATACCCGCATCGCCACCGGCGGTGGCGGCGAGTACCAGCGCGCCGAGCATGCCGGCCAGGGTCGGGATGGTGCTGTTGCGCTGGGCTTCCAGGGAGCGGGCGTAGTGACGCTGGCTCAAGTGGGCGAGTTCGTGGGCGAGGACCGAGGAAAATTGATCCTCGTTCTCGGCAAACAGGAACAGGCCCGTGTGCACACCGACCACGCCGCCGGGCACCGCAAAGGCGTTCATGGTGTCATTGTTGACCACCACAACATCGAGGTTCTTGTCTTCCAGGGGGCTGTATTCGGCGAGGGACTTGAGGGAGTTTTCCACATACTGCTGCAGCAGTGCATCGCTGGAAGTGCGCACCTGACTGCGGAACATGCGCAGCCACATTTCGCCCAGCTCATTTTCCCGCGCGCGGGATACCAGCCCGCTGCTGGTGTCCCCCAGCTGCGGCAGCTGGATATGATGGTCGTCCTGGGCCGTGGCCGCGATAGGACTGGCGCCAAGCAGCAGTCCGGCGGCTACGCCGGTGGCACCCCGGCAAAGTCGCTGCCAGCAGCGGTTCCAGGGTCGGCTGAATGTTGTAAGGATCTCGGTCATATTCTCTACTGCGCCTGCCGGTTTGCCTACCGCTAACACTATACGTGTCCCTGTGAGACTGTCGAGGTTTTGATCAGCTTCGCGGGAAAAGGTTCTATTGATATGACCCATTGACCGGAGTGCGCCGTTATAATTCGCGGCATTAACGGTTCTTTACCGCAGTTTTATGACCGATACGCCAAACAAAGCCACAGATTCCCCCGAATTAGATTGGGAGGCTGCCTATAGGGTAGATGCCCGGGGCCTGCCCTGCCCACAGCCCCTGCTGGCAATGCGTCGAGCCCTGAAGCAGCTGGCGCCAGGTGCACTGCTCCATCTGGTGGCCACCGATCCGTCATCCCAGCGGGATGTTCGCAGCTTTTGTACGCTCAGTGGTGTACCTTTGCTGCGGGCAGAGACCCGGGAAGGGGAGTTCCACTACTGGCTGCAATGTGTAGCCGGTGGGATAAGAAAACCATAAACACACCGTCAAGACGACCGGCAGAGCCGTCGGCAAAGCAAAAGTCTCGAGAGATCAGTATTTATGCTTGCGATTATTAGGGGTTGGATAAATCGCTATTTCAGCCAGGAAGAAGTGGTACTGCTGGTACTGCTATTGCTGGCCGCCATGATTGTGCTGGCGACACTGGGAGGCGTACTCGCCCCCGTGCTGGCGGCGCTGGTGATCGCCTTCCTGATGCAGGGGATGGTGCAGAGGTTGCAGTCGTGGAAAGTGCCGCACTGGCTGGCGGTATCCATTGCCTGCCTGGTGCTGGTGGGAACCATTGTCGGCTTGCTGTTCGTGGTGATGCCGGTCATTTCGCGCCAGACCGTGCGTCTGTTCTCCGAGCTGCCGAACATGATCGACCGTGGCCAGGATCTGTTGCTGTTGCTGCCGGAGCAGTACCCGCGGCTGGTGACCGCCCAGCAGATCGACGAAATCTTTACTACCCTCGGCAGCGAGCTGGGAACACTGGGGCAGACGGTGCTCACGTTTTCCCTGGCCAACTTGCCGGTGCTCGCCGCGGTACTGATCTATCTGGTGGTGGTACCCATTCTGGTGTTCTTTTTCCTCAAAGACTCCAACAAGCTGCTGGCCTGGTGCGCGTCGTTTCTCCCCAATCAGCGCCCCATGCTGCGCCAGATCTGGTACGAGATGAATGACCAGGTAGCCAACTACGTGCGCGGCAAGGTGATCGAGATCGCTATCGTGGCTTTGGTCAGCTACGTTGCATTCCTGCTGCTTGGGGTCAACTACGCACTGCTGTTGGCCGTTGCGGTGGGGCTGTCGGTGCTGATTCCCTATATCGGGGCCGCAGTGGTAACCATTCCGGTGGCCGCCATTGGTCTTTTCCAGTGGGGCTGGAGCGGCGAGTTTTTCTGGCTGATGTTTGCCTACGGCATGATCCAGTTGCTGGATGGCAATGTGCTGGTGCCGGTTCTGTTTTCGGAGGCGGTCAACCTGCACCCGGTGGCGATTATTATGGCGGTGCTGGTGTTTGGCGGCATCTGGGGGTTCTGGGGGGTGTTTTTCGCGATCCCGCTGGCAACCCTGGCCAAGGCAATTCTGAACGCCTGGCCCACCAGTGAGCACCAGGCCGAGTGGCAGGCCAGGCAGGCCGCGGAACAGCTGCCTTCGGAGCCCAGCGAGTAGCCCTTTTGCCGGCGATTGCGGGCTCTGTCTCGCAGCGCCGGTATTTGCTAGAGTTCGCCGCCTGATCCCGGGGGCCGCCCCTTGGTTAACCAATTAGGAAAGTCCATGAGCCTTGCCGATAAAGTATTGGCCGTTAACAACGACCTGCCGATCCGCACAGACAAGCCTGTGCACAGTGGAAAAGTCCGCTCCGTCTACTGGCTGACCGAAGCCGACAGCCGTCGCCTTATCGAAGAGAAGGGTTACCCGGTTGCCGCCGATGCGCCACTGGCGGTAATGGTGATCTCCGACCGCATCTCCGCGTTCGACTGTATCTGGAAAGGTGAAGGCAATTTGCGCGGCGTTCCCGGCAAGGGCGCGGCACTCAATGCCATTGCCAACCACTGGTTCCGCCTGTTCAAGGAGCAGGGGCTGGCAGACAGCCATATCCTGGATATCCCGCACCCCGCCGTTTGGATTGTACAGAAGGCGCGTCCGGTAATGATCGAGGCCATCGCCCGTCAGTACATCACCGGCTCCATGTGGCGCGCCTACAGCAAGGGCGAGCGCGAGTTTTGCGGAATCCAGATTCCCGATGGTCTGAACAAGGATCAGAAACTGCCGGAGTTGCTGATTACCCCGTCTACCAAGGGGATTCTCAAAGGCATTCCCGGTGTGCCGGAAGCGGATGACGTGAATATCACCCGCAAGAATATCGAGGAAAACTTCGCGGTATTCAATTTCCGCAGTGCCGACGACATCGCCCGCTATGAGCAATTGCTGAAAGAGGGCTTCGACGTTATTTCCGCAGAGCTGGAAAAACTGGATCAGGTGTTTGTCGATACCAAGTTCGAATTCGGTTATGTCACCGATGCGCAAGGTGTGGACAAACTGATCTACATGGACGAAGTGGGCACCCCGGATTCCTCCCGTATCTGGGATGGTGAGCAGTACCGCAATGGCAAAGTGGTGGAAAACTCCAAAGAGGGATTCCGCCAGGCGTTGCTGAACCATTTCCCGGATCCGGATATCCTGCTGAACAAGGACCGTATGGACGAGCGCGAAGCACTGGCTCGCGACAACGAACTGCCGGAATCCATGTTGATGGATGTGTCTGCCACCTACGTGGGAATTGCAGAAAAGATCATCGGTGAGAAACTGGAAATCCCGGACAACCCGAAAGCGGAAATCATTCAGGTACTGCGCGACGGATATGGTCTGATCGACTGAGGTACCCGTCTCGGTTTCCGCTCAGGTGGAAAGCGCAAACTGCACACACAAAAAAACCCGGCAATCTGCCGGGCTTTTTGTGTCTCGAAAAAGACCAATCAGGCTGCCTGCAGTGCCTTGCGCACGCTCGCCAGCTTCACACACAGCACAAATACCGACATCGCAGTATCCAGCTCTTCCAGCGGAGGGAAGCTGGGGGCGATGCGGATATTGGTGTTTTCCGGATCCTTGCCGTAAGGGAAGGTGGCACCGGCAGGGGTCAGCTTGACACCGGCCTCTGCCGACAGTCTAACCACTTCAGAGGCGACGTCCGGACGGGTGTTGAAGGAAACGAAATACCCCCCCTTGGGGGTTTCCCATTCACCCAGGTCGCTGTCGGCAAAATTCTTGTCCAGGTGTTCCAGTACACAGGCGAATTTGGGACGCAGGATTTCCGCGTGCTTTTGCATATGTTCCTTCAGCTGGGTCAGTTCCGGGAACAGGCGCACATGACGCAGCTGATTCACCTTGTCCGGGCCGATGGTCATGGCGGACATCTGCTGTTTCAGGGAAGCCAGGTTGGCGGGGCTGGCGCTGACGAACGCCACACCGGCGCCGGCGTGGGTCACCTTGGAAGTGGAGGCAAACTGCAGCACGGAGTCCGCGGTGTCGTTGCCCAGCGCAGCTTCGCGAATGTTCGGCAGTTTTACCTGGTGGTCCAGGTCGTGGATGGCATAGGCGTTATCCCAGAAAATACGGAAGCCCGGGTTGGCGATTTTGCCCAGCTGCGCCAGGCGATCCACGGTGTCTTCATCGTAGGTCACGCCGGTGGGGTTGGAGAACTTGGGTACGCACCACAGGCCGATGATCTGATCGTCTTCGCGAATTTTCTGTTCCAGCACGTCCATGTCCGGACCGGTGGCGGTCATCGGCACGGTTTCCATGGCAATGCCAAGTTGCTCGCAGATGGAGAAGTGACGGTCGTAGCCGGGGACCGGGCACAGGAACTTGGGCGCACGCATTTCTTTCCACGGCTGGTTGCCGGCAAAGCCGAACAGGTAGCCAGTGAGTACCGCGTGATACATCATCGTCAGGGAGCTGTTGCCCCCGGCGAGCACTTCTTCAAATGGCACCTGCAGGATATCGGCGCCCAGTTCGCGAGCGGCGGCGATACCTTCGAGGCCGCCGTAGTTGCGCGTATCGGTACCATCGGGTGCGCGGTAGTCACCATTGAGAATGCCGTCGAGTCCGTCGGACAGGCTCAGCTGATCGGCCGCCGGTTTACCGCGGGTAATATCCAGGCTCAGGTTGTGCTGGCAAATGCGCTGGTACTGTTGCTCCAGCTCTTGTTCCCACTGTTGCAGCTGTTCGCGTTGGGCGGTATCGATACGCACGGAAAATCCTCATTATGGCGGTTGAACTTGCGGTGTGGAGCTTATCAGTCACGGGCGGATTACGTCATGTTTTCTGACGCTTTTTTAACGCAATTCCCGGTAAAAATAGTGGTTGCCGGCAGATAATTTGTTTCGCATGAAACCGACTGGCGTTTTTACGCGACGACTTAAGTCAGTGCTCTTGCGCGGCGAGAATACGGAAGTCCGAGGCGTACTCGAGGAGGGTAGTTTTTAGGTGGGCTCGCTGTTGCGGTGTGGCGCTTTTCAGTATTTCGGCGCCGAGATTCCGGGCCTGGGCGCGCAGTTGTTCCTGCATCTGACGGTATTCTTCCGACCACAGTGACTGCGGGTCGATAAGCATTTCCCTGAGTTGTTTCTCGTAACCCTGGGGTTTACTGCGCAACGTGCTGATAAACGCGTTGGCCCATTTCTCGCGCTGGGCGTCGCGGCGTTTCGGGTCGAAGCGGGTGGTGTCCAGCTGGTGGTCGATCATGGCGTCCTGCTCGCTGGTCAGGTCGCCGAGCCAGCGCTTCGCTTCCTTGCGGAACTGCTTTTCCCGTTTGTGCTTGGATTTTTCCCACTTTTTCAGGGACTCCTCCCGTTCTTCGCGAACGTTTTCCGCCAGCTGGTCGATTTGCTTGTCATTCATCTGTATCACCAGTGGCAATAGCAGATCACTCAGCATCACTACCGAACTGTGCCAGAAGGTATCTACCTGCTTTTCGATTTCGATCAGCTTTGCGGGTGTGGTGGCGGCCGGATCATCGACATTGCCGGCGAGCGTTTCCAGATAGTCCGCGTAGCGCGGCAGCTGTGTCTGGCGGTGCCAGCGGTGAAACTCGTCCACACGCTGGGAGAGAAGGTCTTCCTGGGTGCCATCGAGATCCAGGTACTTGTTGATGTTGCGGTCCATCCACCAGTCCAGGTGCCCGTAGACCAGACGCACGCTGGAGCAGCCGCCAACCAGCAATAAGGCGACAAGCAGCAGGGCGCTGATGGTGCGGGTGAGGGCGGTGTGGCGATGGTGGAGATTCATGGCGATAAATATAGCCGCTGGCCGTGAACCTCGCTGTCTGCCGGTCAGTTAATCCAGACTTCCACCCGGCTGTTTTTCACGGGGGCCTGCTCGCTGTTGGGCGTCAGCGGTGCAAAGGCACCCACGGCCATGATCTGGCTGTCTCCCATCTCATGGTCTCTCAGCAGCGCTCCCTGTACCTTGAGTGCGCGAAAGCGGGAGATCAGATCGGATATGTTGCTGTTGGATTTGCGATCGGAGAAGCCCACCAGAGTTAGCGAGAGTGCCCGGTTCTGCTCTTCTGCCATAAAATCCTGCAGGCGGTGCAGATCGCGCAGGGCGCGGTTATCCAGTTCGGTACTGCCATCTGCGAAGCGGAAAGAGATGCTCAGGCGTGAGCCCTTTTCCATCAGCGCACGATAGTTCTGCGGGGCATTGGCGTAGGGTGCCATCTTCAGTGCCACCGGTGTGAGGTTGATAAAGCCGATCCGGGCGACGATCTGCTGTCCGGCGCGAGACTCCACGTGATGGATGAATCCCTCCACATGTGGATTGAAACGCGCGGGGTTGCGGTAGAGATACAGGCGTCGGGTGAGTGGAAAATCCTCCGTGGCAATGATGCCCCGGTCGGGAACCACTGCGGCCAGATCGCCGGACTTGATCGCCACCTTGTGCAGGCCATCCGCATCGGCGTAGGGCAAATAGCCGATAGCGCCGCGATCCCGCTGCACCAGTGCGCGGGTTTCGTGGTTGCCGGCAACTTCATGGATAAAGGAGGGGGTGGCACGGCTACCGCCAAATACTTCGCCGTCAAAGGTGGCGCGGGTGCCGGACTCCATGTCCCGGTGCAGGGGGCGGATCGGCAGGTCGGGGCCGCCGAGTTGAGCCCAGTTGCGAATTTCGCCGCGGTAGATCTTTGCCAGCTGCGTCATGTCCAGCTGACTGATCGGGTTGTCCCGGTGAATGGTGACAACCAGCGCATCCAGGCCGATGACATGCTCTGCCTGGGGACTGGTGAGATTGCCGAAACGGGACAGCATGGCGACTTCCTCGGGTTTGATCTTGCGCGAGGCCATAGCAATATCCGCGGTGCCTTCATCCAGAGCCTTGAAGCCGGTGCTGGAGCCGAGGGCAATAATTGGCACCACCACTGGCTGGCCATTGAGGTTTGCGTGAATCCAGTGTTTTTCCCCCGCGCTGCGCTGGGTGATGTCAGTGGCACCCTGGGATTGCAGGTAACTTTTTACCTGTGCCGGTGCCAGGTCTGCGCCAATGGTGTTCGAGCCCGTCAGCCTGAACAGCACTTTCGCCCCGTGATCATTGGCTACGGCGGTGTTAGATGTCAGCAGCCACAGCGCCACACTCCCTATTGTCATTAATATACGCTTGACGGTTTGGCAGCGTCCCATCGCTTCCCCCTATACTTCCTGATACTGGCCGGTTTGCGGTTGCTTGCTCCGCTGTTGTGTATTTCCGTTTGCGCGGGCGCGCGCTTTATCGCAGAAAAGTGTGACGAAGGTATTGCAATCAGTTTGAACTGGGTCGGTGGGTGATTGGTGTCGGCGGCCGGGACAGACAGCTATCCGGGCTGTTTGTTTTTTGTTCCCGGTTACCGTAGGCTGCGGGCTGCAGCGCACCAGTTGGCGAATTTTTCGCCGTTGAGCGCAAAGTCGACGGGCAAACCGCCGGATATTGGGGATTTTTTTTGAAAAAGGGCATGACAACGCTGTCATTTGTCTTGTAGTATTTCTCCTATATTGCACAGGCGCCATTCGAGGCGCCGGGCCGGACCTCCCTGGGGCGCAGAAATGCGGTGGGGATTCCGGTAAGGACACATAACAATAGAAAATCTTAGGGGCCGGATCAGATGGTTGCTTTGAGAGACAGCAGGGACATTCTCTATGTTGGCGTTGATGGCGGTGGCAGTAAGTGCCGCGCGTCGATTTTCGATGCCGACAATCGCCTGCTGGGTACCGGAGTCTCCGGGCCCGCAAACCCCCTTCATGGATATGCTCAGACCATAGACTCCATTGTGCGCTCTGCCGCGCTGGCAGTGTCCGATGCAGGTATGCCCGCAGAAACACTGGGCGAGCTGGTGGCCGGTGTCGGCCTGGCTGGCGTCAATATGCCCCGTCTCTATAACGAGATGAACGCCTGGGCACACCCCTTCAAGCAGATGTTCCTCACGACCGACCAGCACTCCGCCTGTCTCGGCGCACACCGCGGTGGCGACGGCGCGGTTATTATCGCTGGCACCGGTTCCGTGGGGTATTCCTGGGTCAACGGTCACAGCGAGATTGTCGGTGGTCACGGCTTCCCTCACGGCGATAAGGGCAGTGGTGCCTGGCTGGGTATGGAAGCGGTGAAGTACGTATTGATGGCCATGGAAGGGCTTGCCGCTGAATCCATGCTGCAGCGCGAGGTGCAGAAAGCCCTGGGTACGGAAGATCCCTACGATGTGATCGAGCTGATGGCGGGTAAACCGTCCAGTCAGTACGCCAGGCTGGCGGTACCGGTGGTGGAATGTGCCGAGGCAGATTGCCCGGTTGCGGTGTCCATCATGCGCGATGGCGCCGCATACATCAGTGATCTTGCCGAGAAGCTGATGGAGAGCAAGCCGCCGCGTCTGGCCATGATTGGTGGCCTGGCGCCGCGTCTCAAGCCCTGGCTGAAGCCGCAGGTGGCGGAGCGGGTTTCCGATCCGCTGGATCCGCCGGAACTGGGCTGTGTCTATTTCGCCCAGCACTCCCTGGCGGCACTGGGTGACAGCGAAGTGCGGGCAGCAGAAGAAGCGGATGCGAAAGCGCTCTTTGGATAAGCGCGCGCATTAGCTAGAACACACAGGTTGATAGACCACAAAAGTCATACGGATTTTACGGACAGATTTTATGAGCGCAGTGACTCCCGCTGAGGCCAACAAGGTGGATGCTTCTATGGCGATGACAGTAATGGAAACCGAGGCCCGTGAGGCCCCGAGCCGGATTGCCGAGCAATTGAAGAACAATGCCCCGATCATGGAAGCGCTGGGCGAACGCCTGCGCAACAAGCCGCCGCGCTTTGTGATGATCGTCGGCCGCGGCTCATCGGATCACGCCGGTGTATTTGCCAAGTACCTGATTGAAATTGAAACCGGTACGCCCACTTTTGCGGCCGCGCCGTCCGTATCCAGTGTGTACGGCAAGAAATTGAAACTCGAGGACGCGCTGGTCATCGTGATTTCCCAGTCCGGCCGCAGCCCGGACATCCTCGCCCAGGCGCAGATGGCAAAAGATGCCGGTGCCTACACCGTGGCGCTGGTGAACGATGAAACCGCGCCAATCAAAGATATTGCCGACCAGGTTGTGCCCCTGAAGGCGGGGCCGGAACTGGCTGTTGCAGCCACCAAAAGCTACCTGTGCACGCTGTCCGCAGTATTGCAGCTGGTCGCCAACTGGACCCAGGACGCAGAGCTGAAGGCCGGTGTCGAGATGCTGCCCCAGACTCTGACCGACGCCATTGAGTCCGACGTGCAGCTGCGCCCGGAAGACCTGGCGGCGGTGAAAAACCTGGTGGTACTGGGGCGTGGCCCCGGCTACGGCATTACCCGCGAGCTGGCGCTGAAGCTGAAAGAAGTTTGCAGCGTACACGCAGAATCCTTCTCCAGTGCGGAATTCCTGCACGGCCCGGTAACCCTGGTGGAGCAGAAACTGACCGTGGTCAATGTGCCCATCGAGGATGAGTCTTATAAGGCGCACAGTGAGCAGATCGCCGACATCATCCGTCGCGGCGGCACCCTGATCAATCTGCATGTGCCGAGCAAAGGGGTGCACCCGCGCGTTGCGCCGCTGGCGCTGTTGCAGCGTTTCTACCTCGATGTGGCCCACGTTGCGGTTAGCCGGGGCATCAACCCCGATGAGCCGGCCGGCCTGAAAAAAGTCACCCAGACCGTTTGAGTCTGGTTGATTGAATTCAGTGGCAAACGGCGGGAGCAGCGGGCAAGTGACACAGGCATTCATCGCACAACAGTTATTCGACGGCGAGCAACTGCGCAGTGACGTTGCGCTGACCATTGAGGGCGGCAAGGTCGTTGCACTCGGTGGCGAAGCGGCAGCGGACGCAGTTTATCTCAAGGGACTGCTCGCGCCGGGGCTGATCGATGTGCAGGTCAATGGTGGCGGTGGAGCGCTGTTCAACAACGACACCACCGTCAATGCACTGGGCAAGATGTCCGCGGCTCACGCGCGTTTTGGAACCACTGGATTCATGCCCACCCTGATCACCGATCAGGTGGATGTAATGCAGCGTGCTGCGGATGCAGTGAGTGCCGCATTGAAAGAGGGCGTGCCCGGCGTGCTGGGGGTGCATTTTGAAGGTCCGCACCTGAGTACCCCGAAAAAAGGCACCCACGAAGAAAAGTTTATTCGTCCGCTCAGCGACGAGGAGCTGGCGATATACGCCCGCGAGGACCTCGGCCTGAAAATGGTCACCCTGGCGCCGGAAAATGTATCGCCAGCGGATATCCAGAAACTGGTCGATCTCGGTGTGAAGGTATGCCTGGGGCACTCCAACGCCGATGGCAAGACCGCGGCAGCGGCAGTTGCCGCCGGGGCAACCGGGTTTACCCACCTGTACAACGCCATGTCGCCGCTGCATTCGCGGGATCCGGGTATGGTGGGCACCGCACTGATCAGCGATGGTTGCTGGTGCGGACTGATTGCGGATGGACACCATGTTAGCGCCGAGGCCATGACCCTCGCGCTCAAGGCCAAGCCCCGCGGCAAGATTATGCTGGTGACCGATGCCATGTCCCTGGTGGGCAGCGATGAAATGAGCTTCCCGCTCTTTGATCGTATCGTCACCCGCGATGGTGACAAGCTGACCTCCACCACCGGTGAGCTGGCAGGGTCCCATCTGGATATGATCGGTGCGGTGCGCAATATCCGCGACTGGTGCGGTGTCGAGCTGACCGAAGCCCTGCGTATGGCGGGGCTCTATCCCGCGCAATTTCTGGGGAGCGCAGGCGGGCGTATTCAGCAGGGTGCGCCAGCGGACTTGATTTTGATCGATGACGAACTTCAGGTTCAAAAGACCTGGATTAACGGACAGGAAGTTTTCACGGCTTAACTCCGTGCAAGGGCCTGCTCGAATTGATAACCGGGGAAGCACCCCGCAAGCCAGTAAGGCAAAACCATAATAAAAGGTGAGTCTATGAATACCGCAGTGATTAGTCAGAGTGAAACGCGCAGTAGCGTTTTACCCATGGTCATTATCGGCCTGCTGTTTTTTATCTTCGGTTTTGTTACCTGGCTGAACGGTGCCCTGATTCCTTTTCTGCAAACCATCTGTGACCTGACCGGTTTCCAGGCCATGCTGGTGGCTTCTGCGTTCTATATCGCTTATACCGTGATGGCGTTGCCTATGGCCGCGATCATTGAGCGTACCGGCTACAAAACCGGTATGGCGCTGGGCCTGGCATTGGTCGCAGTGGGCGCCCTGATATTCATTCCTGCTGCCTATAGCCGGATGTTCGGTATTTTCTTGCTGGCGCAGTTTGTGGTGGGCTCGGGCCTGACCATCCTGCAAACCGCTTCCAACCCCTACGTGGTGAAAGTCGGCTCCCCGGAAACTGCCGCGGTGCGGATCTGCATCATGGGCCTTTTGAACAAGGGCGCAGGCATTGTTGCTCCGCTGGTATTCGCGGCGCTGGTCATGTCCGGCATCAGCGGTATTTCCGAAGCCGAGCTGTCCGCGCTGACTGCAGCAGCGAAAGACGCCAAGCTGGATGAGCTCGCAGGCCAGCTGGTGTCACCGTATATCGGTATGGCGGTACTCGGCTTTGTGTTGGCGGTGGCCATGATGTTTGCCCCGCTGCCAGATATCGAAGACGAAGTGATCGAGGGGCAGGAAGATGCCGCGATTACCCTTACCGGACTGAAGAAATTCCCGCAGCTGATCCTCGGTTCCATTGCCCTGTTTTTCTATGTCGGTGTGGAAGTCATCGCCGGCGACGCCATCGGTCTGCTGGGTAAGCAGGCGGGCCTGGATACCTCCGTGGCCTCCGTGCTGACGTCTTACACCATGGTGTTCATGGTGCTGGGTTATCTCTGGGGCACCTTCGCTATTCCGCGCTTTATCAGTCAGCAAAACGCGCTGCTGATCTCTGCGGTGCTGGGTATCGCATTCACGTTTGCCGTCATGAGCGGTTCGCTCGACAGCACCGCCATGTCCTCAGCAACCCTGGCCCACTTTGGCCTGCCGGAAATTCCCAACGCGGTTTATTTTGTCGCACTGCTGGGCTTTGCCAATGCCATGTGCTGGCCGGCAATCTGGCCGCTGGCGCTGGAAGGTCTGGGTAAATTTACCTCCAAGGGTGCGGCGCTGCTGATTATGGGTATTTCCGGTGGCGCGGTGCTGCCGCCCCTGTACGGCCACTTTGCCGATACCGGAGACGGTCAGGCCGCCTACATCATTGCGATCCCGGCGTACCTGTTCATCCTGTTTTACGCTTTGAAAGGGCACAAGATGCGCAGCTGGACCAAATAACCTGGGTTTTCAGGTCGGTCCGCCGTCGCATCTCAATCAGTCAGTTTTTTCGAAAGTGTTTTAGGAAGAGGTATTAAAAGGATTTTGTTTTTTTGAACTTCTCTTAGAAGTTTCTCTCTTTGGTTCTCGTCATCTTTGCCCTCCATGTGAGGGCTTTTTTTTGCCTGTTTTTCAGCGGGGAGAATCGCCGCTGGAATCTCGCACCAGCAGTTCCGGAACGAACTTTTTCACGATGCCCGCGTCCTTGTTCGCGGCTGCACTTTCCGAGGCGCTTTTGCTGCGCGCCTTGTTCAGTACCAGTGCTGCGGCGCACTTGGCGATCTCGTTGTTCGGCTGGTGTGCGGTCGTCAGTTTGGGCCAGGTCTGGCGGGAGAAGGGACTGTCCTCAAACCCGACAATCGACAGTTGCTCGGGGATCTCGATATGCATCAGTCGCGCGGCGAACAGCGCGCCGGCAGCCATCTCATCGTTGCTGGCAAAAATGGCGGTGGGCGGGTTGTCGGTATTCAGCAGTAATTTTGCCCCTTCGACACCGGAGTCAAACGCGTATTCGCCGGGGATGATCAGGCTCGGATCGATTGCGATACCGGCCTGTTGCAGGGCCTGCTTGTATCCTTCCAGGCGTCCGTGGGTTGAGATGTGTTCCTCGCCACCGCACAGGAACCCGATGCGCTTGTGGCCGTGTTCGATCAGGTGCTTGGTGATGTCGTAAGCCGCGGCGGTGTCATCCACCTGAACGCAGTTGTCCTCGTCGCCTTCCGCAGCGCCGCTGGACACGATACGTACGTAGTCCAGGCCGAGCCGTTTTACTTCATCAATAACCGACTGGGTTTCCGAGAATGGCGGGGTAAGCACTACGCCGGCCACCTTCGAGTGTTCCACCAGCGCGCGCAGTTCATCGTGCACGGTTTCCGATTTGGAGTTGCTCGGGTGAATCAGCAGCTCGTAGCCCCGCGCCTTGCAGGCCTCCAGGATACCGTTCTGCATATCGATCACGTAATAGGCATTGGGGTTATCGTAGATCAGCGCAATGGTATAGCTGCGGGTACCGGCCAGGTTGCGCGCGGCCAGGTTCGGCTGATAGTGGAGTTCTTCCACCGCATCCATCACCTTCTTGCGCGTGGCAGGTCTCACCGACGGTTCATTGTTGATAACCCGCGATACGGTCTTGATCGACACCCCGGCCCTTGCGGCCACATCGTTGATGGTGCTCTTCATGATCGGCTGTTTTCCCTTATCGGAATTGGTCCTTGTACATACCCAGCCGGGCAGTTTACCCGGTTAGCGCGTGCACGACGATGGATTTATAGTCATTTCTGCGCGAAGGCCTGGTTTTGCAACCGAAAGCTGATTTTCCCCGCGGTTTCCCGCCAAGTTTAGGAGTTTTCCTCCGTGCTTGCTGTATCTGTGTCGCACAGGGCTGGTCCTCTCTTGAGTTGGTCCGCTATTGCTCTGACACCGCCGAATCCGTGAAAGAAAACTACAAACCCGATTGACAGGGCGGGGGCGCTGTGTGAATCTTTCGCCAAATTGACAGCGTTGTCATTTTGTTTTGACGCCCTTGGGGTTTTGGGGCGGAAGCGCTGTCTTTCGGGTAAACAAAAATAACCGGTGCCCGCCACCTCCCGGTGGGGGCCACTTTCAGGGGGCATACCATGCAAGATGCACACTCTCACTCCGCCATTTCCCAATCCGTCATCTGGCAGGCGCTACAGGCGCAGGCTGTGCAGATGAAGCAGCGCAAGCTGGCGGATCTGTTCAGTGAAGACCCACAGCGTGCCGCGGAGTTCACCGTCGAGCTGCCGCAGTTTCTGCTGGATTTCTCTAAAAACCACCTCGACCAGTCAGTATTTGTAAATTTGCTACGGCTGGCGGAAGAGGCCGGATTGGCGCAGTGGCGGAGCGACTTCTTCGCCGGAAAACCGATCAATGCCACCGAGGGGCGGCCGGTTCTACATCCCGCGCTGCGCGGGGGGCTGGGCGCTGAAGTGGAGGTCGGCGGGGCATCCGTCGCGGGATTGGCGGAGGCTGAGCTGCAGCGCTTGAAAGAGTTTGTAGTTTTACTACATAATGGCGACCTGACGGGCTGCAGCGGTAAACGGATCACCGATGTGGTCAATCTCGGCGTCGGCGGCTCCCATCTGGGGCCCCAGACCGTCATAGAGTCACTGCGTGCCTACCGGAAGGGCGATGTCGCGGTGCACTTTGTATCCAATGTGGATGGAGCCCAGCTCACGGATGTGCTGGCCGGCCTGGATGCCGAATCAACGCTTTTTATCGTCTCGTCCAAGACGTTCACTACCAGCGAGACGATGACCAATGCGCGCAGCGCCCTCAAGTGGCTGCAGTGCGCAGCGCCCGATGTATCTGTGGAAGGGCTGTTGCAGCGCCACTTTGTCGGCGTGACCTCTAGCCCGGACAAGGCACAGCAGTTCGGGATCCTGCCAGAGCGGACCTATCGCTTCTGGGATTGGGTCGGCGGACGCTATTCGCTGTGGTCGGCGATCGGACTGCCAATCGCCATTGCCTGCGGTTACGAAAACTTCCGCGCTCTGCTGAATGGTGCCGCGGAAATGGATCGCCACTTCCGCGAGGCGCCGTTTGAAAAGAACGCGCCGGTGATCATGGGGCTGCTGAGTGTCTGGTACTGCACCTTTATGGGGTACCCGGCGCACGCAGTGTTGCCCTACGAACAGGCGCTGCACATGTTGCCAGCCTATTTGCAGCAGGCGGATATGGAGAGCAACGGCAAATCTACCACCCGTGCAGGGGTGGAGGTGGACTACGCCACCGGCCCCCTAATATGGGGGCAGACGGGTATTAACGGGCAGCATGCTTTTTACCAGTATCTGCACCAGAGCCCGGAAGTGGTGCCGGCGGATTTCATCGGCAGTGTGACCCCGGGGCACGATCTCGAAGGCCACCACGAAATACTGCTGGCGAATATGTTCGCACAGAGCCAGGCGCTGATGAACGGTGTGGATGCCGAGTCGGTCGCCCGCGAGCTGGCAGCCAAGGGGCTGTCGCAGGAAGAGATAAAAAGGCTGACCCCGTTCAAGGTGCACAGGGGTGGAAAGCCCAGCACCACAATACTCTTGAATGAGTTGACCCCCCGCGCGCTGGGAGGGTTGATTGCACTCTACGAACACAAGATTTTTGTTCAGGGTGTGATCCTGGAAATATATTCCTTTGATCAGTGGGGTGTGGAACTTGGTAAGGGTCTTGCCAGCAAGCTGGAGCCAAAACTGGCTGCAGGTGATCTGGCTGGAGAAGACGGTTCTACAGCGCAACTGATCCAATACTACCGCCGGATAAAAAACGGCGCGGTTACGACCACGGAGCTGCCTGAAGTCGAGGTGGCAGAGCCTGCAGGAGAACAGGCTTAGTAGCAAACTGTGGCGAGCTGATAAAAAACGAAGAGTTAAGCAAAATGGCAAACACTACAGTGGTAAACAGTCGGATACAGGCGGTGACCGACAGGATCATCCGCCGCAGCGAAGAGACCCGTGCCAGCTATCTGGCGCAGGTAGAGCGCGCTCAAGGCAAAGGTCGTGCGCGCCACAAGCTGTCCTGCGGAAACCTGGCGCACGCCATGGCGGCGTCCAGTGATCAGGATAAAAACCTGATCGCTTCCGGGCAGGGTCCCAACCTGGCAATCATCAATGCCTACAACGATATGTTGTCGGCCCACCAGCCCTACGGCACCTATCCCGAAATGCTGAAGGCCGAAGCGCTGCGCAACGGCGCTACCGCACAGGTTGCCGGTGGCGTCCCCGCAATGTGTGACGGCGTCACCCAGGGGCAGCCGGGTATGGAACTGTCACTGTTTTCCCGCGATGTTATTGCCATGGCCACTGCCATTTCCCTGTCGCACGACATGTTCGATGGCGGTATGTACCTGGGCATCTGCGACAAAATCGTACCCGGTCTGGTGATCGGCGCGCTGTCATTTGGCCACCTGCCGGCGGTGTTCATCCCGGCAGGGCCGATGCCTACCGGTCTCGCAAACGCGGAAAAAGTACGTGTTCGCCAGTTGTATGCCGAAGGCAAAGTCGGCCGCAAAGAATTGCTTGAAGCGGAAAGTGCGTCCTACCACAGTGCAGGTACCTGCACATTCTACGGTACTGCCAACAGCAACCAGATGCTGGTGGAGATCATGGGGCTGCAGCTGCCCGGTAGCTCTTTTGTGAATCCGGGCACCGAGCTGCGCGATGCACTGAACCATGAAGCGGTAAAACAGCTGGTACAGATTACCGAGCCCAGCAATTACACGCCGATCGCGAAAATCCTCAGCGAAAAATCTTTTGTAAATGGCATTGTTGGTCTGCATGCCACCGGTGGCTCGACGAACCACACCATGCACCTGATTGCCATGGCGCGCGCCGCCGGTATCCAGATTACCTGGCAGGACATGGCCGAGCTTTCCGAGATAGTGCCGCTGTTGTGTCACGTGTATCCGAATGGCACCGCAGATATCAACCACTTCGCCGCTGCCGGCGGTATGCAGTTCCTGATTCGCGAATTGCTGGGTGCAGGCCTGCTGCACAACGATGTCAGCACCGTGCTGGGTGATTCCGGTATGGAGCCCTACACCTACGATCCGTTCCTGAATGAAGACCGGGACGGCCTGGTATGGCGCCCCACTGCGGAAGAGTCCGGCAACCCGGACATTATCCGCCCCGCGAGTGATCCTTTCTCCGGCCACGGTGGCCTGCAGCTGCTGCAGGGCAACCTCGGCAACAGTGTGATCAAGGTGTCCGCCCTGAAAACACCGCAACTGAAAGTGAAAGCGCCGGCGGTGGTATTCGACAGTCAGGACGCATTGCTGGATGCCTTCAAGGCTGGCGAACTCGAGAAGGATTTTGTTGCGGTGGTGCGCTTCCAGGGGCCCCAGGCCAACGGCATGCCGGAGCTGCACAAACTGACACCTTCGCTCGGTGTATTGCAGGACCGCGGTTACAAGGTGGCGCTGGTCACCGACGGCCGTATGTCCGGCGCGTCCGGCAAGGTGCCGGCGGCCATCCACCTTTCTCCGGAAGCGCTGGAAGGTGGCGTTGTGGCGAAAATCCAGGATGGTGATGTTATTGAGCTGGATGCGGAAGCCGGCGTTCTCAAAGTACATGTAAGTGATGAAGAGCTGGCTGCACGCGCGCCAGCGGAGTGCGATCTGTCCGCCAATGCCACCGGTATGGGGCGCGACCTGTTCACCAATATGCGCAAGCTCGCTAGCGGCGCAGAAACCGGTGGAAGCATTCTTTTTTAACTGAATTCAGCGCGCTTACCGGCAGCGGTGAGCGCGCAACTGCTTGAGAGCAAAGACAATGGCTAACGCATTCGACATGGTACTTTTTGGTGGTGGCGGAGATCTGTCACTGCGCAAACTGATTCCGGCCCTGTACCGGGCCTATATTGAAGGCGGTCTGAACAAGGATTCCCGTATCCTGCCGGTATGCCGTCGTCAGGAAGACGCTGACGTCTACCTGAAAACCGCGCAGCAGGCGCTGAAAACCCACCTGCGCGATGGCGAATACAGCGATAAAAACTGGAAAGGATTCAGCGCGCAGCTGCGCGCCGTCGCATTGGATATCTCCAAGCCCGACGAGCAGTGGGATGGCCTGGTGGACATCCTCGGCAAGGACACCGAGCGCACGCGCCTGTTCTACCTCGCGATTCCGCCGGCGGTATTCGGACCCTGTTGTGAAAACCTGTCGGTCAAGGGGCTGATTCACGAAAATTCTCGTGTCGTGGTGGAAAAGCCGCTCGGCTACAACGCCAAGACTTCCGACCAGATCAACAGCAAGATTGCCGAGTACTTCCCCGAAGAAAGTATTTTCCGCATCGACCACTACCTGGGTAAGGAAACGGTACAGAACCTGCTGGCGTTGCGCTTTAGCAACGTACTGTTCGAGCATCTCTGGGATGCAAAAACCATCGACCATATCCAGATCAGCATTTCCGAAACTGTGGGTCTTGAAGGTCGCGCGGGTTTCTACGATGACACCGGCGCGATGCGCGATATGGTGCAGAACCATTTATTGCAGTTGCTGTGCCTGATCGCCATGGAATCGCCCAACAGCATGTCGGCGCGCAATATCCGCTCGGAAAAAATCAAAGTGCTCGAGGCACTGCGCCCGCTGACTGACCAGGACGTGGACCAGAATATCGTGCGCGGCCAGTACGTCGCCGGTGGCCTGGGCAAAGAGCTGGTACCGGGCTATCTGGAAGAGCTCAAGGCGCCTAACAGCACCACCGAAACCTTTGTTGCGATTCGCGCGCATATCGACAACTGGCGCTGGACCGGTGTGCCTTTCTACCTGCGCACTGGCAAGCGTATGGAAAAGCGCTGTGCGGAAATCGTGATTCAGTACAAGAACGTGTCCCACAGTGTGTACCAGCCCGAAGCCGGCAAGGTATTGCCGAACCGCCTGGTAATCCGCCTGCAGCCGGAAGAGAGCATCAAGCTGGTTCTGATGGCGAAGAAAATGGACAGTCTCACCATGGAGCTGCAGCCGGTGGAGCTGAACCTCACACTGTCCGATACCTACGACAGTTTTAAAAGTGACGCCTACAAGCGCCTGATGCTGGATGCAGCAGCCAACAACTCCGCGCTGTTTATTCATCGCGAAGAGGTTGCTGCCGCCTGGGCCTGGGTCGACCCGATCATCGACCACTGGCGTGAGACTGCCAACCAGCCACAGCTTTACCGCGCAGGCACCTGGGGCCCCCAGGCCTCCAATCAGCTGTTGGCCGAGAATGGCCACCACTGGTTCAACCCCTGAGAAATCGGGCGGAAAAACGAAAACAGGGTCTTAGAGACATGGTTGAAGAAAAGTTTTTTGCAGACCGGGAACGCCTGACACTGGCGCTGGCCAACGAATGTGCCGCCGCGCTGCATGCTGGTATCAAGGCGCATGGGCAGGCCACCTTTCTGGTCAGCGGCGGCAGCTCTCCGGAGCCGGTATACCGCGAGCTTTCCCGACGCCCGTTGCCTTGGCAAAACGTGAATGTTGCGCTGGTCGACGAGCGCTGGGTGGAGAAAGACGAGGCTGGTAGCAATCTGGCATTCATCTCCAACAGCCTGCTGCAGAACGAAGCCAGCAAGGCGCCGTGTCTGGGAATGAAAAATGCCGCAGCCACGCCCGCAGAAGGCGAGGGCGATTGCGAGCGCGCTTATCAGGAATTGCCGCGTCCGTTTGACGTGTGTGTGCTTGGGATGGGCAACGACGGGCATACCGCTTCGTTCTTTCCCCATGCGGAAGGTCTGGCAGATGCGCTTGACCCCAAATCGGACAAGCTGTGCAAAGCCATCACCGCCAAGCAAAGCGCGGTGACAGGTGTTCACACCGAGCGTATGACGCTGACTCTGGCGGCCATTCTGCAGGCAAAAGAAATCAAGTTGCTGATTACCGGCGAGGAAAAGCTCAAGGTCTACCGGCAGGCGCTGCTGGGTGATGATGAGCTGGAAATGCCGGTGCGCAGTATTCTCAAGCAGGGGCTGAAACCGGTCACTGTGTATTGGGCACCGTGAGCCCGATCGGGTTCGTGTTTAAAAAGAAAAGAATTGAGACCTATAGGAAGTAGATGATGCAAGAGTCACTTGTACCCGTACTGGAGCAGGCCGGTGTCGTTCCGGTTCTGGTTATCGATAACGTCAGCGAAGCCCTGCCGCTGGCTCAGGCACTGGTTGAAGGCGGCCTGAACGTACTGGAGGTGACTCTGCGCACCGAAGCGGCCCTGGCCGCGGTAGAGGAAATTGCCAAACACCTGCCGGACGCACACGTCGGTACTGGCACCGTGTTGAATGCGGCGGACGTGCGCCGCTCCGTGGATGCCGGTGCAACCTTCATGGTAAGCCCGGGTGCTACCGAAGCGCTGCTGGATGCGGCGGACGATGTTTCTGTTCCCATGCTGCCCGGCGCGGCGAACCCTTCTGAAGTCATGCGCCTGCTGGAGCGTGGCTACCGCTACCAGAAATTTTTCCCTGCGGAAGCCGCGGGCGGTGTACCGATGCTGAAATCCATTGGTGGCCCGCTGGCGCAAGTAAAGTTCTGCCCCACCGGCGGTGTGGGCCCGAAGAATGCCAAAGACTATCTGGGCCTGGCCAACGTGGTCTGCGTTGGTGGCTCCTGGATGGCGGCACCGAAGCTGGTAGCCGAGAAAAACTGGGCGGAAATCACTCGCTTGGCTAAAGAGGCCACTCTGCTGAAGGGCTAATTTCCCGGCAGAATCGTTTTCACAGAGTAAGCACGTGCTGGGGGGGACACGCCCGGCACCCCGTATAAAAATTCATAAATTTTCAAGACACAGAGGGTGTAGCGATATGAAACTCAGAATTGCTATCAATGGCTATGGCCGCATCGGCCGCAATGTAACGCGCGCGATCTATGAATCCGGTTACAACGATCGCATTCAGCTGGTTGCCATCAACGATCTGGCACCGGTAGAAGCCAACGCTCACCTGACCCGGTTCGATACCGTACACGGCCGCTTCAATACCGATGTTGCTGTAGAAGGTGAGAACCTGGTTATCGGCGGTGACACCGTCAAGGTATGCCAGGAACGCAACCCCGCCGCGCTGCCCTGGGGCGAGCTGGAAGTGGATCTGGTGCTGGAATGTACCGGCCTGTTTACCGGCAAAGAAGCGGCCTCCCAGCACATGCAGGCTGGCGCCAAAGCGGTGCTGATTTCTGCGCCGTCCGGCGACGCGGACCTGACCGTGGTTTACGGTGTTAACGACGACAAGCTCACCGCAGAGCACAAGGTGGTTTCCAACGCTTCCTGTACCACCAACTGCCTGGCCCCTGTAGCCAAGGTTCTGAACGAAGCGATCGGTATCGAGCGCGGCTTCATGACCACCGTGCACGCCTACACCAATGACCAGAACACCCAGGATGCTGTGCACAAGGACATCTACCGTGCCCGTGCCGCAGCTGACAACATGATCCCGACCAAAACCGGCGCTGCCGCGGCGGTGGGCCTGGTTCTGCCTGAGCTGAAAGGCAAGCTGGATGGCATGGCCGTACGTGTACCGGTGAACAACGTTTCCCTGGTGGATTGCCAGTTTATCGCCAGCCGCGAAACCACCGTTGATGAAATCAACGCGATCATGCGCGATGCCGCAGGCACCATAAAAGGTGGTGTGCTGTCTTTCTGCGAGCAGCCGCTGGTTTCCGTAGACTTCAACCACACCTCCGCTTCCAGCCACTTCGATGCCAACCACACCCGTGTAAATGGCAATCTGGTGAAAGTCATGGCGTGGTATGACAACGAGTGGGGCTTCTCTCACCGTATGCTGGATACCAGTCTGGCGATGGCCAAAGCGCTCGAGCTGTAAAGCCAGCGTTTAAAATAAGGCTGTAATAGCAGCCTGATAACGTGAATGTTATCGCACCGGTGCGGGTGCAATACCCGCTCCGGCTTTGCTTTTCTGCAGTCAGCGCCGACTGTCATAAAAACAATATTCGCCTCTCATCTAATCGAAAAACGAATACCACCAATATGATTCGCCATACCAAAATTGTTGCAACACTCGGTCCGGGTACTGACAAGCCGCGTGTTATTGACGAGATTATCCGCGCAGGCGTCAACGTTGTACGCCTCAACTTTTCTCACGGTAGTGCCGATGACCACCGCAAGCGTGTGGAAGAAGTGCGTCGTGCCGCGGCCGAGCAGAACAAGCTGGTGGCTGTACTTGGCGACCTTCAGGGCCCGAAAATCCGTATTGCCCGTTTCGCCGAAGGCAGCATTTTTCTCGAAAACAACGCCGAGTTCACCCTCGATGCGGATTGCCCGAAAGAGGGCGGTAACCAGCAGCGTGTAGGTGTGGACTACCCGTCCCTGATTGCTGACTGCAAGCCCGGTAATATCCTGCTGCTGGACGATGGCAAGATCCGCCTCGAAGTCACGGGCGGTACCAGTAGCAAGTTGTTCTGCCGTGTGTTGCAGGGCGGCAAGCTGTCCAATAACAAGGGGATCAACCTGTTGGGCGGTGGTCTTTCCGCTCCGGCACTGACGGAGAAAGATTACGAAGACATCAAGCTCGCCGCCGAGCTGGATGTGGATTTCCTCGCGGTGAGCTTCCCGCGCAGTGGCGAAGATTTGGAAATCGCACGCAAGGCCATGCGCGAAGCGGGTAGCAACGCTGCCATCGTCGCCAAGGTGGAGCGCGCGGAAGCAGTAAATGATGACGAGCAGATGGACGGTATTATTCTCGCCTCTGATGTCATCATGGTTGCCCGCGGCGACCTGGGTGTAGAGATCGGTGATGCCGCACTGGTGGGTGTTCAGAAAAAGCTGATCAACCGCGCCAATGCCCTGAATCGCGGTGTGATCACCGCGACCCAGATGATGGAATCCATGATTACCAACCCGACACCGACACGCGCCGAAGTAATGGATGTCGCGAATGCGGTGCTCGACGGCACCGATGCGGTGATGCTGTCTGCGGAAACCGCTGCTGGTGATTTCCCGGTTGCCGCGGTGGAGTCTATGGCGGAAGTCGTCGTGGGGGCTGAGCAGTACCTCGGTACCACCACCCGTCCTGCAGCAGACAGGTCGTCATCCGAAACCATTGATACCGTCATTGCCCAGGCGGCGATCGAGGCTGCAGTCCGGGTTGAAAACCTGAGTGCGGTAGCGGCGCTCACCGAATCCGGTCGCACCCCTCGCATCATGTCCCGCGCGACGTCGCAGCTGCCGATCTACGCGCTGACTCGCCACCCGCGTGTTGCACGCCAGCTGGTATTGCTGCGCGGTGTCGAGCCCATCGAGTTTGATCCGGCCTCTGTTCCCCTGGGGCACCTCACCGATGCCATCATCGAGGTGCTGGGCTCCCGGGTAACCCTGGAGAAGGGCGAACGCATCCTGATCACCCAGGGCGAGCGCCTGAATATGGGCGGCGGCACCAGTTCGATGCGTATCAAGGAAATCGAATAACCGCGGGGCTTTCCGTTAGCGGTTCAATTCTTTAGATAGTGAAACTCCCGGCTCCGTCGGGAGTTTTGCTTCCGGCCCGCAGCTTTCTCTTCTGACATATGGGGCCTATCCAGTCATTTGTCCTGTGCATTTTTGTCCTGGTTTGCACCCGGGCTTCGAGCAGCCCTATGCCAATTGTCATAACTGACAGGTTGCTGTTGCAAAATGCGACAAAAAAGCCGGATATTTCCCTTCTCGGCAGGTAGCTTTTTTATTTCATTCTGTGTATTGTCAATCGTGAGAATGACAGCGCTATCATAAAAATGAATGACAGCGCTATCATTTCGAGGTACAAGGTGAATAAAAGTTTCTAACCAAACCTTTATATCTATAAAAAAGGAAGGGGAAATCGATGCTTAAGCGCAACAAACTCGCTCTCTCGATCAGCGCAGCTGTACTGAGTGGTGGCCTGATGGCTCCGCTGGCAGTTGCCCAGGATGCTCTGGAAGAAATTACCGTTACCGGTATTCGCGGAGCTTTGCAAGATGCCGTAAACATTAAGCGTGACTCGACCGATCTGGTCGACGCTGTGTCTGCGGAAGATGTTGGTAAGTTCCCGGACTCCGACGTAGGTGAAGCACTGGGTCGTATCCCGGGTATCACTGTTGGTCGCGCATTTGGTCAGGGTGCCTCTGTGTCCATTCGTGGTGCAGCTCCCTCCATGACTCTGACCCAGCTGAATGGTCAGAACGTTGCCTCCACAGGCTGGTTTGACCAGGTCCCTGTAGACCGCAGCTTCAACTACTCCCTGCTCCCTGCCGAGCTGATCGGTGGCATCGAAGTATATAAATCCTCCCGTGCAGACCTGAACGAAGGTGGTATCGGCGGTACCGTGATCGTCAACACCCGCAAGCCGCTGGATATGGAAGCCAACACCGCATGGGTTGGTACCACCGCTCGTGTCGGAACCATCAGCGATGAACTCTCTCCGGAAGTTTCCGGCTTGTACAGCTGGAAGAACGATTCCGAGACTTTCGGTGTCCTGGTTGCTGCAGCTAAAGAAGACCGCGAATACGTTCGTCGCGGAACCGAGTCTGACTACCGTTGGTCTGGCGACGTTGCGCCGACCACCTTCCTGCAGGATCAAGAGCGCACTGCGCTGGACGTAACCCTGCAGTACGCGCCGACTGAAGAGCTGGCTTTCACTCTGCACGCCATGTCCCTGGATATGGAAGCAAACAACACCAACACCAGCCTCTACCTGTTCACTCTGGCGGGTGACAATGTGACCTGTCACACCACCAACGCTGCAGGCCTGTGTACTTCCAGCACCACCACCAACTCTCAGTTTGGTGATCTGGAGCCGGGTTGGGCTGCCGGTGCGCCGGGTAACGAAACTTTCAACCAGACCTGGGGACGCCTGTCCTCCATGAGCTCTGACACTTTCGATTTCGGTACTGAATACGAAGGTGACGGTTTCCGCGTAAGCGGTAACATTGGTTCCACCAAGGCAGAAGGCGGCACCGACTTCACCACCAACTTCTCCCACTTCCCGAGCGTACGTGCTGGTGACACCATGTCTCTGTGGGAAGGCTCTATCGATGCGACTGGCAAAGAGATTGTCATCAATCCGACCATGGATCCGAGTCTGACACTGGATGACTACGGTTCTACCCTGTCTCCGGAAGGTTGGGCAGTAGGCAGCGGTCCTGCGAAAGATGAGGAGTCCTACGCGCAGGTGGACGTTGAGTTTGATCTGAATGTTGGCATCCTGACTTCATTTAAAACCGGTGCGCGCTGGACCGACCATGATGTCAATCGTCGCTCCTTTGCTGGTCAGCTCACTCCGGTAGAAGTCGCTGCGAGCGAGATCTACAACGGTACTTTCCAGGTGGGTCAGCAGGGCTTTACCGCTCCCAAGCCGAACCTGGGCGCAATGGTCGCCGCGACTCGCGACAGCCTGGACAGCTGGGTTGAGGAGCGTGCGGGTTATTCTGACCTGAATGAAGAAAACACCGCTCTTTACGGTATGTTCACTTTTGAGACTGGTGCTCTGACCGGTAACTTCGGTCTGCGTTACATCTCTAGCGACGTGAGCCGCACTCAGTACGACCTCGACGGTTCTGCGCTTCAGGAAGGCGATATTGCCGGCAACAACGGTTACAGCTACTCCCTGTCCACTTACGGCGCTGACTACAGCGACGTTCTGCCCAGCGCGACCGTACGTTACGAGCTTTCTGAAGACGTAGTGCTGCGCGCGTCTGCTGCCCAGACTATTTCTCGTCCGACCTACGACGACATGCTGGTCAGCTACAACGGCTATGACGATAGCAATGCCCTCAACCAGTCTGTGACTCAGGGTAGCGAAGGTCTTCTGCCGATGAAGGCGACCAGTGCAGATATCGCTCTGGAATACTACTACGGCGATGGCAACCTGGTTTCTGCCACTTACTTCGTCAAGTCCATTGACGACTTCGTAACCTCCAGTGTCGTTCTGGATCAGTCTATCGGCCTCGTAGATCCGGATGGTGGCGATAGCTGGAATATCGAGACACTCCAAAACTCCGGTGGTGCCGATATCCAGGGTCTGGAGCTGCAGATCCAGCACGCGTTTGACAACGGTTTCGGTGTAGCAGCTAACTACACCTATACCGATGGTGAAGTGCCGACTGATGCGTATATGGATCAGCTGGCGCTGTTCACTGAAGCTTCAGAGCACGCGTACAACCTGGTAGGTTACTGGGAGAACGACAACTTCTCTGCGCGTGCAGCATACAATTTCCGCTCCGAATACCTGATCCGTGAGGGTGGTTTCTGGTACGGTAACCGTATGCACGATGACTTCGGTTCTCTGGACCTGAGCTTCTACTGGTATGCTACCGACAATCTGGATGTGACCTTCGAAGCGATCAATGTCCTCGAAGAAGACGACATCCAGTACGGTGCTGCCGATGCGTCCAGTACCGAGACCGGTATGAAGGGCCCACTTCTGGAAGGCTTCCCGGCCTGGTCTTTTGAAGGCGAAGCCGTGTACCAGTTGGGTGCAAGCTACAAGTTCTAAGAGCTTGATCGTTAGCTAGTAAAAAGGCCCGGCTTTTAGCTGGGCCTTTTTTTTGTCTGAAAGTGATTGGTATGAAGATAAAAAAGATTGCGATTGTTGGCGGCGGCACTGCTGGTTGGATGGCAGCCAACCACCTGGGTGTTGAGCTATCTGGTGACTCGCAAATTGAGATCACCCTGATCGAATCTCCGGATGTGCCGGTGATAGGTGTGGGCGAGGGCACCGTGCCCAGAATACGCGAGACGCTGCACAAATTCGGTATTTCCGAGCTGGATTTGTTGGTGAGCTGCGACACCACGTTCAAAACGGGGATCAAGTTTTCCAACTGGATGACAAAGTCTCCAGAGCCCGGTGGCAACTATTACTACCATCCTTTCAGTTCGCCTTACCCCGAAGGCTACGATATTACGGACTACTGGCTGGAGGGTAAGGGGAAAGAGGGATTTTCCCGTCTCGCCGATGCGTATTTTATCGCGGAACAGAATCGCTCCCCCAAACTCATGTCTTCGCCGCCGTATAGCGGTGTGGTTGATTATGCCTATCACTTTAACGCCGGAAAATTTTCCGAACTGATCGCCAGTAATGCTCAAAAACGCTTTGGTGTTAAATATAAATCTGAGACGGTCAGGGGTGCCCGGACCGGAGAGGATGGAAACCTGCGCTCGTTGATCTATGCCAGTGGAGAGGAAGAGCAGTTTGACTTCTATATAGATTGTAGCGGTTTTGCATCCATTCTCATGGGGCAAGAGTTGCAGGTGCCGTTTGTGGATAAGTCCGCTCAAATCCTTACCGATACTGCGCTGGTTCTTCAGGAGCCCACGGCAGAAAATGATCCCATTCAGCCCTATACCTCCGCTACTGCTCACAAGGCGGGTTGGATCTGGGATATTCCTCTAACCAACCGCAGGGGATTGGGGTGCGTGTATTCCAGTGCCCACCTGACCGAGTCTGATGCGCTAGGTGAGTTTTCCAGCTATGTGGGGAGAGCTTTGGATATCGCCGATGTGCGAAAAATACCGATGAAGATCGGCTATCGCGGAGAGTTTTGGAAGAAAAACTGTGTAGCCCTGGGGCTGGCTCAGGGGTTCGTGGAGCCGCTGGAAGCTACCTCCATTCTGGTGACTGATCTGTCTGCCAACCTGCTAGCAAAAAGTTTCCCCCGTTCGCTGGAAGATATTCCGTCACTATCGGGTTACTACAACAAGGCGGTGAAATACGCTTGGGAAAGAGTAATCGATTTTGTACAGATGCATTACTGCATTTCCGATCGGAGAGATACTGAATTCTGGGTCGACTGTACGGAAAATTCCAAAAACTCTGACGAGCTGGCGGAGCGGTTGTCGCGATGGTTGGTGTCTACACCGAAGCGCTCTGACTTTTTCAGTACTTTTGATCTTTTTGGGGTGGAAAACTATCTGTTCGTACTTTATGGAATGGAATATCCGACGAAAGCCATCACTCTGGGGGAAAAAGAGCGTCGTGGCGCCGCGGATATCTATCGCGAGGCCTTGTTGCGTTTCGAGTCCCTCGCTGGTGATTTAATGTCGCACCGGGACTGGCTGACAGAGTTGCAGTGCCATCTGAATAGAAGTCGCACTTGATTCTGTTTTGAGGTTGAGCTGGTTGCAGTTTAGATTCAGAAATATTCGCATTGTGAGTGATCGTTGGTTTGTTTGATATGCAATTGATTGAAGTTGGGGAAGAGAAGAATACCGTCATAGTGATTGATGATTTTCTCGAAAACCCTGAAGAGCTGGTGGATTTCGCCAAGCGCGCCAGCTTTGCGCCGTGGCCGATGGCTGCTGAGGGGAAAGGCTATCCCGGTGTCCGTGCGGCGGCCCCCGAAAGTCATGCGTCACGGTTGATGGAGCGACTGGATGCGGTTGTGCGTGAGAAATTTAACATAGCAGCGGGAGCCGAGTTGAAGATTCAGCAAGAGACGCTGAATCTCATTACGGTTGCGGAGGATGAGCTGGGGCCTCTACAGCGCGCTCCTCATTTCGATACCAGTGACCCCAGGCTTTACGCGATTTTGCTGTATCTGTGTGACGAGACCCATGGGGGAACCGGGTTTTACCGGCATAAAAGCACTGGCTATGAAGCCATACGCCCCGACCGGGTCGAGCACTACCTGGATTGTTGCTACGTTGAGTTCAACAAGTTTCGCCGTCCGCGGAAGTACTGTGGAGACTCTGACGATCTTTTCACCAGGGTAGGATTTGTGCCGGCAAAATATAACCGGGCGGTGATCTACAAGGGAAATCTGCTGCACAGTGCGAATATACTGAGTGACAAAAGCATCAGCTTCTGTCCCGAGAAGGGGCGTTTGACCGCCAACCTGTTTGTCAGCTACGAATAGATGGGACTGAGCGGGAGTGGATATGGGAGGTGTAATCAATGCAGGAAGGGCTGGTAACTTCCTCCCCGCTGGTGTAACTTTTTGCTTCCCTTTTTGAGTATAAAAAATATACTGTCTGGGTTTTATAGAATAACTTCAAATTTCATTAAGGTGTTGTATGGCCACTGTAGAAGCCCCAAAAATCGTTCCTCTGCGCAGTGACGCTCACGGTAAGCTGAAAGTTCGTGAGTTGGGGACCTTCGAGCACGTTGCAAAAGCACACATGGTGCCGGTAACTGCTCATGAATTCGCCCGTCTCGGTGCTGAATACCCTATCGTTTTCGTCAAGAACTCCGATACCGACCAGTTCCAGTCTGTTGCACTGCTGAGCCTGAAAGTAGGCGAGAACTTGTTCGTCGACGGTGATAAGTGGAAAGGCGTTTTCGTTCCGGGCGCAGTCCGCAACCATCCTTTCGTTCTGGCCCCGGCTGGTGAGAACAAAGAACAGCTCATGGTAGGCCTGATTGAAAACAGCCCGGTTGTCGGTGAGGAAGAGGGCAATGCCCTGTTCACCGAGTCTGGTGAAGAAAGCGAATACCTGAAGGCCAAGAAAGAGTCTCTGGTGGGCTACCTCGAGAGCGACCAGATGACCAAGGCGTTCATTACCATTCTGGCCGAGAAAGACCTGCTGACCACTCAGAACGTTGCAGTCAACGCTGGTGGTGAGAAGATCAACCTGACCGGTATCTACATGGTTGATGAGAAGAAGCTGGGCGAGCTTAGCGAAGAAGACTTCGCTGATTTCCGCAAGCGTGGTTTCCTGCCGCCGCTGTTCGCGCAGCTTGGCTCCATGCATCAGTTCTCCCGTTTGGCGAAGATGCAGGCAGAAGCCTGATATCTGCTTTCAGGGGGCGCTCTGCTCCCTGATTTTCCGGTCTCGAGTAGTCGAGGCCGGGACATATTCCCCGGTTAATCCCGCCATGCTCGTATCCCGCTATTCCGCCTGGTTTTTATTCCTGTCAGCTTTTTACTGTCTCTGGGCACTGTTTGTATCCAGCCAGAACCTCTGGGGCGTGGTCACTGAACACTGGCCCATGGCGCTTTCCATGGCGATCGGTTCCTACGCGGCGGGTTCTACCCCCATGGGCGGCGGCACAGTCGGGTTTCCCGTGCTGGTGTTGCTGTTCGATATGCCGGCCAGTCTCGGTCGGGATTTCAGTTTTGCGGTGCAGTCCATTGGTATGGTCAGTGCCAGTATCTTTATTTTCTGTCGACGCCAGTTGCTGGCCTGGTCTATGTTGCGCGGCGCGTTGCTGGGCAGCCTGTTGGCGACGCCGCTGGGTATTCTCTATTTTGCGCCCCTTGTTCCCGAGCTGTGGGTAAAGCTGTCGTTTGCGGTGATCTGGGGCAGCTTCGGGATTTTGCACCTGTATCGCCTGCGGGAGATTACCGGTCACGATCACGCCGGGGACCCGCGCTGTCCCAAGGACTTTCGTGTGGGGCTGATGCTGGGGGCTGTATCCGGCTTTGCCGCGGTGTCGGTTACCGGGGTCGGTATCGATATGGTGATATACGCGGCGCTGGTATTGCTCAGCCGCGTGGATCTCAAGGTGGCCATTCCGACATCCGTGGTGATCATGGCGTTCTCATCCGTGGTGGGCGTTGTGGTTAAGAGTGTTGCCGGCGACTGGCAGCCGGGGGTGCTGGGTAACTGGCTAGCGGCGGCGCCGGTGGTGGCTCTGGGAGCGCCTCTTGGGGTATTCGTGGTCGGTTTGATTGGTCGCAAGCCCACGCTTCTCGCAGTGGCACTATTGTGTATTGTGCAGCTTGTATGGACCTGTATTTCTGAAAGGGCGACCCTGGGGCTTGTCGGAACGGCGATCGCGCTGGTTGCGGTAGTGGTGTGCCTCGCGGGCTTTGAGGCGCTGCGCCTGCTGGGGTTGCGTCGCGAGCGCAATCGCACGGGATTGGCTGACGCCGTTGATGCGGATATTTCGTTGAGCCAGCTGGCGCCCGGATCCTAGATGTTTTCAGCTATCCAATAGCTATGCAGTAGCTCCGGTCTTCGCACTTGTGTGTTTGCGTCCGGGGCGGATAATAAAAAGGCGATCTCTTGCGAGATCGCCTTTTTTAAATATGGCTGGGGTGGAAGGATTCGAACCTTCGCATGACGGGATCAAAACCCGCTGCCTTACCGCTTGGCTACACCCCAGTAAAGGTGCTGTGAGGCTGGTACTCACAGAGAAAAATGGTAGCAAGGGGGAGACTTGAACTCCCGACCTCAGCATTATGAGTGCTGCGCTCTAACCAGCTGAGCTACCTTGCCACAACCAATCTCGTCTAACCGAGGGCGCGCATTATCGGGCTACCTTGGGGGTCTGTCAACACTTTTTTAGTAAATTAATCAGTAGCTTAGCGTGTAATCCGCTTTTCGCCCGGGGTTCAGCGTCCGCGGCCGATGGCGGCGAGCAGGGATCCCAGTACAACGGTTATTGCGCCAACCCAGCTGATCCAGTTCAGCGGCTCCACTTCGATGTATTGTGGCCACAGGCTGCCGATGATGGCGCTGAGCCCCAGGGTCATCAGCGGCACCAGGGCGAGGGTGGCGCTGACCCGGGATGCTTCCCAGGCGCCCATGGCCTTGGCGAAGGCGCCGTAGGCGATCAGTGTGTTGGCGGTCAGGAAAATCAGCAGGCCCCAGCCGAGTGCGTCCAGCTGGAGGGCGCTGGATGGCTGTGAGACCGGCAGGAAGCACAGGGTGCCGGAAATATAGATCAGTATCAGCAGGTTCTGTGGGCGCGACTGGGCGACGATCTTCTTCTGGAACAGGCCGTAGATGGCCCATGTCACTGCCGCGATCACCACCAGGCCGACACCGACCAGATACTCGCGATCTTCCCCTTCCACCAGCTCCTGAATACGAAGGTTGAAGAACAGCGGCAACCCGATACATACGAGGCCCACGCCCATCCACTGGCTTGCAGAGAAGCGCTCGCCGAGGAAGATCACACTGAAAATAAGGAGCAGCAGCGGTGCCAGCTGGATCAGCACCTGCAGGGCGCCGGGAGTGATGTAGTTGAGGCCGGTGGCGTAGGAAATATAGTTGCCCAGCAGTCCGCCAACGGCAAGCACGGTGTACGGCAGCAGTTTGCCGCGCAGCAGGGCGCCGAGCTGAAGGTCGCGGCGGGACGCATACCACGCACCGGCAAACAGGGCTGCGCCAAAGAAGCGAAACCAGGTCACGGTAGTGGAATCCATGTCGCTGATCAGGCCTTTCATGGCGATGGGCAGCAGGGCCCACAGGAAAGCGGTGGTCAGGGCCAGCGGCAGGCCGACTCTCCAGTTGGATTGGTACATGGCAACCTACGGTGATGGTGCGAGGTCAGGTGCGGGGTTGCACCCGAGAGGTGTACTGCGGAGCCTTTGTGGGGCCCCGCAGTCCGGGACTGCTTCAGTCGCTATCGGGAAGGGGCGGGTGTTTTAGACGTTAAAGCGGAAGTGGATAACATCGCCGTCTGCGACAACGTAATCCTTGCCTTCCAGGCGCCATTTACCCGCTTCCTTGGCGCCGGCTTCACCCTTGTTATCCACAAAGTCGGTATAGCCCACCACTTCAGCGCGGATAAAGCCTTTCTCGAAATCGGTGTGGATCTTGCCCGCAGCCTGCGGCGCAGTCGCTTGCAGGGGGATGGTCCAGGCGCGTACTTCTTTCACGCCGGCAGTGAAGTAGGTGTGCAGGTTCAGCAGGTTGTAGCCTGCGCGGATCACGCGGTTCAGGCCCGGTTCTTCCATGCCCAGCTCTTCCAGGAACTCCTGCTTTTCATCGTCATCGAGTTCGGCAATTTCCGCTTCCAGCTTGTTGCAGATGGGAACCAGAACGGCATTCTCTTCTGCGGCGATGGCAGAGACTGCATCCAGGTGCGGGTTGTTTTCGAAGCCGTCTTCATCGACGTTGGCGATGTACATGGTGGGCTTGACGGTGAGCAGGCTCAGTTCGCGCAGGTCCGCGAGCTCGTCATCATTCAGGCCGAATGAGCGCAGCGGCTTGGCTTCGTCCAGGTGCGGCTGGATCTTTTCCAGCAGCGCCTTCATCTTGATGGCGTGCTTGTCCTGACCCTTGGCGGCGCGGGTGTAGCGCTGCAATGCTTTTTCTACGGTATCCAGGTCGGCAAGCGCCAGTTCGGTGTTGATGACCTCGATGTCGGCGACCGGGTGCACCTTATTCGCCACGTGAATCACGTTGTCGTCTTCGAAGCAGCGAACCACATGGGCGATGGCATCGGTCTCGCGGATATTGGCGAGGAACTTGTTGCCCAGGCCTTCACCCTTGGAGGCGCCGGCGACCAGGCCCGCGATATCGGTGAACTCCATGGTGGTGGGGATCACTTTCTGCGGCTTGACGATTTCCGCCAGCTTGTCGAGGCGGGGATCCGGTACGGGCACCACGCCGGCGTTGGGCTCAATGGTGCAGAAAGGGAAGTTCTCCGCGTCGATGCCCGCCTTGGTGAGGGCATTGAACAGAGTAGATTTGCCCACGTTGGGCAGGCCGACGATGCCGCAAGTAAAACCCATGGTCTGAATCCTGTAGGTGTTCGGTGAATAGAGCGCGCGCAGGCGGCTCTTACCTATTTTGCTTTGGTGTGCAGTGTTTTCATGGCCCCGCTCCAGTCGCCCGAGGCGGCGGTGGGGAGTACATCCACGGCGCGGTCGATAGCTTCCGCCAGCTGGTCCTGCTCGACCCGCGGGGCGCGCTGCAGAACGTAGTTGACGACATCGCGGGCATTACCCGGGTGGCCAACGCCGAGGCGAAGACGCATAAAATCGCGATTGTTTCCCAGTGCCGAGATGATGTCGCGCAGACCGTTGTGACCTCCGTGACCGCCACCGCCTTTCAGGCGTGCGGTGCCGCTGGGCAGGTCCAGCTCATCGTGGGCGACCAGAATGGCCTCGACGGGAATCTTGAAGAAGTTCGCCAGTGGGCCTACTGCCTGGCCACTGCGATTCATATAGGTGGTGGGAATCAGCAGGCGGATATCCTGCCCGCCGATCCGCACACGGCCGGTGAGGCCGTGATATTTGCTGTCTGGCGCGAGCTGGGCGCCGTGGATACGGGCCAGCTCGGAGACAAAGTCGGCTCCCGCGTTGTGACGCGTCCGGTCGTACTCGGGGCCTGGGTTACCCAGGCCGACGATCAACTGAATGGGCGTGTCGGGAGCCTTGCTCAAGGTGCTTTACCTTATCGGGAGACCTGAACGTCTGCCGGCTTATGCTTCGCCGGACTCTTCGCCTTCACCTTCTTCGGCGTCAGCTTCGATGGCGCCACGCGGCTTGTGCACGGAGGCAACAACCAGGTCGTGGTCTTCACCGTGGGCCAGGTCCACAGACTCAACGCCTTCCGGCAGTTTGATGTCGGAGATGTGAACGGTGGCGTCCAGTTCCAGGTCAGCCAGGTCTACTTCGATGAACTCAGGCAGCTTGGAAGCCGGTGCGTTGATGTCCAGCTCGGTCAGGGTGTGAGACACGATACCGCCAGCTTTAACGCCTTTGCAGGACTCTTCGTTCAGGAAGTGCAGGGGTACTTTAACGTGTACTTTGGTGTTCGCAGATACGCGCTGGAAGTCAGCGTGCAGCAGGATCGCCTTGGCCGGGTGACGCTGCAGGTCGCGCAGGATCACGGTCTCTTCCTTGCCGTCGACGTTCAGGGTCAGAACGGAGGAGTAAACGGCTTCGCTTTCCAGAGCCTTGAACATATCTTTCTGCAGCAGGGCAATGGATTGCGGCTCGGCTTCGCCACCGTAGATGATGGCTGGAACTTTCGCTTCCAGGCGACGCAGGCGGCGGCTCGCACCTTTCCCTTCGTCGCTACGGACGCTGGCATTCAGTTTGAAATCAGACATGGGGTAAACCTCAGGTTGTCTGTCCAGAAGGACCTGCGACCGGAACCTTCTGGCGTTGCTATAAAATGGGCGAAATCTATTGAAACACCCAATAGTAAACGCCCGGCGGTACCGGGCGGGCGCGTATTCTAAGGGCAAGCGCAGGGGATTGCCAGTGTAATCGTGGTTTGCTTACGACTACCTGGCGGGTGCTTTTCCGTTGCTGGATAGGGCTGTGAAGCGGCCTTATGAACGGAACATTGCCGAAAGTGATTCTTCGTTGCTGATGCGGCGCATGGACTCGGCCAGCATCGCAGACAGGGTGAGCTGACGGATTTTCGATGACTGCGCCATCTTGTCGCCCAGCGGGATGGAGTCGGTGACTACCAGTTCATCCAGAACCGAATTGTTCAGGTTCTCGATCGCCTTGCCGGAGAGTACCGGGTGGGTACAGTAGGCAACGACTTTCTTGGCGCCATGTTCTTTCAGGGCGTTGGCCGCGTTGCACAGGGTGCCCGCGGTATCCACCATATCGTCTACCAGCAGGCAGGTGCGGCCGTTGATCTCACCGATGATGTTCATCACTTCGGCAACATTGGCTGCGGGGCGGCGTTTGTCGATGATGGCCAGGTCGCAGTCGAGGCTCTTGGCAACGGCGCGGGCGCGCACAACGCCGCCGATATCCGGGGACACGACAACCAGGTCTTCATATTTCTGACGTTCGATATCGTCCAGCAGCACGGAAGAACCGTAAACGTTGTCTACCGGCACGTCGAAGAAGCCCTGGATCTGCTCGGCGTGCAGGTCTACGGTCAGTACGCGGTCGATGCCCACGCTCACCATCATGTCTGCCACGACCTTGGCGGAAATCGGCACCCGCTGTGAACGCACCCGGCGATCCTGACGCGCATAGCCGAAGTAGGGGACTACCGCGGTAATGCGGCCGGCTGATGCGCGACGCAGGGCGTCAACCAGCAGGATCAGCTCCATGATGTTGCGGTTGGTGGGCTGGCAGGTGGACTGCACCACAAATACATCGCGGCCGCGCACGTTGTCGGTGATCTCAACCGCGATCTCCCCATCGGAGAAGCGCTTGACCACCGCCTCTCCCAGCGGTATCGCCATATGCTCAACAACCTTTTGTGCCAGTTCCGGGTTTGCGTTGCCGGTGAAGACCATTAAGTCAGCCACTGCGAGTACCTTTTTCGTTGGGAGTAGATGATAGTAGTGAAATTCAGGGGGTTTTCGGAGCGCGAACTGCTTGCAGGTTAGTGTGATGCCGTGTCATTGGGCGACCATTGGTGCAAGTGTAGAGGGTGGCCCTGATTGGCCGCTTGTCGGGGTTGGGCCCGAAGCTCCAAAGCGAGCCATGGATGGCTCGCCCGCAAACCAGTTCAACTGGTTTGGCGGGAGCTAAGTGCGGACATGCGCCGCGCTTAGCGTTTTTCAGGAATTCATGGATGAATTCCTGAAAACTAAGAAAGTGGCTGGGGTGGAAGGATTCGAACCTTCGCATGACGGGATCAAAACCCGCTGCCTTACCGCTTGGCTACACCCCAGCAATGTTGCAGCTAATCAATTTAGACCGTTGCTGCAAGTTTCGCGAGCTGCCTGTGGGTCGGAGAATCATCGACGCCTTTGGCAACAAAACCCTGCCACCTTTCAGGCCGTTCAGCGAACACTTTTTGCGCCGCTTGTTCTGACGCGAATCCGGCAAAAACACATGCGCCGGTTCCTGTCAGGTAGGCCTGTCCGTAGTGCGCAAGCCATGATCGGGCTGCATGCACCTCGGGGTAGAGGCTCTCAACCAGCGGCTGGAAATCGTTACCGGCATATTGGTTCAGCCAGTGTGTGTTCAGCCGCCTGTCGCGAAGGGCCGCTAATGTAATTGCGGCAGAATCTCTTGTCAAACGCGGATCGGAAAAAAGCGCTGCAGTGCTGACATGGCAGGCAGGTGTCAGCACCAGGTACCACTGGGGAGCAATGGATACCGGGGTCAGGCGTTCGCCCACTCCTTCGGCAAATGCGGAATGACCGCGTACAAATACCGGCACATCGGCGCCGAGTTGAGCGCCCAGTTCCGCGAGCTTGTCCAGATCCAGGCCGCACTGCCACAGATGATTCAGGCCCAGTAGCGCGGTGGCGGCATCGCTGCTGCCGCCACCAATTCCGCCTCCGGCGGGAAGAATCTTGTCCACCTTAATCCTTGCGCCCTGTTCTCTGTCGCCACAGTGTTGCCGGAGCAATTGGGCCGCGCGATAAATCAGGTTCTGTTGTGGCGGCACGTCAACACCGGGGCACTGCAGCTGGATATGTCCGTCGGTGGTGGCTTCAAAAGTCAGGGTGTCGCCAAAATCCAGTAGCTGAAAAACCGTCTGCAGTTCATGGTAGCCATCCGCTCGGCGACCGAGAATCCGCAGCATGAGGTTCAGTTTGGCAGGGGCTGGGAGGGAAAATGCATTCATGGAATGGGGTGGTTACAAAGTCTGGCGGCCAGTTTAGCAGTCGCCAGACTTTTGCTGTAGCAGCTTATTTGGGCTGCCAGTCCTTGATCACCACAGTGACACTCACTGGCCCGGCCGCCTGGTTGGTGGCCGCTTTGATGCGGGTGGGGAGCTGGTAGGGGCCGACATTCTGGTACCCCCCAAAACTCAATTGCCAGCCAGCTTGCTGCAGGCTTTGCAGCAGGCCCTGGGAGTTTTTCTGCTGAGCGGCAACCGCACCCGGTGCAGGCAGTCCGCGCACCCAGTAAAACATCTCCGACACAGGCAGGGGCCAGCCCATGATCTGCTCGGTAAGCTGTGCGGGACTGGAGGCAAACACGGCGGGTTCGCTGCCGCTCTGTAAGCTGACGCCGGCAGGAGAGCCACTGATCACTGTAGCGCCAGCGCCCAACGGGCCGCTGAGATGGATGCGGTAGTTACCGCTGGCCTGTTGCCAGGTAAGGTTGGCGCTGCCGTTTTCCTTGGGGGATCGTACCCCCAGTTTTCCGGTGGCTTCCCAGCGTTGCAGTGCGGCGGCAGATTGCGGTTGTGCAGTTTGCGCTGGTGGCTGGGACGGTTGTGGTTTCTGCGAGCTGCACGCGGCGACTGCGACAAGTAGCACCGCGGTAATCAGCTGCCGGGTGCGGGCAGCGAGGCGCCCGCACAGGTTTTTATCGATCGGGAGTGAAAGTCGGGACACAGAGAGAACTTCAGCTTTCCGTAACATGCTGTTCCAGTCTTTGTTGATCCTGTAGCCGCTGCATGGCCTCGGGGATAAGTTTACTTTCCGGGTTGTTCTGCAATCCCTGCTCCCAAACCTGCATGGCCTGTTGGCGCTGTCCCAGTGCCCACAGCGCCTCACCCAGATGCGCGGCAATTTCGTGATCCTTGAGCAGCTCGTGGGCCTTTTGCAGGTATTTCACTGCCTCGGCGTGATTACCCAAGCGGTGATGTGCCCATCCCATGCTGTCGATAATGGCGGGGTCATCCGGGCTCAGCTCCAGAGCCTTGCTGATCAGCACCAGTGCCTCGTTGAGGCGGTCGTCATAGGAAAGCAGTTTGTAACCCAATGTGTTCAGCAGGTTCGCATTATCCGGATCGCGGGACAACAATTTGCGCAAACTCAGTTCAAAGTTTTCCATATCACCCAGCTGTTCACTGGTCATGGCATAGGCATAAATCAGGCGTTTGCTGTCATTGTTGGCCTTTAGTGCGCCGGAAAGAAGCGTCTGCGCTTCTTTGAGATGCCCGTACTTGGTGAGGAGTTCCGTTTGCAGTAAATAGAACTGTTCTTCCTGTCCCGGGTGCCGCGCGCGCAATTCTTCAAACCAATCCTGCGCTTCGCTGGTGTTGCCGTTGGCAGCGAGCAGGTTAGTGCCGCGGGTAATCGCCTGAACGTAGTCACTGCCCGGGCGCACCATGCGATAGTGGGTAACGGCTTCCTTTACCCTGTCTTCTTTCTCGGCAATCCCGGCGAGATAGAAGTGTGCCGCGGATTCGTGTTCCTCGAGTTGCAGCAGTTTTTCCAGTAGTGGCTTGGCGTTTTCGAGCTGCCCGGTTTCGTACTGGATCAGTGCCAGGGAAAGGATCAGGTTGGCATCGTTGGGGCGCTGTTTTACCAGCTCCACAAACTGATGTTGCGCCAGTTCAATATCTTCACGGATCAGCAGCCGCGCGTACTGCAGGCGCAGGCGGCTCTCTTTGGGGTAGAGGGATACCAGGTTTTCCAGCAGCTGGCGCGCCTCTTTATTGCGTCCCATATCAATCAGGATGTGGGATTGCAGCAGCGGTGCATCGAGTAGCGCCGGGTCTCGCTCCTGCACCTGGAGGGTCAGGTTCAGGGCTTCCTGGGGATTGTTGTTGGCTCGCAGCAGCATGGCGAGCGCCAGGGCGGCCTCGTTGTTAGTTGGGTATTTCTGCGACAGTCTACGGAATTCCGGAAGTATCTTCTTCGCCAGCTCTTCATTGTCTACTGCGGTGGCGGCCACGGATTGCAGTGGCGCATCGCCGCCCAGGCTGAGTGCCAGTTCTGCGTGATGCATGGCGGCGTCCAGTTCTCCGGCGAGCGTCAGCTCGGCGGTCGCAGCCAGCTGCGCCTCGGGGCTTTCCGGCTCCAGTTCAACCCACAGCTGGGCAGAGCGCAGTGCCGCACGGCGCGCGTTCAGATACCGTGCGATCCGGGTAGCGCGGGCAGCGATTCCGGCATCTTTGGTGCGCTCGGCCTGAAAGTAATAGTTCGCCAGTGCCAGGTCGTACTGCTGGCGATTGCCCGCAACTTCCGCCACGAGCAGTGTGTAAAAGGTTTCAATGGGAAAGGGTTTGGTTTTGTCGCTTTTTTCCTTTTTGTTCGCCGGTATCCCTCGTTTCGCCAGCGTCGCGTCGTCGTTCTCGGCCACTTTTTCTGCGCCCTCTGCGCCCTCTGCGCCGCCGGCAATGGGTTGCGCGGCCGTGGATACCTCAGGAGCCGCAGTGGCAGTAGCTGCCATCGGTGCATTGGCGGGGTTGGTCTGATGGGCTTGTTGGCTGCAGGCGCACAGGATCGCCACCGATATCGCGGTTGCGAGTACACGTGTCGGATGTCGTCGGGTGCCACCCTGCGGCGCGCGACCATCGGGCACCTGTACGGAGGAGGCGATGGCCTTCCGGCTCAACAGGGGCGGGGCGAAAAAGGTGGCAAGGATCGGGGATGAAAAAAGCTGCATAAAAACGTGTCCGTACGTTCGCGCCGGTCACCGGCCAGCCGTGGTCCTGGGCTGAGCCGTGGCACCTCCTATGCATTTGCGTGCAGTGAGGTGGGGCCGATCTGTGTGGTGGGGCGTCTGTTGGCGTATTTTTCCGGGTTATCGCCGTATAATTCTAGTTCTGAATTCCACGTGCTGTGGTCGCGGTCGGGGTTTCGGCGCGAAGTCAGCATCTATTTAAACCGGGGTATGCAAGCCGCGGCCGGCGGCCATACTGCTTGTGACTGGTTGGACACATACTGCACACTATCACACAGATAGCCTGATAGCGCTTGCACGGTGCGCGGCGGCCCCGGACAATGTGCGGCCTTTTTACCGACCCTAGTACCATTATTCGGGACGGGCACACTGAGGTGCCCGAACGAGACGACGAGAACCTATGCCGATCCTTGCCCTGGGAATCAACCACGATAGTGCGCCCGTTGCTGTACGCGAGCGAGTGGCATTCGCCCCCGAGGTAATGCCCAGTGCGCTGGCAGAGGCCCGCGCGGCCCTGGATTGTCGGGAGCTGGCGATTCTTTCCACCTGCAATCGCACCGAAATCTACGGCGAGGTAGCGCCGGAGGCGGTCCTGGCGTGGATCTCCAAGTACCACAGTGTTCCCCTGGAACAGCTGACTGGCTGTCACTACCAGTTCACCGATGAAACTGCGGTGCGCCATATGATGCGCGTGGCCTGCGGGCTGGATTCGCTGGTGCTTGGGGAGCCGCAGATCCTTGGCCAGATGAAATCCGCTTATGCGGTGGCGCGGGAGTCCGGCAGCGTGGGTTCTACGCTGCACAATGTGTTCCAGCAGGTGTTTTCGGTTGCCAAGCGCGTGCGCACCGAAACCGCCATTGGCGAAAATCCGGTCTCTGTGGCCTTTGCCGCAGTGTCTCTGGGATCGCGTATCTTCACCGATCTCGCTGAGCAGACCGCGTTGTTGATCGGCGCGGGGGAAACCATCGAGCTGGTGGCCCGGCATTTGCTGGACAAAGGGGTGAAGAAGCTGATCGTTGCCAACCGCACGCTGCACCGGGCGCAATTGCTGGCACAGGATTTCGGCGCCGAGGCGATCCTGCTGGCAGATATCCCCGAGCACTTGCCGCGCGCCGACATCGTGATCAGTTCCACCGCCAGCCAGCTGCCGATTCTGGGCAAGGGCGCGGTTGAGACCGCGCTCAAGCAGCGCCGTCATCGCCCGATGTTTATGGTGGATATCGCGGTGCCGCGGGATATTGAGCCGCAAGTAGGCAATCTGGATGACGTCTATCTGTATACCGTGGACGACCTGCGCGGGGTGATTGATGAGGGCAAACGGTTGCGCGAGAAGGCGGCTGAGGCCGCCGACCTGATTGTCGATTCCGCGGCCCAGGACTTTATGCGCGAGCACCGCAGCCTGCGCGCGGTGGACTCCATCCGCAGTTACCGCCAGCAGGCCCAGGGAATCAGCAAGGATGAACTGGAAAAGACACTGGTCCAGTTGCGTACCGGCGCAGACCCGGAGCAGTTGCTGGAGCAGCTGGCCCGCTCGCTCACCAATAAACTGATCCATGCGCCCACGGTTGCACTGCGCAAGGCGACCGCCGACGGTGATATGGAACGGCTGCGCATTGCGCGGGAAATAATAGGCCTGGCACCGGAAGACTGCGACCAGGAATCAGATGTATCGGCCACTGCGCCTGAGAAAAAGAAACTCAAGTAATGAAAGCTTCTGTACAACAGAAACTCGACAACCTGGTGGAGCGCCACGAGGAAGTGTCCGCGCTGCTGGGTGACGCAGAAATCATCAGCGACCAGGACAAGTTCCGCGACCTCTCGCGAGAGTTTTCCGAACTGGAAGACGTGGTCAAATGCTACAGCCGCTACAAGACCCTGCAGGACGATATGGCCACCGCGCGCGAAATGCTCGATGAGAGCGACGATGAAATGCGGGAAATGGCCCAGGAAGAGCTGCGCGAAGCGGAAGCCGAGCTCGAGCCGCTGGAAAAAGAACTGCAGACCCTGCTGTTGCCGCGCGACCCCAACGACCGCAAAAACGTTTACCTCGAGATCCGTGCCGGAACCGGCGGGGACGAGGCTGCGATCTTCTCCGGTGACCTGTTCCGCATGTACTCCCGCTACGCTGAAAAGCAGGGCTGGCGCATCGAAGTGATCAGCGAAAATCCGGGTGAGCACGGTGGCTACAAAGAGATCATCACCCGTGTTGCCGGTGAAGATGTCTATGCGCGGCTGAAGTTCGAGTCGGGCGCACACCGGGTGCAGCGGGTGCCGGAGACCGAGTCCCAGGGGCGTATCCATACCTCCGCCTGTACCGTGGCGGTGATGCCGGAGCCGGACGAGCGCGATGCCATCGAGATCAACAAGGCGGACCTGCGCGTCGATACCTACCGCGCTTCCGGCGCCGGTGGTCAGCACGTCAACAAAACCGATTCCGCGGTGCGCCTCACCCATATTCCCACGGGAATTGTGGTGGAGTGTCAGGACGAACGTTCCCAGCACAAGAACCGCGCCAAGGCGATGGCGTTGTTGCAGGCCAAACTGAACAGCGCGCAGGAATCTGCTGCCGCCCAGGAAATTTCCGACGCGCGCAGAAACCTTGTCGGCAGTGGCGATCGCTCCGAGCGGATCCGCACCTATAACTTTCCACAGGGGCGGGTTACCGATCACCGTATCGGACTGACCCTGTACAAGCTGGACGAGGTCATGCAGGGCGCAGTGGACGAGGTTATCGGCCCGTTGCGCACCGAATACCAAGCGGATCAACTCGCCGCCCTGGGACAGCACTGATCCCCATGGCCACGGTGAAGGAAAACCTGCAGCGCGCGGTAGAACTCAAGCACAGTGACAGCCCGCGGCTGGACCTGGAGGTGCTGCTCTGCCACCTGCTGGGGAGGTCCCGCGCCTGGCTTTACACCTGGCCCGAACACCCGCTGGACGATGAGCAGCAGTTACAGTTCGAGCGGCTGCTGGAGCGCCGTATTGCCGGCGAGCCGGTGGCGCACCTCACTGGTAGCCGGGAATTCTGGTCCCTTCCCCTAAAGGTCAACCGCACCACCCTGATCCCGCGTCCGGATACCGAAGTACTGGTGGAAACGGTGCTAGAGCTGTGCCCGCAAGAGCGGCTCTCGGTTCTGGACCTGGGTACCGGCACCGGTGCGATCGCCCTGGCGCTGGCGAGTGAGCGCCCCCGCTGGCAGGTGACGGCTGTGGACAGAATGCCGGCGGCGGTCGCGCTGGCGGAAGAAAACCGACAGCGACTGGGCTTCGACAACGTTGCGGTACTGCAGAGCGACTGGTTTGCCGCGGTGCCGCAACAGCGCTTTGATCTGATTGTCAGCAATCCGCCCTATATTGATACCCAGGACCCGCACCTGCGCGAAGGCGATGTGCGCTTCGAGCCGCTATCGGCGCTGGTGGCGGAAGAGCATGGGCTGGCGGATATCCGCCGCATTGGTGAGGACGCGCTGGATTTCCTTAGCGATGGCGCATTGCTTGCGGTCGAGCACGGCTGGGAGCAGGGCAAGGCGGTACGCAGGATTTTTACCGAAGCGGGTTACGCCGAGGTGGAAACCCGGCTTGACTATGCCGGGCGGGAACGTATCACGCTGGGTCGCAACAAAAGCACTCCCCCGTAGGGGCCTCCTGCGCAGGCGAACAGACCACACCTGGGACAACTCGCCGCGAGCCAGGCTCCTGCAAAAACGCAACCGGCAGGAAGGAGTCTATGCACGAGCACGCCCATCACCACAGTCACGGCAACCATCTGAAACCCCTGGTCTGGGGGCTGATCATCACGCTCGCGTTTGCCGTGGTGGAAGCCATCGGCGGCTGGGTTTCCGGCTCCCTCGCACTGCTCGGCGACGCCGGGCACATGATCACCGATTCCTTTTCCCTGGCACTTGGCGCGGTAGCGGCAATGCTCGCGCGCAAGCCGGCGAGCCGCGAGATGTCGTTTGGCTGGGGGCGCGCGGAAGTGCTGGCGGCCATCGTCAATGCCGTACTGATGTTGTTGATTGTGGTGGGTATCACCATCGCCGCGTTTGATCGCCTGCGCGCGCCACAGCCGGTGCAGGGCGGTATGGTGATGTTGATTGCGAGTATCGGACTGCTGGTGAATATTGCGGTGGCGTGGGTGCTGCACCGGGGTGAGCAGACACTCAATATTCGCGGTGCGCTGCTACATGTGATCGGGGATCTGCTCGGCTCGGTGGCGGCACTGGTGGCGGGCGCGGTGATTTATTTCACCGGCTGGACACCGATCGACCCGTTGCTGTCGGTTCTGATCTGCGTGCTGATCCTGTTTTCCAGCCTGAAGTTGCTGCGCGATGCGGTGGATGTGCTGATGGAGCGGGTGCCGAGAGAGTTGAGCCTGCCGCTGGTGGGGGAAACCATGGCTGCGGTGGAGGGCGTGCGCTCGGTACATGACCTGCATATCTGGCGACTGGACAGCAGCATGATTTCCCTGTCCGCGCATATCGTGGTGGACGATCTGGCCTCCTGGCCGAAAGTGCTGGCGATACTGCGCGAGACACTGATCGAGCGCTTTGCCATCAGTCATATCACGCTGCAGCCGGAGCCGCTGCATGTGGATAAAACCCCGATCATTGATCGGGTGAGCGGGCCGCAACCTTAAAAAGGTTATTGGCCCGTCTGTCTGGTTACGCGCTCAATCTTCCTCACTCTGCTCATCGTGATCCACGGTGGGCGCGTCTTCGTCCGGGGTGTCTGAAGCCGGCTCCGGTGATGTCACCGGTGTTTCTTCCTGTTGCCCGGCGGACTCCGTTTGCGTGCTCTGCTCGGTGGCGGCGGGCGCTTCTTCGGCTGTTACGTCTTCCGGTGCCGGGATCTGTTCTTCCGGCGCCTGAATACCAATGTGGTAGGCAGCAAAGCCCGGTTGTACCACCTGATTCATGGCCATTCCGAGGATGCGACCGTTGTGCTGCGAGCGGATCTCCTTGCGCACATTGGTGATCGGGTTGGTCACGGTGCCCAGCAGGTCGCCCTTGCTGACAAACTCGCCCAGCTGAACCTTGCTGAAAATGATCCCGCCGGTGGTGGCGCGCTGCCAGGTGGAGTTGTAGTAGACCGGTTCGGGGTCTCCCCACAGGCGGAATTTGTTCACCATGCCGAGCTGGTTGAGCAGGGTGCGGATACCTTTCACGCTGTGGCTCACCGAGGTTTCGTCCAGCACCATGGGGGCGCCGGCTTCCAGGGTGACCGTTGGGATGCCTGCCTCCACGGCGGCGCGGCGCAGGGTGCCCTTGGCGCCGTCACTGTGCAGCACCACGGTGGAGCCGAAGCCCTTGGTGAGTTTCACCACCTTGGGGTTTTTCAGGTCGCCGCGCAGCTGGGGCAGGTTGGTGCGATAAAAAGATCCGGTGTGCAGGTCAACAATGGCGTTGCAGTGCGCCACCACCTCGTCAAAAAACGAGCGCGCAATACGCGAGGCGGAGGAGCCATTTTTGTCGCCGGGGAAATGGCGGTTGAGGTCGCGCCGGTCGGTCAGGTAGCGGGATCCGCGATGGAATCCCTGCAGGTTGACGATGGGCACACCGATCACCGCGCCTTTCAGGGTTTGCGGGTTCAGGTTGTACATCACCCGGCGCACGGTTTCGATGCCGTTCAGCTCGTCGCCGTGCAGGGCGGCGGTCAGACACAGGGTGGGGCCGGTCTCCGCGCCGTTGACCACCAGTACCGGGGTGGCGCTGTAGACGCCTTCAAAGTGCTGGCTGGGGGACCAGGCCAGGCGGGTGGACGTGGCCGGTGGGACTTCTGAACCCAGCAGCTGCAGTGGCTTGCCGACAGGGGCTTCCGGCTCGGCCTGCGGCGCGGGGGCTGCGGGCTCCGCCGCCGCGTCGGCTGCCTGCTGCTCGGAAGCTTCCGCCTGTGGCGGGGCTACCAGCTCCTTTTCGCTTACCGGTTTATCGAGTTCGATACTCTTTGCCTTCGGCATCGGCTTTTCGGGCTGGTCAGATGCATCGGCATTGCTGCCGGTAGCGGCGCGCTCGTTGCTCTGAGGCTCCTGTGGGGGTTGTTCCGTTGCCTCGCCGGCAGAGGATTCTGCGGCTGGGGATTCCGGGTCCTGTTGCTCTGCCGCGTCCGTTTGCGTGTTCACGACAGAGGTAGTTTCTACCGGTTCGCCATTTTCATCGGACTCCTCCGCTGGCAGGTAGGCGGCGTAGCAGACGAGGGCAATGATGACGGGAAGGCTCAAACGGCGGCGGGGCATGAAAAACTCCATTACGGAAACTGCGCAGGGAAATACAAAGTTGAAAACAGACAATTGAAAACGGGGAATCGGGTGTCAGCTTGCTGAGAGCGCGAGTATAGCCAATCGGTTCCCGACAATTTGCGCGGTAATTGGCGAATCCGGCGATCAGTGTGCGATCAGCGCCTTGCCGCTGGTATGTCGCAACCGCACAAGCAGCAGGACGGCGGCGGTGCCAAGGCCGACACAGATACCCACCCAGTAGCCGTAAACGCCCCAGTAGTGTTCGCCGAGCCAGTAGGCTGCCGCCAGCCCCACCAGCCAGTAGGAAAACAGCTGCATGTACATGGGAACCCGGGTGTCCTTGTAGCCGCGCAGGGCGCCCCAGGCCATGGCCTGGGCAACATCCACCAGCTGAAAGGCCGCCGCGAGCAGCAGCAGATTGCTGGCAATGGCAATGATGTCGGGATTGCCGGTGTAAGCGAGCACCAGCACATTGCGCAAACCGATCAGCACCACACCGGTCAGCAGCGCATACACCAGCCCGCTACCGACCCCCACGATGCTGATAAAGCGTGCCCGTTTGGGGCGCCCCTGTCCCAGCACCTGCGCGGTGCGGATGCTGACTGCCTGGGCCAGTGCCAGCGCCACCAGGTAGAAGGTGGAACCGATACTGAGACCGATCTGGTGGGCGGCAACAATGGTGGCACCGTAGGATGCGAGCAGCAGTGTCAGGCTGGCAAAAAATGTCACTTCACTGGCTGCGCCGATACAGATCGGCATGCCCACTGCCAGCAGGTGCTTCAGGGTGGGCCAGTGGGGGCGCGGCGGCAGGAGTTTCAGGCGCAGCGCGCGATACGCGGGATCCTGCCCCGCGTGCCAGTACAGGGCAATGGCGATACTCCAGCACACCAGGCTGGTGGCCCAGCCACAGCCGGCGCCGCCCATGGCGGGAATCGGGCCCCAGCCGAACACGAACAGGATATCCAGGGGGATATTCAGTGCCGCGGCGGCGAGGTAGATACGCATAACCGGGCGAACCTGTGCCATGCCCTCGCAGTAGCCGCGCAGGGCACTGCCAAACGCGAATGGCAGGGTGCCGGTGGCCAGGGCCAGCAGGTACAGCACCATGACCTTGCGCACCGGTTCCTCTGTCTGGATCCACTGGCTCCACAGGGGCGAAGCCAGCAGCGCCAGCGCCACCAGCAGGCCGCCCACCAGCGCGATCCACACCGATTGGCTCATCTGTCGCGCGCAGCCCTCTTCGTCGCGTCCACCGCGCAGGCTGGCGACCACCGGTGATACCGCAGCCAGCATGCCCATCAGCACAACCGCACACACGGCCCAGATACTGGAGCCCAGCGCCAGTCCGGCGAGATTCACTTCACCGGACTGGCCGGCAACGATGGTATCGGTAACCCCCATGCTGACGACCGCCAGGTTGCTGACAACCAGCGGGCCGCCAAGGTTGGCGAGATTGCGCAGCTCGGTGGCGGTGGCGCGTTTGTAGAGTCTTGGCATGGAGTGGGTACAGGATGGCTAAACTGTTCGGAGCCCGGGCAGGTGCGGGCGCAGTGTAAGAATCTTGCGCCCCGTCCGACCAGTTCAATATGGCATTCACGGTAAATCGGGAGCGAATTATGGATGGCGCCAGCAACGGGTTCAATCGGATTTACGCCTGTTTCCTGAACATACTGCGGCCCCTGGATGGATTGGGGCCGCTGCTGCTGCGCCTGTTCCTCGGGCCCATCTTTATCCTGGCGGGCTGGAACAAGCTCACCGGAATCGATGATGTCGCCGCCTGGTTTGGCAATCCGGACTGGGGCCTGGGCCTGCCTGCGCCGGTGCTGATGGCCTGGCTGGCTGCACTGACCGAGTTTTGCGGGGGCATAGCCCTGGTACTGGGGGTGGGGGTGCGCATCGCAGTAATTCCGCTGATGTTCACCATGGCGGTGGCGGCAGTGACCGCTCACTGGCAATACGGCTGGCATGCGCTGCCGGAGCAAACACTCACCATGCCCTGGGAGTGGCGCGAGGACCTCATCGAGGAGGCGGTGGTGCGCAAGGAAAAGGCGGTAGCGCTGCTGAAGGCTCACGGTAACTACAGCTGGCTGACCGAGGCGGGCAGTTTCACCGTGCTCAAGAACGGTATCGAGTTCGCTGCGACCTATTTTGTGATGCTGCTGGCGCTTCTGTTTAGTGGGGGTGGACGGTATGTGAGTATTGACTACTGGATCGCGCGTTACCGCGGTTTCCCGGTGCCCTGAGGCGCCCCCGGACGTGTGTCCGGGCAGTAACTCGCGCGCGCGGGATAAATGATATACTCGCCGATTATTTAACCCATCGCCGCCTGTGGCGGGCCCTCTGTCAGCAGTGGGGCGTCCGCGGCGCGCAGGCACCGGTCCTGGCCGGCCTGTGAACAATTGAGCGAGCAATCCTTTGATAGGTAAGTTTTTCCGTCGGTCGTCAGACAAGTCCCAGAGTGCCCCCGAAGGGCAGAAAGCTTCCGGATCCCAGCCAGAAAAGAGCGCTTCTTCCGCGCCGCAATCGGAGCGCAAGTCCGAGGGTGGCCGCCAGCGCAACCGGCGTCGCGGTGGTGGCGGTGGCAAGGGCGGTGACAAGGCTCGCAAGCAACCACCGCAGAAGCCTTGGAGCCTGGACGAGTTCCCGGTGCCGGAAGCAGAGGGCAAGGTGCGCTTCCACGATCTGGACCTGCCGCTGCCGCTGATGCACGCCATCGCCGACCTGGGCTTCCAGTACGCCTCTCCTATCCAGGGGCAATCCCTGCCGCATACCCTGAACGGACACGACCTGGTGGGCAAGGCCCAGACCGGTACCGGCAAGACCGCGGCCTTCCTGATCACCGTGATCGACGACCTGCTCAAGAACCCCTTTGAAGGCCAGCGCTACGCTGGTGAGGCGCGCGCGCTGATCATAGCGCCGACCCGCGAACTGGTGATGCAGATTGCCGACGACGCCAAGGGTCTGTGCAAGTACACCGACCTGGAAATCCACACCCTGGTGGGCGGCATGGATTACCAGAAGCAGCAGAAGGCGCTGAACGAGCGTTTGGTAGATATTCTGGTAGCCACCCCGGGTCGCCTGCTGGACTTCGTCAGCAAACGGGATTGCTTTCTCGACCAGACGGAAATCCTGGTGATCGATGAAGCGGACCGTATGCTGGATATGGGTTTTATCCCGGATGTGCGTCGCATTGTCCGTCAGACCCCGCGCAAGACCCACCGCCAGACCATGTTCTTCTCCGCCACCTTCACGCCGGAAGTGGACGATCTGGTAGAGCAGTGGACTTCTGAGCCGGTAATTGTCGAAATCCAGCCCGAGCGTGTGGCGACCGACACGGTTACCCAGCACGTGTACCTGGTTTCCGGAGATGAAAAGTATCCGCTGCTGTTCAATATCGTGCAGCAGGACGATGTGGAAAGCCTGATCGTGTTTGCCAACCGTCGCGACCAGTGCCGCCGCCTGCACGAGAACCTGCTGGCTCACGGCATCAATGCGGGTCTACTGTCCGGTGAAGTGGCGCAGAACAAGCGCGTGCGCACGCTGGAAGATTTCAAGACCGGTAAATCCAAGGTGCTGGTGGCTACCGATGTTGCCGGCCGTGGTATCCACATCGACGGTATCAGCCATGTGGTGAATTACACCCTGCCGGAAGAGCCGGAGGACTACGTTCACCGCATCGGCCGTACCGGGCGCGCGGGCAAGAGCGGCACTTCCATCAGCTTTGCCTGTGAAGATGACGCGATGCGTCTGGAGCCGATTGAGGCGCTGCTGGGCAGCAAGCTCAAGTGTGAAGTACCGCCGGAAGAGCTGCTGGTTGCGCCGCCCAAGGTACACGTGAAGCGCAGCAGTGGTGGCGACCGCAATGATCGCGGTGGCAATCGCGGTGGTGGACGTCGCGGTGGCGGTGGCCGTCCACGCCGTTAACTCTGGAGGTCTCGGAGGGACTCCCGTGGCGGCCAAGCACCGGGTGTCGACTTTCAGAACCGCTGTGAATACTTCCCTGTACGCTGCGTCGGCGACGTCCTTGTCGCCGACGCTTCTGAAAACCGACACCCGGCTCTTGGCCTTCACAGCCAGTTTTGCACTTCGTTAGACATAAAAAACGCGGGCCGATGCCCGCGTTTTTTATGTCTGTCTATTTCTTGCCTTTCGGGCCTTCAATGCCCTTTGGCCACGTTTTACTTTTCGTAATCGGTGGCTGTTCAACAGGGAACCCCTTGCCGTTTGGGCCTTTTCCCGGATCGCCTTCCGTCCAGATTCTTTCCACCCACAATGCGGTGCCGCCGGCGACTGCTGCGGGCATCACGAAGATATTCAGAATCGGTACCATCTTCGCCAGCATCACCGAACCGCCAAATCCGAGGGTGGTGAATTTCTTGCGCATCAGTACGCTTTTCAGCTCGCTGAAGGAGCGCTGGTGGTTATCCAGCGGATAGTCCACATACTGAATCGCCATGCACCAGGCGCCCCACAGGGCGGTGAGAATGGCGGGGATGAAGACGGTCCAGCTGGTGAGCAAAGCGATAATAAAAATCACGATACCCCAGCCGATAAAGTACATGAGCTTGCGCAGTTCGCGACCGAGGGTGCGGAAAATCATGCTGCTGATGGACTCCGGGGGCGGCGGATGGCCGGTGAGGAGCTCTTCGACTTTTTCTGCCAGCAGGCCGTTAAAGGGGGCGGCAATGATGTTGGTGATGATCCCGAACAGGTAGCCGTATACGAGAAAGAACAGCAGTACCACGGCGATGGCAATCAGCCAGGCTAGCCACTGGAAGACACTCGCGGCCCAGTCTGCGCCCTTGGCGAGAATTGCTCGCCACCAGGACATGTTGGAGGTGTCTACCGGGGTGTCGGACAGCAGGCTGCCGATATAGCGGCCGAGGTCGTCGAACTGGCTGACCATCATTGCACCCAGCGCGATGAACAGCACCAGGTTGATGAGCAGGGGAATGATGATAAACGGGCGCAACTCTTTACGGGTAAGCAGTTGCGCCCCCCGGATCAGTGCGTTGACGCCATGTGCCGGGTTGGAGGTCATGACTTATTTTGCTCCGGCTGCACGCAGGATTTCTGCGTAATCGTCACCCTGAGCGTGTTCGCTGATACGTGCCAGCAGCGTCTGGCCCTCGGGGCTCTGGCTGTCCAGATCCAGCCCCTGTTCCTTGAACATGCGCACGAAAGTTTCAAAGTTCTCCGCTTTCATGCCGCGGTAGGCACGCTCCAGCAGGTAGAAATCCCGATTGAATCCTTCCGGGGCTTCGCCCACCAGAAAGCCGGCGATGCGCTCATCATCGAATACTTCGCCGAGGATTTTTTGCTTGTCTTTTTTCAGGCTCATTGTTACTTCCTTCTGTCAATTGGTGCCGGAAATGTAAGGGGCGGGGTCGCCATTCAGAAACCGCGGGGCGCGACGTTGCTTGCTGGCCTGCTCGTAATTGTAAGCGGCGGCGATCAGCCTGTCTTCCTGATTGGCGCTGGCAAAAAACGAAAGTCCCACGGGCAGGTGTTGTACAAACCCCATGGGTACGGTGATGTGTGGATAACCGGCGACGGCTGCCGGGGTGGTGGCAGAACCGGTAAAGTGGTCACCGTTAATATGGTCGATTTTCCACGCCGGGCTGACCGTGGGAGCAATCAGTATATCGACGTTGTGCTTTGCCATGGTGGCATCAATGCCCTGTGCGCGGGCGAGCTGGCGGAGCTCTTCGATTTTGTGTGCAAAGCTCTCTTCTTTACGCCCCCGGGAGCCCTGCGCCATCTCAAAGATTTCCTGGCCAAAGAACGGCATTTCCGTTTCCCGCGCATTTTGGTTCGCGGCGATCAGGGCTTCGAGAGATTTGTACTGGGAAGGTGAGTTTGCGAGGTATTCATTCAGGGCGTCCTTGAACTCCCACGCCAGCAGTTCGAATTCCAGGCCGTGGATTTTCTCAAGGGTTTCGATGTTTGCGTTGTCGACGATTGTCGCGCCCTGTTCCTGCAATACGGTCAGTGCCAGCTCAAAGACAGCGTCGGTCTGCGGGCTGTATCCCATCAGGTTGCGCACGACACCGATACGTTTTCCTTTTAATCCCTCCGGATTTAGGGCATCGGCGTATTGTCCGCTCGGTGCCAGGCTGTCGCTGTCCCCGGAGTCCTGCCCAACCATCGCGTCCAGCATCAGGGTGGCGCCGGTGACCGTGGCGGCCATGGGGCCGGCAGTGTCCTGGTAGGCGGAAATGGGAATGATACCCGAGCGGCTGATCAGACCCAGTGTTGGCTTGATGCCCACAATGCCACTGACCGCAGCGGGGCAGGTAATGGAACCGTCGGTCTCTGTGCCCACCGCCAGAGGGATCATGCCGGCGGAAACCGCAATGGCGGAGCCGGCGCTGGAACCGCAGGGACTGCGGGAGAGGTCGAAAGGGTTGCGCGCCTGGCCGCCGGTACCACTCCAGCCGCTGGAGGAATTGGTAGAGCGAAAGTTGGCCCATTCACTGAGATTGGCCTTGCCGAGTATGATGGCGCCGCGCTTTTTCAGCTGTTGAACCAGAAAGGCATCGTCTGCGGGAATGTTGTCACTGAGCAGTATCGAGCCAGCGGTATTTGCCAGGCCGTCGCCCGTATCAATATTGTCCTTTACCAGCACCGGGATACCGTGCAACGGGCCCAGAATCTGGCCCTCTCTTCTCAATCTGTCGAGGCGTCGCGCCTCTTCCATAGCCAAGGGGCTTAGCTGTGTGACGGCATGCAGTTTGTCGTTGAGCTGGTTGATCTGTTTGAGATAACGACTGACGAGGAGTTCTGAAGTGATGGTGCCACTATCCAGGGCGGCGCGGATTTCTGAGGTGGTGGCGAAGTTACCCTGAGCCTGCGCAATACAGGCCACGGTGAAAATGACGAGTCCGCACAGCAGTTTGTTTATTATTTTCATTGCCTGTTCACTCCCGATTGATTTCTGGACGTTACCTTATGATGCGTGATTTCCCCTGCGCTTGTCCGCTTCCCGGAAGGGTATCCTGCCGGGGATGCGTGGGAGAAATTGACGCAGGGAGCCTGCAAGGGCTGGGCCAACACCCCTGTCCCTTGCAGGCACGTCCTGAAGGACTGCGGGTTACAGCAACGCGTCCAGCTTGTCTTTCAGAATTTTGTTGATCATCTGCGGGTTCGCCTGCCCCTTGGACGCTTTCATAATCTGGCCAACAAAGTAGCCCATCATTTTCGGGCGTTTGTCCGGGTCGGCGTTGCGGTAGTTTTCCACCTGGGCGCCACTTGCGGCGATTACATCGTCCACCATTTTTTCGATGGCGCCGGTGTCGGACACCTGCTTCAGGCCCTTGGCCTCAATCACCGCGTCCGCATCCCCGTCACCATTGGCCATCGCTTCGAATACCTGCTTGGCGATTTTTGAAGAAATGGTGTTGTCCTTGATTCGCGCGATCAGCCCGGCGAGGTGCTCGGCGGATACCGGGGAATCGGCGATGGATTTTTCCTCGCGATTCAACAGTGCGGCCAGTTCACCCATTACCCAGTTCGCTGCCAGTTTCGGTTCACCGGACTTGGCTGCAACCTGTTCAAAGTAATCCGCAGTTGCGCGTTCCTGGGTCAGCTGATCCGCGTCGTAAGCGGAAAGACCATAGTCTTTCTCAAAACGCGCGCACTTCGCATCCGGCAGTTCCGGCAGTTCACCGCGGATAATCTCCACGTATTCGTCGGTCAGCACTACCGGCAACAGGTCCGGGCAGGGGAAGTAGCGGTAATCGTTGGCCACTTCCTTGCTGCGCATGGAGCGGGTTTCGTTCTTGTCGGAATCGTACAGGCGGGTTTCCTGCACCACCTTGCCGCCGTCCTCGATCAGGTCGATCTGGCGCTGTGCTTCCACTTTGATCGCTTTCTCGATAAAACGGAAAGAGTTCAGGTTCTTGATTTCCGCACGGGTGCCCAGCTCTTCCTCGCCTTTGAGACGCACGGAAACGTTCGCGTCACAGCGCAGGGAACCCTGGGACATGTCGCCGTCGGAAATGCCCAGATAGGTCACAATGCTGTGAATTTTCTTCAGGTAGGCCACGGCCTCGGCGGCACTGCGCATATCCGGCTCGGATACGATTTCGATCAGTGGAGTGCCGGCGCGGTTGAGGTCGATCCCGGACATACCGTGGAAATCTTCATGTAACGATTTACCCGCGTCCTCTTCCAGGTGCGCATGGTGCAGGCGCACGGTCTTGCTGCTGCCGTCTTCCAGGTGAATTTCGACCTGACCCGCGCCCACGATCGGCTTTTCCAGCTGGGTAGTCTGGTAGCCCTTGGGCAGGTCGGGATAGAAATAGTTCTTACGTTCGAACACAGAGCGCTTGCCGATTTCCGCGTTCATCGCCAGGCCAAACATCACCGCGTAGCGGAAGGCCTCTTCATTGGGTACCGGTAAAGTGCCCGGCATGGCCAGGTCAATCGCGCAGGCCTGGGTGTTCGGCTCGGCACCAAATGCGGTGCTGGCGCCAGAGAAAATTTTTGATTGGGTGGAGAGTTGAACGTGTACTTCCAACCCGATGACGACTTCCCATTCCACGTCGCGTCTCCTTATTCTGCTACTGGGGCGGCTTTGGTGTGCCAGTCACTGGCCTGCTGGAACTGGTGCGCCACATTGAGCATGCGCGCTTCGTCCAGATAATTGCCGGTGATCTGCAGCCCTACGGGCAGGTTGTGGGCAAATCCGCAGGGAAGGGACATGCCCGGCAGGCCAGCCAGGTTGGTGGCGATGGTGTAGATGTCTTCCAGGTACATGGCCACCGGATCGGCGTTTTTCTCGCCGAGCTTGAATGCGGGGTTCGGTGCGGTGGGGCCCATGATGACATCCACTTTCTGGAAAGCGTCGACAAAGTCCTGCTTGATCAGGCGGCGCACCTGCTGTGCCTTGTTGTAGTAAGCGTCGTAGTAGCCAGCGGAGAGGGCGTAGCTGCCTACCAGAATCCGGCGTTTCACTTCCTCACCGAAGCCTTCGCCGCGGGAGCGCATGTACAGGTCGCGCAGGTCCGCGGGGTTTTCGCAGCGGTAGCCGTAGCGCACGCCGTCGAAGCGGGACAGGTTGGCAGAAGCCTCTGCCGGGGCGATCACGTAGTAGGCGGGCACCGCAAGCTCGCTGTGGGGCAGGCTGATTTCTACCAGCTCCGCACCGAGTTTCTCATAAGCTTGCAGGGCTTCCTGGATACGCGCGCCGATTTCGCTGTCGAGGCCCTCGCCGAAATACTCCTTGGGGACACCGATTTTCAGTCCCTGAATACTGTCGTTCAGGTTGGCGGTGTAATCCTGCGGCGGGCGATCCAGGCAGGTGGAGTCTTTTTTGTCTGAGCTCGCCATCACCGACAGCATCAGCGCGGCATCTTCGGCGGTGCGCGCAATGGGCCCGCCCTGGTCGAGGCTGGAAGCGAACGCAATCATGCCCCAGCGGGAAACGCGCCCGTAGGTGGGCTTGAGGCCGGTGGTACCGGTGAGTGCTGCCGGCTGGCGGATGGAGCCACCGGTGTCGCTGGCGGTAGTCCCCGGTACCAGTTGCGCCGCCACTGCTGCGGCGGAGCCGCCGGAGGAACCGCCCGGTACGCGCTCCAGGTCCCAGGGGTTTTTCACCGCGCCGTAGAAGCTGGACTCGTTGGACGAACCCATGGCGAATTCGTCCATATTGGTTTTACCCAGGCTCACGGCGCCAGCCTGCAGGAAGTTATCCACAACCGTGGCATCGTAGGGGGGCACGAAGTTGTCGAGCATTTTTGAGCCGCAACTGGTGCGTACGCCGTTGGTGCAGAAGATGTCCTTGTGTGCGATGGGGACACCACAGAGTGCCGGGGCATTGCCTTCTGCCAGGCGGGCGTCGGCGGCGGCGGCTTCGCACAGGGCCTGCTCGCCGGTGACGGTGATAAAACTGTTGTACTGGCCATCCAGCTGCTGGATGCGTTCCAGCAGGTGACTGGTGATCTCGACACTGGAGAACTGCTTCTCCCGCAGGCCGCGGATGATCTCGGCGATGGTCAACTGATGCATGGGAAATCCGGTTTCTTGTCTATTCTCTGTCTGTTAAGCAGGTGCGCTCGGCTGGTCAGTCGATGAGCAGGTTTAATCGATGACTTTGGGCACCAGGTAGAGGCCCGCTTCGGTCTGGGGGGCCAGGGCGAGGAACTCTTCGCGGCGGTTTGGCTCGGTGACCTCGTCCTTGCGCAGCACCTGCACTGCGTCCAGGGGGTGCGCCATGGGCTCTACGCCGTCGGTATTGACGGCCTGCAGCTGGTCCACCAGTTGCAGAACGTCGCCCAGGCGGTTGCTGACTTCGTCTATGGTTTCTTCGGAAATGGCGATTCGGGCCAATTCGGCCAGTTTTTCAACAGTTTGCGCGTCGACGGCCATGGGGATAGAGACTCCAGCTTCTCATTGGCTAAATTGCGGCCAGGCCCGGTTTGCGGGGGCCGGCGGGAACAGAAGGAGCGCAAATTTACCATAAGTGTGGGGGAATCTCTTTATGGTTATTATTCAGCCTTGCCCTCAACCCCCGCCGTTGTTAGAGTTTGCCGATTCTGGCCAGGGCGCCCAAGCTACTGGCTTATTTGACGAAGACCGGGTGAAAACGCCGCCCGGAACACAGAATTATTTGCGCGGACTAACTACTCTGTAACGCTTTCCCCGCCGGGGGGCGCTATCGGGTCTGTGATCGGCGCTCTGCGGCACCTGGCCTGATTCTGCCTTCAGGTGTTGTATTTCAGATTAAGGTAACCGAATTCCATGTTTAAACGTTTGCGGGGCATGTTCTCCAGTGATCTCTCCATCGACCTGGGTACTGCCAACACGCTGATCTACGTGCGCGATCGCGGCGTAGTCCTCGATGAACCCTCAGTTGTCGCCATCCGTCATTACAACGGTACCAAGATCGTGGAAGCGGTAGGCGTAGAGGCCAAGCGCATGCTGGGTCGCACTCCCGGCAACATCACGGCCATCCGCCCGCTGAAAGACGGCGTCATTGCCGACTTCCAGGTAACCGAGAAAATGCTGCAGCACTTTATAAAGAAAGTGCACGAGAACAGCTGGATGCGCCCGAGCCCGCGGGTGCTGGTATGTGTGCCCTGTCAGTCCACCGAGGTGGAGCGTCGCGCGATTCGTGAATCCGCCCTCGGCGCCGGTGCCCGTGAGGTGTGGCTGATCGAGGAACCCATGGCTGCGGCCATTGGTGCCGGCCTGAAGGTGGAAGAAGCGAGCGGTTCCATGGTGGTGGACATCGGTGGTGGTACCACCGAGATCGCGATCATCTCCCTGAACGGCGTGGTTTACTCGGATTCCGTGCGCATCGGTGGCGACCGTTTCGATGAAGCCATCGTCAACTATGTGCGTCGCAACTACGGCAGTGTGATTGGCGATGCCACTGCGGAGCGCATCAAGGAAGAGATCGGCTGCGCCTACGCGGGCAGCGAAGTGCGCGAAATCGACGTGCGCGGTCGCAACCTGGCAGAAGGGGTGCCGCGCAGCTTTACCCTGAACAGCGACGAGATCCTGGAGGCGCTGCAGGAACCGCTGACCGGTATCGTGCAGGCGGTAAAGAGTGCGCTGGAGCAGTCTCCTCCCGAACTGGCTTCCGATATCGCCGAGCGCGGTATGGTACTCACCGGTGGTGGCGCCCTGCTGCGTGACCTGGATCGCCTGTTGATGGAAGAGTCCGGCCTGCCGGTCATCGTTGCCGACGATCCGCTGACCTGTGTTGCCCGCGGTGGCGGCCAGGCACTGGATATGATGGACAAGAGCCGCCTGTATCTGGTTTCCAACTGAGCGGATTCCCGCTCAGTCAGTGGCGGTACTCAGGGACTGTTCTGTTCGATCTGTGAATAGATTAAGCAGATTAAACAGATTTAAAGAGTACCGCCGATTCACCTGCGTATGGATGCGCACCGAAGCCAATAACAACATCATTGCCGAACTGGTCAATGGGGGCCGCCCATTAAACCGCTATTTACCCGAGGCCCGTCGCCAGAATCCCGCATTGTCGTGCTGGGGCTGGTGGCAACTGCGCTGATCCTGATCAATCTCTACACCGATTGGCTGGACCCCGCGCGCGAGCGCCTCTCCAGCCTCGCCGCACCTTTCTACTGGATTACCGACACTCCCTCGCGCGTGGGCGGTTGGGCCGGCGAGCAGCTGCGCACCCGCGAAGAGCTGCTGGAAGAAAACAGCCGACTGCAGCATCAGGTGATGCTGCTGGAGCAACAGGCCCAGCTGCTCGCTGCGGTACGCGCGGAAAATACCCAGCTCAAGGAATTGATGAACTCCGCCGAGAGCGTGGACCAGCGCGTGCTGGTCGCTCAGGTCATCGGGGTATCTCCGGATCCGCTCGAACACGTGTTGATTATCGATAAGGGCCGTAGCGATGGGGTGCAACAGGGCGCGGCGATCATGGACGCCAGCGGCCTGCTGGGACAGGTGATCGAAGCGGGTGACATCTCCAGCCGCGTAGTGCTGATTACAGACGCCAACCACGCGCTGCCGGTACAGGTTCTGCGCAACAGTGTGCGCGCGGTGGCGGAAGGCACCGGCGACCTGTACCGACTCAAACTGCGCCACCTGGCCAACACCAGTGATATTCGCGAGGGTGACCTGCTGCTGAGCTCCGGCCTCGGTGGCCGATTCCCGGCGGGCTATCCGGTGGGCGAGGTCACCTCGGTCAGCCGCGATCCCGGTCGCGCCTTTGCCGATGTGGAGGTACAGCCGCGCGGACGCATGAATCGCAGCCGTTTTGTGCTGGCGGTGATCGACGTGGAGCCGCCGGTGGAGAATGGCCTCGAGGGCAGTGCCGATCCCGCGGCTCAGGATTGAGGCCATGGAAACGCACAACCGCTGGTTTATCCTGTTTACGATATTTATCGCCCTGTTGCTGGCGGTCATGCCCCTGCCTACACACTGGCTGTGGTTCCGTCCCGCGTTCTGCGCGCTGCTGGTGATCTTCTGGACAACCCGTATGCCACAGGAACTGGGCGTCGGCTTCGCCTGGATGGTGGGGTTGGTGGAGGACCTGGTGACCGGTTCAACCCTCGGTGCTCACGCACTGGCGCTGGCGGTACTGGCATACTTCAGCTTGCTGACGTACCGACGCACCCGGGCATTCAACCCGGGGCAGCAACTGATGTGGGTGTTCGTGCTGGTGGGTATCAATCAGTTGCTGGGCAACTGGGTACACAGCCTGGCGGGCAAGCCGGTACCCGGATTGACCTTCTTGTGGCCGGCGTTAACCACCGCACTGCTGTGGCCACTGGTGACGCCCTGGCTGCACCGTATGGCCTCCCGCCTGCAGATTCGCTAGGCGGCAGGTTCCTTGTGGCGGCGGCATCCCGCGGCCGGGCAACGCAAATTAGTGTTAAGTCACGCGCAGATTGCGGTTATTTTTCGAGCGCTGGCGCTATAATCAGGCGTTCAGTCGATCACCTGACCACCAAAGATATAACGATAACTGAACCGTGCCACACTCCACTCCAGAACAGCGTTTGATTCTCGCCTCCGCCTCCCCGCGCAGGGCGGAACTGCTGATGCAGATCGGCGTGCAGTTTTCCTCTGCGGCGACATCCGTCGAAGAGCGCCGCCACCCCGAAGAGTCGCCGCACGCGTATGTGCTGCGACTGGCCGAGGAAAAGTCCCGCGCCGGTCTGGCGTTGCAGGACAGGGACAACGTCTGGTCCCTCGGCGCTGACACGCTTGGCGTGATCGACGGTGAGATTCTCGAAAAACCCCGCGATTTCACCGATTTTGCCCGCATGATGCGGCTGATGTCCGGCCGCGAGCACTCGGTGCTCACCGCTATCTGCCTCTCCGGCAGCGAGTCGGCATTCAGTGAGGTTGTGGAAACCAGGGTGCGCTTCCGCGCCCTGGACCGTCGCCTGATCGAGGGTTACTGGAACACCGGAGAGCCTGCTGACAAAGCGGGTGGCTACGGTATTCAGGGAATGGGCGCGCTGCTGGTGGAGTCCATCCATGGCAGTTACAGCAATGTCGTGGGGCTGCCCCTGGAGACCCTGGGAGGGTTTCTGGAACAGGCGGGTATTCCCTACTGGCAGTTCGACAAGCGCGCCGGCGCAGGGATGATCTAGGAGTTACGTCCAGTGAGCGAAGAGTTACTCATCAATGTGGCACCAATGGAAACCCGCGTAGCGCTGGTGGAAAACGGTGTGCTGCAGGAAGTCTATCTGGAGCGCAGTGCCAGTCGCGGCATTGTCGGCAATATCTACAAGGGCAAGGTGGTGCGCGTGCTGCCGGGCATGCAGGCGGCGTTTGTGGATATCGGCCTGGAGCGGGCGGGGTTTATCCACGCCTCGGATATTGCGCCACTGGATGAAGACGGGATGGAGTCCCGCGAGGGTGAGGTGGCGGATATCCGCGCACTGGTGCGGGAGGGGCAGTCCCTGGTGGTGCAGGTGGTGAAAGACCCCATCTCCAGCAAGGGCGCGCGCCTGACTACCCATCTGTCGGTGTCTGCCCGCTACCTGGTGTATATGCCGCAGACCCGTCATATCGGCATCTCCAACCGTATCGAGGACGAATCCGAGCGCGACCGCCTGCGCGATCTGGTGGATCTGGCATCCGCCAAGCTGGCCGAGGAAGGTCACAGTGGTGACGGCGGCTTTATTCTGCGCACCGTGGCCGAAGGGGTGAGCGAAGAGGAGCTGCTGCGGGATATCCCGTTCCTGTACAAGTTGTGGATCGAGCTGGAGCAGCGCATCAAGACTGCGAAAGAGCCGGCGATCATCTACGAAGACTTGCCGTTGTTCATGCGCGCACTGCGCGACCTGGCGCGCCCCCATACCGAGAAAATCCGGATCGACTCCCGCGAGGCCCACGGCCGCGCCGCCAAGTTCACCAGCAAGTACGCCCCGGAAATCGCGCCCCGGATAGAGCACTATCCGGGCGAAAGACCGCTGTTCGACCTGTACGGCGTCGAGGAGGAGATCCGCAAGGCGCTGCAGAACAAGGTAACGCTGAAATCCGGTGGCTACCTAATAGTCGAGCAGACCGAGGCCATGAGCACCATCGATGTGAACACCGGTGCGTTTGTCGGCCATCGCAACCTCGAGGAAACCATCTTCAAGACCAACCTGGAGGCGGCCACTGCGATTGCGCGCCAGCTGCGCCTGCGCAACCTGGGTGGCATCATCATCATCGATTTTATCGATATGCAGGACACGGAACACCAGCGTCAGGTGTTGCGTACCCTGGAGAAGGCGCTGGAGCGGGATCACGCCAAGAGCAGTATCACTGGGGTGTCCGAGCTGGGGCTTGTGGAAATGACGCGCAAGCGTACCCGCGAATCCCTCGGCCAGATGCTGTGCGAGCCCTGTTCGGTATGCGCCGGTCGCGGCACCCTGAAAACCGCAGAGACGGTGTGCTATGAAATCTTCAGGGAGATTATCCGCGAGGCCCGCGCCTACGACAGCGAGAAGATCATGGTACTGGCCAGCCAGGTGGTGATCGACCTGCTGTTGGACGAGGAGTCCGCCAATGTGGCGGACCTCGAAGAATTTATCGCGCGCCCGATCCAGTTCCAGGTCGAGCCCATCTACAACCAGGAGCAGTACGACATTGTACTGGTGTGAGTTCACCACAGTTGCCGCGAGCGGCGACCATAGCCTGTGCTGTCACGGCCCCGGGAGGTTCTCCTGATGCTGTGGTTGCGCTGGTTTGCCCGCAAGTTCTGGCTGCTGGTTGTGGTGCTGGTGATCTCTCTGGCCATCGTGGTCCAGACCGGACGTATCCTGTCTCCCCAGGTGGGCAAATACAGCCCGGAAATCGGCGCCTGGCTCTCCGAGCGCCTGGGCGCACCGGTGCGTCTGGAACATATCTCTTTGCGCTGGCAGGCGCTGGAAGTGGCACTGCAGATCGACGGCCTGAAAATCGGCGGCGAAGGGCAGGTACGCCTGCAGCGTGGCCTGTTTCACCTGGATCTGCTGTCGAGTATCTGGAATCGCGAGCTGATCTGGAAAAACCTGGAAGTCGACGGTTTTTCCGCGCAACTGGAGCAGCGCGCAGAGGGGGGCTGGCAGGTACAGGGCTTCCCGCTGGTGTCCGGGGCGGTGGAGAAACACCCGCAGACCGGTGAGGTGGGGCCGCGCCTGGGCGATCCCGCCCGCATTTTCCAACTGGGTCCGAAGGTGCTGGTGCGTGATGCCAGTATCGGCCTGACCCTGACCGACGGGCAGTCTGCCAACGTCGACCTGCGCGAGATCCAGCTGGAGAACAGCGGTGACTTCCATCGCCTGGTTGCCCGCGCCTTTGTCACCGGTGCCATGGAGAGCCTGCACAGCGGTGAGGAGAGCCTGCACCTGGTGCTTGAGGGCCGCGGCAACCCTCGCGACAGTGAAGAATTCACCCTCAAGGGCTACGTGCAGCTGAACGAGCTGCTGGTCGATGCGGACCTCGTTGGCCTGTTGTACCAGTTGTCGCCGCTGCCGGAAAAACTCTACTGGCCGGGGCGCAAGCTTGCCGGTGGGCGACTGTGGCTGAGCTCGGATGCGCAGACCGGCTACAGCCTGCGCGGCGACCTGAGTCTTGCGCAGATGACGGCGACCGAGCTGGAGCAGGAGCCGCAGGCGCCGAAAAAAGGTGCCCTGGAAACCCTCAATGCCCTGTCCAGCAATATTTCCGGGCGCTGGCGCCCCGGGGACTCCTGGGAGCTGGTGCTGCAGGAGTTGGGGCTCAACTGGCAGCAACTCGAGGTGCCCGATGTCAATCTGCAGGCCAGTGGCGACCAGCACGGCGACCTGCAGCTCGCGGTAGACCAGATAGAACTGCAGGCCTGGCACCGCGTGCTGCGGGTGCTGGAGCTGATGCCGGATAAAGCCGACGAGTGGCTCAGGGCGCTGGAGCCAACCGGTGAGTTGCAGAACGTGCGCCTGGCGCGTATCGATGGCGAGGTGTCCGTTGCCGCCAACCTGCACAATGTGGATGCAGGTGCACACCGCGGTGCGCCGGCAGTTACCGGGGTGAATGGCTACCTGTCGCTGAATGGTCGCGGCGGACGAGTTGAGCTCGCCAGCGATGCCGGTTTCAGCGCGCATTTCCCGCTGCTCTACGATGCACCGTTTTCCTTCGGTGCCGCGCGCGGCACCGTCGCCTGGGATATTGATCGCGATCACAACACGGTTTCCATCTATTCGGGGCCGCTGC